>NZ_JBEBOY010000025.1:0-43717 GCF_040396155.1 Tissierella praeacuta
TCTCTGTTGCACTATCCTTAGGGTCACCCCCACTGGACGTTATCCAGCATCCTGCCCTATGGAGCACGGACTTTCCTCATGCCTTAAAGCACGCGACCACTCAACTTACTCATATATAATATACCATAAATCGTCAATATATGCAAAGGATATATTTTCTATGATTTACATAATATCCTGCCACAATTCTCACAACGTATTATTTCACTTTGACTATTTAATTTATCCATTAAAGCTATGGGAATTA
Source organism: Tissierella praeacuta (assembly GCF_040396155.1). Lineage (GTDB taxonomy): Bacteria > Bacillota > Clostridia > Tissierellales > Tissierellaceae > Tissierella > Tissierella praeacuta_A. The sequence continues at coordinate 248 of NZ_JBEBOY010000025.1, forward strand.
ACATATTACATCCAGAACATATGGAATCTTTTACTTCAGCAATACCAGTTTTTTTGCTTTTCCGAATTGTATTATATTTATTCAATAAACTTAAATCAATTTTATTTTCTAATGTTGAAATTTCCTTTTCTTCTAAATGAATCTTTGATTCTAAATCTTCTCTTGTTATTTTATATTGCCCTTTCAATTTATTACTTTTATCTTTAATATCATCTAACGCCTTTTCCATTTCCAATAATTCATTATTCATGTCTTCCACTTCATTCATAAATCCTAAGACTTCTGTTTCTGTAACATCAATTATTTCTTTTAGTTTGCTATTTTCACTTGATAAATATTCAAGTTGTTTCAAATCCCCTATTTGTCCATTATATAAACTCTTTTCGATTTCTTTTATTTTCAAATTGTAGTCATTTAATCTTAAATTTGATTCTTTTAATTTCTCTTCTATCTTTTTTTGATTAGATTTAAGTTTTATAAATTTTCCTTCAGTATAAGCTATCTTCTCTTCTGTCTTATTAATAGTTAAATTATTTTTTAGATTTAATAATTCCTTTTGATATAAATTAAGTGAATTATGGCGCTCCTCTAAATTCCTCAATAAATCTAGTTGTTCCATACCCTCACTCCTTAAATTTTAGTATATCCTATATAAAGGGCTTGATTTTTCAAATACCTCTATATAAAGATTATTTCTGTTTTCTTTATCTAAATATTTTTTTATAGCAGGTAATATAATTTTTTCCGTATGATAATGTCCTGCATCTATAATAGTCAGTCCTAATTCGTTTCCTAACTGTGCATCATGATATTTCACATCTCCAGTTATATAGACACCTGCATTTTTCTTATATGCGTCATAAATAAATTCTGAGCCACTGCCACCACAGATAGCAACTCTCTTTATTATTCTATCTTGTTGTCCATATACTACTAGATAATCAGTATTTAATTTTTCTTTAATATATTTTATATAATCAGATAAATGGATTTCATCTATATCGCCTACTTTTCCGTATCCATGTATTAATTCTTCATCTAAATTATTTAACTTTAGTATTTCAGAATTCTTTAACCCTAAAATCCTTACTAACTCATCATTAACTCCTTTATTAGCTTGATCCAAGTTTGTATGGGCATTATATACTACTATTCCACTCCTAATTAAATCATATATAAGTTTTCCCTTATATGTTGATGTAGTTACATTCCTAATAGGTTTAAATATAAGTGGATGATGGGTGATTATCATATTAAAATCTTCTCTCATTGCTTTTTCATAGACTTCTCTATCTAAATCTAAAGCAACTAAAATTTTATTCACTTCTTTATTATCATCACCTATCTGAAAACCAGTATTATCCCAATCCTCAACTAACTTTGGTGATGCCCAATTATCCATTAATCCTATTATTTCTCTAGCCTTCAATTTCCACAAACACCTCCTCATAGTCCTTTATAATCTTATTCAATTCCATATATCTTTCCTTCGATTTATCTGTTTCCATCCCCTCTAATCCCTTAGCAATCTTCTTTGCTGATATTATTTTACTCTCTACAAATTCTTTCAATAAAGGGTGTTTATCCTTTATTAATATTGGGCTAATCTCATAATAGATTTCTTTCTCTAAAAAATACTTACCCTTTTGGGCATGTATTATTTCATAATATTTATTATCTTCTTTTACTAATTCCTCTTTTATTATTTCAAAATTATTCTCTATTAAATATTGCCTTAACTCCTTGCTAGCCACCATAGGTTGTAATATGAAATCAATTATAGTATCTGATGTTTTCTTATGCTTTTCTAGTATATCCCTAATTAGCAGTCCACCCATTCCTGCAATAATTAAGGTATCTACCTCATATGGTTTAATTACATCTAGTCCATCTCCTAAGCGTGTATCTACTTTATCTTCGAATCCCAATTCCTTTACATATTCTATTATTTTATCTAAAGAACCTTTTGATATATCTGTTCCTATTACTTTTTTAGATATCTTATTCTCTATAAGGTATGTTGGTATATATCCATGATCTGTACCTATATCTGCTACTATAGAATTTTTAGGCACCAAATTTGCTATGGCTAATAATCTTTCTGATAGTTTCATAATCTATTTCTTCCTCTCTAAAAGTTATAATTAAGGTTCGCATAAGCGAACCTTAATTATTCTAGAAAATCTTTCAATTTTTTAGACCTACTTGGGTGACGTAGTTTTCTCAAAGCTTTAGCTTCTATTTGTCTTATTCTCTCTCTTGTAACTTCAAATTCCTTTCCTACTTCTTCTAGAGTTCTAGCTCTACCATCATCTAAACCGAATCTAAGCCTTAATACCTTTTGCTCCCTAGGGGTTAAGGTATCTAATACATCAATTAATTGTTCTCTAAGCATAGTAAATGTAGCAGCCTCTGCAGGAGCTAGTACCTCATCATCAGGTATAAAATCTCCTAGATGACTATCTTCCTCTTCACCGATAGGAGTCTCCAATGAAACCGGTTCCTGAGCTATTTTCATTATTTCTCTAACTCTTTCAACTTCCATACCCATTTCCTTGCCAATCTCTTCTGGACTAGGGTCTCTTCCCAACTCCTGCACTAGTTGTCTCTGTACTCTAACTAGCTTATTTATTGTTTCAACCATATGAACAGGTATTCTAATTGTTCTAGCTTGGTCTGCTATTGCCCTTGTAATTGCTTGACGAATCCACCATGTTGCATAAGTACTAAATTTAAATCCTTTCTTATAGTCAAACTTTTCTACTGCCTTCATAAGTCCTAAATTACCTTCTTGGATTAAGTCTAAGAAAAGCATTCCACGGCCTACATATCTTTTAGCTATACTAACTACTAATCTAAGATTTGCCTCTGCAAGTTGCTTCTTTGCCTCTTCATCGCCATCTTGCATCCTTTTAGCCAATTCAATTTCCTCATCCCCTGTTAATAAAGGTATCTTTCCTATTTCTTTTAAATACATTCTAACAGGGTCGTCTACATTGATTCCTTTAGGTACTGATAAATCTTCCTTTATATCTGTTTCTTCTAATTCTTCCTTATCAATATTTTCATCCAGTTCATCTTTTTCAAGTAGTAAATCGTCTTTATCTCCCACTACTTCGATTCCCAAGTTTTCTAACCCCTGATAAACTGCTTCAATTTGTTCAGCATCTAGGTTTATTTCTTCTAAACTATCTATTAGTTCACTATATGTCAATATTCCATCTTTTTTTCCTCTAGCGATCAATTTCTTAACTGCTTCTATTCTCGCTATATTTATTTTTTCATTGTCTTTATTTAATTGATCCAACTGGTTTACCTCCCTTCCTCATTTCTCATGAGGTTTAGTTCTTTATTTAATTTAGTTAGTTCTATACACAGATTAAGAAATCGTTCATTTTCATTAGGGTTCTTATCCTCTTTTTTTTCTAACTCTTCAATTTCTTTTTTAATATTGTCCCTCCTAGATTCTAACTTAGTAAGTTTCAATGTAGTTATTAAATCTTTTATCATCTGATCTATATTTTCTGGTAAGAAATTTATTCGCTTTTTAAATATTGAGTCAAGTAGTTTAGCATCTATATCATGTAGTTCCTTTACTCTCTTATATAATAAGTCTTCATCTAAAATTTCATCCTTTTCATATAGTACCATCATTATCCTTAAGATTTCCCTACATTCTAAATTCTCATATTCATCTAGAGGAACCTCTTTAATTAATATATCAAAATATTCTTTATCAAAAATCATCAATTTTATTAAATCTATTTCTGCAACTAGACTAGCAGATGGTAATATTGTTTTAATTGGAGAAATAGTAATTTTTTCTTTAACATTTTTATTTTCTTTAATCTTTATATTATTGCCAAATACCTCCTTCTGTATTGCTTCCTTTGAAATATTCATTTCTTTAGATATTTTGTTTATATATACATCCTTTTCTATTGGTGAATTTAATTCTTTTATAATTTTAGCTATTTCAATCGTAAATTTTATTTTTCCTTCTGCCTCATCAGTATTATATTTTTGTTTATTAATATGAATCCTAAAATCTACATGATTAAGAGCTTCATTTAATTTATATTCAAACTTTTCAAGATTATTTTCTTTTAAAAATTCATCAGGATCTTTATAATTTCCCAACGTTACTATTTTAGGCTCAATACCTTCTTTTAGTAGTATTTTAATTGCCTTATTAGTAGCATTGATTCCTGCTTGATCTGAATCATAACAAATATATACATTCTCTCCATATCGTTTAAGTAGTTTTGCCTGTCTCTCAGTCAAAGCTGTTCCTAGGCTTGCTACTGCATAATTTATTCCTTTACTGAATAATGAAATTACATCCATGTATCCTTCGACTAATACAATTCTCTTTCTATCTGAAAATTTATTAACCAAGTTTAATCCATAAAGATGGTTCCCCTTGTTAAATATAAATGTTTCCTGAGAGTTTAAATATTTTGGCATTGAATTATCCAACACTCTTCCACCAAATCCGACAATTCTTCCTTTAGTATCGATTATAGGAAACATAATCCTATTTCGAAACTTATCATAATATTTATCTTTCCCAGTTTTCCTGCCAATCAATCCTAGTTTCTCTATTTCTTCATCTTTATATCCATTATATTCAAGATATTTATACAAAGAATTCCATTTATTTAACGAATAACCTAAACCAAATTGTCTTATAATCTTATTATTTATTTTTCTTTTATATAAATAAGATAATGAGTCTTGGTTCTTTATTAAATTATCAAAAAAGAATCTGGCAGTTTCTTTATTTATTTCATATGCCTTCTCTCTTTCTCGGTACAATTTATCGTCTTTAGGCTTTTGTTCTTCAATGGTAATACCAAGCTTATTAGCTAAAACTTCAACAGCTTCAGGAAAAGATAAATTTTCCTTTTTCATTATAAAGGCTAGTGCGTCTCCTCCCTCCCCGCATCCAAAGCAATGAAAAAATTGCTTAGTATCTGAGACTGTAAATGAAGGAGTTTTTTCATTGTGAAAAGGACATAATCCTACATAATTTCCACCTGATTTTTTCAGCGGAATATAATCTGAAATAATATCAACTATATCTGCAGCATCACGTATCTTTTCAATTGTTTCATCATTTATATAACCCGTCATATTATCACCTAAATATCTCACCTACCAGAATTTGCTAAAATATTTTTTTATTATAATCTATATATTCGACATAAATATCAAAAATCCTTCTTTTTTTTAATATTTTTGCCAAGGCTTAGGAATGAAAATATTATTAAAAAGATTAACTACATATCTATCTGTTGTTCCAGCAATGTAATCACAAATAATATCTTCTATTTCAGAATCCATATTCTTATAAATTTTTAGATGTTCTTCTGGTAAAGCCTTTATATTTTTTAAATAGTACCTATATAACTGTTCTAAAACATATTCAGCTTTAGATTCTTCTGATTTTGCATTTTTATTAAGATATACATTTTCAAACATATATTCTCTTAATGTATTTGTTGCTTCTTCAACTTCTTCACTCATTATAATAGTATTTTTTTCCATACTATTCTCAATTATATCTAAAATCATAGTATTTATTCTTTCTCCATGGGTTTTTCCTAGAATTTCAATACATTCCTTAGGTAAATCCTCTTTTTTAATGACTCCTGCTCTTATTGCGTCATCAATATCATGATTTATATATGCTATTCTATCTGCATATTTCACAATACGTCCTTCTAATGTATGGGATCTTTCTTCTCCTGTATGATTTCGTATACCTTCTCTTACTTCATAAGTAAGATTTAACCCTATTCGATCATCTTTATGTTCAAGGAAATCCACAACTCTTATTGATTGCTCATTATGTTTAAATCCATTTGGATGCAATTTATTTAAGACCCTTTCTCCAGTATGTCCAAAAGGTGTATGTCCTAAATCATGACCCAAGGCTATAGCCTCTACTAAATCTTCATTTAACAATAGAGCGCTTGCCAATGTTCGCCCTATTTGGGCAACTTCTAATGTATGGGTAAGTCTTGTTCGAAAATGATCTCCCTCAGGGGCTATAAATACTTGAGTTTTATGTTTTAATCTACGAAATGATTTGGAATGGATTATTCTATCCCTATCTCGCTGAAAGTCAGTCCTTACTGTACATTTATTTTCAAATGTCTTTCTTCCTCTTGAATTTTGACTAAGCATAGCATATTGAGATAAACTATCTTTCTCTGTTCTTTCAATTCTCAATCTTATATCCATATATATACCCCTTTGCATTATATGTACACTTTAAATAAACTATAAGCTAATGTTGAGTAATAAATTGTTCATATTATATATATACAACATAAGTTTCAATAATCCTTCTTTTATAATAAATTTCTTTTAACATTTTTTAACATTCAACAAATAAAATAGAAGTGCTATCTTAAACACTTCTATTCAAAGACTTTATCTCCAAAATTTTTCTTTATGTGATCTATGACAATTCCAGCAGTCTCCTCTATAGCCTTATATGATACATCTATGACTATGCATCCTAGTCTTTCCATTATCTCTCTAGAATATTCTAATTCTAAATTAATTCTATCTACATTTGCATAAGTAGCATTATCAGCTAAGCCTAATGACTTCAATCTTTCCTGCCTAATTTCGTTTAATTTAGCTGGATTAGCAACAAGACCTATTATTCTTCTTTTATCTTTTAAAAATAATTCGCTTGGTGCAGGAACCTCTGGCACTAAAGGTACATTAGCTACCTTAAAATGTTTATGAGCCAAATACATACTTAAAGGTGTCTTAGATGTCCTTGATATTCCTACTAATACTATATCTGATTTTTTTATTCCCCTAGGGTCTTTTCCATCATCATATTTTACAGCAAATTCAACTGCCTCAACTTTTCTAAAATAGTTTTCATCCAATCTTCTAATAAGTCCTGATTCTCTCTTTGGTTGATATTCTAGAACAGATTCAATTGCATTCAATGTTGGAGTCATTAAATCTACAGTAGGAATATTAAACTCTTCTCCCTTTATGTCTATAAAATTTTTCAATCTTTCTATTACCATGGTGTAAACTACCACACTAGGTTCTCTTTTAGCCTCTTCAAATATTTCCAATATCTGGTCTTCAGCTGTAATAAAGGGGAATCTTCTTACTTGATGTTTTCCTGAATTAAATTGACTTAATGATGCTCGAGATAACAATTCTCCCGTTTCCCCTATGGAATCTGATAACACATAAATTGTTAAGCTATTATCCACAATTTTACCCCCTTTACTCATTTGTACCTAGTTCAACAAACAGTCTCGTTATGGTTGTTTTTGTTATTCTACCAATTACTTTAAAGTTTTTTCTCTCACTATCTGTTTCAACTACAGGTAAACTGTCTACTTCATGTTCAATTAATTTTATTGCAGCATCTAAAATACTATCATCTAGTTCTATATATACAATATTAGGCATCCTTGTCATAATCATTCCCATTGGGACTTTATTTAAATCCATACCTCCTATGGCATTTCTAAGAAAATCTTTCCTAGACACCACTCCAGATAAAAAACCATTGGATGTAACATATATTGAACCTACATCCTCTAAAAACATTGTTACTATTGCATCATAGATACTGGTAGATTCATCTACCACTATTGGAAATGATTTTACTTCTGATACTTTTATACCTTTTATTTTTTCTGAAATATAGGATAGACTAGTCTTACCTGTATAAAAATACCCTACTTTTGGTCTTGCATCTAATATTCCAGACATAGTCAAAATAGCTAAATCTGGTCGTAGGGTTGATCTTGTAAGATCCAATTCATTTGCAATGGCTTCAGATGTAATAGGTTGGTCTTTTTTAACTATATCTATTATCTTTTCTTGTCTCTCACTTAATTGAATGATGATCTCCCCCAATATCTCATCTATACTAATTATATAATCATCTATATAGTTAGCATATTATTTATTAACGATTTTTGATAAATCACAGATTTGTAACATTTTATCATATATCTTTCTCAATAAACCAAGCCTATTATTTCTTATTTTTTCATCCTCTACCATTACCATAACCTTATCAAAGAAATTATCTATTGATCCTTTCAACATTACTAATTGGTCCAATGCTTTATCATATTCCTTCTTATTAATTGAAGCGTTTATCTTTTCTTCCATACTGTTAAAAGATTCATATAATTCTATTTCATCTTCAGTTAATAAATCTCTTTGAACTTCATTAGTAACAGCTTTTTCTGCTAAATTTGCTACTCTATTAAATGCAGATAGCATCTCTGATAATCCATCTTTCTTTAACCATTCATTCAGTTTATTCGCTCTTATTTTCATATCATAGATATCATCAATATTTGTACTAATTACTGCATCTACTATATCATGTCTAATCCCCATATCTATGAACATGTTTCTTATTCTTCCATTAAAGAACTCAATTATATCTTCTTTAACTTTATTATAATCAAAAGCTAATCCATTTATTTCTACATAAAAATATAATGCTGTCTCTACCAATTCATTTATAGATAAGTTTAATTTCTTTTCTAGTATAATATTTATAATCCCTAATGCTTGTCTTCTTAATCCAAATGGATCCTGAGAGCCTGTAGGATGTATGTCTATTGCAAATAGTCCAGAGATAGTATCCATTTTATCTGCTATACTAAGAACTGAGCCAGCAGTAGTTGTTGGAAGTTCATCTCCAGCAAACCTAGGTAAATACTGTTCAAAAATAGCTAAGCCTACGATTTCATTTTCTTCCGAAGTCTTTGCATACTCCATACCAATTTTACCTTGTAATTCTGTAAATTCACTAACCATTTTTGTAACTAAATCTGCTTTAGATAAATATCCTGCTCTTTCTATATTCTTTTCGGTTTCTTCTCCTACTTCCAAATATTCTCCTATTTTCATAGCTAGATTTTGCACTCTTCTAGTCTTATCATATAAAGTTCCTAGCTTTTCTTGGAATACTATTCTTTTTAAATCTTCCACATAAGATTCCAATGGCATTTTTATATCATCCATATAGAAAAATCTAGCATCTTCTAATCTAGCACCTAATACCTTTTCATTTCCCTTTATAACTGTTTCTATAAATTCCTCATTTCCATTTCTTACAGTAATAAAATAAGGCAATAACCTTTTCTTATCATCTAAAACTGGGAAAAATCTTAAATGTTCTTTCATAGGGGTTATAACCACATCAGGTGGTAAAGATAAGTATTCTTCCTTTATTCTCCCTATGATTGGTGTAGGATATTCTACTATATTAGTGACTTCATCTAAAAGACTTTCATCTTGTTGTAGATTTCCACCCTTTTCTTTTGCTAATTTTTCAGAACCATATTTGATAATATCTTTTCTCTCTGCTTGATCTAATATTACAAAATTTTCTCTTAAAGAATTTATATATTCATTTACATTATTTATTACGATTCTATTGCTACCTAAAAACCTATGACCTTTTGTAATATTAGAAGCTTCTATTCCTTCTAAATTAAATGGTACAATTTCATCATCTAATAATGAAACTAACCATCTAATAGGTCTCGCGAATCTTATATTTTTACCGCCCCATCTCATAGACTTAGGAAAATTAATAGATTTAATAATATTTGGCATATTTCGACTTAATATGTCTTCTATAGGACTTCCCTCTTTAGTAATATTGGCATAAACATATTCTACTCCATTATATTCTTCTACATAAATAGAAGCTATATCTATACCCTGGCCTCTCATAAAGCCTAATAATGCCTTTGTAGGATTTCCCTCTTCATCAAAAGCTATCTTTTTAGATGGACCTTTTACTATTTCTTTTAAATCTCCCTGCTTATCTTCTAATCCTTCAGCTATTAAAGTTAACCTTCTTGGAGTAGAATAGATTTTTATATTATTATAATTTATTCTTTCTTCTTTAAACAAATTTAAAGTATTAGTTTTTAATTGCTCCAAAGCATCTCCAACAAATCTTGCTGGTAGTTCCTCTACACCTATCTCTAGTAAATAGCTTTTATTCATTATCATGACCCTCCTTCTTAATTAGAGGATAGTTCATTTCTTTCCTTTGTTCAATATACTTTGCTGCAACTGTTCTAGCTAAATTCCTTACTCTTCCTATATAATTTGTTCTCTCTGATACGGAAATAGCGCCTCTTGCATCTAATATATTGAATGTATGAGAACATTTAAGTACATAATCATAACTTGGTAATACAAGATCATATTCCAATATCTTTTTAACTTCCTCTTCATAGGTATTAAATAATCCTTTTAGGGTTTCAATATCTGCTTTTTCGAAGCTGTATACTGAGTGTTCATACTCTGCCTTATTAAAAATATCTCCATAAGTAAAATCTTTATTCCATTTTATATCAAATATATTATCTACATCTTGTAAGTACATTGCTATTCTCTCTAGTCCGTAGGTTAATTCTGCTGATTCCAGTTCACAGTTAATGCCGCCTACTTGCTGGAAATATGTGAATTGTGTAACCTCCATGCCATCTAGCCACACTTCCCATCCTAGCCCCCAAGCTCCCAAAGTTGGTGCCTCCCAATTATCCTCTACAAATCTAATATCATGCTTAAGCGGATCGATACCTATTACTCTCAAACTATCTAAATACATTTCTTGGACTTCTTCTGGCGATGGTTTAAGTATAACTTGAAGCTGATGATGCTGATAAACTCTATTTGGATTTTCACCATATCTAGCATCTGCAGGTCTTCTGGAAGGCTCCACATATACTACTTTCCACGGTTCTGGCCCTAGTGATCTTAAAAAAGTATGTGGACTCATAGTTCCAGCACCCTTTTCTATATCATAAGGTTCTAATATTATACATCCCTTATTTCCCCAGTAGTCTAGTAATTTCAGCATTAAGTCCTGAAAATACATATAAAAACCTCCTTATTTTTACAATTAGTGGCAACAAAAAACCTTACATCCCTCATAGGGACGAAAGGTTGACTTCCGCAGTTCCACCCTATTTAATACCCTTGAGAGAGTATTTAATTTATAATGTATACTCCGAAGTGTCAATATTTTCTTCCTCATCGTATAGTAATGCTTTTTGTATGATTATTAATTTAGCAAAAATTGATTTTATTGTCAAGTCTATAGTCATCTAAAATATTGTCGTTCTATAGTGACAACATGGCATTTATGCTTATTCTAATGTTTTTATTAAGTCTAGTGTATTAAATTTTTTTCTATCTATATTATACAATATATATTCTACTATCATATCATGTATTTTATAAATTATGTCATTTGGTATAACCATATCAAATATCTTTTCAAATGGAGTATATAATAGATTATACATTACTTTGTAAATTTCTTTATTTATATATATACCAAAAGGATCTGTGATAAAGCATTTATCACAGATTATCCCACCTTCATAAATACTGAATTTAATATTGTCTTTACTAGGACAGCCACATACTACGCACTTGTCCAGATAAGGTTTATATCCTAAAAAAGATATAAATTTAAGTTCATAGGCTACAATAAACTTTAAATAGTCTTTTTCTAAAGTAGACAAAACTGTCAAACCTTTTATTAAAAGTTTAAAAATTTTTTCATTTTCTTGTTCTTCAGGCAATGATTTTTCAATTAATTCAAGGATATAATACCCATAAGTAACTCTTTCTATCCTTTCCCTTATGGAATAAAAAGAATCCATTATATATCCTTGATTAAGATAAAAGAAATTTTTTCCCTTATACAAATTATATTCATTATATGAAAAAGGCTGAGTATTGGCTATCATCTGGGACTTAGGTCTATAAGCACCCCTAGCCATAACTGCTATTTTCCCATATCTTTTTGTATATATACTTAATATTTTAGATGTATCTCTATATCTTAATTCTTTTAATACCACACCTTCTGTTTTTAACATAAAATTCCCCTAGTTATTTATACCCAAAGTATTTTACTTTATTTTCTCTCTCTCTCCAATTTTTTTCTACTTTAACCCAAAGTTGAAGATTTACTCTGCTGCCTAATAATGCTTCTATGTCTTTCCTTGCATTCTGGCCAATTTCCTTTAATTTAGTCCCATTTTTTCCTATTACTATTCCTTTATGCGAATCCTTCTCACAGTAAATATTTGCAAATACATCAATAATATCTTTATTTTCTCGTTCTTTGACACCATCTATTTCTACATAAATTCCATGTGGTACTTCTTCATCTAAATTCAATAAAGCTTTTTCCCTTATAATTTCAGATATAATAAATCTTTCAGGTTGATCAGTTATCATATCTTCTGGAAAGTATTGGGGTCCCTCTGGAATCTTACTTTTCAATACTTCTATATATCTAGCTATATTTTTATTATTTATTGCAGATATAGGTATTATTTCTTCAAACATATTCATTTTATCATATTTATCTATTAACTGTAATATTTCTTCATTATTTAACATATCAGTTTTATTTATTAATAGCACCATTGGAGTAGATATCTTTCTTAGGTCTTCTATAATAAGATTATCCATAGTTCCAATTTCCATACTATTATCTACCATGAATGTAACAACATCTACTTCTTCTAAGGTACTCTTTGAAATCTTTAACATATATTCACCAAGTTTATTCTTTGGCATCTGTATTCCTGGCGTATCTAGAAAAATTATCTGACTATTTTCCTCTGTATATACAAGTTGAATTTTATTTCTTGTGGTTTGAGGCTTATCTGATATTATAGATATTTTTTCCCCTATAACTTGATTTAATAATGTTGATTTTCCTACATTTGGCCTTCCTATTACTGTTACAAATCCTGATTTATACATTTTTTCCACCCCTAGTATTTGCCTCTTCTAAATTTTCAGGTCCAAAGCTATGTGGCAATAGTTCATCCAATTTATACTCTCTATATTCATCTTTAGAATTGGCTACAATTATTTTAGCGTCCTTTCCAAACTCTCTAATTACTTGCCTGCAAACCCCACAAGGATAAGTGAAGTTTGCATCTCCGACTATTGCTATTGCTTTAATTTTTTTATGTCCTTCTGATACTGCTTTAAATATAGCAGTTCTTTCTGCACATAATGTAGGTGAGTAAGAGGATATTTCTATATTGCAGCCAGTAAATATTTCATCATCCTCTGTAATCAATGCTGCTCCAACTCGAAAATTAGAATAAGGTACGTATGCTTTTCCTTGAGCTTCTAAAGCCTTCTCTATTAATTCTCTTGTATCCATAAAATACCTCCTCCTTAAATCAATTAATATTTAAGGCATACAGTTAAAAATAAATATTACACTAGATTTTAACTATATACCAAAATTGTTTATTATTCTATAATAATATCAGTTGTTGGCTCTACTACTTGAATCCATGTTACTCCTGGATTAAAAGTTATTTCTTTTCCTTCCTGATTATAATACTTAGTTTTATCTTTTCTTGATTTTTTTACCCATTTTATATCTATAGTCTTTCCATTTGTTATATATTTTCCTCGTCCTTCTCCTATTACTTGAATTTCTAATCTGCCTTCCTTATCTAATACTTTAGTTTTAGCCTCTTGGATTATTATATTTTTAGCTATAATTGGTGATTCATCCATTTCATCTATATGTAGCTTCCCATCTTTTTTTCTAGTATAATTCTTCTTTTCTATATCATAATTATATTCTGTTGTATTATTTTTTCTATAGTTTATTGTAATTTTACTAGCTATATCTCCTTCTATATCCAAATCATCTTCTCTAAATTTAAATGGAGTATATTCTGCAGTCATTTTATACTTTCTTTCCTCCTGAGTGGCTCTTAGAACTTCCATACTGGAGTAAAGATTATGTGGCATCTTCTTATGTTTTTTCCTCCAAAACACTTTATTGGAGCTAGATAATCCATCTATATCAGCTATCTTAAGGCTTTTAATATCAGATTTGGCCTGTTCACTACCTCCAACATGAGCATAGACAGCATCATATTCTAAAGCAGTTGTTATAAAATATGGTCTAGCTGATCTAATGGGTCCTATTGATGATGGGTCATTTATTAAATATATACCCATATATCTTGTATAAGGTGCTTCTACTAAAAATTCATATACTATTTCAGCATCTTTTAATCCCGATTGCCATCTAGCACCATTATGATTATCAAACATAACAGCTACTGGTCTTCTATTTACCTTTTCTTCTTTTGCATATATTCCACTTAAAGGTGAAGGTATTCCTTCTTTCACTGGTATCTCTTCTGGTAAATCATTTTCCTCTTCTTTTGCTTCTTCATCAGATTCTTCTATTGCCACTGGTTCTTCTATTTTATCCTTTTTACAGCTGCTAGATAATAATGCTACGAAAATTGCTACGAAAATTATTTTTAACTTAAGTTTCATTTTTTTCCCCCTTATCCTATGATTTGAAATACTAAAATACCTATTATTGTACCTAATATAGCTCCTAATAACACTTCAATAAACGTATGAATCTTACCTTCTATTCTACTTTCTCCCACAAGAATAGCTAAACTATAAACCAAAGTCGTAACAAGCATATTTTGTGCTAAAAAAACTATTATAGTGGCTATGCAAAAAGATACAGCGGCATGACCACTTACTGTGCCACCTTGAAAATGTGTTCCTCTTCCCTTATAAAACTTTGCTTTTAATCCTAGAGTTAGTAATATAACAACTAATAAGGCTACAAAAGTCAAATGAATAGGTGAACCTCTAATTTTTGAAAACAATATATCTGTAGTGGAATTTAATCTATCAAAAAACAAAAGATATCCCACTACTATAGAGTTTATAGCTGCAATAAGTACTGCACCAGCAGCTACATCTTTTACTAATCTTGCCAACGGATGATAGTCTTGTGTAATTAAATCTATTACTCTCTCCAATGCAGTATTAAACATTTCAGCTACAATTACTAAAGAAATAGAAAACAATAAAATAAGAAATTCTGTTCTTGTAAAGTCAAAGAAAAGGCTTAATAATACAACTCCAATGGCAATCAGATAATGTATCTTCATATTTTTCTCAGTTTTCAGTGCTATAATAATGCCTGATACTGCATAGTTAAAGCTATCAATGAGAGTTCTTTTCCTCATTATATTACTCTCCTTTATTATCTTTAAAAATTCCTAATCTCTTCATTACTTCTTTTTCTTTTTTCCTCATTATACTTTTTTCTTCTTCCTCCATATGATCATATCCGAGTAGATGTAACATTGAGTGAGCAGTTAAATATGCTACTTCTCTATATAATGAGTGTCCAAAATCATTAGATTGTTCCAAAGCTTTCTCAACAGATATAATTATATCTCCAAGTAACACTGGCCCCCCTATATTAAATTCATCTTCCATGGGAAAAGATAATACATCAGTTTCTTTATCAACACCTCTATATTCTCTATTTAGCTCTTGTATTTCTTTATTATCTACGAAGGATACACTCACTTCACAATCTAAGGATTTTCCCTCAAGATTTAATACTTCTTTAGCTACTTTATCAATTATTTCATTGATTTCTTCTTCAATTTTGACTTTATCCTGCCTATTATCTATATATATATCCATTGTTTTGCTCCTCCAATTTTTCGTTACTCCATAATTGTATTTAATCTTGTCCAAATTTATCTGTTTTTATATCTAAGAGGCTATAAAAAAAAGGATTGCCGTAAAAATTACAAGCAATAACCATTAAATAATATTTATTTTTATTGATTAAATTTCTTGTTATCCATAGTTTACCTCTTGTTTATTCCTTTATATTTTCGTATTTATCATATGCCTCAATTATTCTTTGAACTAAAGGATGCCTAACTATATCATTTTTTGAAAGATATATAAAATCTATACCATTTATATCTTTTAATATCTTGGATATTGTTTTTAATCCAGATTCTTTTCCCTTAGAGAGGTCAATTTGAGTTATATCACCTGTAATTATTGCTTTTGATCCAAATCCAAGTCTAGTTAAAAACATTTTCATTTGTTCATTAGTTGTATTTTGTGCTTCATCTAATATGACATATGAAGAATCCAATGTCCTACCTCTCATATAAGCCAATGGAGCTACTTCTATTGCACCCTTTTCCATATATCTTGCATAGGATTCGGCTCCTAATATATCAAATAGGGCATCATAAATTGGTCTAAGATATGGATCTACCTTTTCTTGTAAATCTCCAGGTAAAAATCCTAAACTTTCTCCTGCTTCAACGGCTGGTCTTGTAAGTATTATTCTATTTACTTCTTTGTTTTTAAATGACTGAACTGCCATTGCCATGGCTAAATAAGTCTTTCCAGTACCTGCAGGGCCAATACCAAAGACAATATCATTTTTTCTTATGGAATCTAAATATCTTTTTTGACCTAATGTCTTTGGTTTTATACTTTTACCTGAAGAAGTTACACAGATCACTTCATTAAGCAATTCTTTTGCATATTCTTCCTTTCCTTCAAGAAAGAGTTTAATTGAATATCTTAAGCTTTGTTCATCTAGTTTACCTTGTCTTTTTACTATATCTATTAAATTATAAATTAATTTTTCTCCTAAGTCTATAGATACCTTATCGCCATATAATTTTATCTTATCATCTCTAATAGCAATTCTAATACCTAATTCCTCTTTTATTATATTAATGTTTTCATCAAGTTCCCCAAATATTTCTCTAATAATCTCATGATTTTCTATTGTTATGCTATTTTCTTCTATAGTGTTTGACAAATTTAATCCTCCCTGTTTCCGATTATTTGTTTTCTTCCTATATCTTCTATGGTTTCCACTACAACTTGTGTTGTTAATATATTATCATCTATTTGATGTCTAGTATTTTTTGATTGTATCTGTGCGTCTTGTGACAATTCTTTGTTTATTTCCTTTATAGCTTTAATTTGGTTAGACTGTTTTAAAAAATCTACATTTTGCTTTATTTCTTTTATTTCAACCTCTTTATATTCATATTCAAGTTTTTTAATGGGAAATTCTATACCTAATTTACTAAGATTAATTAAATCCTTTTCCACCTCAAATTCTTTATAGTTTGAAAAAGGAATATCACCTTTCATAAACATAATACCTTTATCTTTAATTTTTATTCCTCTCTGCTTATGGACTTTTCCTGTGTATTTTTCTTCATTTTTTACTATGGGTTCTTTAATAATACTACTATATCTCGTTAGAGCAAATACTTCTCCTTCTGCATGAACTAACATATTTTCATTATTTAGTATACCCGTAATCAATATTTCTCCTTCATTAACTACTTGGCCTTTCTCTACAACTGCCTTTCCATTTTTAGGGACTGCCTTAACTATTACACCTTTTTTCTTTGCTACTATATGGCAGGGATATGATTTATCTATTTTTTCTGGTGGTAAATCCTGTTCTCTAACTTCTATAATCAATTTTGTCCCTTTTATTTTTACTGAAATAAAAGAAAAATAATCATAATTATCTATTAAAATATCTTTTACTTCTTCCTTTTTTATATTAAATTTAAGTTTTCCAATAGATATATTGTTCTCCTTTAGCAAAGAATTTATCTCTTCTCTTGGAGTTTGTTCATTTCCTACTATTTCTACCTTCCAAATAGTAGATGTTAATAGAAAAATCGTTATCAAAAATAAGAGAAATCCTGCTGATAACATTTTTCTTTCCCTTAACTTTAGTATTAAAAAAGGAAATCCTATTTTTTCTTTTATTTCTATTCTACAACCTACTTTTTTCACTATTTCTCGAAGTTCTTTAAACCCCTTAGTTGTAGCTTTCATCTCTATAACAATATTACTATGTCTTTTTATATCCCATAGATATATATTATAATTGGCAGCTAAATTTAACAATCTTTCCAAAGTTAATCCTTCAACCCTAATAATAACATATCCTCTAAAATAATTCCATATTTTTATAGCTAGCATAGCAACACTCCCTAGCTGATTATTTCTATATCCTTTATTAATCCAACAATAATTATTTCTTCTGACAGTATAGTTTTTATTTCTAGATCTTCTCCTGTTATTTTAAATATTCCTGATTTTGTATTTACTCTAATGGTTTCTTTTGTATATTCTATAATCCCTTTATGATTTAACAATGAAGCCTCAACATTTCCTATAACTGTCAACCTTGGTAAATCCATCATAATATCTATGGGCAATTCTAAGACCTCTGAAATATTGTATTTTACATTTTCTATCTGCCGTTTCATCCTCATCCCTCCAATTAATTCTATGCCCAAAATATATGTACTATTCCAATCAAAAAAGAAGTCTGTAAAAATTACAGACTTCTTTTTTGATTTTGTAAACTCTTTGGTTCTGATAATATCTCAGAAAATATTATTCCTCGTAATACATCTTTTCTTAAATCTCTTTTTTGACTTTCATTTTTAATTTGCACTGAAGACCCTATCTTTTCAGTTTCTTTAATGTTTTCAACCTCTTTAACATTGTCTTCCTTTCTTACTATTTCCCAAGATATATCTCTTTTAGCATTTCTTTCATTATTAATAGTCTTTTTTTGAATTCTCTTTTCTGGTAAGCTGTTCTTCTTTCCAGCTGGGACTCTTTGAGTTCTCTTTAATTCTCTTTGTCTTTCCTTCTCAATTTCTTCTACCAATATCTTTTTAAGATCTGAAATAGGTTTAGAAACTTTAGTTTGTTTTTTCTCTATCTTATTTTTATCATTTACTGATTTCAAAACTATATTTGCTACTATAAGTATAAAGAATAATAAAGGACCGGACATATTATCCCCCCTTATTTCTGTTTCTTATCATCTTCAGCTATCTTTGATATGGATGATCTCATATCTGTATCTGCTAATATATTTCTCATATTATAATAATCCATAACACCTAATTTGCCTGATTTTAGAGCTGATGCTAATGCTAGTGGTACCTCTGCTTCTGCTTCCACTACTTTGGCTCTCATAGACTCTACATCTGCTTTCATTTCCTGTTCTTTAGCTACTGCCATGGCTCTTCTTTCCTCTGCCTTAGCCTCAGCAATTCTCTTGTCTGCCTCTGCTTGGTCCATTAAAAGTTTAGCCCCTATATTTCTACCTACATCAACATCTGCTATATCTATAGATAATATCTCAAATGCTGTTCCTGAATCTAATCCTTTATTAAGTACAGTTTTTGATATACTATCAGGATTTTCTAATACGTCTTTATGTGAGTTAGAACTACCTACAGTAGTTACTATACCTTCACCTACCCTAGCAATAATAGTTTCTTCTCCAGCCCCTCCAACTAATCTTTCAATATTTGCTCTAACTGTAACTCTTGCTTTAGCTATTACTTCAATTCCATCTTTAGCTACTGCTGCTATTTGAGGCGTTTCTATTACCTTAGGATTAACTGATACTTGGACTGCTTCTAATACATTTCTACCAGCTAAGTCAATTGCTGCTGCTCTTTCAAACTCCAAAGGAATATTAGCTCTTTGAGCTGCAATTAAAGCATCTACTAAAGTATTTACATTTCCTCCCGCTAGATAGTGAGCCTCTAATTCATTAATTTTAATAACTAGACCTGCTTTTGTTGCTTTAATCATTGGATTTACTATTCTAGATGGTGCTACCCTTCTAAGTCTCATACCTATAAGCGTTGACATGGAAATTTTAACTCCTGAGAAAAAAGCTGTAATCCAAAGTCCTACTGGTACAAATGAGAAGAAAAGCATTACAAGAATAATAATAATTAGGGCAAACCCTATTGGTAAAATTGGCATACTACAACCTCCTAACAAATATTTTTGACCCTTCTACCTTTACTACTTTTATAGATATATCCTTTGGAATAAAACCACCATCTGACAATGCATCTAATTTTATTCCATCTATTTCTATAAACCCAGCAGGGCGAAGTTCTGTTATACTAATTCCTTCTTTATCCATATATTGATTCATAGAATCAACGGATAGATATCCTTTTTCATCCTTATGTTCTGTGTCTAAAACAATTTTATTAAGCATTTTAGACTTAAATCCTAATTTTATTAATATCATGGTTACTATTGTCGTTATTATTATGGCCACACTTAGAGAAAGTATTGCCACACCTAGTGAATCCATAGCCAAAACTGTACCTACTATCACCAATATTATACCACTAATTCCAGGAAGTCCAAATCCAGGTATTAATGCCTCTATGACTAATAGTATCAAACCTGTTATAAAAAGCACTAAAGATGTCCAATGAGAATTTCCAGCTAAAATATTACCACCAAAATATAATCCAAAACCTATTATACTAACTGTTCCTCCAATTCCAAATCCTGGCGTTAATATCTCAACTACTAATCCAATAAATCCCAAGGTCAATAATAAACTACTTATATAAGGGTTAGATATATATTTTGCCAATTTTATTTGAAGACTTTCATCTACCCTCTGTATATTTGCATTTCCAAGATTAAAATGCTCTAGTATTTCACTATAGTTATCTGTAGCCAAATCAGCTATTCCATATTTAACAGCTTCTACTGAAGTTAAATTGACTAATTTACCTTTAGGCACTACTCCTTCAATTTCCATATCTTTATCTGCCATAGCTTCTATAACTTGAGAATCTCTATTTCTATATTGAGCTGTATCCCTTAAAAGACTTCGCCACATGGATAATGTTTTTTCTGTATTTGGTATGGTCTCGGCAGAGCCAATGGTGGCTGAGTTTGCCATGACAACCTTTTCTGAGGCAATTGTTATCAATACCCCAGCCGATTCCGCCTTGCTATTTACATATGAAATAGTAGGTATAGGGGAAGAAATAATTAAAGATTTTATTTTTTCAGCCTCATTAATTAGTCCGCCATATGTATCTATTTCAAATATAATTGCCAATGGGTCTTCTTTAGTTAAACTCTCCATAGTATGATTTAAGAAATTATATGTTGCCTTATTGATTTCACCTTTTATGGGAATGACATATACATCTCCATTAGCTTCCCCATATCCCATATTTGATGAAATTAGCACTACCATAAATACCAATATAATGATTAACTTATTTCTTTTCATTTTAACACCCCCATTATATGTATTTAAGATAAGATATCCTCTCGATAAATATATCCTTATTATACTATTACCCAAATAATTGTAAAATAACTAACAAATTTATTTATCAAAAAACCTGGGACTTAACCCAGGTTAATTAAATACTTTTCTTATTATTTTATTTACAATATTGCCATCAGTTTTACCTTTTACTTTTGGCATTACTGCTTTCATTATAATGCCTATATCTTTCATAGATTTAGCATCTATCTCTTTTATAGTTTCAATTACAATTTCTTCTACTTCATCTTCAGAAAGCTGTTTTGGTAAGTATTGTAAGAGAATTTCCATTTCTTTTTCTGTTAGTTCAACTAAATCCTGTCGTTGTCCTTTTTTAAAGTCCTCAATAGCCATTCTTTTTTCCTTCAATTGCTTTGATATAATGTCTAGTATGGCTTCTTCTGAGACTTCTATTCTTTCATCAACTTCCTTTTGCTTTATCGCTGCCCTTATCATAGTGATAGTATTTTTTCTTATTGTATCTTTAGATTTCATGGAGTCTTTTAAATCCTCCATTAATTTTTCTTTAAGGGACATTCCTTCCACCTTCTCAATTAAAATCAATTAAAATCTAGCGTATTTCTTTTTTCTAGCTTCTTCAGATTTCTTTTTACGCTTTACACTTGGCTTTTCATAATGTTCTCTTTTTCTGGCTTCACCTAAAATGCCAGCACGTGCACATTGTCTTTTAAATCTTTTTAATGCATTATCAAGAGATTCGTTTTCTCCTACCTTAATTTCTGACATCGACTTCTCCCTCCTCTCTCTACTGCAAGAGTACTTCATACTATCCCTAAAGGGGTTTGCACTAGACTATTATACATTATAATACATAATATTTCAACTAATATTTAGCCTGGTGGCCACAACATTTTCCTTTTTCCTAATATATGAAAGTGAATATGTTCTACAGTCTGACCACCATCTATACCACAATTGTTTACTATTCTATATCCTGCATCTAATCCTTTATCCTTTGCTATTTTAGATGCTACGAAAAAAATATGTCCTATAAGTTCTTTATTACTATCATCTATATGGTCTGCTGATTGTATATGTTCTTTAGGAACTACTAAATAATGAACAGGTGCCTGAGGATTAATGTCTTCAAATGCTATTACTTTTTCATCTTCATATATTAAGGTGCTAGGTATTTCACCATTAATAATCTTACAAAATAAGCAATCCGTCAAATTCTCCACCTCCTTTATATACTATCTTATTATATTATATATTATATTAAAGTCATCTAGTATGCCAATAAAAAATCATCTTCTATATCTTTAATTTTCACATCTCCTATTTGACCAATCATATTAATATTCTTTTTAGATTTAACTCGAATATAATTAGTAGTATATCCTTCTATATTATCTTTCTCTTTCTTACATTCTTCCTCAAATAATACAGATAAGGTTGAGTTTATGAATCGCAAATTAAATTTTAACATCAAATCTTTTCCCAAGGCTATTAAGGTTTCTGATCTTTGATGTTTTATATTGCCATCTACTTGGTTTTCATATTTAGCCGCTGGAGTTCCCTTTCTTGGTGAGTACTTAAATACATGTATCCTTGAAAATCCAACTTCTTTTACAAAATCTAAGGTTTCTTTAAATTCATCTTCTGTTTCCCCTGGGAATCCTACTATTATATCTGTTGTAATCCCTGCATTTGGCATGTACTTTCTTATAATATTTACAATATTTTTATATTCGGCCGTTGTATATTTTCTATTCATTCTATTTAGAACCGTATCAGAACCTGATTGTAAAGACAGATGAAAATGATCACATACTTTACCTATTTTAAGTATGGATTCCATAAAATTTTCATCAACTAATGTTGGCTCTAAAGAACTAAGTCTAATTCTTTCTATTCCTTCTATTTTTCCAACTTCTTCTAAAACATTAATAAGAGGTGTTTTATCTATTATATCTTTCCCATAGGATGCTACATGAATTCCTGTTAAAACTACTTCTTTAAATCCAGCATCAGCCAATTTTTGGGTTTCTTTTACAATGTCATCTAGTTTTCTACTTCTAATAGGCCCTCTTGCATATGGAATTATACAGTACGAACAAAATTGATTACAACCGTCTTGTATTTTTATATATGCCCTTGTCTTAGATTTTATATCATCTATATTTATGGTCTCAAATTCTTTCTGAGTTTTTATATTTCTAACAATGTTTATCTTTTCATTTTCTTCTTTAGCTCTTTCACATAATTCTAAAATTCTATTTCTATCAGTAGTGCCAATTACAACATCTACTCCTTCTATTTCGGAAACCTCATAGGGAGATACTTGGGAATAACATCCTACAACTGCAATTATAGCATCCTTATTCATTTTCTTTGCTCTAGATATAATTTGTCTAGATTTTCTATCTGATAAGTTAGTAACTGTACAAGTATTTATTACATATATATCAGCTACTTCATCACTGTTGACAATGGTATAATTGTTTTTTTCAAATATCTCCTCCATAGCTTCTGTTTCATACTGGTTTACCTTGCAACCTAAGGTATAAAAAGCTACCTTATTCATTAAATCACTCCCAAATCTCCAAGTTCATAAAATATTATTGTAGATGCTACAATTCCTGCTGTTTCCGTTCTCAATATTCTTGGTCCTAATGTTACAATATTAGCCCCTATTGATTCTAATTTCTGTATTTCACGAGGTTCAAATCCACCTTCAGGTCCAATTATTAAATGTACATTCATACTTTTACTTATCTTCAATTTTTCTTTTATTGCATTTCCCTTTTCATCTTCATAAGGAACTATTATGTTTTTTTCATCCTTCAATAGATCTATCATCTCATCAAAAGAAATAATATTTCCTACTCTTGGAAGTATATCTCTTTTACTTTGCTTTGCAGCTTCATCGGCTATACTATTCCATCTTTCGACCTTGGATTGTTCTTTTTTAATCTCTTTTATTTTTACTACTGAACGATGAGTTGCTACAGGATAAAACTCCTTTACTCCTACTTCTGTACATTTTTGTATAATCAAATCCATTTTACTTCCTTTAGCAAGTCCTTGATAGAGAGTAATATTAATCTTGGACTCATTTTTACCTTCAGCACTATCTATTATTTTCGTAATAATCCTGTCCTTTAATAAGGATTCTATTCTGCAAGTATAAGTAATTCCACCTGATGCAATTTCAATTTTTTCACTTGGTTTAAGTCTTAATACATCTTTTATGTGTTTTACATCGTTCCCTAATATCTCTATTATATCATCAATTATTTGTTTCCCTTCAACAAAAAACCTATGCATATATTCCTCACCTAATTGTTAATGGCTGTAATGCAAGCCCAGCCATTTAATTTCTTGATATCAAGTATTTTAAATCCATTAGCCAACAAAGCTTCTTCTACTAATTCAATTTTCTCTACAATAATACCTGAAGTAATAAATATGCCACTATTGTTTAAATAAGCTTTTAAATCTTTTGTCATTCCTGCAATTATTTCTGCTATTATATTGGATACTATTATATCGGCCTTACCTTCAACTACATCTAGCAGATTACCTTCCTTAATCTCAATAACCTTCTTCACATGATTTAGTCTTATATTTTCATTTGATACTTTTACACACGCTTCATCAAGATCTACTCCTACTACTTTTTCAGCTCCTAGTTTTGCTGCAACTATACTAAGTATTCCACTTCCACAGCCAATGTCATATACTATATCTCCTGATTTTACGTATTTTTCTAAAGCTTCCGTACACATCATGGTAGTTTCATGAGTTCCTGTTCCAAAGGCCATGCCTGGATCTAATTCAATTAATATGTCGTTTTCTTCTAAATCATATTCCTCCCAGGAAGGTTTAATTAAAATTCTCTCTCCTATTTTAATTGGTTTATAATATTTTTTCCAATTTTCCGCCCAGTCATTATCGTCTACTATACCTATTTTAATCTCATTTTCACCAGTATTTAATATAGGATCATTCTTTATTCTATTTTTAATATCTTGAATTTTATTTTTTAAATCATCTGATTCTGAAAAATATGCTTTAATCAATACACCATCAAAATCTACATTTATTAAACTGGAATCAATAAAATCCCATCTTTCTTTCGACTTAGATAACTCTATTAAATCCCTCGGGTCTTCTATGGCAAGTCCTGTGGCACCTGCATCATATAATACATTTGCTACCAAATCTTCTAATTCTGCAGTAGTCTTTATTTGAACCTCCGTCCAATTCATAAATACACATCCTTTTTTTAAATCTAAAATAATTATACCCTAAGAGTCATTAAAAAACTACCATAACTTTAAAACAATCACTCTTAGAGTGATTGTTAATTAAAGGCATCCTTTACTTTATCAAAGAAACCTTTTTTATGTTCCCTAATATTTTCTCCTTTTTCATTTGCAAAATTTCTTAGTAGTTCTTTCTGTTTATCAGTTAGATTAGTTGGAACCTGTACCACTACATTAAAAAATAAATCTCCTCTGCCATGCCCTCTAACATTTGGTACCCCCATGTTTTTGAGTCTAAACTCTGTTCCAGTTTGAGTTCCTGCTTCAATAGTATATTTAGTTATACCTTCCAAAGTTGGAATCTCTATTTCTGCTCCTAATGCTGCTTCTGTAAAAGAAATAGGTATTGATAGATATATATCATTTCCTGAACGTTTAAATATTGAGTCTTCAATAACATTTATATAAATATATAAATCCCCATTAGGTCCCCCTCTATCTCCTGCTTCACCTTCTCCTCTCATGGAGATAATAGAGCCGGTGTCTACTCCTGCCGGAATCTTTACTTTCATCTTTTTCATCTTAACTTCTTTACCTGTACCACCACAGGTATTACATTTTTCTTTGATTACCTCCCCAGTTCCGTTACATACATCACAGGTTGATGTTCTTACAAATTGACCAAAAGGAGTTTGTTGTGCATATCTTACTTCCCCTCTACCTTTACATGTTGCGCAGGTTTCTTTTTCTGTTCCCTTTTTAGCTCCTGTTCCGCCACAAGATTTACAATTTTCAGTTCTTCTAATTTGTATTTCCTTTTCTGCTCCAAAAACTGCTTCTTTAAATTCTAGATTTAAATTGTATCTCAAGTCCGAGCCTCTTACTGGACCAGGTTTTCTAGAACCTTGACTAAATCCTCCTCCAAATATATCAAATATATCCTCAAAGATATCACCGAAACCTCCAAATCCACCGCCATATCCTCCAGCTTGCGGGTCTACTCCTGCATGTCCGAACCTGTCATATCTAGACCTTTTCTCTGGATCTGATAATATCTCATAAGCCGCATTAGCTTCTTTAAACTTTGCCTCTGCTTCTTTGTTATCTGGATTTAAATCGGGATGATATTTTTTTGCTAAGGATCTATATGCCTTTTTTATTTCATCTTCTGATGCATTTTTTTCTATACCTAGGATTTCATAATAATCCCTCATTATTTCACCAACCTTTAACTTTGCTTATACAATTATATCAAATAATTAAGCTAAATCAAATGATTTAGCTTAATATATATTTTATATTTAATCTTCATCTACAACTTCGTAATCTGCATCTACTACATCATCATTTGCTTTGGAAGTATCTTCACCCGGATTTCCTCCAGCATTCTCATACATCTTTTGAGATATTGAGTAGAAAGCTTCAGTTAATTCCTCTGTTTTCTTCTTAATTTCATCATAGTTATCGCCTTCTAATGACTTCTTAAGTTCTTCTAACTTAGCCTCAACCTTTGATTTTTCATCTGCTGAAATCTTTCCTTCTAGCTCATTTAGAGTTTTTTCAGTTTGGTAAACTAAGTTATCTCCATTATTTCTTATTTCAATTCCGTCTTTTTTCTTCTTATCTTCTTCTTCAAATCTTTCTGCTTCTTTTACTTTTCTTTCTATTTCTTCATCTGAAAGTTTAGTTGATGCACTAATAGTTATTCTTTGCTCTTTTCCTGTTCCTAAATCTTTAGCACTTACATTTACTATACCATTAGCATCTATATCGAAAGTTACCTCTATTTGAGGAATTCCTCTTTGTGCTGGTGGTATTCCAGTTAATTGAAACCTACCTAAAGTAGTATTATCACTTGCCATTTGACGTTCACCTTGTAATACATGAATATCTACTGATGTTTGATTGTCTGCTGCAGTTGAAAACACTTGACTCTTCTTAGTTGGTATAGTAGTATTTCTTTCAATCAATCTAGTAGTTACTCCTCCTAAAGTTTCAATACCAAGAGATAGAGGTGTAACATCCAATAATAATATATCTTTAACTTCTCCTGCAAGTACACCACCTTGAATAGCTGCACCTACTGCAACACATTCATCTGGGTTAATGTCTTTTTGCGGATCTCTTCCTATTAACTTTTTAACAGCATCTTGTACAGCTGGAATTCTTGTTGAACCTCCAACTAAAAGAACCTTTTCTATGTCAGAAGCTTGTAATCCTGAATCTTTTAATGCTTCTTTAACTGGTTCTAATGTTTTATCTACTAAAGATGAAGTTAATTCATTGAATTTAGCTCTTGTTATATCCATATTTAAATGTAATGGTCCTGATTGAGTTGCAGTAATAAATGGTAGATTTATATTTGTTGACATAGTTGAAGATAATTCTTTCTTTGCTTTTTCTGCAGCTTCTTTTAATCTTTGTAAACTCATCTTATCTTGTTTTAAATCAATTCCATTTTCTTTCTTAAATTGTTCTGCTATATAGTTTACTAAAGTTTCATCAAAATCATCTCCACCTAAATGGTTATTTCCACGAGTAGCTAATACTTCAAATACTCCATCTCCAAGTTCCAATATAGATACGTCAAAAGTACCTCCGCCAAGGTCAAATACCATTATTTTATGTTGACCTTGTTCTTTATCCATTCCATATGCCAATGCAGCAGCTGTTGGCTCATTAATAATTCTTTTTACTTCTAATCCAGCGATTTTTCCTGCATCCTTTGTTGCTTGTCTTTGGCTATCTGTAAAATATGCTGGTACTGTGATTACAGCCTCAGTAACAGTTTCACCTAGATAACTTTCTACATCCATTTTAATTTTTTGTAAAATCATAGCAGATATTTCTTCTGGTGAATAGTTTTTTCCATCTATATTTACTTTATGGTCGGAACCCATTTTTCTCTTAATTGATGCTATAGTTCTATCTGGATTTGTAATAGCTTGTCTTTTTGCTGTTTCTCCAACAAGTCTTTCTCCATCCTTTGTAAATGCCACTATAGATGGCGTTGTTCTATTTCCCTCTAAATTAGGTATTATATTAGATTCTCCACCTTCCATAACAGCAACACATGAATTTGTAGTACCTAAGTCAATTCCAATTATTTTTCCCATAAAATTTCCTCCTTAAATAATGTTATTTTGCAACTTTAACCATAGAAGGTCTAATAACTCTATCTTTTAGTAAATATCCATTTTGTAGGACTTCTGTTACCTTTCCTTCCTCATATTCATCAGATTCTTCCATAAATACTGCATGATGAAAATTAGGATTAAATTCTTCCCCTAAAGCTTTAATTTCTTCAATATTATTTTCATTAAGAACCTTCATCAATTGTTGATATATCATTTCTATACCTTTATAGAAATTATTTTCCTTATCATCTTCTGATTCCATAGCCCTTTGGAAATTATCTATTACAGGTAATAAACTGCTTACAAAAGATTCTAAAGCATAAGAAATAGTGCTTTCCTTCTCCTTTTCAGCCCTTTTCCTAAAGTTAACGAAATCAGCTTGGAGTCTCAATAGTTTATTATTCAACTCCTCAATTTCCTTATCCTTTGATTCTAAACTATCTTCCAATACTTCCTGAGAATTGTCCTCAATATTTTCCTCTTTGATATCTTCTTCCATTAAATCTTTGTTCTCTTTATTTCCTTCATTATTGTTACTCATTACATCACCTCTTAAATGTTATGATTACTTTGAGATATGTTTACTCATTAACATATTTATAATTTCTGTAATATTTACAGAAAACAAATGCAAAACATTCATTAGTTCTAAATAATCCATTCTTGTAGGACCAATTATTCCAATCTTACCTATGGTTCTCTCTCCTAGCTTATAGGTCGTTGTAATCAAACTACAATCCTTTATAGCATCGTATATATTTTCATTTCCTATAGTTATATCCATATCATGAGATAAAGAGTCACTTAATAAAATATCTACTACTAAATCCTTATCTTCTATAAATGAGATAAAAGATTTAGCCTTTTCCAAATCTTTATATTCAGGGAAATTCAATATTTTAGTTATTCCATCAGCATATAAATCAACATTATCTATATCCTCCATAGATTGACTTATAATAGGTATAATTCCATCTATGATAGTTTTATAATCATAAATCTCCCTTATAATTCCATCGGAAATCTCCTCACCTATTTCATCTATTGATAACCCCTTTAATTTATCATTTAAAAAGTTAGATATTATTATAATTTGGTCTTCTGGTATTTCCATATTTAATCTAAAAATGGAGTTCTTAACTATTCCAGTATTAGTGACTAAAACCATTAGCATTTGCTTAGCATCAATTGGTATCAATTGAATATATTTTATTTTAGAACCCTTTAACTGCGGAGATATAGCTAGTGCTGTATAGCTAGTTATTGATGATAAAACCTTTGCGGAGTTTTGTAACAATTGTTCTATTTCCCTAGACTCCTTAGCTAATATCTTTTTTATTTCATCTTTTTTTATTAAATCTATTTTAGGTTTTTGTTTTTTTAAAATCTCATTTACATACAATCTATATGCTTTATCTGATGGAACTCTTCCCGCAGATGAATGTGGCTTATTTAAATATCCTAATTCTTCCAAATCAGACATCTCATTTCTTATTGTAGCAGAACTTACACCTAAATCATATTGTTTAGTTATTGTTCTAGAACCTATAGGCTCTGCACTATTCACATAAGAATTAATAATCGCATAGAGAACTCTGAGTTTTCTGTCATCTAGCATATTCAATCACCTCAGTATTCTTTACATACTAGATAGTTTTATTAGCACTCTATAGCACTGAGTGCTAATGCTTACGATTTAAAGTTACCACTACTTATAAATTTTGTCAATACCTTTATTGAAAATATTTCATTATTTTAAGAAATCGACTTCAACTAAATTAGATAAATCAAGGCCTTTTTTCGTTAAACTAATATAATTATTATTATTTAATATTAAACCATTATTTACATGCTTATTTATTATATCCCCATATATATTTTCTATTTCAATTCCAAATCTACTTTTAAACTCTTTTTTATCTATACCATTTATCTTCCTTATTCCAAGAATACAAAATTCTACTATTTCAGTATCTCTATCTATTATTTCTTCATCTTCTATAGGTAATTTATTCATATTTATATTTTCAATATAGATATTTATATTGGATGTATTAAAGAATCTTTTCTGATCTATATTTGAATGACTGCTTAGTCCTACTCCAAGATATGGTTTTACATCCCAATATATTAAATTATGCTTACATTCGTATGTAGGTAATGCATAATTAGAGATTTCATAATGTTTATATCCATGACTAGTTAAATATTCAGTAGCTTCATGATACATTAATCTTTCTGTATCTTCATCTGGTAAAGATATTTTTCCCTCATCATATAATCTATGAAATTTTGTACCCTCTTCCAATATAAGTCCATAGTATGATATATGTTCTAATCCTAATTCAATTATGGTTTTTAATGAATTTATTACATGATTTATATTTTGATTAGGAAGTCCAAATATTAAATCTACATTTATGTTTTTTATATTTCCTTCTCTTAAAATTTCATAACTTTTATAAAAATCTCTAGTACTATGTATTCTGCCTATGGATTTTAATAAACTATCATCTAATGTTTGTACTCCCATACTTACCCTATTTATTCCTGATTCCTTATATATCTTTACTTTTTCTTTATTTATAGTACCAGGATTTGCTTCCATAGTTACTTCTACTAATCCAGTAGTATTAAAGTTTTTATATATAAATTCTAATATTTTATAAATATGCTTTGAATCTATACATGAAGGAGTTCCTCCACCTATAAATATAGTTTTAATATTATAATCCTTTATTTTTTCTTTATATAAGTTTAATTCCATTATTAAACTATCTATATAATCATCAATTTTATGATTTATATTAGTAAAAGACGAAAAATCGCAATAATAGCATTTGCTTATACAAAAAGGTATATGGATATACAGAGATAAATCTAACATTATATTCCTCCCAATAAAATAGGAACGACACAGAAATCGTTCCCTACAGTTTCATATAAGGTGACACAGATGTCAACCAAATAAATTATTTTTCATCATATTTTAATACTGTTAAGAAAGCTTCCTGCGGAACCTCTACTGAACCAATTTGTCGCATTCGTTTTTTACCTTCTTTCTGCTTCTCCAACAATTTTTTCTTTCTTGAAATATCTCCACCATAACATTTAGCAAGTACATCTTTTCTAAGTGCTCTTATGGTTTCTCTAGCTATTATCTTAGTGCCAATAGCAGCTTGTATAGGTACTGCAAATTGATGTCTTGGTATTACATCTGTAAGTCTCTCTGCAATAATTCTTCCTCTTTCATATGCTTTTTCTTCATGTACTATTAAAGAAAAGGCATCTACTAATTCTCCATTAATGAGTATATCCATCTTAACAAGCTCTGATTGTCTATATCCCTTTAAATCATAATCTAAAGATGCATATCCTCTAGTCTTTGATTTAAGAGCATCAAAGAAATCATAAATAACTTCATTTAAAGGCAATTCATAGTGTAATACAACTCTTTTTTCCTCTAAGTATTCCATATTTAAGAAAGTACCTCTTTTATTTTGACAAAGTTCCATTATAGTACCAACATAATCTGTAGGTGTCATAATATTTGCACTTACAATAGGTTCTTCCATATATAATATTTCCGTAGTAGGAGGAAGGTTAGATGGGTTCTGTATATTAAGGACTTCTCCAGTAGTTTTAGTTACTTTATATATAACTGAAGGTGCAGTAGTTATTATATTTAAATCAAATTCTCTTTCTAATCTTTCTTGGATAATTTCCATGTGTAAAAGTCCTAAAAATCCGCATCTAAATCCAAAACCTAATGCTGCAGAAGATTCTGGTTCAAAATCTAGGGCGGCATCATTTACTTGCAATTTTTCCAAAGCTTCTCTTACTGTATTAAAATCCTCCCCTTCTGCTGGATAAATACCACAATAAACCATAGGAATAACCTTCTTATATCCTGGCAAAGCCTCTTCAGTTGGGTTATCATCATCAGTTATAGTATCCCCTACTCTTGCATCTTTTACATTTTTAATACTAGCAGTTACAAATCCTACATCTCCTGATTCTAATTTATCTAATGTTATATGTTTTGAAGTATTTACACCAACTTCTACTACCTCATAAGTCTTTCCTGTAGATATCATTTTTATATTCATACCAGGTTTTATTGTACCTTCATACACTCTTATATAACAAACAACACCTTTATAGCTATCATAATAAGAATCAAATATCAATGCCTTTAGAGGTGCTTTCGGATCTCCCTTAGGTGCAGGTACATTTTTCACTATACTTTCTAGTACATCTTCTATATTTACCCCTTCTTTTGCTGATATAAGGGGTGCTTCTTCACAATCTATTCCAATAATATCTTCCACTTCTTTTTTTACTTCATCTGGTCTTGCACTTGGTAAATCTATTTTATTTATTACAGGCAATATTTCTAAATCCTGATCTAATGCTAAATATACATTAGCTAAGGTTTGTGCCTCTATTCCTTGAGTAGCATCTATTACTAATATTGCTCCTTCACATGCAGCTAGGGACCTTGAGACTTCATAATTAAAGTCCACATGTCCAGGAGTATCTATGAGATTTAATATATATTCTTCTCCATCTTTAGCATTGTAAATCAGTCTTACTGCCTTTAATTTTATAGTTATACCTCTTTCTCTTTCCAAGTCCATATTATCTAGAACTTGATTTTGCATTTCTCTTGAAGTTAACATTCCTGTTTTCTCTATTAATCTATCTGCCAAAGTAGATTTTCCATGGTCAATATGAGCAATAATTGAAAAATTTCTAATATTTTCTTGTCTAATTCTTTGCATACTTTTCCTCCTTATGAAGTTTCAAGATAACTCTAGACAATTATAGCAGAAAATTGCTATTATGTAAAACTAAAAGACCAGAAACTGGTCTTTTAATAATTTCTTTAAATAGGAGAAATCAATTATATAGGATTCCCCAAAAAAGTCTAATGTTCTTGTGTTTATATTGATTCTAAAAATATTTGGATTATCTAAACAATCTAATGCTATAATATTTTGGTTTACAATCTCTATCCCTAATATCAAAAGTAAAAATAATACTAAAACATAAAATTTCTTTATTCTTTTTTTACGATTTTCTCTTCGTAGCCTTCTATTTCTCTCTAATCTAGTTTCCATATTATCACCCAGATTAGATTATCCAATTTTTGTATATTTTATACTAAATATTAATCAATTTTTCCAAACCTATTATCTATTGGGAAATATCTAAATCCTGTAATACCTTTAATAGATTTAACAGTTATACATCCGAAATAACGACTATCCTTAGAAGCTCCCTCTGCTCTATTATCTCCTAAAACAAAGACCTGTCCTTCTGGAACTTCCCAAGTGTCCTCATCATATACCTGGGTATATGAATCATTAATTAAATATTCCTCATTTAACATAGAACCATTAACATATACCTTTCCATCCTTAATCTCTACTATATCCCCTTCTATACCTATAACTCTTTTTATATAGTCCTTATCTGGAGCATCTGGAGCTTTAAGAACTATTACATCACCTCTTGATGGTCGGCCAAAATATAATGAAACTTTATTTGCAAAAAGTCTATCTTTCTCATGCAAAGTAGGATACATAGAATTCCCTATTACATAAGTAGTATTAAACACAAAAGTTTTAATTAAAATTGCAATAATTATAGCTGTTGCAATACTCTTAATCCATTCCATAGCTTCATTCTTTACATTTTTATTATTATTTTCTTCCATAAGTACTACCTCCCAATACTATCTAAAGTAATTTACATTATATCAGATTTATAAGAATTGTAAAAGACTATTCTTCTAATATACTGCTTATAGCTAAACTCAAAACTTCACCTACTAATTTTGCCCCTTCATTTGCTTCTTCTAAGGTATTAAAATTATATCCTACTTCTACTAGAGCCGAATAATCAGATAAATATTGATTATATTTTCCTCTAGGCTTTATCAATATTCCTCTGCATAATCCAGGATATAAAGTATCAGATACAGCTTTAACATATTTAGCAAAACCAAGAACTTGTTCTTTATTAGCAGAGTCAGGTCCTACTACTAATGAAAAAGTAGCCGCTGATTTTCCTCCTACTTCTATTTTAGATTTTACTTTTATATTATCTATATTTGAATTATCTTCCAAAATAGCATCTCTATGTATGTCCAATAATACTTTCAAGTTATTAGATTCATTTATCTTACTCTTTATAGTGTTAAGACTTCTAGAATAAGATTGATTATATGATGGTAAATCATGAATAGTTTCAACATGATCTACCTTGTGTCCATTAGCTTCCAAAACAGTGGTCATTATATCGCCTATATTTATCATATTATTCTTTTTATCCGGAGTACGATAATTATTAGACTTTGCAAGCAAGTAGGATTCTGTTGCATGAGTATGATATATTAAAATATATGGTTTCCCCCTATCTACTTTAAATTTTTTTACTGTTAAAGGTTCAGGAATATTATCTATTGTATTCACTCCATCAGAATCCTTAACTATTATCAATGATTCGTATTCATCTAAATTTTCTATAATTATATCTTTTTCAGAATTATGTTCTTCGTCCTCTGGAATAGCACCCCCAACTTCAATGGCATCTTTATTATCATCTGATATCTTATTTACAGGAAATAAAGAGTTTATAGCCTTTTTTATTTCTGCATTTATATTTAAAACATTTTTGATTTTTCCAAATGAAATATTTGCTAATTTAAACTCTTTTCTCTCTAAATTAAAATTCCCTTTTGATGAATACAATCCAATAGCTATTGCCCCAATATTTAAAGTTATTAGACATACTAATGCTAAAATAATATAATCAGACTTTCTAGATTTTCTCATGTTGAACACTCCCTAATATACTTTCAATACAGAAATTATATTCTTCTAGGGAGACAAATATACTAAAATTTATTTATCTGATATATCTATTAACATCTTTTAAATCTATACCTGGATGTAATGCTATGTTTAAACCATTGGCTACTATTATAGATAAATCATCAATTAACACATCGATATCAGTAGGTGTCACTACAACATTTCTCATATAAGGATTTAATACTTCTTGGATCAAAGAATACTTTTCTTCTGATGACATTTTAGATAGTAAATCGTAAAATTCTGACCCTACCTTAGACTCAGACTTTAATGACTCTATTATCAAATCCAAAGTATCATTTACAATAGTAGCTGCATCAACAACAGTTGGGATACCTATTGCAATCACTGGAACTCCAAGGGTGCTTTCATTAAATTCCATTCTATTATTTCCAACACCTGAACCTGGATTTATACCTGTATCTGATATCTGTATTGTAGTAGAGACCCTATCCATCTTTCTCGATGCCAAAGCATCTACAGCTATTACCAAATCTGGCTTTACCTTTTCTACTACCCCTTTTATTATTTCTCCTGTTTCTATACCTGTTATTCCCATGACACCAGGAGATAAGGCTGCTACATTGGCAACAGTTTCATCTATTTCCTTATTATAACTAACAAAAAATTGTCTAGTGACTAAAACCCTTTCTACAACCTTTGGTCCTAATGCATCTGGGGTAATATTCCAATTTCCTAAACCTACAATTAAAATCTTGCTATATTCATTGGTTTTACCGAGCCCCTTTATTTCCTTAGCCACTACTTGAGAAATTTCATCTTTTAAATCTTCATCAGATTTATTTAACTTAGGTACATCAATAGTTATATAATTACCTATGGGTCTGTGTAAATTTTCACTCCCTTCTTTATTTAAAACTCTTATTCTTGTAATTCCATAGGATTCATTTTCTTCTTTTTCTATATCAATGCCTCTAGACTCTTTATTGCTGCTTTTTCTATATATTTCCCTATTTTCTACAGCTAAATCAGTACGAATTTGATACAATTAAATTCTCCTCTCTTATATCCTACTAAAATTTTCTTTTACCTTATAATTTTATCCAGATATAATCTTAAATATCCTTGCATTTTATAGTTCTTCGTGATAAAATGTTTTTTGTTAGATTAGAGGAGGTGAAACTATTGGCAAATATTAAATCTGCTAAAAAAAGAATTCTTATTACAGAAAAAAGAACGGCTATAAATAAAGCTAGAAAATCTGAAATTAAAACATATATTAAGAAATTTGATAAAGCTATTGATGAGGGAAACTTCGATGAAGCGAAAATATTGCTTAAAGCTATTGATAAGAAATTAAAGAAAGCTGCTCATAAGGATGTTATTCACATGAATAATGCGTCTAGAAAAGTTAGCCGCTTAACGAAGAAATTAAATAATGCAATGTAATCAAAGTAGATAAAACTTCGGGAGGCCGAAGTTTTTTTATGTTAAATAAGCAAATTTTATAATCAGCATTTCAAGAGCTAGTTTTTCATCATAAGAACTGGTCTTTTGTTTTACATCCATTTCTAAAATATAATCTAAGATTTCATTTAGTTGTTTTTCACTAAATTTATGGGATTCCTTAGATATTTTCTTAAATTCATAGGGTTTTATTTGTAATTTTTCTTGAACATCTCCTTCAGAATATCCTTTTTCTCTATATAGTTTATATCCTAACATTAATCTTAATTGCCTGATTATCATAACAAGTATTCTTTGGACTGGCTCATTAGATATATACATTTCATTAAATATTCTTAAAGCTGAATCACTATCTTTCTTATTTATACTGGAAAGTAAATTAAATATATTAGTATCCAATGTCTTAGTTAAAATCATATCTATATCCTCTTTCATGATTTCATTATTCGATACATAATTAATTATTTTCAACAATTCATTTTCTAAATCATAAAGCGTCTTGACACTATTATAATCACTATATCCTGATGCTTGAATAAAATAATTCAAATCTGCATTTGATATTTTTTTATTATATTTTTTTAGTTTATTTTCCAGCCATATATTTAAATCTCTACCCTTTAACTTCCCAAATTCTACTACTCCATTTAATTTATTAATAGTTTTATATAATTTGCTCGTCTTTTTAAGCTTATTTGACCTATCCATCATAATCAAACAAAGATAATTATCTAATCCTTCCACATATGAACTAAGCTTTACTTCTAAATTATTTCCTTCATTTTCTATAATTTCACTTATATCCTTTACAATAACTATTTTTTTAGATGCCATAAAAGGAAGTGTTTCACATGCATTTAAGATGTTGTCAAATTTCATTTCCTTCCCATCTATTGTTATATAATTTAATGCTTCTAAGGATTCATCTATATATTTTTCCTTCAAAGCCTCTATTGCCTCGTTCATAAGATATTCTTCAGCTCCAGTAAAGAAATATACTGGTAATAGATTATCTTTTTTTATAAAGTTTATAAATTCACTATAATTCATTAATTGCCAACCCCTCTTCCAAATGTAAGTAAACCTTTGCTAAAATATAAGCTATTAAATAATAGATTATATATAAAATAATACTAAATAAATTTTCATTTAAGAAATACATCAATTCCACATCATCGTGTATAAAAGTTTTGATATCCATAACTTCTTTATCTAATTTTACTGTAATCATTCCCATAGTATCTGTTCTATATAGTTGAGTACCTAGTTCATTATACCTATCTAAAACTTCACCTCGAGGATGTCCATAAAAATTATTTCTTCCTACAGAAATAATACCTATTGATGGTCTTATTTTGTTTAACAATTCCTCAGTAGAAGAAGTATTACTCCCATGATGAGGCACTTTTATTATATCTACATTTTCTCTAATTTTCTCTGATAATATTAGTTCTACTTCCTTTTCCATATCTCCTGTAAAAAGTATCTTCTTATCATAATAGGAGAGCAAAAGTACTAAGGATAAATTATTAGCATCTGATGATCTCGTTTTTAAATCTTCACTGGGACTTAAAACTTCTACAGATGTATTCTTATCTAACCATATTAAGTCCTTTTCTTTTAATATAGTTAAGGGTATGTCTTTTTCTTTTATCTTATTATATATTGGATTTTTATTGTCTTCATAGGATACTAAAACATTTTTTATATCCATATTATCTATTAGAGTAGATAATGCTTTACAATGGTCATCATCAAAATGAGTTATAAAAACTCCCTTAAGCTTATTTATGCCATTTTTCTGCAGATAAGGAAGTGTAATGCTCTTGCCTACATCAAATGAGTCTAATATACTTCCTCCTGTATCTATTAAATAATTTCCGTTTTTAGTATTAATTAGGATTGCATCTCCTTGACCCACATCTATAAATTGTATTTCAATAGATTTATCAGTAAAGAATACTATGGAATTAAATAATACTAAAATAACCAAATAATATATAATTGCTTTTTTTATACTAAAACTAATTCTATCTATTTTTATAACTTTAAATACTATAAGTAGCAAAATATAATATAATAAAATTTCATAAATATTAGGTGAATGATATTTTACTGTACCAAAAGGCAGTTTATACAAAGTATCTGCGAACTTAAATTGTATTGATAAAATCAAGTCTAATACATTGCCTAATAATGGAATCAATATTGGTATTACATAAAACAAGCATAACATAATACCCCCAATAATCAAAGACACAGATAGCATAGGAACTATTATTAAATTAGAGAATATGCTAATTATGGATATCTTATTAAAATAATAGACTTGTACTGGTAATAACCCTATTTGAACACCTAATACCCCTGCTAATGTAGAAGTTAATTTATTATTGTATGGATATAAAATCTTTTGTATCTTAGGAGTAAAATAAATGATTGAAAATGTTGCCATAAATGAAAGTTGAAATCCAAGACTAAAAATCCACATTGGATTTATAATTAATAATATAAACATTGCGAAAAATAAAGCATTTATAGAATCATAAGGTTTCCTTAGAGATTCTCCATAAAAAACTATACTAAACATTATATTAGCTCTAAGTAAAGATGGTGGAAATCCTATAAGATACCCATAAAACCAAATAATACTAAGTGTTATAATTATATTTAATCTTCTTTTTATGCCTAAATTAGATAATATATAGTTTAAAAATCCAGCTATTATTCCTATATGTAATCCTGATACAGCTAATATATGTGCTAGTCCTAAGCTTCTATATTTTTCCACATATTCCTCTTCTAAATAGGAATATTCTCCAAGTATTATACTCTTCATCATAGAGCTGTTTTCTTTACTTAAATTATTATCAAATAATTTTTCTATATTTTTTATAAAACTGGATTTTATTCTATATTTAATAGGTCTATCTGTTTCTTTAATTTCTATTATAGAATAATCCTTTATAGTCATTACTGTATATATTCTATTTGATAGTAAATTTAATCTATAATTAAAAAGCATTGGATTTGTATTATTCTGCGGAATCTTTAATCTCCCTAAAAAACTTATTTCATCACCTAATTCAATATCCTTATTTCCTATGATTTTTAATACTAGTTTTTCTTTTATTTTAGTAGATATTGAGTCATCTACTATTTCATTGATTTTAACAATATATCTCCCTTGCTCTTCCTCTTTCCATATTATATCTTCAACAATACCCTTAAGCATAATATTTTCATCTACTTTGATCATAAGGGTACTACTATTCAAATTATAAATTCCAAGAATCATTCCCAATAAGCTAAGAATAAAAAATAATATTATGTTGTTGGACTGTTCCATTATAAGATTTAAAATATAAATTCCTATGGTCAATACAATTAAAATAAAGACCATAGATTTATTAATCTCTAAATAATAGGAGATGATTATTCCTAAAGCTAATGGAATTGTTATAAACACAAAGGGCCTGTCCATAAAATCCTCCAACCTATTTCTTTCTATGTATTCTATTTAAACTCCAAATAATAAGTATTATTCCCAACAAAACCATTAAGCTACCGTCTGGCAAGTATATCACCCCATTTCATTTTATATTATTATAACATAGCAAACTAATATTTTATTAGTGTTTTTGCTTTTTTATGATAATATATAATATATAATTATTGAAGGGAATGATAGCTAAATGACTCATAGACTTTATTTAGATAATCCTTACTTACGAGAAATAGATTCAAGGATAGTTGATAAAATATATAAAGATGGAAAGTATTATATAAAACTTAATAGAACTATTTTTTATCCTCATTTATCTGGTGGTCAGCCTGGAGACAAAGGTACTATAAACGGTGTTCAGGTACTAGAAGTATACGAAGAAGATGGTGACATAATACATGTAACCAAAGAAAATATTTATAGTGATAAAGTAATCTTAAATATAGATTGGGAGAATAGATTTGACAATATGCAGCAGCATACTGGACAACATCTTCTATCAGCTGCCTTTTATAAATTATATAATGGTGAAACAATCGGATTTCATATAGGTAAAGATTTCGTATATATTGATATTACCTTACCAGATTTATCAGAGGACGATGCCGAAAAAATCGAAATATACGCAAATAGAATAATATCTTCAAATTTTGAAATTAAATCTTATTATATTGAAAAAAATGATATAAACAAAATCCCTGTGCGAAAAAAACCTACTGTAAATTCTAATATCCGTATTGTAGAAATTGATAATATAGACTTTTCTCCTTGTGCAGGTACTCATTTAAGAAATACTGGAGAAATAGGCATGATAAAAATAAGAAAATGGGAAAAGTATAAAGGCAATATTAGAATTGAATTTGTTTGCGGCAATAGAGCCCTATTCGATTATAGATGGAAAAGTAAAATGATTAAGGATATAGCCATATTATTGTCTTCAAAAGATACTGATGTATTGGAAAAAGTAAAAATTTTATATAATCAAAAAGAAGATTTAGAAAAAAATAATAGAACCTTACAA
Source organism: Tissierella praeacuta (assembly GCF_040396155.1). Taxonomy (GTDB): domain Bacteria; phylum Bacillota; class Clostridia; order Tissierellales; family Tissierellaceae; genus Tissierella; species Tissierella praeacuta_A. The sequence continues at coordinate 41,510 of NZ_JBEBOY010000025.1, forward strand.
GAAGAACTTATTAGATATAAAAGTGAAGATTTATTAAGAAATTCTATTAAAATAGATGATTTATTGTTTATCACTAAGATATTTGATGACAAGAATCTAAAAGAAATTAATAAAATATCAATTTTTCTAAATAATATAAGTAACTCTATTCAAATATTTGGAGCTAAATATGAGAATAAGGGACAATTTTTAATCAGTGTATCTAAAGACCTAAATATAAATCTAAAAGATGTACTTCAGGAAATCTCTGAAGAATTTGAAATAAAAGGAGGAGGCAGTTCTCAAACTGTTCAAGGCAGATGTTCTCTTGATGATTTAGACAAGCTACTAAATGCCTTCTTTGAAAACGTAAAAAACAAAGCAAAAGATTAGAGGAAAACCTCTAACCTTTTGCTTTATCTATAGCTTAAAATTTCATTAAATATTTCTTCTTTAACTCTATTAACCCCTGAAAAGTCAACAGATGGTCTATAAGACCTTTCTAAAATAAAATGGTTCTCTTTTGCTCCATCTAAGCTTTTAACGCCTTTATCTACTAAAGAATTAAACATATTATAATCCTCTTTATTTAAATCACTATGATCAAAATATCTATTTAAATCTAATTTTGCTTTCGCAAAGTTTTCTCCATTTTTATTTGATGTTATTATCGTATCTAATTCTTTAATAAAAATAGACTCAAGTTTTTCTGGCACCAAAGAGTTATGATATAATTCTAATTGATAGTTTCTTAGTCTTGATTCTTCTAATATTCTATTTAATAATGTGGATTTTCCTGTTCCTATATCACCATTTATATAATATACATCTTTTACATATTCTAATATGGTATCTGTATAGTCTACAAATCCATATGGCGTATAGGCCGTAGAAAATAAATGTCTTTCTTTAAATCCATTAGATATTATTTCAGTTTCTTTCTTAGAAAAAATTTCTTCTATAATTTTTTTACTCTCATTGTTTATTTTTCTAATATCTAATTTTAATCTATTATCTTCTTCTATATCCTGAAGTATTATTTTGGCAGCTTTAAAATAACTAAAGGCCTTTCTATATGCCCGTTTATTATTTACTTTAGCTTTAACTATCTCCGATTTACTGGATTCTAATGCATGAGGATCTATGAATTGTGCTAAGTCTACAATCTTATCTGTTAATCCTGGATAAATAGGATCAATTGTATGAGGAGCTGTACCGTCTACAATACCTATATTTAATTCTTTTATAACTACTCCATCTATGGAATTAGGATCTGATGGACAATGATGATATTCTATACTATAGCCTTTATTAAAAGCCTTCTCTCCTATTTCCTTCATTAAAGAAGACTTTCCTCCTCCCGGCATACCTTTCAATATATATAATGCATTTCTATTTAAACCTATTATATTATCATGAAGAGCGTAGAATCCATTGGCTGTATTGCCTCCCGGAAACATTCTTCGTATTTTTGCCATATAAAAACCTCCTAAAAAATCATATATAATAATTTATTCTCTTGTACTTATTATGTGCATAGGGATAAAAATAAACTTATTATGAGGAATTTTTTGATGGAATCAATTCATTCTTTTCTAATCAATATCTCATAGAGCTTATTTTTATATAATATTTGTATGTAATTCTTTGGGTAAAGTTTAATATAGTCTAACATATATTCAATGATTGTCAATATGTAATATATACAACTTAGGATATCATAATAATGAAGGCTATTACTCCACATAATTAAGCACTATTCTTCTTATACTATTATGCAATTAGGGATATTTTATTAAACCTCTATCTCATAAACTTATCTATTCTTCCATTTTATAGAACATGATTCAATTCAAGAAAATCCATATTTAATGCTTGGATTTTAGGAGTTAACATTCTATAAAATGTATATAAAACATTATCTACTTTTAATTCTCCACCATTATGAAACTTTATACCTTTTTTTAGATGAAATGTATATTTTAGACCATCTTTAATTATATCCATTCTTTCTGCCAATCTACGCACAATCTCTGGCTTACTTTCTCTAATTGTTTCTGCATCTACAAGACAATCAAATATATTTATGTATTATCATCAATCTATTTATTCAGCTTCTTTATTATTCTATGAATATATGAACTAGATTAATATATATAAATAAAAAGGAATATGTGGACTTGTGTCAATAGCTTAGACACAAAAAGTTTAACTTTCTATGCCGCCACA
>NZ_JBEBOY010000026.1:0-40634 GCF_040396155.1 Tissierella praeacuta
ATTTTGTTCTGAACTCTTTCTAGACATTTATTAACCCACCTTATATATTAGTATTTTCAATAATTTCAATTACTTTTAATACTTTTCTGTTAAAGCATATTTAACTCTTTTATTTATATAAAAAAACATAACCTGTAATTAATTCATTTATCATTATATTTATATTATATTTATTTTTAGTTTTGGAAAATGGCGATATATACTATTACTTGTTATGTAACCTTTCAAGTCCTTAATTAATTAATTCTTCCTTTGACTCATCTTCCTATCCTCTAAAATCCCTTTTCTTTATATATTATAAGGGTTATTTTGTATATAAGCAAGAATTCTTATACTTATAATGTTGCATTCTAAACATTTTAGGTTTAAGTTTATATTCTTCTAAATATAAAAATTAAATCATCATTTCTTTATATGTTACCTATTAGATTCTTTCGAAAATTCTATTACCCACAATATAATTGATGGTATAAAAACAAATATTATAGCTTTCCATTCAAATACTTTAAACAACTTATTCATCATAAAAGAATAAGAAATAATAAAAATAAAAGTTAGTAATAAACTATTAACCTTGCCTTGAAGAAAATTAAATATCTTAAAACCAAGTAATAAAAATAAAATCATTAAACTTGTAATTATATATTTCAAATTAAACACCTTCCTTTTTATAAATTTTAATTCTTACCTATATAAAAAGGACACTAATTAAAGTGTCCATCTGTTGTAATAGTTTTCAATTTTAGGAGCTGTAAAGAATAAAAAGTATAAAATAGATAATATGATCTCAACTCCAAATACTATTACCTTTGTTGTAATGTTTTGAATTTCAGCGGTATAATGTATAGTATTAATAACTATACTTAATATTATAAGACCTTTAAAAGCCTTATTCATATCTTGTCCAAATTTTCCTTCCTTCTTAATCGCCACCTTAAATATAAAATTTATCATTCCAACCATACAATTAATTAAATTAAAAATAGTTTTCATAACACATCCTCCTTATTTTTTAGTTTTTATATTTTTGTACTAAAAAAGAAGATATGTACTCCAGTATTAATTCCAGACATAAGAAATTTCATCCTATTAAAAATCCTTCCTTTTGAAATTTCCTACCTTTGAAACTAAACTGTTTCTACATCTTCTTACCTGTTTTCTTTATTATATTTTATAATAGATTAATATAAATGATTTATTACTATTCATTGTCCTATGAACGAAAAAATTCCTACACAATTAAGTATAGGAATTTCTTTTCTAAAAAACTAAAGTTAGAATAAGGGAGGAAAGTGTTACATTAATTATAATACTGTAGCTTTTTATATTTATAACTCTATTTTATTTTTTTATGTTCTACCCCTGCTCTATACTCTTCTATTAAATTATCAGTTTCTAAAATCATGTCATATTGCTTCTTGAAATCTTGATCCTCGGTAATATCGTAAAAGAAGTCTGCTTTTTCTTTTAAAGAATAAAATCCCTCTAAGACTTTTGGCTTTATTACCTTTTTTCTTTTTGATACTTTATAATAATACCAAATGGCTCTTTGTCTTTCTATCTCATCAATCAGCACCTTTTCAAAACCATTGTCTTTATAATAATTATCTCTACTATATTTCCCTTTTACTGTTTTAGTTAGATATAATAAGTTTGAATGTTTATTCAAGACTTCATCTAATTTTACTGTTCCTTTAGTAGTTTCTATATACTCCTTATACATTAAATTAGATTTAAATTGTTTGTATATTTCTAATGTTAAATTATCAACATATTCTTTTATGTCATTTAAAACTTCTTCTTTATCTATATTATCATTTATTTTATGTAAGTTCTTATATTGATTTATATCTAATACAGGAAATGGCTTAATAACTAACTTTATTTCAAATAAATTATTTACATCTAAATTAAGGCTATGTTTTTTACTAAGTTTGAAATAGTAGTCTTTTAATTCTTGAATAGTATCATCCACAAGTGTTTTTAAATCTATTTCTTCGCTACCTTTGTAGATAGATATTCTCTGTTTTTTATAATCATTTAATATCATATAGTAATCTCCATCTACAAAGCCAATTGCACTTCTTTCGATTTTTCTCCTTATTAAACCTAATTTGCTTAAAAACAACCTACTATATTTTTTAGGTATATTATGACTTGATCTTATAGAAACAGAAATTAAATTATCTTGAAATGCTTTTTGTATCTCGTAAAAGGTTTTATTGCAGTATTTTTTTATCTCTTCCATTTACTCAACTCCTTTTCAAAATTATATCAAGTTTATAAAGTTTTATACAGAACTTTTTAATAAGCAGGTATGAATATCATTTCTTGACCTGCAATCACTTCATAGTTTTCTTTAGCTATAATGTCCCTTGCTTCATAATTCTTAGTTACTACTTCAAAGTTTATTTTTATTTCTTGTGTAGGCTCTGTTCGACTTATAATATTTTGTAGTTTATCAATTGCTTTATCAAACTGATTTATATAATAATTATCTTCATGTCTATCTCTTTCTGATTGCAAGTTTTTTAGTATTTCTTCTGCTTGATCTTTTGTAGCAATTACTCTAAAATCAGAATGTGATACACCCCTCTTTTTATCATCTAATACCTTTAATATGTAGTCTACTTTTTCTATTTCTTTTGTATAGTGAGCTTTCAATAAAGCTTGTCTGTCTTTTGGGGTGTTTTGTAATTCTTTCTTATAGTTGGTTGTAAGATTGATTTTATTACTATTTAGCTTTTCTCTATAACTTGTGATACTAGCTTTAAATTCTTTTTTCTTTTTTAACTTTTTAAATTCATCTTTTAAATCTTCTTCAGTTTGTATATTTCCTTTCATTATAATATCTACTGGAAGTAATTTAACAACATTATATACACCTTTACTATGTTCTGTGCTTCCACTTCCAGAAAATCGAGTATTGCCATCTATATTGACTTTATACTGGTTTCTTAGTTTTTCTGTTGTTTTAAAAACTCCCTTATCAGTATTTTTAACTTCCTCTATATAACCTCCTGATTTCAATTTATGAAATAAGGTTTGATTTCCAATTTCGATAATTTGGTCTTTTGATAATCTACCTTCTGAATACAAGAAATATCTTGCTACCTTTTCTAAAGTTTTATTATTCCAGTTCAATTTTACACTTGCCTGTTTTCTAGTTTTGGTACTTCTTCTTCTTTTGGACATTTTTTTAAACCTCCTTATAATTATTTAATTTTTAAATTATATGTAAGTATTTCATTTTTATAATGTTAATGCCTTAACTTTATTGACTAATGAAGCTTTTTAGCTTCTTTTATGTTAAAATATAATAAATTATATAAGGGGGTTTTACATATGGACAATAAAATGATTTTTAATGAAGTTGAATATGAATTTAAATTTTTAGATGACAGTAAAGAAGTAATGGAAAGTTATGGTATGACAATAGAAGATATAAAGGATGCCTTTTTTAATGATGAAGAACAAAATGAACACTTCTCAGGATTGTCATTGGATAGTTGTGGCTCGTTTGTTTATTCTAATACAAAAAATCGTACATTTGTAATTAATAAAGATCATACTACACTAAATATACTTAAAGTATGGTAATATGAAAACTCCAGACCAAGAAGGACTGGAGTCTTTTTATCTAAAAACCATATCTATATAAGATATTTGAAACAATTGTATAAACATCAGTATAATTCAATTTTCTTTTTATCATATCTCTACCACATCCTTTGAAACAGCTCATAAACATACTATTGTATTTTTTTCTATAGTAGCTAAGTTCTTTATTAAAATCTCTTACAAGAGCTTTTTGATATTTCAGAGGTATATGTTTATCAAAAGTTAATGTTATATAGGACCTACCATCAGCTCCATTGAAATATTTTTCCCTATCAAAAAACATTTCTATTTTTCCCTGTTCTGTACCAGAGTCGACTGTTCTTAGGTGTATATATGATAAGTAAGGAACTTCACTTTTAACAGTTAGCTTTTTTATTTTTATAGAAGATTGTTTTAGGTTGAAAACTTCTACTCCTATCCTATACCCTTCATTGTATTTAATGTTAAATATCTTTTTTTCCTCGCTTGGAAAAAAAGTAACATCTAGGGCTTGGCTACTATTTTCACATTTTACAAAAGAAAAAGCACAAATTGAAACAGTAGTATCATCAAATACTGGCTTTTCAAATACCTTGAATTTCTTAATCTTAAATTTAGATAGAAATCTTTTTCTAAATTCATCATCTGTATCACAAATGAAGTTTAAAGGAATTATTAGTATTCCTCCTTCAGCTTCTAACATTGTAAGCATTGATGCTTTATATAAATCCATTACTTTGTATTTTTCAAAGATCATTCTCTCTTTTGTTCTTGTTTTATGAAGATATGGGGGATTAGTGAAAACCCATTTACCTTCATAATCTGGTGGATTTAAAATACTATTTCTTTTTTCAGTTTCAGGGTTTTTAGGATCTAAATCATATGCTTCAACTTTGTATTTATCTTTAACAAGATTTAATAAATCCCAATTACCAGCGAAAGGTTCTACAATTGTAGCTCCTTCTGGGAAAATATCTAACAAACCTTCTGTAATATATTGAGCATTTGTTGTATAAAATTGACCTAATTCTTTTTTCTTATTCACAGTACCATCTCCCTATCGTTTTGATAAGGAAAAGATAACAGTAAATAAAATATACATTTCTGTTAAAACAGAATAATTATCTGAGGTTATTTTTGAATTGTTTTTGAACTTATTTTGACTTTAACTTTTGAAATATTTTTGAAGCATTTTTGAGGTTTTAAAAAGGCAGGATAAACGGACAGTCCATTCTTCTAGCAAAAGGGCTGTTTCTATAAATAGTCGTAGACTATTTTAGAAATTTTTTCGACCGAAACGAAGTGAAGGAAGAAAAAATAAGCCCCGAAGTTCCCCCGTGGTTTTTGGGGGAACGAAGCCCCTTTAGGGGTTTTGCGTGCAGGGTAGCGACCGTTAGGGAAGCTAGCCTTCCCTTTTTTCAAGTGAAACGAACACCCTTTAGGGTGTGAAGTTGAACGTTAGAAAAAAGGAGAAGAATGGACAAAGTGCAGACCCCTGTTATTCTTCTCCCTCTTTTTCCTACCTCAACTAATTGATACAACTTGCTTGTATCAATATTTTTTACCTCTTTTGGTTGGTGAAACAATAGCCAGTTTTATATTTTATAAAAAATAGTGGTATGAACAAGGGTTAAAATATGAAAAATATCTAGGGATTGCAGTGTAAAATAAGGAAAATTATGAGATAAAAAAAGAAAAATCGTAGGAAGAAAAGGGAGAAATTTTAAGGATTAAATCTTAAAAAACAGGCTTAAAAAAGTAATACAATTGTTCTAAATATTAATTTCAAAAAAATTTCAAAATCTTTTTCAAAACTTTTCAAAAAATCTTCAAAACCTTTTCAAAAAATCGTGTTATATACAATATACATAGGAAGTATATACATAAAAAATATTAATATCTAAATACAAAATAATCTTCCCAATTTTATATATAACTGTTATATATAAAATATATATAACAATTTAGGATCAAAAAAATACACTTGAAAAAGTGTATTTTAAAAAGGTATATTTAAATGAATTAATTAAGTGAAGCTTTGATATTAAAAAGGAATTAATTCTTCATTTTTAAGATAACAATATTTTTTAGTTCCACCCTCTGAGATTAAATAATATTGACCCTCGATTATTTTAAACCCTCTTTCTAGGATTTCACCTCTTTGATCTTCAGTAACTGGATGAACATATGTCAAGAATTTCTTTGTATCTTTATTTACTCTTACGATATAATCCTCTTTATTATTTAAATAGTAGATTATTCCTCTAGTTTTCATAATTTAATTACCCCCTTATAATTTTTTATACTATATCTTATTCAAGGGGTTTGTAATTATAATAAAAAACTGTTCTATCATATAGTATATTTCTAAAATAAAAACAACCAAAAAAGGTTCGAAGGTCTTAATGTTATAAAATAAAAAACAAGCCCTGTTTTAGGACTTGCTATTATTTTTAATTACAAATTTAGTTGCTACAAAACCATATATAGTTGATGAAAATATTAGAACTATAGGTTCATAACTCTTGTAATTATTTCTTATATCTAAAAGAACTGTTTTTTGTGTTTCACTTATAGTAGTTAGTTCAAAAATAGATATACAACAACCTACAAATATAAATATTGCAGGAAAAAGAAAAATACCAGAATTTATTTTTTTGTTATTACTACTTGTAAATAATATCGATAAAAAACAAACGAACACAGTTAATAAAGTAAAATTCTTTAGAAACAACTCTACAAAAAACAATTATAAAACCTCCTTTTAAAATTATTATTTATAATAATTAATTTTTCAAGGTTTTATAATAAAGCATTGTCTTATTCTTTACTTTTAGAAAAGAAAATAAATACAAATATAAAGGATGAAAAACTAACCATTCCCAATATTAGTGCTTCTGTTGCTTTGCTTTTGGTAATACAAATCATCCAAAAGATAAAAGATATTATACTTATTACTAAGCAAATTAACACTTTGTTTGAAACTTTTTTCACATAAATCCCCCTACAGCACTATAACACAACAATTATAAGAAAGGAATATTTTTACACAAAAAAAGAACCTCCTTTTCAAGACTTGCTTTTTATTTACCAATAACTTCCTTTAAAGGTGAGGATTCACTAACGTGCGTATGTACTAAAAAAAGACGATCATCTAATCGTCCTTTTTTAGTAATTAATTTAACAATAAGTTTTAATCAAATAGATATGCGTCTTCACCAATTGCTTCTTTACCTGTTTTCAATTCAGTAATATATCTTAATGAATTGTTACCTTTGTAATTTACCCTAGTAGTAACTAAGATATATTCAATATCTGATGGATGTGTCTCATTGTAATTAACTTCGATATATCCATCATCTCTTAATGTAATATGTCTATTTTTTCCATTTGTCTCATAAATAGATAGATATTTTCCATCTTTAGTGTTAACCATTATTGTAGTATTAAACTTCATATCTGCTGGCAAATCTGGTTTGTAAAGAACTATTTTAATACTATCTTTATTTTCATTAAGCTTCATTGAATTGTGGAAACCAGCAATAAGCTCAGTTGCTTTTTCATCAGTCAATTTTCCAAATCTTTTATCAACATCTGTTTCTGGATTGAAAACTACCGTTCCACTTTCAGTCTTAATTTTAATACCATCGCCTGTATCAGTTGGAACCTCTGGTGTTGTCATACCTTCTTTAAATATATCTACCATATGATTGTATCCATTACTTGCTTTAGGACCATCATATTTTACTTCATAAGATAGTGCTTCTACTACGAATCTTAAAGGTACATAAGTTCTACCGTCTTTTAAAATGGCTTTAGTATCCATAGTTATAGTTCCATTTTTTGTTTTAACTACGTTTTGACCTATAGTGATAAATACTTCATTATCTATAGATGCAGTTCTTGTCTTGTTATCCCACTCGACTTTATGACCCAATCTTTCACTTATAATACGAAGAGGTATCATAGTTCTGCTTTGGTTATCGATGAATGGATAACCATAATCTGTTGGAATATCTAAAGGCTTTCCATTTAGACTAATCTTAACATTTGTAACTTCTTTCTGATTTTTAGTATCAATGTCTATGGTGTCTTTTCCACTTGCAAAGACAACCATAGAAATTGATAAAATTAGTATAAGTATTATTCCAAGTATTTTAGCTTTCTTCATTTATTTCTCCTCCTTAATCCTCGTTCACGTACATTATACTATCTTCATACTATCTTTAGCAACCTTTTCCAGTCTTTAAAGTTCTAAACTGTCATAGAACTTAATTTTATTCATTAATTCTTCTTCCTCTTTTTCATAATTTACTGTATTTTCACTATTTCTTCTTTTTATCTCTTCTTCTGTAAATTGTTTGTTATCAACTACTGGATCTTCAATTAATATTTCCCTTGTTAATTCTTCAATTATTTCTTTTGTAATATCTTCTTTTTTTGTAGCTTCAAGTTTAATTTTATGTCCGTCTTTTTCTAACTCTACCTCTTGAAATACTCTTAGTATTATTTTTTCTTCACCTTTGACAAGTCTATCCAGATCGAAAAAGTCTGGATTTGACTTTATGATTTCTTTGATATTAAGATCTACATTAATATTACTCAAATTCTCTTTTATCTCTTTGTCTAGTAGTTCAATTGCCTTTAATTTATCTTCTTCTTTACTAAAATCAAAATCTTTAATAATTGTGTTTAATTTATCTACATCAAATAAAGGGTCAGACTTAACAAATCTATCAACTGGAATTGAATCAATAATTTGTTCTTGAAACTTATCACTATTAAAGTATTTTATGATAGTTGTATTATCTAAATCTTCTATAATTAAATTCCAATTTTCTTTAACCTTCTCTTCTATTTTTTCTTTTAAATACTCATCTTCAATAAAATAATTAAAATCTCTTACTCTTCTTATAACAGAATAAGGTGATTTATTTACTCTAATACTATGTAAATATTCTTCATCATTATTGTTGTAAAAGATTTCTTCTTCTAAGTCTTGTTGTTCTAAATAAAGATAAGAAAATAAATCTTCTTCATTAATCTTAACTTCCTGAAGATTAACATTTTTAAATCTTATTGGCTTTCCACTTTCACCTAACTCTACATCATTATTATTTTCTAATTGGTGCAGTAAATAAATTCTTCTTAAATCATTTTTGTTGAAAGAAACATAATTATTTGAATTACCTATTTTATACATTTCCACTCTTATCTCCTCCTTGTTTTTATAATGTTATTTTTCTAACTTCTTAAATCAATTTAATCTAATTTTGTTTAAAAAAATACCTCCGACATATCGGAGGTTAAAAAACCATTCATTTCTAAAACTTTTTTCTGGATTATCGTATCTAGAAAGGTATGAAGCTACTTTCACATCTGCTTTCTAGCACATACGACTTACCTCTCTTTCCAGAATAATTTTTTGGGCTAGGTTTTAGTCAGACCTAGCAAACTCTAGCCCTTTTAATCAAAGGGCTAAACTTTCCAACTTGATGAGTTCTTTTACAATTTTAATCTGTTCGACCTCTTAAATTCCTAGTCTGTTTATTTTAAACTCTCTATATTATAATGTGCAACTCTGAAAATATAACAAATAATTGTCTTATACCATAATTATTTGTTGATAAAGCTCTTTATTGTTATAATTAATCTTATTTAAATACTTTCTCTTATCTGATATAGAGTTAAATCTAATTATTTCAAACTCATTAATTTTATCACTCTTATATAAATACACTCTTTCCGTAAAAATATCTGAAACACAAATAAAATTTTTAAATGTTTCTAATACGATATATATTCCATCTTGATTTGATAGGAAATCCCCTACCCTAAAATTACTATTCTTTTCTATACTGCTAAATAGCGTCTTGTTAAAAATATCTTCCTCATACAGTGTTAATTCTTTAAACATTTTTATCACCTTCCTATTGTTTTTAAATTTCTATTTTTAGCATTATAAATTTTAATAAATAAATTATTCATAAATCACTAACTAAAGAGCCTGAAAAGGCTCTTCATCTTAAACATTTAATCTTATAATAAATATATTCTCTTCTTCATTGTAGAAATTTTCTGCTATAGTGACTATCTGTATTGGTTCGTTATGATTTTTATGTGTAACTACTAAAACCCTCGGTATAACCTCTTTTATCTTTTTATTTTCTACAACTTTAGTTACAACAGAATAAGCTATATCTTGGGGGATTTCTATTTCTAAGTAATTATATTCTTTATACATACTCATCGTGTCTGTTATATCTACAATTAACTGTGTTCCATTTATCTCATACCCCTCAGAAAATACTTTCTTTCTTTTAATAGTTCCATCTTCTTGTTTTAAGTTACTGTAAATTGAAACTTTTCTTGTATAGTAAAATAGAGGAATAAATGGTATTTTAGACATAAATGGTAATTTATGTGCAACTACAGAAAATAGTATATATAATATAACTATAATTGATATTGTTGTGATAATTATAATTAATATTGTTGTGATAACTTTCTTAGGTACTTTATCTTTTGGCAGGATTGGTTTATCATTAGGTTTATTTGGATTGCTTGGGTTGTCAGGATTATTAGGAGTGTTTGGATTCTCTGGATTTTCTGGTACCTCTGGTATCTCTGGTATTTCTGGTTCTTCTGGAGTAGGTGGTGTTATATCATCAACAATTGATATAACGTATCTTTCCTCTGTGTGGGGAATATAGTGAATCGTCTCGGGATTTTTAATTATTTCTGATGAAATTTCGTGATACATTGCACTTATTACTAAATAATCATTACTGATTATAGCTTCTTTAATTTCACCTTTCATCCACTCTGGGTGTATCATCACATCATCTTGATACCTTGAAAAATATGTAATTACTTCTTCTTTATTTCCTCCATAATGAATATCTATATTTCCCATTCCCACGTGTACATCTCTTAACCAAAAGAGACCATTCTTATCTTGTAAGTTGAACTGATAGTCAATTTTATCCTTGATTTCTTTAAGGATTTTAAATACCTTATCAGGTTCATTTCTATTTATTATATAATCAAGATTATCTATACTTCCTCCTGCTAAATAACAAATTACATAATCATTCTTCTCTTTATATAATTTATAACCTGTCCATGTGTTGACTAGTGCAGTTCCATTAGTAGATAATTTTAATTCATTAATTTCATCTGTATTAAATCCTAATTTCTCCATACCATTAAGATTATTTACTCTTTCTACTTTTACACATCCAATATGAGATTCTTCATATTCTCCTATCTCTACTGGCTTTAATTCCATCCTCTCAGGCTTATTTTTTGTATCCAAATATAGAATATAATTATTATTGCTTTTTTCTATCATAAAGCCTTTATCACTTATAAAACCTTGAGTATCTAACAATTCTTTATTAGTTGCTGTTATTTGTCTAGAATCTGATACATCATTTAATGTATAAGAATTTATTAAATAACCTTCATCTGCTAAGTATTGTACTAATTCTTCCAAATTGTTAAACCAAACCGTTATCTCATATATATTTTCATCTCCAAAAACTAAGCTGATATTACTTAATATAAGCAATACTGTTAATAAAAATATTGTTTTTTTCATTTTTATTGTCCTCCTTCTATGAATTTTTAATTTTTATATAAAGTTCTTTTGTTAAATCTCCTATTCCGACAAATAACCTCTTTAAAAATGTAGCTACGATTTTTAAAAGATTTATTACAAAGTTACTATATTCGATAAATGCAGTATAAAGGTCTTTTCCATTTATATAAGCCATTAGTAAATTGAGCAATAAACTTACAAATAATGAAACAGCGATAGCAATGAATAACCTTTTACTTCTATTCCAAATTGTTGATAAAACTGATCCATTTATTACTGTCCCAGAGTGTTTAGTCTTCTTCTCTTCAATGTCTAGTTCTCTTTCTCTTATTTTTCTCTCAAATTTTTTATCATCTTGTCTTTCTTTTTCTTTCTGTAGCTCAATTTCTCTTTTTATCTTTTCTTCTTGCTCCTTTAGTTTCAACTCTTCTTTTCTTTCTCTTTCTCTTTCTTTATTCAATTTTTTGATTTTATCTAACTCTTCCTGTAGCTTTATAAGTTCATCTTGTTTATCACTATTTCCAAGGTCTATGTCGTTATTTAATTTTACTTCTTCAATTAATAGCTCTTCTTCAAGCTTTTTCAATTGTTTATCTAAATTAGAACTACCCTCTTTGACTATATCCGTCAAGTCTATATCTTTTTTATCCATTTTCTTAAGTTTTGACCTTTTAATTTTAGGTGATTTTTTTATGTTAGTATGATTTTTAATATCATCTTCTTCTAGCTCTTTCTCTTTATCATTTTTCTTCTTAAATATTGTCTTTTTAGATTTAGATGTTTTTTCTATATTGCTATAATCTTTAATATTTTTTTCTTCATTTGATAAACTATCTTTATACTCTTCTATATCTTTTCCAAATATTTTTTTTGGTTTAGTAGGTTTAGCGTTGTTAAATATATCTTCTATATCAAGATCATTTTCATCTTCAACTGCTTCATCTATAACTTTTTCTTCAGTCTCTTTAGGCTTGTCCCTTTTTATAATTCCAAAGGGATTCCTTACTCTAACTTCTTTTTCTTCTTGTTGTTCAGACTCTTCTTGGTTTTCTTTTTCTTTATCTTCTTCACTTTCAAACAATAATTCATCATAATCATCATCTTTTAGCCTAGGTAATAAGTGAATTACATCTTTAATAGTATTTTGTTTATCAACTAATTTTGCAATTTCTTCTATATGTATACTTGTTCCAGCTATTATGTCAAAAACAGAATATCCTACTAATGTTGCTAATAATTTATCTCCTGGCTTTCTATTTTTAGCTATAAAAATAATTCTTGTATTAAAATGTTTTTTTATTAAGTATATTGTTTGAAGGATATCATCATTTCCTTTTAATGTTTCCCTCAATATAACAACTGTTGGATTATTATTTTTAATTTTTTCTAAAATATGTTCTCTTCCTTTATGGATAATTACATCATCACAAACTACATGATTTGCATTATTTGTTTTTATGGCTTTTCTTAATAATTCTTCAGCATCTTCCATTCCAATCCCAAGTAAAACTTTTTCCATTGTTCTTCTCCTCCTTTAATTTATTTTTTTATTGGTACTTTAATTTGGTGTTCTTTGTAGGTTTCAATATTGTAATAAGGTCTAAAGTCAGGTTCAAAATTAATTCTATAACCCCACTTGCCATTAAGTTTTCTTATATTTGGTTCATAGCAAATAGGCATATCTGGTGTAATCTCTAAAATCTGATATTCAAGATCTTCTATTAGAGATACTATTAAAAAGACTTTATGTGTTTTAGATAATTCTTTTAGATGTTTTATTTTGTTATGTCTGAAATATAAGACTTTATCTTTTTTAACCCAATATCCCCTCTCTACTTTTACAAATTCTATTAAACAGCCTTTTTTACTCCTAAAGTCTGGATAATTAGTAATGGTGTTATTAGTTTCTAAAATATCGTTTCCTTCTGTACCTATAAATTCAAGTCCTGCATTATAAACTTCATTAAAATATCTTCTATTAAATTCTTCAAATACTTTACTTATAATTAAGTTCTTTACGAATTCTAGGACTGTTCTATTATCACGTCTATCAAGAGCCCATTTCGTATTAAAAAATTCATTATCTAAAGTTAATTCACTTTGTTCATTATCTATATTAATTTCCTCACTTGTTAAAATTTCATATTCCTTTTTATTTAAAACTTCTTTACAAAATGTGTAGAAGTCTTGTTGAACATAATTACTTCTCTTCTTATACTTTTCTAATTCCTCCCTGTTTAATTTCTTATCCTCGGATAAGATAACAGGGTACAAAATATCACTCCTTTCTATAATGTTGTTATATTAACTTTTTATAATTATAAGCTTGTTCAAAAAAATAATAACTAATATTAGTAAATAGCTTGTTTTATAATGTTCTAAGTAGTATCCTTTCTTTTCCCCCTAGAGGGGGAAAAGACCTGATAATAAAAAACAAATGAAATTATTTTAAAAGAATTTTTTTAATTATGTCTTCATTTGTCAAAGAGGCGAAATTGAATTTAAATATATGCTCCAATTATTTTTCTTTGTTTTTATCACAAAAAAAGCCCTACTGGGCTTTTGAAATACTATTACTTTAACATATTTGAAAAGAAATATACCCAAAATGTTAAGCCACCAGTTCCTATACTAGCAACACCTGTTAGAAGAACTCCTGTAAGTGCTTGTGATCTTTTTGTTGGATTTCCTGCACTTACACCTAAATTTATAAAACCCTTTATAAACATTAAGACCAAAGTCAGAGTTGCCAACCCTAAAAATCCCATTATAAAATTTCTATATTCGTATAATAGTATATTCAGACTTACTCTCCAATCAGCTATAAACATAATTCCATTTTCAATTATTCCACCAAATGTATCGTAAAACACACCAAGTATAAGGGTTACTCCACCTAATAATGCAGTAGAAACTCCACTTGTAATCATATCAACCATTGCTTTACGTCTTTGTATAGGGTGAGATGGTAATGCTGATAATCTTAAAAAGATTAATATAAATATTAAAAAACTTGATAAAGTTCCAATCGCTGTAGCATATACAAGAATTTCTCTCCATTTTCCCATAAATTCACTAATGCTTTCCTCTAAGTCTCCTCGATTTGCAAATTTAGGTCTAGTTAATTTATCATAATCTTCTTGTGTTATTAGTCCTTTCCTTTTATACTCTTCGAATTTATTAGAACTCGGTTCTCTTCTTTCCTCCTCTAATTTTAAGTGTTCTTCTTTTAGCATTTCTTTTTTAAAATTAATATCCCAGCCTAATATGTTAATTTTATTATTTAATATAAGAATAATTACCATAATAATGATTACACTCTTTTTTGTTTTCATTTTTTTATCCCCTTTCCATAATATTTTTATAGTGATGTCTCGCTAACTTTTTATAATTATAAGTTTCATAGAAAAAATAATAACTAATATTAGTAAATGACTAGATTTATAGTATTCTAGATCCTATTCTTCTTTTTCACCTAGATAAAAAATATCTGATAACAAAATAATTTCATTTGTCTTTCTGATATTTAAAAAAGCCCTATTCTCAGATTCTCAGGGCTTTTTTGATGTACATATCTGTATATTATAGAATTATATTAAACTTTCATCTTCATCTAATTCTATATAAAACTCTTCGTCTCTAGTTCTGCACTCCCATTCTCCATCGTCAATCTCTGGCATAAGTAGTAATAAATCTTCTTCGTCGATTTCAATATCTTCTACTACAGGAGCTTGAATACCTATATCTTCTTTTATAAAGCCCTCTATTATAACTTCATTATTATAATTTGTTTTTTTATTTTCTATTTTAATTATCATTTTAATTTCCTCCTTTCTCTATTTCTGATTTTATAGTATTGTAAAATTCCCAAAGTTTATAGTTAAATATTGTTGTATCTACTGCTGTTATTTGATCTTTTAAATTTCCAAAGCCCTGTCTATATCCTTCCATTTTCTTTTTTACGAAAACTAATCTATTATCTAATAATTCTTTTCTGTTTTGATTAAATGTATATATAGTTATATGTAAATCCAGTACCCCTTCCCTATTTATCAACTGATTAAGAAATGTATGTATTATAAATATCTTTCTAAATATTAAATAAGGTTGTAGACCATTTTCTGTATTATCTAAGATGCCTACATTGATCTTTATGCTATTTAGTCTCTTTCCGTATGCTAATTCTTTTCCGATTTCTATATTCTCTATAAATATAGAATTTCTCTGTAATATTCTAAGTGTAAAGGCTCTATCTATTTCTTCTCCATCTTCCTTGTCTAGAGTCCTAAATGATAGCTCATCCTCTAAATCTGTTATCTTATTTTTAAGATATTTTAAGTTCTTCTGTATTTCTTCTAATTCTTTATTTTTTTCATCTACAAGCTCATTATCTTTCTTTTCCAATAAATCATTTCTCAACTTTTTTATACTCCTCTCATAATAAGAAAAAAGCTCATATAAAATATGATATTTCTCTAGATTATTGAGCTTCGTAATATTTTCGTTGCTGATTTGTAGCTCATTCATAATCTTATTTAGAAATGATAATACTTTACTATTGCTATCTTTCAAGTAATTATTATTCATTTCTTTAAAATAACTCACTACTATATTTTCTATATTGGGGAATTTACTTTTTTTATAATCGGATAGATACTCTGAATGATACCTTGTTTTTTCTTTTTGAAGGATATTATAGAAATGATTTTTGAAAAGTTCAAAACTGGCTATGTTGAGGTTGTCCTTCATTTTTACATAAAGCATTTCAATTCTTTTTATATCATTCACTGTTAAGTTAAAAAATTGCTTTATATCTTCTTCACTGAATTTTAATTCCTTTAAGAATATAATTTGATCCCCATCTTGCTTATCAAGAAGCTTTTTATATTCCTTGTGTCTTATGTATTGTTTTGTAATATATTCTTCTTTAAAATTATCATCTTCCCCTAAGAAAGAATTAAATACATTCTTCCAAGTCGTGTAGAAAATTTCTTTTGAAAAATCTTTTAAATAATATCTTAATTCATCATCCATATTTTCTAATGATTGTAGAAATCTTTTTCTAAAAAGAAGGTATCTCTTGTCCTGTTGAACTATTTTATATTCTTGCATCCAGAACTTGTAGTAAACTTTAAAAGCTTTTTCATTGTAAGTCTTTATCTTTAATAGAAGATTCATATTTCCTTCATTCAGGGATTTCAATTGTTTTAACTCGTCAATTTTTTCACTTTCAGTTTTCTGAATAAAATCCTTAAATCTAAAATTCTTAACAAATTGTTTTAATATATATATTTCAATCCTATTTTGGCCTTGGTTTAAAAACTCTACCTTTAAATCATGTAAAATATATTCATTTATTTGTTTAGCGATAATTGCTCCTTTTATTTTGCTACTATAAAGTTCTTTATCTCCTATTTTGACATCTACAAAATTTTGATTAAAAGGTTGAAAGACCGATATTGACTTATTAGTAAGGGCATATATCGTTCCTATCCCATTCCTTTTATAAAATATATAACCTTCATCTCTTAATTTTCTTAAAGTTATATCAAAGGAATCATCAGACAGTAGATAAAAACAGATATTTTTTAAGTCTTCTTTAAATACATTCTCTAGAAAATATATTATTTTTAAGACAATTTCTTGCTTCTCTGTAAGTTCTTCAAATATTTTTATATTCCAGATAGTTTTTTGAAATCTTTTATTGTTGTTATATCGTTCTTTTAAGTTTTCAAGCATATAGAATCTCCTCCTTAGTTTTTTATTTTAATGTACTATACTCTTGAGCCTGCCCCCTTATAACTGGGAAATGAAGAAACTTGGTTCGACCACTAAGAAGTTATATTTTAATTTAAAATATATATAATGTTATTAGTAAAACTTTAAACAAATGTTTTTTTCCTAACATTTGTCCTCCTTTCGTTAATATATTTGAAAAAAGGATGCTATTTATAAATAGTGTCCTTTTTTTTGCTCTTTCTTTATAATAAAGATATTTGTTCGACCATTTAGGAATTATATTTTTATAATGAATGTGTATAATGATATTATTATTAATAACAATAAAATTAACATATGGGACAACCTCCCTTTACAAGATACTCAAAGCTTGTAAGCAATTTGAATTAATACACCTATTTCGCAGATAGGTGTATTTTTTTATTCTTTTTTCAGTAATGACATTAAAAATAGCAACTTTTTTAATGCTTCTGTTATAATGGAAATGAAGGAGGAGATTTTATGAATAAACTCTTTAAAGAAAAAATAGAAAATTATGATTTGCTACAACTAGAACATTGGATTAGAAGATGCAGGACTGCAGTTAAAAAAGAAGATTTTTTAGATACTAACAAACCTAAAGAGGATTGTGAAGAAGATTATAAGAAAGCAGTTTTGGACTTTGTAGAAAAATGGAAAGAACACTATAAAGACAATGAGACTGTTTATAAAAAAGAGGATTTTAAAAAAGCTATTTTAGGAAATGGAATAAATTTAGATAGAATAGTTTTGGCATTAAAGAAAGATAGAAAAACAGAGAAGATTGATATAACTGAAATACTCTATAATAGGTACTTAAATAATGAAAATCTTGGCATATTTAATAATTTAATGGATGATTATACTAATAGTAGATTGAAAGAAATCGATAAATACTTCGATTTAATAAGTGATTTAGATTATATTGAAGATTATAAAGAAAAGGTTGCTGAATTAATAAGGAATAAAATAAAGTATAATATACAGACATTAACTGCAACTGTTGATGATGAGTCTATTTTAAAAATAGATGATATAGAAGAATTATTAGATGCCCTTATTACTAATATCAATCAAGATTTAAAAATCTTAGAAAAGGTAGGTAAAGAATTTCCATTATTAAGCTCATTGAAGGAATTTGATGTAACAAAACAAACATTTTATGACTTTGAAGATGAAGCAAATGATGGCACTTATGAAAAAAATTATGAAAAGAAATTTTTTATAAATGTAGGTTTTTACCTATCTTTAAACTTTGAATTATTTGAAATGTTCCTCAGTTTATTCGGATATACAATAGAAAAAAGTCGTACAAACAGGGATCGTATTCTAACAGAATTCATTGATATAGGATTTAGTAAAGAGTATATAGATATTAGTATAGAAGCAAACAATTTAAGCCCTTTAACCCCAAGAGTTGCTGGTTATCAAAAAAGGGACTTAAATTTGATAGATAAATTTTTAAATCAATCATCTTATACGGTTGAAGAAATAAAAGAATTTAAAATTACCCTTCAATATGGAATAACCAAATTAAGAAATTTTATTATAAATAAAGAAGAAATTTTAAGAAGGGCCATTAATAAACGTGCTTATATAGAAATTTTATATAAAGATAGTGAAACTCAATATATAAATAGTGATAATGAATTTGAATTATTTGAATATGAGAATATTGATAATGAGAAAAATTATAGAAATAAAATAAGTAATAATATGAAAAAAATTCACCAGCTAAAAGTTAAAGGGAAAGAAGAAAATAAAGATAAAATAATAGAATTAACTCAGGAAAATGAAAAACTTAAAGAAATGCTTAACGTTATAGAGCCTAAGATGAAAGAATTAAAAAAAGCTAAAAATGATGATCTAAGGCTATTTGAAAGAACTAATCAAAGGTTTAAGAAAATCAATGAAAAGATAAATAATATTGTCAGTGAAAAATATAAATCTATTAATATTTTTGATGAACATATTGAACAATATAATAATCTAACCTTAGATGATATTAAAAATCTACTAAGCGAGTTTGAAGAATTATATAATAAAGATTTTATTCCATAGAAAAAGAGGCTTAAAATAGCCTCTTTTTATTAAAAATTTTTAAATCATTTTATTATTAAATCTATCGCTGGGATAATTAGGGTTTGTTTAGTATCAAGGTCTGTAAAAAAATAAACTGTATAGTTATTAATCATATATGACCCTATAATTACACCTTCTCTCAATTTAAGAACTTCTTTATTATGTTTTTTGACTCCTGGACTAATATCTCCCCAAATGCCAATAGAATATTCTATAAGTTTTGATGAAATCTCTGAATAAATTTCTTCTGGTATTGTATCTGACACTATAACATCTTTAATTTCAAATTTTCTTTTTAACATTTAAACTACCTCCTATATTTTATATTTAAATTAAATATAGCAAGGTATTTTTAAATCATTTCCATTAAAACAGAATTATACTATGTCTAGCATTTCGGTTCTTCTATTGCTTTACTATAAAGTTTAATCTTGTTGGTTTGGCAGTATTATTAAATTTATCTGCATCTTCTTGAGTCCGTGCATATCCAACTGTTGCTTCACTATCATAAAACATAGCACTCATATTAGTTACATTTGCAGTATCAAAACTGCTTAAATCAAGCGTTATTACTTTACTATTAGTAAACATCTGATACATATTATCTACTTTAGAAGTGTTAAAGCTACTTAAATCTAATTCAGTTGCTTGGCTATTTTTGAACATACTATCCATCCTAGTCACATTTGATGTATTAAAGCTACTTAAATCTATCTTGATTGCCTTGCTTTCTTGGAACATTGTCCCCATATTAGTTACATTTGTAGTTTTGAAACTGCTTAAATCTAATTCAGTTGCTTGGCTTTTATTAAACATACTTTGCATATTAGTTACTTTTGATGTATCTAAACCATCTAAGCCTATAATTTTAGTAGCTTGACTTCCCATAAACATAGAACCCATATCAATAACATTGGATGTATCTAGCTCGCTCAAATCAAGCTCTGTAGCTTTGCTATTATAAAACATATTACTCATATAAGTTATATTTGGATTAGTAGATTTTACACCTTTAACAGATGTATTACTAAACATACTTGCATATGATGTAACTTCAACTCCGTTTATAAAATGTGGGATTTCTACATATTCATCTGTTCCTGTGTATTTAAAAAGGCCATTCTTAGCTCCACTAAAATCAGCATCTGTAGCTAGTGTATATTTGACATTAGAATCTTCTGGTTTAGTACCTTCCATTTTCACATCTACATAATATACTTTTGAATTTACTTCACTCACATAAAATTTACCTTTTTCTTTACTGTCTATAAAGTCATTCGATATTTCTTTATACTGTCTTCCAAATACTTCATCAGCATAAACTGGTATGGTAAATATATTAAAAGCACCTTCTATTTCATCTGTAACTAAACCATTCCTATCATACAATTTACCATCTGATTTTGCTTGCTCTAATATATTACCATCTACATAACTCCAACTATTAGGTAGTGCTTCATTTTTTATTAAATATATCTCTACCTCATTTTCGGCTACTTTTATGTCATGTTTAATCCTTGCTTCCCTAGCTTCTACCGTATAGTTTAAAATTTTTGGTGTTGCTATTAATACTAATACTCCTATAATTGCTATAACTACAATTAATTCAATAAGCGTAAATCCTCTTTTGTTCATTAAAAATCATCCTCCTTGTATTTTTATTTTTCAATGTTAATATCACAACTTCATAATATTATATAGATTCAAGACTTAAATATTCAAAAAGCTTAGCTCTATCAAGCCTTACCAATAGAAAAACTCCTAGCTTTTTTAGCTAAGAGTTCTCTCTTATGGAATGAATAAATCATTTTCATAATCATAAAATAGTTTGTCCATAATACAATCGTATTCATTTTCTTTTTCCTTTGAAATAAAATCAAAAAATTCTATTTCGCTTTTATTAATTTCTTTTTCCATTTTAATTTCCTCCCTAAATTAAGTTTTTTTCTTTAAAAGAAATATACCGATTATCACCTAGGATGATATGGTCCAACACCTTAATACCTATTAGATTGCCAGCATCAATTAATCTATTAGTGATATTTATATCTTCATTTGAAGGTGTAGGATCTCCGCTTGGATGATTATGAACCAAAATTATACTGTTTGAACTGTTTAATATTGCAGACCTAAATACATCTCTTGGATGAACTATTGAAGCATTTAAAGTTCCTACACTAATTGTCTCAATTTTAGTGACTTGATTTTTAGTATCTAAAAATACGACTCTAAACTCTTCTTTTTGTAAAAACTTCATTTCATCCATAAGTAGATTTGAAACTGTTTCAGGGCTTGTTATCTTAGCTTTATTTCCTCTACTTTCTTTACTAAATCGAATTGCCATATTAAAAAATGCTTCCAATTTAAGCTTCTGGACCTTTGTTATACCTAACAGTGGTAATTCTTCTTTAATTTCTCTTAAAGATTTAAACCTTTCTAAAACATCTTCTTTAATACCTGTTATTAGGGCTAATGCTTCGTAATTGAATAAAGTATCTACTCCATATTGCTCTGCCCTCTCTTTAATTCCATTTTCCTTTTTAATTTCTTTTTCTTCGATTAACTTTAATTGACCTAACATTCTTATTCCTCCCTTTCCGTTTTCAAAAAACACAAAAAGAGATAATAAGTATCAGAAATCTTAACCTCTTGGTTTCCTATTCCTAAGAAGTTCCAACCTTTTAAAGAATTCCGACCTTTTTATCTCTTACCATTGTTTTTTATCTTGTTGTACTATACTGAAGGAATGGTGTTTCTATAAGAAATATTAGGTTTAACTAAACATTTGCACAAAAAAATAGCCCATTTTTCAGGACTATTTTTTACTGTTTTAATATTCATCTGGCAACAATATTAGTGTGGAAGATCTATCAGCTTCAGTTATCACCCATATTTGAGTTTTCCTTAACTTATAAGAACTTATTATTCTATAACCTTTTTTAAGGGCAATTTCATTTGATGTTTTATCTTCTTCAGGCACATCACCCCAATCACCACTTGAATGTCTAATTAACACTTCATACAATTCTAAAGAAAAATCTTGCCCAAAAATGTCAGCAATACCTCTTGTAATTAAAATTCTTCCTAATTTAAATTTTTGCATATATAACTTGTCCTTTCTATTTGTTTTATCTTACATATTTATAATTACATATGAAGATAATATGCTTTCCATTAAAACAGAATATCATTTTTAGGTAAAAGAAAAGACCTAGTGTAGGTCTTTCTTATTAAATACCATATTCACTTTTAAGATTAGATAACTCTTCTCCTAGCTTGTATGTGATTTCCTCGTCAATTTCTTTATATATTGTTTTAAACTTTTCAAAATTATCCTTTATAAATATAAGGTTATTTACAACCTCAGCGTAATCTTCATCTTCTAACTCTTGAATTATATCTTCTATATCAAATTTATCGGAAAATTCGTAATCACCAAAACTCATGTAATAATAGCAAATTCTAAAGGTTTCGTTTATTAATTCAAAACTCAAATCTAAATCATGACAATATATAAGATCTTTTTGGTATTGATTTGGATATTGGATCTGATATTCACACTTTATCAATTCTAATTCATTAGCATTGTTTTTCTCTAAAATCTTATTTACTATGTCTTCATCATCAACTTCTAATGATATTTCTGCTAAATTATCATAAAAAAGCCTTTCTTGATATTCCTGATACTCTTCACAATCTGTTAAATTATCATGTAGTTCTCTAAGGTTTTCTAATACTTCTTCTCTTATCTCATCCTCAGTCATTTCATCATAATAATCACCACGATCTTTTAGTTCAAACTCAAAATTATCAGACTCGAAACCTCCACCAAAACTATTGAAGATTAAATAATCAACATATCTAAACTCTATACTATCTATATAATCCCAAGTGAAGTCATCAAATATTTCCCTTACCTCTTTTACATTAATTTTAATTGTCTTCATAAACAATCATCCTCCTTGTTTTCGTTTAGTTTTTATTTTTATTTATAACAATCTGAAAAAAGGAGTATTTCACCTTCTATAAGTCCTCTCATAAAGAATTCTTTACAGAGAAAATCTAACCCATTGTAAGCTCCGACCTTTTTTTAGATTTCCTACCTTTTTGATTTCTTTAAGAGAGCTTTTTTTCAAAGACTTATCACGAAAGCTACTCTACACCTTTTGTTTTCTTACCTTTAATATTCGTTATACCTTATATTAGACTGTAAAACTTAAAATATTCAATAAAGTATGTTCTAAGACAACAGTTTTTCTTATAATTTGTTGAATAGCTAAATTCTATTTTTCAGCAAACTTCTTTATATATTCTTCTAAATATTCCTCTTCACCAACAATTGTAGTGCACCAGAAATACATTACAATCAGCTCTAGATAGTTTTTCTTACCTTTGATATATGGAATATCCGATACTTGTGAATATTTAATATTTAAATTAAATTTATTCTTTTCTTTTTTGACGTCATATTCTTTATCTTTTGAATCATACCTATAGATACATACTTCATTAGCAAATGAATCGGCATATTTAGAACCCCAAGCCAGTAAGTTCACATGATATTTTTTCCAAGTATTTTCTATATATCTTACAACGCTATCAGGAAATGTCATTAAAATTTTGGTTTTTTCAGAATTCTCCGTATAGTTCATGCTCCAAATTCTATGCTGATCTATTACAAAATCAAAAAGTTCTTCTGTGTAATTCTCTAAGAAATTATTTTTTTTAGAAAGTTTTGCATAACACTGAAAAGTGGCTTTCCTAAAATGGGCTTCATCTCCATATAATAAAAACATATCATTATCATTTAATGCATTCCTGATTTTTATATTTAATCTTATATCATATTCTGCATATATTTTTAATAGCCATCTTTGTGTTTCATCACTATACTCTCTTAATTGATTTTGATATTTAATTACTTTTTCATCTTTTTCTACTTTTCTCTTTTCTAAAGCATTAATATCAACATAAGTTATAAAATATTCAAAAACATAGTCTATAATTGAATGCAAATTCTCTACTTTCTTTTTTTGATCAAATTCATCTATACTATCTTGGGTTTTTCTAAGCTTTATATATTCTTCTATTTTCATAATAGCCTCCCTTATCTCAAAGTAAAATTCATTTCAATTTAAATAACCAGTTTAAATATGAAGTATATGCATCTCTTCATTAATCGATAAGCTCTATACAAAAACTATAGCTTATATAATTTGTCAATGCAACTCACTAACTATATAAATTTATTTAACTGATATATTTTTGCTATATGCTAAATACATATTAAAAGTCTTAAAATATAAACTATTTCCTAAAAACTAAAAAAAGCACAAAAAACTTTTTTTCTATTTTTTTATTTTTAATTATTATTATGTATAGGGTGAATAGTTGGCAAAGATAAGAAAAAGAAAAAGGCTGTAATATTGTTTATAGCAACATTACAAACCCTTTTTTCCATTTTTTGAGGGTGGTGAATAATTGGCAAAGATAGAAATTATCTTATTAAATATTTATTTGATTGATAAAAACCCTCCCCCTCTTTTACCTTCCTAATATAACCTAATTCATCTAATTTGTTAGTTATCTTTGTTATAGATGAATGATTAATACATAAGTCTTCTGCAATATTTCTTTTGCTTTTTCTAAGTCCATGATCGCCAGATTTTAAGAGTAAATAATAATAAACCTTTAATTCATTTTGTTTTAACTTTTCTAAATCATTCTCAACGTGAATAGCTCTGAATTTTTCATATCCGAGGTTATAATCCCTATACTTGGGATTTGTATAGAACTCTGTTTTATCTCCATTTTTTCTATCTTTTGATTTTCTTTTTATAATTAGTTCAGCATTTACTAAATCTTTTAAATATCTTTCAGCTGAACGGGAACTTATTTTTGTAATTTCTAATAAATCCTCTTTTGTATATACACCTATACCATTGTCTGCTTCATTAATTAACATCTTTAGAAATAGGCTGAAACTATTACCTTTAAGATATTTAAATTTATCTATTAACATATTGCTTATATAAACATATCCACCCTTTTTAATACTAAAATCTGTTTCTCCAAAAAGCTCTACTATTTCAGGATCATTTGGTTTTAAATACTGTTTATTTTCCCTCACATAGTCAATTTGATACTTTCTATTGTCTAAATCAACATTTAAAGCCCAAACATCTAATATATAATGTTTTTGTTTTTCACTTAAAGGTAAAGGATAAATAAAGTCTAAATAATAATTCAAAACCCTCAAAATTTTATTTCGATAGCCGATTGAAGCACATCCGACATTAGAATGAGTAAAAGAAAACATTTTTAGCACACTTTCAGGAATTTCCTTATATGATAAACAGTTATATGTATTATTAAAATACTCTTCATCACCTCTGTATCCTTCTAGCTGTTTCTTTATAAATTCAATATTACTTTCTTTTGAATGCTGGTAGAAAACTTTCTTTGGTTTTTTGATTGATACTTTATCACCTCTTGCTACTTCTGTATTAATAAAATCCCTTACCTTTAAGGATTTTAAAGAGTCTATAAGTTCGTCAGGATTATATCTTTCAAAATTATCATCTTTATTAATCCATTCAACTTTATAAATTGACTTAGTATTAAAACACTTTTTAATATCAAACGCCTTTGTATTTAAACCAACTGGAAGTCTTAAAATCCTTGAAATATCTTTAACTACTGGATCTACATTAACCCCTGCTTCATAAAAAGACTTCATAAATTGTTCTAAAAGAGTTTTGTCTGTGTATAGCTTGTCTAATAAATATACTCTTTGTTGTCCTGTAAATGAAGAATTGATTTTAATACTATTAATATTTAGTTTGTCCTCTATGTCATCACATTTTTTAATATTATCTTCTAATTCCTCTACTGTAGAAGCATCTATATCGATAGCTAATGCTCCTAGATACAGTGTATTCTCATTATTATTTCTATAAACCTTTATATGTTTTTTACTAATATTCTCATTTCCAAACCTTTCCTCTTTCGAAGCATAAGGATCATAATTTTTATTCTTCATATATTGTAAAGAAAGCCCTAATGAATAATAAACGTTATAAGCCCCGCCTGAATAAAAATACTTATTTAATTCATTTTTTAGAAAATGTGGAACATATGGATTATAACTGCTAATACCTCTTTGCCCTCTAGTATTTCCCTTTAGTTCCTTATTTAATTTTGGCGAAATATAAAATAATGCTATTTGAAGAATTTCTTCTTTTTTCTTATATTCATTTAATTCATTAAGGTCAGGATATAGAAGTTTAAAAAACTTTAATAAAGTTTCAACTTCTTCATCAAAATCTACTGTTTCTCTTATTTCTGTTATTTGTTTTTCTAATCTTTCAATATCGACTATTTTTCTGTAATCATCATAATTTTTAATTTCAATTTTTTTCATAATAAAATCCTCCTTTTCGTTTTTAAAAGGAGAACTCGAAACGCTTTACACGTTCCATCGTAAGTATCTATTAAATGTGTATTTCCTAAATCATCTTCTCTCTCTACTTCGAATTCTCTTTAGTTTTCAATAAAAAAGTGCTATACAGTCGTTAAACCGATAGCACCTTGAATATATATAGATAAGAACATTTTTTTGAATAATTCACTAATACATATATATAATTATTATATATGTATGTTTCAGTAAGTGATTGTTCTACTTTCCGTTTCAAAGTGGCAATCGGTTAATCAGTTTTGGTAGAACTAATTAGCGACTGGAACATTTTTTTATTTGTCTTTAGTATCTTATTTTCTTTTACACATTTTATAATAAAAAGACAAATATTTTTAGTCCAAAGATGTTTGACTAAGTTTTAAAGAAGAAGCAACTGCTTCTTCTTTAATCTTTTATTACTTTTGAAAGAACTATTAAAGATGATAGCAATAATATTAATAATAAGCCACTTATAACATTGAAATTTTTAATGAATAAGGCTTGTATAACGTCTAAATCAAAGTTTATAGCATTATCTATATTGTTCATCCTATTATCTTTTAAATCACTTATAAAGGCATTTAAAGCCTTTATATTACTATCTAAAGCCTTGCTATTACTTATCTTTCGTATTTTGATAGTTCCCCCTAAACTTGTATTAATGTCATGTATAAAATCACTTGTAAGATTAGCTACTAATTTTGATGAAAAAGACATTAATATAGAAATAATCAAAATTAGAAATAATATTTTTTTCATAACACTCTCCTCCTCTTTTTTTAGTTTTTTAGTTTCTCTTTTCCCCTTAGAATTTCCAAACAAAAAAAGAAGTATTTCACCCTCAGCTCCTCCCCTTAGAATTCATAACCAGTTAAAAATCTTATCCTAAATAGGTTATTTCACTAACGTTCAATATCCTTTAAAATTTCCTGACTTTATGAATTCAAGAGAGAACTGCAAAGTTACTCTACTCCTTTTTTACCATCCGACCTATTTTATTTATTTTCATATAATTATAAACTCGTTTTTTATAAATATTCGATCTTTTACAGGGTTTTTATAATAATTTTATAAACTCTATAAAGTTTATATTTATTTTTGTTTCCGTTTTAATGGAAATATATATTTTATTAGTTGCTATATTTTCCTTAATGAAATTATTAAGGAGGAATATACAAAATGAAAAAAACAAAATTAGAAGTTACAAGAGTATATAATAATCAAGAAAAATTAGAAGATTTACTTTTACAAATTGTTGAAGATGAGCTTGAAAGCCAGTTTGAAGAGCTGTATAATAAGATTCAAGCAGGTGCAGTCATCAACCAAGAAAGGTTGGTGGCTTAGAAAATGAAAGCAGTAGGTTATATTAGGGTAAGTACAAGTAAGTTTGAACAAGAAGATAGCTTAGAAAATCAAAAAAATTTGTTTCTTCAATTCATAAAGGATCAAGGATTTACATTTGCTGGGGTATATATAGACGTTGAAAGTGGGACAACAACTAATAGACCTGAGTTTTTAAGAATGTTAGAAGATGCTAAAAAGAAAAAGTTTGATGTAATAATAGTAAAAGAATTATCTCGACTTTCTCGTGATGCTAAAGTCTCTTATGAACTTGAAAATATTCTACAAGAATTAAATATAGACTTAATAACTCTTGATAATGCTATTAATACAATCACTGGAAACAAGCAATTATTTGGATTATACGCTTGGTTTTCACAAAATGAAAGTCAAACTACTTCAAACAGAGTGAAGGATGCTTTTAAGTCTAAATATCGAAATGGTGAATTTGTCGGGTCTACTCCCCCGTATGGGTATAAACTGAAAGACAAAAAACTATATCTAAAAACTGATGAAACAGTTGAAGTTGTTAAATGGATCTTTGAAAAGTTCATAAATGGATGGGGTTATCATAAAATAGCTAAAACCTTAACAGAAAAAGGACATCCTACTCCTGCCAGAATAGCAGGGAAACGAAATGCTGGGTTGTATTGGCATAGCACTACAATTCAAAAAATACTACAAAATCCTCACTATAAAGGTGATCTAGTTCAAAACAGAGAAACAACAATTTCAGTAGTAAATAAGAAAAGAAAACAAATTAAACCAGAAGATATGATAATTATTGAAAATACACATCAAGCAATCATCAGTAAAGAAGATTTTGAAAAAGTTCAAAGATTGATCACTAGTAAAAAAGCCAAAGGTAGGGGAAAAATAAAAGAACAAAGGCATCTTTTTACTAACTTGATATTTTGTAGCGATTGTGGTGGAGGTCTATGGTATCGTCAGAATAGACAAGGCTATATGTGTGGAAAACACATTAAACACGGAAAAATAGCTTGTACTCAGCATTATGTAAGAGAAGATGATTTGAAAGAACTGATTTTAGAAGATATTAGACAAGTTTCAGAAAAACTTAGCTCTGATAAAATCCTAAACAAGTTTAAAGTAAAAATTGAAAAAAATGAAAAAGGTAGTAAAGGTAAAATAAAAAAGATAGAAATAGAAATAGAAAGATTAACAAACCGTAAAAATTCTTTACTGGACAACCTTTTAGATGGAACTATAGCAAAAGAAGATTACAAAAACAAAGATGAAGAATTGACAAAAAATATAAATAAGTTGGAACTTGAAAAATCTGAGCTTCAAAAACAAAATCCTAATGATGTCATTGAAAAATTAAACTCATTTAAATCAGAAATAGAAGAAGCATTAAAATTTAGTGAAATCACAAATGAAATACTAACACAGCTTGTAGAAAAAGTTGAAGTAGAAGAAAACGGGTCAGTAAAAATTTATTACAAATTTGCCGACCCCTCGGCTTCTAATTTTTTAGCTTCGTAATCTGTGATAAACACTCAACATGGGTTGAGTTGACAATAAAAATTTCATAAGTTGATGTTATCCCCTTGGTATATGGATATATTTATATCTGTTGTTTCATATAAATTTTTTCCAGTGATAATATAAAAATATAAGTTTTACATTATTAATAATGCCAAAACATAAAATATATATTGAAATACTTTGTTTCTCTAAGAAAATATTCTTATATTAGTGAATTATTCCACTAATAATTCACTAATATATTAATGATATCTTCACCTGTTACTTTCTTCATTGCAAAATAATATATGATATAGCTTGATATAGTTATTATTAGAAACATTCCTATAATAAATGCATAAGGAATCATTTCCATATACTTTACAATATCTAAATAAGGAAGTGTCATTATCAATGATCCTATACATACTATTATTATAACTATTGATGAAATGATAGATGTTATTATATCTTTTATCATATTCTTTATAAACATCTTTTCTAAATCTTTATCATACATTCCATTACTTAATAAAATTCCAATTTCTCTCCTCCTATTAAAAAACATTAGATTTGTTGATGAATATGAATTAGCTATATTCAATAAAATTACAGTCACCAATACTAAAATTCCTAAAAAATGTAAACTTTGATTATTAAGTTCTTCCATTCTATTGTCTAATATATTATCTCTTACAAAGTATTTTTCATTTGCATCAATATGATTTTCCATTATACACCTTATTCTATCAGCATATTTTCCAACATTTTCTTCTTTAAATTTCATATCCATATTGTAATATAGAATTGGAAACTCCATGTCATTTCGTTCAAATTCTCTTCTAGACTCTTTCATAATTTCCTGAAAGTTATCAATAGAAGTAACTAATACAATATCATACAAATCTATTTGCTCTTGATTTTCAATAAAATGCTCTATTTTTTTCGTTATTTTGATTTTTTGTATATTAAAATCATCTAATAATTTTGCCTCTATTTCATTAGTTTTTTCATCTAAATATGGAATGAATTCTGCATCTTTATAAAATTCTTTTGAATCTTTCTGAACAAGATTTATAAGAACCACATCATTTTTATTGTCAGTAAGTTTCAAAAAGTTTTCATCATCTAATCCTATTAAAGTAGCATATAATAAGTTTTTTTCTTTATCATAAAATATTCCATTAAAACCAGGATTAAATCCTATATTATTAAATTCATTGCTATATTCCATTGTGGAATTATCTACTAGATATCGCTTACTAATAGAAGTAAATATTTTTTCGGGTTGAAATTCTTCTTTTATTCTTGGAAAAACTTCTGGATATATATTATTTTCTGTACTATATCTTAGTTTAATATTAAAATCTCTGTCATAACTATATCTCTCTTTATTATATTTATCTATAGTGTTTATACAAACAATAGATCCTGTTAAAATCAATCCAACTGTCATAACCACTAAAGCTGGTCTTAGTAACTTACGATTATTTAGCCTTAACTCTTTAAATATATTTTCAGATTTTTTCTTTTTAAATTTTTTACTCTTAATATTTTCCTTTAATCCATCTAATATCTCTATTTTTGAAATTACTCTAGTTGGAAATGTAGTTGATATTATCAAAATAGCAAGCAATATAAAATTTATTAAAATAATTGAACTCCAATTGAAATTAAATTCCAACATTTTTCCAACTACTAGTTTTTGTTGTAAAGAAAACAAATTTAGGAAAACAGCCTTAATAATCAATAGCCCACAAATTTCGCCTAATATTAATGGAATAACTGATATCTTAAATATTTCTTTAAACAAAAGTTTATATATTTGAAAATTCGTAGCACCTATAGATTTATATATAGAAAACTCTCTAATTTTATATATCCCCCAAATATTAAATATATTTTTTATCATCATAGTGAAAATAATAATTAATATCGCAGGAACTAATATCATATTTATTAAAAATCTTGAAATATTGAATCCATTTTCATCTATACTAAAAACTCTAAGTAAACTCTCATTCATAATAACATAATTATTTTTCCCAACAATCTCCTTTATATCATTTTTAGTTTCATATGCTCTAGTCAATTTTTCAAGCTTTATACAAGGATAATATTTATTATTATTATTATTATCTATGTTCGAATAAATTCTTTGTAGATTATTACTGTTCTTTGTCTTATATATTCCAGAGATTTTATATTCATGTGATGCAGATTTTTCAAATATTTCATTTTTATTATACCCTCTTGTAGGAGATATTACTTTCCCCTTTAATAATCTGTTTCCTTTCTCTAGTAACCTAGTATCTCCAATATTAAGATTTAATTCTTTGCTAGTTTTTTCAGATATTAATATCTCATTTGTCTTGCTTGGAAACTTACCTTCTTTTAAAATATTCTTCTGCATAGAAAAATATACTTCATCATATTTTTCTAAAATAAATATATTATCATCTAGTTTCATAGATTCTTCATCCGATTTTAATCCAATTTCTTTTACATTAGGTAATTTTTCAATTTCTTTTATTATTTTTTTATCTATCTTCGAATATAAAGTTATATCCTCTGGCATATTTAGTCTAGATTCGTTATAAAGTTCTAATCTTTGAGTTACTAAAATATATCCCAAAATCGAAACTACAAGAGCGGCTATAAATACAGAAATGATTATTGAAATATTTTTTTTATTCATTTAATTCATCTCCTACAATTTTGCCATCTATAATAGTTATTACTCTATCTGCTTGTAATGCTACATTTTCATCATGGGTAACAACAATTATAGTTTGTTTTAAAGTATAATTAAAATATTTTAAAATATCTATTGTTTCTTGAGAATTTTTTCTATCCAAATTCCCAGTAGGTTCATCTGCTAGTACTATAGATGGACTATATATAAGACTTCTAGCTATTGCAACTCTTTGCTGTTGTCCTCCTGAAAGTTCATTTGGAAAACTATTTAGTTTAGATTCTATTCCTAGTTTAGAAATTATATCATCCATAAATGATTTATCTACCGAGCATTTATCTAACTTTAATGGCAACTCTATATTATGTTTTACTGTTATATTGGGAATCAGATTATAAAATTGATAAATAAGCCCCACTTTTCTCCTACGAAACAAAGCAAGTTCTTTTGAAGAATATTTTAAAATATCTACTCCATCTATATAAATTTTCCCCTTTGTTGGCGTATCTACCCCACCTATTAAATGAAGTAATGTAGACTTACCAGAGCCACTTGGACCAATAATAGCAATAAATTCCCCTCTTTTTACTTTTAGACTAATACCATCTAATGCACTTACTTTGTTCTCATCCTCACCATATATTTTTATTAAATCTTCAATCCTTAATATTTCCATTTTAATCCTCCTAATTTTCTTATTACATTAATTATATAAAATGAAAATGATTTTAAAGTGATTTTTATATTTTATTATAACAAGAAGAAGGATTTTAGTTAAAATCCTTCTTCTTAATTTGCTTTATATATCTTTATATTAAATATAGCACCTTTTTTTCCATTTTCTACTTTTATTTCACCATTATTATTTTCTATAACAGTCTTTGCCATTGAAAGTCCTATACCAAAACCATTTGAGTCTGGAGTTTTATAAAATCTCTGAAATACTTTATCTATATAATCTTCTTTTATCCCACCTCCATTATCCTCAATAAATATATTGGTAAATATAGGATTATCTATACTCTTAATCTTTATAAGACTACATTCAGATAAATTTATTGCATTTTTTAAAATATTTATTATCGCTTCACTCATCCAATAGAAATCAACATGTATACTTTCTCCATTATAGTTTTTTGTAATTTTTATATCTTTTCTATCTATATCTTCTTCTAATATCTCTAAAGCATAATCAAAAATTTCCTCTACTAATATAGGTTCGCACTGCATATTTTCTATTTGGGCATCTAAACTAGATAATTTTAATAATATCTCTGTAAGTGAATTTAGTCTATTTAATTGAGTAATCGATTTTTCAATTTCTTCAGAATTTTTTTCATCTTTTTCTAGCATTTCTAAATCAAATAACATGGTAGTTATTGGAGTTTTAATTTGGTGAGATATGTTCTCTAAATTTTCTATTTGTATACCAGAAAGTTTTTTTATTTGCTCTTTTTCTTCAACTATTCTAAGAAATAATTTGTAAATTTGATCCTCTAGTATTGTAAAATAATCCTGTTTCATAGGGATAGAATAATTTTGGTGATTTAACCTATCTATTAAATATAAAATCTCATCTATACGTTTTTTCTGTTTTCTTTTCATTATTAAATATATAAAAATCAAGCTAAAAATCCACAATAAATATATCATAATTAATCAATCCTATATCCAATCCCACGTATTGTAGTAATTATAGATTTCGAAGTCTTATCCCTTATTCTTTTTATTGTAGCTGTAAGGGTATTATCATTTACAAATTGATTCCTATCTTCCCAGAACATTGTCAACAATTGATTTCTAGTAAATATCCTATTAGGATTTTTTATAAATAATGACAAAACTTCAAATTCTAATGCAGCTAAATCTACAGATTTACCTTTATAATAAATAGTTCCACTACCAATATCTAAAATGCAGTCCTTATACTCAATTCTATTTCCAGAATTTATGGGAAATGTTCTTAAAGTAGCATCTATTCTAGCTCTTAATACACTTAAATTAAAAGGTTTAGTTAAATAATCATCGGCACCATTATCTAAAGAATTAACTATAAATTTTTCATCATTTTTAACTGTAGTTATTATTACCCGTATCTCTTTATCTTTTAGAATCTTCAAAAGTCCAATTCCTTCTTTATCTGGCAGATTTATATCTAACAATGCCAAATCAAAATATCCATCTATTTTTGAAATTGCATCTTCAAAAGAATTTGCAATAGTAACCTTATAATCCATTTTTTCTAAAAACTCTCGTATCTGCATTGAAATTTTTTTATCATCTTCAATAAGTAAAATTTTATACAAATAATTCACCTAGCTTTCTGTCATAATTCTTATAATAACTTAACTAAAAGATTCTTAAATTTCACTCATGCTATTACTTTTTTCACATTTTATTATATATACTATTATATCAAATATATGTCTCTATAATATTCTTAAAGCTGATTATTTTTTATATTTTGCAATATCAAACTTATTTAATAGAAATGGTTTTACATTGCTTAATTGAAAAATACATTTCCTAATACCCATCATAGTTATTTCATCTCATCTTTTTAGCTACTTTCCTAAATATTTTTTTATTATCTCTGCCTCTTTAGGAACTATGACTAATTCAATATTTTCATCTTTTGTATATCCCATAAATTTCTTATGATTTACTGATACTATTCCACCTTCAAACCTTCTTGTCATACCCCATTTTATATTCTCACTTAGATTTCTACTCTCCTATTGTGCTTGACTGCTTAAGATAGTAATTAGTAACTCAAGTGTTCCTTGCAAACCTGCTAACAAATTTTGTTATAACCATATCTATTTTCCCTGCCATGCAGTTATCTATCATTGAATTGAAGTCATCTCTCTTTTTTGTATTAGTTGCTGACTTACCATCATCTTCATATATCCTTGCATTTTTCCAGTTTGGTTATCTTTTATCTTATCTGTATAATACGATACTTGTGCTTTATAACTATTTTCTTGTTCTTCTAAGGTGGTGCTAACTCTGCCACTCTTAGCTTCTTTAGTTCTAGTTTTATATTTTTATCATGAATTATTTTTGAAGGTATAATTGCTACATTTTTCTTTTCTCTTGCCAAAGTCTCATTCA
Source organism: Tissierella praeacuta (assembly GCF_040396155.1). Lineage (GTDB taxonomy): Bacteria > Bacillota > Clostridia > Tissierellales > Tissierellaceae > Tissierella > Tissierella praeacuta_A. The sequence goes on from NZ_JBEBOY010000026.1 coordinate 35,140, forward strand.
TTTACATTTTTTTATTTTCAAGTAGATATGTTTCCACATACAAAAAGCCATCAAATGTCATCTACACATTCAATGGCTTAAACTGTTGATATTACTATCTTCTATTCTCTTTCTAACTTAACAACTACTTCGCAGTGCCTTGAGGAGTCAATAATGATGTCATAAGTAGATATTACTCCCTTGGTGGTAATATAAACTATTAATTAATACTTTTAACTTCTTAAGTAAATGTACCTATTTCTAATGAATATAAACACCTGTATACACAATTCTAGTATTTTAAGTAAATAATATAATTCTTATTAAAATGGTATATCATCGGTTAATACATATTCTTCGGTCTTTTGTAATTCTAATGATAGATTACCTTCATTAGAAATAATCCAATGTCAGATACAGCATAAATGGAATACTACCAACAATCGGAATAATAATAGAAAGCAACGGTTGAAAAAAGGAATAACGTTTAAAAACGATACCGCCATTGTTATTACTAGGTAAATAGCAGAAAAAATACCAACATTGATTAAATCTTTCCCTTGAAGTTTTTTTGTTTCTGTAGACATATGAATAACCTCCTGTAATTTAAAGTTTCCAGCCAATTGCCTGTTTACGTACTCCGATGAAATCTGCATAGATACCTTTTTCTTTCATCAGTCCATCATGGGTCCCTTTTTGGACAATCTGGCCTTTATCTAAGACAACAATCTGATCTGCATTCCGTACCGTTTTCAAGCGGTGTGCAATCATAATAATAGTCTTATCTTTTGTAAGTGCTTCGATAGCTGACTGTAAGCGGTCCTCGTTTTCAGGGTCAATATTTGCTGTTGTCTCATCGAAAATGACAATGGGTGTATCTTTCAGCATAGCACGGGCAATGGAGAGACGCTGTTTTTCGCCACCAGAGAGAGAGGCTCCACCCTCACCAATCACGGTATTATATCCATCAGGCAAAGCTTTAATAAATTCATCACAGCAAGCTTTTCTTGCAGCTTCGACAACTTCTTTATGAGTTGCATCTGGTTTTCCAAATTTAATATTATTCTCAATCGTATCATCAAAAAGATACACATTCTGGAATACCATGCTAACATTTGATAACAGACTATCCAGTGTATAATCTTTTACATCATATCCTCCAATAGAAACCTTTCCTCCATTTACGTCCCAAAATCGGGCAATCAGATTACAAAGGGTAGTCTTTCCTGAACCGGAAGGTCCCACAATTGCAGTCAAACTCTTATCAGGAATTGTCAGAGAAACAGATTTCAAAACAGGTTTATTTTCATATGAGAATGTCACATTATCAAATCGAATGTCATGTGTTTTAGGGATAATATCCCAACCCTTTTCATCCATTACCGGAACATCATCAATCTCATTAGCATGATTAATAGAGTTTTCTGTAATGCGCAAGTTTGCCATACAGCTACCAGCAATTTTAAGCTGCTCATATACCATGAAAGAAGCAATCATCATCATAAGGCAGTAAACCAATGACAAACTGCCATTGAGATAAAAATAGATCGATGCAAAAATAATCAATACGCTGAACAGGTACAAGATAATCTGCTGTATAGCAACATAAGGATTCATCGCCTTTTCCAGTACCCTATTCTTACGGCAGCTCTCATCAATAGCATTGTCTACTTTCTTACCCTTGTTAAAATCAAGGTTGAAGGCTTTCACGACACTCATACCCTGTATTGTTTCAAGCACTGTCTCAACGAGTGTAGCCTGTGCTGCCTGACGCTTAGGTACATCCCGTCTGGATTTTTTCTCCATAAGAGAAACAACACAAAGAAACAGGAACATTCCAACAAGTACAATCAATCCGATACGCCAGTCAAAAATCATAAGAGCAATGGAAAATACCAACGAAGTGAGAAAACCACCAAGAGAAGTAACTAATACAACGGGCGCCGCATTTTCTACATCACTTAAAATAGTTGTCGCAACTGCTGTTATATTTCCCAAACTATTCTGATTAAAGTAGCCCATAGGAATAAGTTTCAGTTTATTGCCAATATAAACCCGCTTTTCAGCAACCATAAAATATCCTGCATGAGTTCTTTGAAGTTGTGATATGTATTGGGTTACAATTTTGCCGACAACACTCAATAACATCACGCCAAATGAAGCTAGAGCCTTAGAACTATCTGAATTTCCAGTTACCAACGAATTCAAAATGACAAAGAGTGCACTGAGCTGAGCTGCATGAAAGATAGCATTGATAAATCCCAAAATAATCGAATTACGGATATTCTTTTGCTCTGAACCGGCAAAATCCCAAATTTTTTTAAATACACCAATCATTTTTATTCACCATCCTTTGCTCCGATATGTGCGCTCCACATCTCCTGATAAAGCGAAGAATTGGAGAGCAATTTCTCATGTGTTCCAATCGTATCAATCTGACCGTCCTTAATGACTACAATCTGATCTGAGTTTGTAATGGTAGAAAGACGATGTGCAATCACAATCAGTGTTTTTCCTGCAACCAATTTTCCAATTGCAACCTGAAGAACAGCTTCATTTTCTGGGTCAAGGTATGCTGTCGCTTCATCTAAAATTACGATAGGTGCACCTTTCAGCATTGCACGGGCAATTGCGATTCGCTGCCTTTCACCGCCAGAAAGATGACCACCTGCTCCACCCACATTGGTGTCATAACCTTTTTCAAGCCCACGGATAAATTCATCACACCCAGCATCTTTCGCTGCTTGCTCCACCTCAGCGTCCGTAGCTCCTTTACACCCCATACGAATATTCTCACGTACCGTGTCATTGAACAAATAATTATCCTGTGAAACATAAGCGATTTTTTCCGCTAACTGTTTCTGCGGAATTTTTTTCAGGCTATAACCACCCAGCATAATATCGCCACTGCTTACATCCCAAAATCCGGCAATCAGCTTTGCAATCGTGCTTTTACCGCTGCCAGAAGGTCCAATCAATGCCGTTACGGTTCCAGGCTTAATTTCTAAATCTACACCATGCAAAATTTCCTCATTGTTCACATGATATGAGAATTTCACCTTATTAAGTTTTATTGTCAAATCCTTTAATTTGACATCCTGTGTCGGACGTATCAATTCTTCTGCATCTAAAATCTCACATAATTCACCGACTACTGTTCTAAGAGCAGCAATGCTGTCTATGTAGTTACTTGCGGCAAGAATTGGGCCAATAATACCTAAAGATACAATGATAACCGTAATAAAATCGGCAATATCAAGACTTCCACCAACGTAAAATAGAAAACCTATGGGTAGCACCGTCAACAGTGTCGCTGGGCAGATTGCAGTATATGCAGACATTGGCCACTGGCAGCTTTTCATCCAGTTATAAGAATAAGATGCATTATAATTAACCGCTTCGCTATATTTTTTATAAGACCTTGCACTTTGATTAAATGCCTTAATAACTTCAATACCATTCACATATTCCACAACCGCATTGTTCATCTGACGGCTAGCCTCCACAGAACCCTTATATTTTGCTGGGTATGTACGGAACATAATCATGACAAAGACCATTCCGACAGGTAGTGTAATCAATGTTACAAGTGCCATACGCCAATCCAAAATAAAAAGATATATCAGCAGAATAACAGGAACGAGCATATTGGCTGATATTTCAGGAATCATATGTGCTAACGTGGTTTCAAGCCCTTCCACACGGTCTACAATTGTATTTTTCAATCATCCGGATGGGGTGTCTAAAATAACACCCATAGGCAGACGGGACAATTTGGAAATAATTTTTTTACGAATTTCCTTCAAAACTTCAAATGTTGCTGTATGAGAAACCGATGTAGACCAGATAGAAAATATTACTTTTAATAAGTAACCGCCAGCTGCAACTAGACACATTACTCCATAAAATTCAGACTCCTGGTTCCCATTGATTAAGCCAATTACCATGCGAGCGACAGCGAGATAAGGAACAATTCCTGCCGCTACTCCTAAAATTGCCAAGATAATAGAACCCATGTACTTTTTCTTTTGTTCGCCAGCTAATCCCATTAATCGGGAAAGTGAACTTTCTGACTTTTTCTTGTCCATAATGAACCTCCTTGTTGGTTAGTCTCAGCTAACCCTACATCAAAATAAAAACCGATAATTTGATGTAGGGTCACTCCTCAAATTATCGGCTCGGCGTCACAGCGTCTGGCTCGGATGATAATTTTGCATCCATATTCTTAATGTCAACAATACTTTCATGATTGCATTTTCAGCAATACAATGGCCATCTATAGGCTATTGTGTCAGGCTGGATTTTTGTTCGGGTCTTTGCACCACACGATGGGCAGTAAATCCAACCGTTTTCATCTACACACTTTTTACAATCTTTCAAAAAAATCACCCCCTTGAACTTGCTCTATTTAATATCACTATTGTCAAATATGTCTTTCCAACCACAGACAAAAAAGCGACGTAATTTTTTTACATGAGTGCGAGCATCTTCTTTTGACATATCATGTATGACTGTTTCAAAAATTCCGGCATACATAGCACTGGACAAAATATGTAGCAGCTCCGGTGTAATGCGTCTGGAGGATATAACATCACTTCCAATACTTTCAACAAATTTCAAGGTATACTCTACATCCATTTCTACAAAATCATTGATAAAAGTTGAGTATTTTGTCCCTTCTGATTTTGTGGTAAGCAACTTAAAAATTGTAAAGTTATCATAGAGATAATCCAAGAAAAAGTTAATTTTATCATTTGAATACAAAAACATATCCCGAACTTGAATATTAGCATCTGCTTGATGAAATTCCTCTTGCTTATCTACATACCATAATTTCAACTCGTTAATAACTGGAGAAACAACGGCTTCAAAAAGTCCAGCCTTGTCAACGAATCTTGTATAAATGGAGCTCGTGCTAACCCCACATGATTTTGCAATATCCCGCAGAGAAGCATCCATAAATCCTTTTTCTAAGAACTCTATCTCTGCACATTCAAGAATCTGTTCAGCTACGCCTTCAATCTGTCTTTTCATAAAATTTCCTCCTTTCTTTTTCTTTATAGCCTCAGCACTATAACCACGTTACTATAACATTGTTTTTTATGATACCACTTTTGAAGTCATATGTCAAGAGGATATAACGCATCACTAGAGGTGATGTATAAATATTTTATGATGACATCTAAACCTCTATTTAACAAACATCCTCTACATATTGAAAAATAAGGAGAGGATACTTATTGTTTCAACCGATATTCTTTAGTACAATATGCTCGTACATATTCATATATTTTTCAACCGTTGTCATATTCTTTGCATATACAAAATCTACATGAAAATTAAATTGTAATTCATTATTTTTCTCACTTTTACCTTCAATTTCATTAACTAGAAATCTAAGATATCTTTCAAGTATCAAAACAAAAGATGTAAATGCATATTCCTTTGGTATACTCTCCGCTTGGACTTGTGTCAATAGCTTAGACACAAAAAGTTTAACTTTCTATGCCGCCACA
>NZ_JBEBOY010000027.1:0-40169 GCF_040396155.1 Tissierella praeacuta
TGTGGCGGCATAGAAAGTTAAACTTTTTGTGTCTAAGCTATTGACACAAGTCCACTTCATGGTCATAGGATATACTGAACCAATATTATAGTAGATATGAGAAAGGTGAATATCGCATAGACAATGTTATTGTGATTTATGAATAATTATACAAGGGGGTATACTATGAATAAGAATTTTAAAATTGCTATTTGTTTTTTTATCATTTTGTCTTTTTTAGGACTTGGATTATATTTTTATTTTTCTCAAGAGAGTTCATTAGAAAAAGTCGTTATATCAATTGATTATCCTGTAACCAGTAAATTAGAATGTATGGTAGATGAGTCAGATTATATTATTGTTGGAAGCTATTTTGGTTTTAATAGTTCTTGGAATATGGCTCGTAACCCTAAGGATATAACTAAAGAAGACACGGAAAGATATATTGAGGGAAGGTTATATGACTTTAGAGTAGATGAAATCTTAAAGGGAACTGAAGTTAAGGATAGCATAAAAGTAAATCATAGGTATTTAGAAAGAATGATCTTTGTTGATTCTAATGAGATTACTAATTCAGAAGGTATAATAGAAGGAGAAAAAAATTATACTACTGAATATTCATTTGATAAAAAAGATATTTTATTTATTGAACCTGAATTAAATGCTAAGTATATACTATTTTTAAAAAAGGATTTAGATATGGATAATTACTATGGTTCCATAGAGCCATTTTCTATTAAATTTAATTCAAAAGATATCTCTGAACTACAGTCTAATTTAATTGGTTTAGATAAGGAGAAAAATTTAAGCTCTAAAATTAAGTTAAAGAATGGATTATTTATAGATATTGTCCATAATGTTGGTTATGAAGTAAATGACTCTATTAGTAATAGAATGTTTACTGAGTTAGTATCAGAAATAGAAAATCAAATTAATAACTAAACTTATTCTAATTTACAAAATACTAGTTGGTGGATACTTGAGTTCCATGTTTCAGGAGAAGGAGAAATAACAGTGGTATAATAAAATAATCTGAGATAGGAGTTGCAGATATGAAAAAAAGATTTATTTTGATTGTATTGTTAATATTGACAATGATATTGACAATATCTTTGATAACAGGATGTAATAAGACACAAGATAATAAACAATTAGATGAAGAAGTAGTAGTTAAAGAAGTAGAAGATGGTAAAGGAGTAGGAATTGAATATGCTACAAAATATGAGGAAGATATTTTTGGTGACTTATCTAAAGAAGAGATAAATGAAATTATAGATGGAATTTTTAAGAAAGTATCTAAAAATGATAAGTATAAAGAAGATACGGATTTAGCAATTGAAGAAGCATTTAAAGAATATGGAATAACGGATGAAAATAAATTAGAAGCTGCAAAAAATAGAATTATAATATCTTTAAAATGATTATAAGATTATTTAAATATTAGTAAAATAGCATTTTTTATATTGATATAAAAGTGCTATTTTTTAATTTTTTATGCTTTTGAGGGATTCCTTAATAAGCTATCCGATTAATTTGCATTAATTTGAAAACTTTAATATAATCAAATCATAGTATATGAGGTTTAGGGGATTATAGTTTATTTATACAATATATTATAATAGATGGTAGGTGAAAATATGGGGGATATATTTAACAGGGAAAAATTTGTAGATTTTTATCATAAAAATATTAAATTTTTCCATATAGCATGTACATTGCTATTTATCCTTAATTCTGCTTCTAAAGGGCTATACTCGTGGTTATTTACAATTTCTTTTATTGCTATATTTTTATTAAGTTTTATATGTTTTGTTTTACAAAAAAGGGTAATAGAGAGTATTTTATTTGGAGGATTATTATCATTTTTATTAGTACTTTATATTAAATCTATTGTAAACAGATTAATGTTTTTTATTGAAGCTATAATAGGATAAGGTAAATATACTATTTATATTAGGTATTTACATAGATTATTATGTGATAGATAAGGGGCTGTCTCAAGATTTAATTTTGAGGCAGTTTTTTTCTGTAAATAAAAAGGGAAGAATTTGAAAAAGTTCTTTTTATTGTTTTGTTATACTAAATTTAATTATGATTATTAATATCTATATTTAAAAAAATAATATAGAAAATTTTTATTTGATTACCATTCTCTAAATTTTATATAATGGTATGAATGATTGTTAAGGGAGTGACATATATGTTAAAGTTGCCGGAGAATTTTGAAAATTATGAAGAAGCTAGGAGAGAAGGATTCTTAAAAGTAAAGGCTTTAAAGGAAAAAGGAACTCCAGTTGTGGGAGTTTTTTGCACATATACACCTATTGAACTTATACATGCAGCAGGTGCAGTGGCTGTAAGTTTATGTGGTACATCTGATGCACCAATACCATATGCTGAAAAGCATTTACCAAAGAATCTATGTCCCCTTATAAAATCCAGTTATGGTTTTGCAGTATCTGAAACCTGTCCATATTTTTATTTTTCAGATTTAATAGTAGGTGAAACTACTTGTGATGGTAAGAAAAAAATGTACGAGCTATTAGGAGAATTAAGACCAACTCATGTTATGCATTTACCCCAAGGACAAGACAAGGATCATGCCTTTAGATATTGGAGAGAAGAATTAGTTAGGTTGAAAGAAGTATTAGAAGAAAAATTTAATATAGAAATTACAGAAGAAATGTTAAGAGAAGAAATAAAAGAAAGAAATAGAGAAAGAAAAGTACTTTTAGATTTCTATGAGCTTGGAAAACTAAATCCTTCCCCTATATCTGGACAAGAAGTAAATGAAACTATGGAAGCCTTAGGTTTTCAATTTGATAGAAAATCTCAATGTGATTTCATAGCAGAAAGAACTAGAGAATTGAAAGCTAAATATGAAAATGAATTAAAAGGAACTAAAACAAATAGACCAAGGATACTTATAACTGGCTGTCCTGTTGGAGGAGTTAGAGAAAAGGTTCTAAAAACCATAGAAGATTCAGGTGCTGATATAGTAGCCTTTGAAAATTGCAGTGGAGTTAGGGAAAAAGCTACTTTTGTTGATGAAACAATAGACCCAATAGATGCATTAACAGAAAAATATCTAAATGTTAGCTGCTCTGTTATGACACCAAATCCAAGAAGATTTCAAGCTTTGGATGAGATGATAGATGAATATGAAATAGATGGAGTAATAGAAGTGGTTCTTCAGGCTTGCCATACATTTAATGTAGAAGCTTATAATGTAAAGAGATTTGTTACAGAGAAAAAGAATACGCCATATTTATATATTGAAACAGATTATTCAAAATTAGATATAGGCCAAATAAACACTAGAATAAATGCATTTTTAGAAATGCTTTAATGCTAATCACATATTATGTATCTTTTAATCCTACCCAATATATTGGGTAGGATTAATTTAAATATATTTTAAAGTTAATATTAGTTTTATGAAAAATACATTTTTAATTTAGTCTCTACAGACTCTATATTCTTCATAATAATATTTTTTTCTTATTTAAAGTAGTTTTCTTACATAAGCTTTGTTGCCCTAGATATTGACTAAAACATTTCATATTGGTATTATGGATATATTACCTTAAAATTCCATATAAAATTGAGGTGTTCGAATGAAAAAGAAGTTTAGGTTATCATTTGTATTATCACTTATATGCTTTATCTTAATATTTAAGCTATTTGGTGATAAAATTTTTTTAGGAAATAGTTCAATACCAGTTACAGATAATGTTCCACAAAAAGAACTTGATTTAGGAGAGGATAATATAATAGAGCAAATAGTTGAAAATGAGCTCCTTTTCCTAATGATGGGTGTAGATGCAGAAGGTGTAAAGAACTATAAAGGAATCCGTACAGATACTTTGATGCTGTTTAAAGTTAATTTTGATACTGGAGAAATAAACTTGCTTTCCATACCTAGAGATACAAGAGTCTTAGTAAAAGGAAAGAATGATAAGATAAATCACGCTCATTCCTATGGAGGACCAGAGCTTACTATGAGGACTGTGAGGGATTTTCTTAATTTAGATGTAGATTATTATGTAAAAGTAGACTATAATGCAGTAATGGAAATAGTAGATGCCATAGGGGGAGTAGAGATAGATGTGCCTTTTGATATGAAATATAGAGATAATACTCCAGGCTCTCCACCACTTAATATAAATATAAAAGAGGGATTACAAGTACTAGATGGAAAAAATGCCCACGATTTTCTAAGATGGAGAAAGAATAATTCTGGAACAGTACAGTATCCAGGAGGTGATGTAGGCAGAGTTAAAGCTCAACAAATGTTTATGAGAGAATTAATAAAGCAAACTTTGAAGCCTAAAAATATAATAAAAATACCAGTTCTTATAGAAACATATATTAATAATGTGGAAACTAACATACCTACAAAACAAATTTTCAAAGGTGCAAAGCTAGCAAGTAAAATAGATATAGATAGTATTAGAACAGATATAATTCCAGGAGAAGGAGAATATGTTGGACGAACATCATATTATATATATGATAAGGCTGAAACTGAAGAATTAATAAAGAGTATATTTAAGGATTATTTACTTAATGAATGATTAAATCTTGTATAAAACAAATAACTTACAAAATTAATTTTAAATTTTGTAAGTTATTTGTTTTATTTTAGAATATTTTAGTTGTCCAGTTTTCACAATTCCAAATATCTGTTGCCACATCTTTGTAAAATTCAGGTTCGTGAGATATAAGGAGGATACTTCCTTTATAGGATTTTAATGCTCTTTTTAACTCTTCCTTGGCATCTACGTCTAAATGGTTAGTAGGCTCATCTAGTATAAGCACATTGGTTTCTTTATTAATAAGTTTACAAAGTCTTACTTTGGCTTGCTCTCCACCGCTTAATACCATTACTTTAGATTCAATATGTTTAGTAGTTAATCCACATTTTGCTAAAGCAGCCCTAACTTCAAATTGAGTATATCCAGGGAACTCCTGCCATATTTCATCTATACAGGAATTGTTATTTTGAGATTTTATTTCCTGTTCAAAATATCCTATTTGAAGGTTATCACCCAGCTCTACATTACCTGATATTGACTTGATTTGACCAAGTATACTTTTTAAAAGGGTAGTTTTACCAAGACCATTAGCTCCTATTAAAGCTATTCTTTGACCTCGTTCCATTACTAGATTAAGTGGCTTTGATAAAGGGTCATCATATCCTATAACTAAATCTTTAGTTTCAAATATAATTCTTCCAGCAGTTTTGCCTTCTTTAAAATTGAATTCTGGTTTTGGTTTTTCACGAGCTAACTCTATTAATTCCATTTTATCTAATTTTTTTTGTCTAGACATTGCCATATTTCTAGTTGCAACTCTAGCTTTATTTCTAGCTACAAAATCTTCCAGTTCTGCAATTTCTTGCTGCTGCTTTTTGTATGCAGCTTCTAGTTGTGCTTTTTTAGCTTCATATACCTTTTGAAAATTATCATAATCTCCTACATATCTTGTTAGTTCCTTATCTTCCATATGATAGATTAGGTTTATAACAGAATTTAAGAAAGGAATATCATGGGATATAAGTATAAAAGCATTTTCATATTCTTGAAGATACCTTTTAAGCCATATAATATGTGGTTCATCTAAGTAGTTAGTAGGCTCATCAAGTAATAAAATATCAGGTTTTTCTAATAATAATTTAGCAAGAAGTATTTTAGTTCTTTGTCCTCCAGATAAATCATTTACATCTCTATCTAGTCCAATATCATCAAGTCCAAGTCCTCTTGCAATATCTTCTACCTTTGCGTCTATTATATAAAAATCATTGTGATCTAATATATCCTGTATAGTACCTACTTCTTCCAGTAAGGCTGAAAGCTCATCTTCTGATACATCACCCATTTTCAAATACATATTCTGCATTTCTTCCTCTAAATCAAATAAATATTTAAAGGCACCCTTTAGTACATCTCTAATGGTTTGACCTTTTTCTAATGCTGTATGTTGATCTAAATATCCAACTCTTACTCTTTTAGCCCATTCTATCTGGCCTTCATCAGGTTCTAGTTTTCCAGTTATTATATTCATAAAAGAAGACTTTCCTTCTCCATTAGCACCTATTAAACCTACATGTTCACCTTTTAGTAATCTGAAGGATACATTTTTTAATATTTCTCTATCTCCAAAACCGTGACTTAAGTTTGTTACAGTTAAAATACTCATTTATATCTCCCCTCATTGATAAAATCATCTTTAAAGATTATATAAAAAAACTAGACTTTAGTCTAGTTTTTTATTCCGCAACTAATTCATCTAATATTCCAGCAACTTTTATAATAATATCAGAACAGCTTGTACCATTTTCTTCACAGGATTTTCTAAGATATTCACATTGAATACTATTCATTTCTTTTATGAATTCATTGAAAAATCTTTGATTCATTTCCTTGATTTTACTGTTTTCATAGTCAGGATTTTCCATACATTTACAAGATAATACCATAATGCCAGCTGTAAGTGCACCGCATACAGATTGGATACCCATTCCTTCACCAAATCCTGTAGAGAGTTTTAGAGCCTTAGAATCTAACCTTAAGTCATATATATGATTTGCACCATGTAATATTTTTTCAGCACAGTTGAAATCTTTTTCATCTCCGAAACCACTTTTAATTAAATTCTTTAACAATTTATTATCACCCCTAAACCTTTCCTTGTAATCAGTATAACATAAGATGAGTAATGTTTAAGAAGCAATTTTTAAAATTAAATTATAAAATCCTTTGATATAGTTGTTTAATTAAGGGAACAATATATATTATAATTCTACTAATAATAAACTAACAATTTTCCTTGCAATTGCTTAATATTATATGTATACTTAATAGGTTATAGATTAAGGAGGACGATTTTAAATACATGGAAAAATTAAGATTTGAAGAGATTAATTTATCGAAAGAGATACAAAAGGGAATTCAAGATATGGGATTTGAGGAAATGTCACCTATTCAATCTCAAGCTATACCAGTTATATTGGAAGGTAGAGATATTATTGGTCAAGCGCAAACAGGAACAGGTAAGACTGCTGCATTTGGTATTCCAATTATTGAAAAATGTAATTCAGATGAAAAATATGTTCAAGCATTGGTTTTATGCCCAACTAGGGAGCTTTCAATACAGGTAGCTGAAGAGATCGGAAAACTTGCAAAATATAAAAAGGGTATATCGGTAATGCCAATATATGGAGGGCAACCCATAGATAGACAGATTAGGGCTTTAAAAAAAGGAGTTAATATCGTAATTGGTACACCGGGAAGAGTATTAGACCATATAAGGAGAAGAACTCTAAAGATTGGTAATGTTAATATGATGGTATTAGATGAAGCAGATGAAATGTTTGATATGGGATTTAGAGAGGATATTGCCCTTGTAATGAATGAATTAGGGGAAGAAAGACAGACTATATTTTTCTCAGCAACTATGCCAGCAGAAATCATGAAATTTGCAGCAAGTTATCAAGTGAATCCTGAAATTATTAAGGTGGTACACAAAGAACTTACAGTACCAAAGGTTGAACAAGGTTATTTTGAATTAAAACAGCATATGAAAACGGAGATTCTATCTAGACTTATAGATATGTATAATCCAAAACTTACTGTAGTATTTTGTAATACTAAGAAAAAGGTAGATGAATTAACTGGGGAGTTACAGGGAAGAGGATATTTTGCTGACGGACTTCATGGAGATTTGAAACAAAATCAAAGAGATGCAGTAATGAATAAATTTAGAAAAGGAACAATAGATATTTTAATAGCTACTGATGTGGCAGCAAGAGGTATAGATGTAGATGATGTGGATTTAGTCATTAACTATGATATGCCACAGGATGAAGAGTATTATGTTCATAGAATAGGTAGAACAGCAAGGGCAGGTAGAGAAGGAAGAGCCTTTAGTTTTGTAGCTGGAAGAGATATCTATAAGTTAAGAGATATACAAAGATATACTAAAACAAAGATTACAAGAAAAGATTTACCAACTCTTAAAGATATAGAAGCAAATTATACTATAGCAATGTTAGAAAAAATAAAAGAAGTAGCAGATAAAGAAGATTTAAATAAGTATGAAAAGATCATTGAAACCTTACTTGAAGAAGATTATACTTCTTTTGATATAGCTGCAGCGTTGTTAAAATTCTACATGGAGAATAATAGATTAGACGGGCATGAAGAGTTAGATATGGTAGATTTCGGAGGAAAACTTAAATCAGGTGGTAAATCTAAATCATCTAAAACATCTAAATCCTTAGGGTCTGCGACAAGACTTCATATAAATATAGGTAAGAAAAAAGGTGTAAGTCCAAGACATATATTAGCTGCCATAATCCAGGAAGCAGATATAACTAAAAACTTAGTAGGAGATATAGATGTATATGATAAGTTCACATTTGTAGAGGTTCCAAAGGATTACGCAGATGATATTTTAGACAGATTAAACGGAGTAAGAATAAAGGGAACAAAAGTTAAAGTTGAGATAGCAAATCCTAAAAGGAAATAGTCTTAATATAAAATAACTATAAATGATTAAATATATGAGATATTTAATAAAAGGATAAATTAAAAAAAGGCTTAGAAAAATCATAGGACTAAAAATTTATGTCTATAGAGTTGAAATTTAAATAGGCATGGGACTAGAGTCTTTAGATTTCTTAAGCTTTTTTTAATTAAATAAAATAGCCTTCATTTAGACAAAATAAATACTCCTTTCTGATAAAGTCAAAAAAGTGTTCATATATTAACTTTTTCAGAGAGGTATTGAGAGAAAATAATACTTTATTTAAATAGCGAATTAATTCATTATTTATAACTTTCCATTAAATACTTTTATGCATTTAATAACCTTTCCAATATCCTCTATAGGCATATCATCAATTTCCAAAAAAAGTTCTTCTAATGCATTTCTTTTAGCAGAAAGGTAATTTGCACTATTTTCCATATTTTGATTTGCAAAGGAAAGTCTAATATTAGATAAGCCTATGAGATAATCTAGTGAAACGCAAAAAAGTGTAGAAATTTTTATAAGGAGTTGCACATCATTGGGAAAACGTGAACCATTTTCATAATTACTAACAGACTGTCTACTAATATTTAATTTTTTAGCTAACTCACTTTGAGTTAAAGAATTTTCTTCTCTAAGGAGTTTTAAACGCTCTCCAAAAGTCATGGCATCACCTCATAGATATCCTAGCATAAAAACAATTAAATCTATATACTGTATTCAAAAAGGGTCTAAATGTAATAAAATGTCAACATTTGTTGTCAACAATAATATTTTATGCTAATATATAACTATTAATTCTAAGTTTTCAAATTTAATTTTAAAAGGGAAAATAGAACTATTTAAATAAAATTAAAATATAAAAATATAGAGAAACATACCTACTATATCAAATGATATATAGATATTCGATCTATTCCTAAGTATAAAATATGAAATTAGTCAATAGGAAGTTTAAGGAGATCTCTTAAGATTGGATACATACAAAAAAAGAGGTGAAAAATTTGAAGGAACTATTTTTGAAGCATAATTGTAAATCTAAAGAATCCTTTAATAGTAATTTCACCTCTTCTGAAGTTGTTATAGTATTTGATGTTGAACTTAAGGCTTTGAATATTAATTATAAATTTAAAAAAGTTTATCAAATAGTAAATAAAGATATTGTAAGGATAATACCTGATACTTCTTATGATTTTATGAAGTCAACAAGAAAAGGTAAATATATAGTGCAAGAATTTAGAATAAAAGAAAGGATAGCAGTACTTTAGATGTACTGCTATTAATGTTTCTATTACAGAAACAAGCTTTGAAGGTCATAGCAGGAGTAGATGATATTCAAAGCATGGATTGGAGATACGAAGGCATAGTTGGTAAGGCTAGGAGCTGTAGGGAGGATAGGATTTGCAGTTAATAATATGCCAATATACCTATTTAGTTTGAATGTCGCATATAGTATAATAATGTCTATAATTAGTAACTTTGTAGGATTGACGAAGATATAAATTTAATTTAAGGAGGTAAAGGTATGAAAATGTTTATGAGCGATAACAACTCTGGAGTTCACCCAAAGATAATGGAAGCCATAATAAATATTAACAACGGTCATGACTATTCCTATGGAAATGATAGTACTACAAAAAAAGCTATAGAAAAGATTAAGGAGCTGCTAGGGAAGGATGTAGATGTATACTTCGTAACCACAGGTACAGCCGCAAATGTTATTGGACTTAGTGGAATATTAAAACCATATGAGGCTATAGTATGTGCGGATACAGCTCATATAAATGTAGATGAGTGTGGAGCATTAGAGAGATTTAGCGGATCAAAGATATTACAGATACCAACTGAAAACGGTAAAATTTGTAAAGAAGAAGTAAGGAAATTTCTCCACTCCTTAGGAGATGAGCATCAATCTCAACCTAGAATCATTTCTATATCTCAGACTACTGAGACAGGGATTCTATATTCTATGGAAGAGATCAAAGATCTTGCTGAATTTGCTCATGAAAATAATATGCTATTGCATATAGATGGAGCAAGAATAGCTAATGCAGTAGTAGCACTTGATACTACCTTTAAGGAGATGATAACGGATACAGGGGCGGACCTATTATCATTTGGTGGAACAAAAAATGGAATGATGATAGGAGAAACAATAATTTCATTGAATAAGGATTTGAGCAAAGCTTTTAAATTTTATATAAAACAAGGGATGCAGCTATTATCTAAGATGAGATTTGTATCTGCACAATTTGTCGCTTATTTGAGTAATGATTTATGGAGAGAAAATGCACTAAATGCAAACAATATGGGTAAATATTTTGCAAGAAGGTTGTCTGAAATTTCTGAAATTACTCTAAAGAATGAACCGGCGACTAATATGATATTTGCAAATATGGATAAAGACTTAATTAAAGCTTTACAAGAAAAGTTTGACTTTTATGTAATAGATGAAGAATCTGGCCTAGTTAGACTAGTGACATCATTTGATACTAATAAAGAAGATATAGATAAGTTTGTTGACTCTGCAAAAGAAATAAAAGGGCTAGCATAATCTGAGAAATGTAAATTAAAAGGGGTGATGATTATGAAATCTAAAATCAAGAGAAACATAATGGTATTGTTAATAATACTATCCATGGTTTCTATCCAAGATCTATTTATAGACAGCAAAAATGTTTATTCTGATAAAGATTCAATAACCATTAAATTTGCAGGAGATCATAATCATCCTCCTTATGAATATATTGATGAGAATGGAAATTATAAGGGATATAATGTTGACATTATTAAGGCCGTTGCTGATGAGATGGATTTAGATATTGAAATCATACCAATGGCATGGAATGATGCAATAATTGCCTTAGATAATAAGGAAATTGATGGAATTATAGGTATGTCTCAATCTAAGGATAGATTAGAAAAATATAGATTTACTTCCCAAACAATTAACAATGAACAAGTAATTTTCACAGGTAAAGACACTGTACATATAAATGAATTAAATGATTTAGTTGGATTAAGAGTAGCGTATCAAAAGAATGATTATAATGAATCTCTAATTATAAAGTTATCTGATATTATGGAGTTTCCTAAAGAGACATTAGAGGAAGCATTAGTTGCTTTAGAGAATGGAGAAGTAGATGCAGTATTGGGAAATAAATTAGTTGGCACATATCATTTGCAAAAAAATAAGATGTCAAAAATGATTAAAATAGCAGGAGAACCTGTTTCTACTGTAAAATATGGACCAGTAATTAGGAAAGACGACGAAGAGCTTTTTATATTAATAGAAAAAGGTTTGGAAATTATTAAAAAAAATAAGCTTGATGAGAAGATTTATAAAAAATGGTTCGGGGAAGATATATCTTCTGTTATGATAATATATAAGGCTTATGAAAAACAAGTTATATTTATAGGCATAATTATAATTCTGATATTTGTATTTTTATATCTTTATAATAAAAAACTTCAGAAAGAAGTATTAAAAAGAACTTGTGAATTAGAAATGGCTAATGAAGGATTAATAAGGCATCAAAAGGAAATATATAACTTAGCTTATTATGATTCAGTTACATCTCTTCCGAATAGGGTCTATTTTATAGAGGAATTAGATAATATATTTGAGAATATTGGAAATGCGGAGAATAGAGATAAAAAGTTTGCAATATTACTTTTAGATTTAGATAAGTTTAAACATATAAATGACACCCTAGGACATAATGTGGGAGATCATATATTAAAGCTTCTAGGTACAAGACTTAGTAATTTAATAAAAGAAGACGATATTGTTTCTAGGATTGGTGGAGATGAGTACTTCATCCTTATGAGAGATGCTGATAATAATGATGTAATAAAAATGGCTAACAATATTATAGAAGATTTTAAAAAGCCATATAAGATTAAGGACTATGAATTATATTTAACTACAAGTATTGGTATAGCATTATATCCTGAAGCTGGATTAGATTCTCAATCTATGGTAAAAAATGCAGATATTGCATTATATAAGGCTAAGGAACTTGGAGGAAATGATTACTATTTTTATGGTGCAGAGATACAGTCTAAAGGACTTGAAAGAATGATACTTTTAAATCAATTGAGACAAGCAGTAGAAAATGATCAACTGGTATTATATTATCAACCTCAGATAGATATAAAAACAAATAAGATTATAGGATTGGAAGCTTTAGTAAGATGGAATCATCCAGATGAAGGTCTATTATATCCAGATAAGTTTATTCCCCTTGCTGAGGAAACAGGATTAATAATTCAAATGGGGAAATGGATATTGAAGAAAGCTTTAATTCAAGGGAAACAATGGATTGAGTCAGGCCATGATATAACAATATCTGTAAATATTTCAGCTAAGCAATTTCAATATAAGGGATTCATAGGAGATATAATAAATATATTAAGTGATTCGGAATTAGATTTCAAAAACTTAATACTAGAGATTACAGAAACAACTGCAATATCAGATATTGACCATACATTAAAAATATTAGATACTTTAAAAAAACTTGGTATAGCTGTTGCTATAGATGATTTTGGAACGGGATATTCTAGTCTTAACTATCTAAATGAAATGAGCGTAAGCGAGTTAAAAATAGACAGATCATTTATTTGGGATATTGAAAAAAATCAAAAAAACAAAATGATTGCAAATACTATAATGGTTTTAGCAAAACAATTAGAGTTAAAAGTAACTGCTGAGGGAGTAGAGAATATAGAGCAATTGGAAATACTAAAAGAAATGGGTTGTGATACAGCACAAGGATATTATTTTAGTAAACCTGTCTCGAAAGAAAAAATAGATGAAATGTTAAATGAAAAAAGCCCTAAATAAGGGCTTTTTTAGTACACTGATGGGAAGTGAAGAATATTTGCATCACCTGTAGTTTCAAATTTAGATGTACCTATAAATTGATTTTCATCTTTAATGAATTTATACTCTGTAAGTTTTAAATTTGCAGTACCTGTTTGAATTGTAGATATATAAAACTCATCTTCTACTGTATATACATAAAATTGGATATTTCCTAACTGAACATAATCATTAAATAGTATATAATCTTTATCAGTATCTTCAACTAGAAGAGTCCAATTTTGTCCATCATCCCAAGCGATATTACCTTTTTCATCTTTTTGTGCTGTTGTATAAATTGAGATAGTCTCATCAGTTCCATCCTTGTCAAAATCTATAGTATAGGAATCAAGTAAAGTTAATTCTTTAGTATCCCACTTTTCAGCAGATTTAATTTCGAAACTATCTTTTCCTATATGCTCATTAACAGCATCTTTTATAAAATCATTGGTTTCTATTGACTTCACTATATTGTTTTCATTAAAAGCTACCATATAATATTCGTTTATAGTTAAACTATCTGCAAGTTGCTTATCTGGTATCTCTAATTTTAGACTTTTTTCATCTGTGGAAATACTAATATAGTTTTTTCCATCTTCTGTATTTATCTCATTTAAAAATCCTGAAGCCATAGATATTTTTTCTTCTACGCCAGGTTTATCCTTAGGGGTACAGCCAAAAGATATACTTAGGACCATCATAACTACTAAAATTAATGAAAGTTTTTTAATTAAATTTTTCATACTATCACCATCCTTTATAATTATAAATTAACATAATTTTATATTTTTTACAAGAAACATAGGATTACGAATTGATTACAATGTTGAACGTAATAAATTTATCTGATTTAATTAATAATATAATAGCAGGGTATTTATTAAATTAATCTGTAAGAAAATTTTTCTTAAACTATTTTAATTGTTTTTTAATTTTGACCTAGGTCAAAGTAAATTATTTTATTTTAACCTATAATAAAATTATAAATAATAAAAAACAGGAGGTAATATTATGATAACAAAAACTTATCAATTAGAAACTTTAACTTGTCCAAATTGTGTGGCTAAAATTGAAGGAATGTTAAAGAAAACTAAAGGAATATCTGCAGGAGAAGTGTTATTTAATACATCTAGAGTAAAAGCAACCTTTGATGATTCAATATTAAGCTCACAGGAGATAGTAGAAAAAATTAAAAAACTAGGTTTTAATGTCCTAGGCGAGAAATAAGAAAGCTTCATTTATTTTCTGTATAGCTAAAAAATAAATTAAAGAGAGGGAGTATAATGAAATTAACCAAGGTTAGAAGAGTTTGGATATCTGGCATATTGGTAATTATATCCTTTGTGTTAAAGAATACAATAGGACAAAAACCAATAACATCAATAGTTATGATTCTTGCAGCAATAATTGCAGGTACTCCTATACTTAAAAATGCAATATTTGCTGCAAGATACTGGATAATAGGAATAGATGCATTAGTTTCCATAGCGGTTATAGGTGCAATATTTATAGGGGAATACTGGGAGGCAGCTGCTGTAACATTTTTATTTATGTTAGGTGATTATTTAGAGTCTAGGACTATAGAAAAAACTAGGTCTTCAATTAAAGCTTTGCTGGATTTAGCTCCAGATACAGCTAGAATAGTAAAAGATGGAGTAGAAAAAATAATATCACCTGATGAAGTAATTAAGGGAGATAAGATAATTGTAAAACCAGGAGAAAAGATTTCTGTAGATGGTATTATTATAGAAGGTTCTGCTTATGTAAACCAATCAGCTATTACAGGAGAGTCAATACCTATCAATAGAAATATTAATGATGATGTTTTTTCAGGGACAATAATAGAATCAGGCTATCTAATAATCGAAGCAACTAGAGTAGGTGATGATACTACCTTTGCAAGAATACTTCAAATGGTAGAAGAAGCACAAGATAAAAAAGCAAAGACTCAAAAATTCCTTGAAAGATTTTCAAGATATTATACTCCAGCTATAATTATATTAGCAATAGGATTCTATTTATTTACAAAAGATTTAGTATTAGCCCTTACTTTATTAGTAATAGCTTGTCCGGGAGCCTTAGTTATCTCAACTCCTGTATCTATTGTAGCAGGTATAGGAAATGGAGCTAAGCATGGAGTTCTCATCAAAGGCGGAGAGATAATGGAAAACTTAGGGAAGATTAAGGTTTTAGCCTTTGATAAAACAGGAACATTAACTATTGGAAAACCCATGGTAACGCATATAAAAGCTTACGATATAAATGAAAAAGACCTTCTGAAAAGAGCTGCCATAGGTGAAGCATATTCGGAACATCCATTAGCCAAAGCAATTGTTACCAGAGCAGAAAAGGAATTAGGAAAGATTAATGAAATCCCCGAAGAATCAGAGATAATAACTGGACAAGGAATTAAGACTAAAATAAAAGATAAAATAATTTTAATAGGAAATAGAAAATTATTTTCGGAAAGTAATGTAAATATTGGTGAAGATATAGAAAAATATTTACAGTCAGAAGAAGATAAAGGACAGACAGCTATAATAGTTGGAGATATAAAAAGAGTATTAGGGGTTATATCTATTGCTGATGTCGTAAGAGAAGATGCTAAAAATCTAGTATTTAATTTAAAAAAATTAGGCGTAGAAAAAATAGTAATGCTTACTGGCGATAATAAGAGAGCAGCTAAGGCAATTGCGGAGGAAATAGGATTAGATGATTTCTATGCAGAACTTCTTCCTGAAGATAAAGTTAGAGTGTTAAGAGAATTGCAAGAAAGATATGGTGTAGCAGCTATGGTAGGAGATGGAGTAAATGATGCACCAGCATTGGCATCTGCAGATTTGGGAATTGCCATAGGAGGAGCAGGAACAGATGTAGCTATGGAAACAGCAGATGTAGTTTTAATGTCTGATGAGATAAAAAAATTATCTCATGCCATAGGATTAAGCCGTGCCACGGTAAATAATATGAAACAAAATATTTATTTTGCCATAGCCGTAGCAGTATTGTTACTGGCGGGAGTATTGATTAAAACAGTTAATTTATCTTTTGGGATGTTAATACATGAATTATCTGTTCTGTTAGTTGTAGCTAATGCAGTTAGACTTCTAAGATATGGAGAGAGATATATAAGTCAAAAAAATTAGTATCAGATTAAGGAGATGTTTAAATGGATTGTAACTGTTTTAAGCGAGAAGGAAAAAATTGTATAGAGATAGTTCCAATCTTTAGTAGCCTAAGTTATGAAGAAATGATGGAAGTAGCTAGAATAACAAGAGAGAAGATTTTTGAAAAGGGCGAAATGATATATTTAGCTGGTGATAAAGGGGAAAAACTTTATGTAATCCATTCTGGAAAGGTAAAGATAACTAGATTCACGGATACTGGTAAAGAACAAGTGATTAGAGTATTAGGACCTGGAGATTTTATGGGAGAATTATCCCTATTTAGTCCATTACCATTAACTGATAATGGAGAAGCATTATTAAAGACAGTAGCATGTATAATAGATGGAAAAAAATTAAAAGCCTTGATGAGAAGATATCCTACTATAGCATTTAAGATAATGGAAGAGTTAAGTCAAAGGCTTGAAAAGGCAGAGAATTTGATTGAGAATATAAGTTTACATGGAGTAGAAAGAAGACTTGCTCTTACACTGATTAGTATGGCAAATGAAAAGGGAGAAGTAAATTTAAAGATGAGTAAAAAAGATTTTGCATCTCATCTAGGAATGAGTCAAGAAACTTTAAGTAGAAAGTTAACATCATTTCAAAATATGGGCATTATAAAATTAATAGGTCATAGAAGAATAATTTTATTGGACATGGAAGCTTTAGAGGAAATAGAATAGAAGGGGTGACTTTTAGTCCCCCTAATTTAATCCAAGTATTTATCCTCAAGCTTTTTTAACAGAGCAATATATTTTTCTTGGATACCAGCCTCAACTGCCAATTCCTCTACCTTTTTACATTGGTCTTCAACAAAGGCTTTGCTACTGTTGCTTAACATATTTTCAGCGAATTTATATAAGGCAGTATTTTCTTTTTCGATATGTCTATTCAATAAATCCCCATAGGAAATGGAATTAGCTATAATATCTAGTCTTGCTTCATCATCTTGGGTTTTGAAGTTTTCTAATGCCTTTTCAAGATTAGACATATAGAGTCTTCCCATATCATGCTCTATATACATTCCAGTAATAGCTCCTGATTTTGCTAATCTTTCAATTTCTTTATTCATAGTTTCGAATAATATATTTTCTTCCTTACCATGATGATGTTTATCAGCATAGTTTCTTACAAAATCAATGACTATATGAAAATCAGCTATATCATAATCAGAATTAATCATAAGATTATAGCAAAGTTTCCTAATTACTTTTAACATTCTTCTAATATTTGAATGTTCTTCAACCATTATTTTTATAGATTCCAAGATATTCACCTCATAAAGTATTCTTTTTATGATTTTACCCTTGTTTATATAAAAAATAACAAACTAATAATATTTTATAATGAAAATGGGTAAATATAATTTAAGATTAAATAAAAAAACTGATTAAAAGGAGGTTATACGATGAGCCTTAAGATAACTGATAAAGTAACATGGGTAGGAAAAATAGATTGGGAATTAAGAAGGTTTCATGGAGATGAATACTCGACACATAGGGGATCTTCCTACAATTCATATTTAATTAGAGATAAGAAAACAGTACTTATTGATACAGTGTGGGAGCCATTTGCAGAAGAATATGTTGAAAAATTAAAGAAAGAAATCGACTTAAAAGAGATTGACTATATAATTGCACAGCATTCAGAGATAGATCATAGTGGAGCATTACCATTACTAATGAAAGAAATGCCAAATACTCCAATATATTGTACAGCTAATGGTGCGAAAATATTAAAGGGACATTTCCATGAGGATTGGAATTTTATAGAGGTAAAAACAGGTGATACGCTAGATATAGGAGATTCAACATTAACCTTTGTAGAAGCAAGAATGCTTCATTGGCCAGACAGTATGATGACTTATATGAGTGGAGAAAGTATATTATTTAGTAATGATGCCTTTGGGCAACATTTTGCATCAGATTTAATGTATAATGACTTGGTGGATCAGGCGGAGTTATATCAAGAAGCTATTAAGTACTATGCTAATATATTGACACCATTTAGTTCATTAGTAACTAAGAAAATAGAAGAAGTTCTAAGCTTAAATTTACCCCTAAATATGATAGCGACATCCCATGGAGTTATTTGGAGAAATAACCCAGCACAGATAGTAGAAAAATACTTGGAATGGGCAAATGCATATCAGGAAAATCAAATTACAATAGTATATGATACTATGTGGAATGGTACAAGAAGAATGGCAGAAGCAATAGCAGAAGGTATTAAATCCGTAGATAAGGATGTAACTGTGAAACTATATAATGCGGCAAATTCAGATAAGAATGATGTAATAACTGAATTATTTAGAGCAAAGGCTATATTATTTGGTTCATCTACAGTTAATAAGAGTATAATGCATGCAACTGCCGGGATTTTAGAGATGATAAAAGGAATAGGATTTAAGAATAAAAAAGCAGCAGCATTTGGATCCTATGGATGGTCAGGAGAGTCTGTAGCAGTAATCGAGCAAAAATTAAATGATGCAAAACTTGAGTTGATTCAAGATGGAATAAAAGAGCTTTGGAATCCAGATGAAAAAGCCGTAAGAAGATGTATAGAATTTGGAAAGGAATTTGCAGGAAAACTATAGAATATAATAATTAATGACAGCTCCTACAAGGATATTCCGTAAAAGCGGAAAATGAAATAAAAAACAGGAAAAATGATTAATAGTTTTAATATATGTCAGGTTAAATATTAGCAATAAGCTATTTATTTACTTGGCATATTTTTTGCTTATAATTAATTATATAAACTATTTTGTAGAGGAGTTGTTATTAATGAATAATTTTATATTTGCAGGATGCGATACAGTTAAATTAGCTGAAAAATATAAGACACCTCTTTATGTAATGTCAGAGGATTATATTAAAGATAGACTAAAGGAAATCAAAGAAAATTTTTTAGATAAATATCCTAAAACTATGGCTGTATATGCTAGTAAAGCATTTTTGACTAAGGAAATAGCTAGAATTGTAAAGGAATCAGAGGTAGGAATGGATGTAGTATCTGGTGGTGAACTTTATACTGCTATTCAGGTTGATTTTCCTATGGAGAAGATAATTTTTCACGGTAACAATAAAACAATAGATGAATTGGAACTGGCAATAGAAAATAATGTAGGAAGAATAGTCGTAGACCATTTAGAAGAAATGGACATCATTGAAGACATAGCAAAGAAACATAATAAAAAAGTTCATATACTATTTAGAATAAGTCCCGGTATAAATAGTCATACACATAAATATATTCAGACTGGGCAAGTAGATTCAAAATTTGGTATTCCATTAGAGGAAAGAAGCATAAAATTAGCAATGGAAAAGGTTTTAAAATTGAAATACACCGAATTAGTAGGTTTTCATTTTCATATAGGCTCTCAAATTTCAGATAATGAGAATCATATTAAGGCTATTAAAATAATTACTCAATTGATTAAAAAGGTTAAAGATGAATATGGATTTAGAGTCAAGGAATTAAATACTGGTGGAGGATATGGTATTCATTATTCAGAAGATGAGAAAAGAAAACCTCTAGCTTATTTTACAGACTCCATTATAAAAGAAATAGAGGAAAGGTGTAAAGAATATGATTTAGAAAGACCATTAGTAATAATAGAACCTGGTAGATGGGTAGTAGGGGAAGCAGGTATTACAATTTATACAATAGGAGCTATTAAAGAGATTCCGGGAATACGGACTTATGTTTCAATTGATGGTGGAATGCCTGATAATCCAAGACCTAGTCTATATGAAGCTAAATATGAGGCAATTGTTGCAAATAAAGTGGATGAAGAACCAACAGATTTAGTCACTATAGCAGGAAAATGCTGTGAATCTGGTGATATTTTAATCTGGGATTTGAAGCTGCCGAAGGTAAAAGCAGGAGATAAACTAGCAGTGCTTTCAACAGGAGCTTATAATTACTCTATGTCAAGTAATTATAATAGAATACCAAGACCTGCTGTAGTTATGGTATCAGAGGGAAAAGATAGATTAATAGTTAAAAGAGAAACCTATGATGATATATTGAGAAATGATATATAATGGATGTAGAATTTAAATAAAAAGGAGTTGGGAGAATGAAAGTTTATATTAGTGTAGATATTGAAGGTATAACGGGGGTGACTAATTGGAATGAAACTGAATTAGGCCATAGTGAACATATATGGGCTGCTAATCAGATGACAAAAGAAACTATAGCTGCATGTGAAGCAGCAATAGAAATGGGAGCAAAAGAAATAGTGGTAAAGGATGCCCATGATTCTGCAAGAAACATAGATATATCCAAACTTCCTATAGAAGCATTAGTTATAAGAGGTTGGACATATTCACCAGAGTCAATGATGGCAGGTATAGATGAAAGCTTTGATGCTGCTATTTTTATAGGATATCATTCTGCAGCAGGATATAATGGAAATCCATTGGCTCATACAATGGATTCTCAAAAAATAACATATATAAAGATAAATGGAGAAGTAGCATCAGAATTCACAATAAATGCATTAATAGCAGCATATTATGGAGTTCCTGTAGTGTTTTTATCCGGCGATAAGATGCTCTGTGAAAAGTCTAAGGAATTAGTCCCAAATATGGAAACAGCAGCAGTAAAATCTGGGGAAGGAGACTCTACATTTAATATGCATCCAGATAAGGCTTGTGAATATATAAGAAATGGTGTAAAAGAAGGATTAAAAACAATTAAAGAGTGTAAGATAGAATCTCCAAAGGAATTTAAACTAGAAATAAGATTTTCAGAACATAAATATGCAAATAGGGCAAGATACTATCCAGGAGCAAAGCTTATAGATGATCATACAGTAGAATATATGGCAAAGGATATCCAAGATATGATAACTGCTAGGATGTTTATGTCATAAAATACTATTAGAACAATCCCTATCATGATATAATTAAGTAACAATATATCTAAAGGGTGATTAAATGTCTTCTAATGCAAATTCTTATGTAAAAACATTTACCAATATGATGTCAGAAGGTTTTATAGTAATAGATAATGAAGCTAAAATACAAATTTATAATGATAAAGCAAAAGAAATATTTGGGATAAAATACGATGGGCAAAGTAACCATGATAGAGGAAAACTTAATATAGGAGATATAGTTATTATTGCTGATAATTCAATTGGACAGGATGACGGAAAATTAGATTCAGATTCATTCAGATTGTTAGGAATAAAAGATAATGTAAGAGATGGTGATTCGGTAATTGCCATTGGATTGTTTAAAAAGTCTGGAATATCAAGTCCGATATTTAAGGTCTTGAAAAATGGGCATAAAGAAGATATACTATTAATAAAAACTAATTTTCTGGAAATTGACATAGAAGTTGAAATAAACTTCATAAATAAGATAACCTCCATTAAGGTAAGAGATGAAAAATTTATAATGAGTTATATCAATGCAATAGGGAATATGGTAATTTTAGATGGGAATACAAAGAAAATGAAATTTTATCAATCTCATGGATATACGGCCAGAGGAGAAAGCATAAATGATATATTAAAAGGGAAAGAATATAGAGCCAAAGGTCAAGAGACTGAAGCCTTAGATGTAATTGGAAAAAATATATTTGAAATCCATAAATCCGATTCCATAATCCAACAATTTTTTAATGTAGCTAAAGGAGAGAATATTAGCTATAAGGATAAATTTGAGGAGATAAATGGATATCCTACAATGTGTACACTTTTGCCTGTAGAAGATGAAAATAAAAGAATAGGTGCTGCATTAAAAGTAGAAGATATTTCAGAAATAAAAAGAATTATAATGGAAAGGGATAATGCAATTAACCAGTTAGAAAAAGCACAATCTCAGCTTATTGAAGAAAAAAGGTTAATTAAAGCTTTTCCCAATTTTGTAGGGGATAGTCAAGAGATTGAACATGTCAAGAGAATGGCTCTAAAGGCTTCTAAAACTAATTCAAATGTATTGATACTTGGAGAAAGTGGAACAGGTAAGACTATTTTAGCAAAGGCAATTCATGAAAATAGCAAGTTAAAAGACAAACCATTTATTCATGTTAATTGTGGTGCAATACCAGAAACATTATTGGAGTCCGAACTTTTTGGTTATGAGAAAGGTGCTTTTACAGGGGCAAGAGCAGAAGGTAAAAAAGGATTCTTTGAGATTGCAAACAATGGAACCATATTTTTAGATGAAATTGGAGATATATCTACGAATTTACAAGTTAAATTATTGCAGGTTATTCAGGAGAAATGTTTTTATAGGGTAGGTGGAACTGAAAGTATTACTGTAAATATAAGGATTATTGCTGCTACCAATAAAAACTTAGAAGATGAAATGACAAAGGGAAATTTCAGGGAAGATTTATACTATAGAATAAATGTATTTCCAATATGGATACCGCCTCTAAGAGAAAGAAAGCAGGATATAATAGCATTGGTAGATTTGGTACTTCCTAAGATATTTCATGAAATAGGTTGTAAACCAAAGAGAATTTCTTCAGAGGCAATTAATTTAATATTAAAATATAATTGGCCTGGCAATGTAAGGGAATTGGAAAATATTTTGGAAAGAGCTGTTAACTTAGCAGAAGGAAACAATATACTTTCGAAACATATAACCTTGAAGCCTAATAAACAAGAAAGTAAAGATGTGGGGAGAACTTCATTAAAAGATTACTTGGAAGAATACGAGAAAACTATTATAAAGAGGACATTATTGGCTTGCAAAGGAGATAAGAAAAAGGCAATGGAGACTCTAAATATTAGCAAGACTACATTTTATGAGAAAATAAAAAAATATAATATAGAATAAAATGACCAAGGGAGATAACCCCTTGGTATTATTTTATACTTATAGATTCTCATTGTTTTAAATAGGTTTAATAAATTTATGATATAATGGAAGTTGTCCAATTATTCCATATTTTCGGAACATAGTCCCATTTACCGTATAATTCGAAGAGGAATTTATATATAAGTAAGGAAAATATAAGTTAAATAAAGATGGACAAGTTATCTTATAAACAGAAATAAATTATTAGGAAGTTAATATATTAAAGTTTTAAATTATGGCATATTAATTGCAATAAATTTTCTTGCAATTAAATATAAAAATTAAAGGAGGTATTTTAATGATTAACTTTATTTGGGCAGGCATGCTTATCATTGGATTTGTAGTTGGAGCCCTCACAGGAAACATTGAAGCAGTTACAAATGCAGCTATTGATAATGCAAAAACAGGTGTAGAGTTAGCTTTAGGACTTATTGGCTTAATGACCTTATGGCTAGGACTTATGAAAATTGCAGAGGATTCAGGATTAGTTGAGAAACTTGCAAAGGCATTAAGACCATTAATGGTTAGGTTATTCCCTGATGTTCCACCTGAACATCCTGCCATGGGTGCAATGATAATGAATATTGCTGCAAATATGTTAGGATTAGGTAATGCTGCTACTCCATTGGGATTGAAAGCAATGCAGGAATTACAAAAGTTAAACGATGACAAAGAAACAGCAACAGATGCAATGGTCACATTCTTGGCTATTAATACTTCCTCAGTAACTTTGATTCCTGCCACTACTATTGGAATATTAGTTGCAGCAGGGGCAAAAAATCCTACTGAAATAATTGGACCAACATTAGTAGCTACAACAGTATCTACAGTTGTTGCAATTATTGCTTCTAAGATATTTCAAAAGCTACCCAAGTATCAGATGAAAAAGGTTAATAACTAATATAACATAAGGGGGAAGATCAATGTTTGTAAAAGTAATGGAAGCAATATCAGTTTATGCAATCCCTGTAATAATTGTTGGTTTTTTAGTCTTTGGCATGGCTAAAAAAATCAAAGTATATGAGTCCTTTACAGAAGGAGCAAAGGAAGGATTTACTACAGCAGTAAAGATTATTCCGTTTTTAGTTGCTATGTTAGTATCTATAGGTGCTTTTAGAGCATCTGGTGCTATGGATTTATTGACTAAGGCTTTAAGCCCTGTTACTAATTTTATTGGTATGCCAAGTGAAGTGCTGCCAATGGCATTTATGAGACCGCTATCTGGTGGTGGAGCTGAAGGAATAATGAGTTCTTTGGTAACAGACTATGGTCCAGAATCTTTAATAGGACGTATGGCGGCAGTTATGATGGGTTCAACAGAAACTACTTTTTATGTATTATCAGTATATTTTGGTTCAATATCAATCAAAAAACAAAGACATGCACTTCCAGTTGGACTATTGGCTGATTTAGCGGGACTGCTTACGGCTGTTTTAGTAACTAGACTATTCTTTGGAATGTAATATTTGGCATGGGGGGATGTAAAAGTGATTAAACCAAAGGCATTAAAATTAGGAGATACTATAGGGATTATAGCTCCGTCTAGTCCCACAACAGAAGAAAAGGTTAAGAAGGCTCATGATAAGTTAATTGATATGGGATTTAAAGTAAAGATGGGAAAAAGTCCATATAAAAGATATGGTTATTTATCAGGAAATGATAATATCAGAGCAGAAGATATAAATGAAATGTTTAATGATAAAGAAGTAAATGGAATTATATGTATTAGAGGAGGATATGGAACTCCACGCATTATTGACTTATTAGATTATGAGATTATAAGGAATAATCCAAAGGTGTTTGTTGGATATAGTGATATTACTGCGTTGCATATATCTTTTACTCAAATAGCTAATTTAGTTACTTATCATGGTCCTATGGTGGTTTCAGACATGATTGATAATTTTTCTGATTTTTCTAAGGACAACCTTTTCCGGGCTATTATGAATACAGAGCCTATGGGTAAAATATCTAATCCTGAAGGAGAAGAAATCATTACTATAAATGGTGGTATAGCAGAAGGGCGTATAATAGGTGGGAATCTATCTTTAATTGTTGATACTATAGGGACACCCTATGAAATTGATGTAAAGGGAAAGATTCTATTCATTGAAGAAGTAGGGGAAGAACCTTATAATATAGATAGGATGCTTAACCAGCTGAGATTATCAGGTAAACTACAAGAGGCTAATGGTATTATACTAGGAGATTTTAATGGATGTGAATCGGAAAATCCTAATGAAAATTTAACTTTAGAACAAGTGATTAATGACCAAATTAAACCAATTGGTAAACCAACCATATATAATCTACAGGCAGGACATTGTGATCCAATGGTTACATTACCCTTTGGTGTAAATACTAGATTAGATGCTGACAAAAAAGAACTTATAATATTGGAAAGCTGTACAGAATAAAAAAGTATTGCCTTGTAGATATAAATATCTATCTTGGCAATATTGTTTTATGAAAATAAATAAAACTCTATTATTATTAACATTTGCTTCATAAACTTCTATAAGAGAATAAATCTAAAGAAATATAAGTGGTTCAACTAAGGAATATGATAACATTGGATTCATAAGAAGGAGGCTTTTAAAATGAAAATAAAAGAGATACAAGTAGGACAGATATCTGTACCACTTAAAAAGTCTTTTAAAACAGCCCTTAGAACAGTTGATAAAATCGAGGATATAGTAGTTAAGGTAATTACTGATACAGAACATGTTGGATACGGAGAGGCTGCTCCGACAGCAGTAATTACTGGAGATACTAAAGGTTCCATAAGATGTGCAATAGAAGATTATATAGCTCCGCAGATAGTAGGATTAGAAATAGAAAATATGGAAGAAATAATGAATAGAATAGATAAATCCTTAATAAAGAATACAAGTGCTAAGGCAGCTGTAGATATGGCAATATACGATCTTTTTGGGCAATTTCATAAATCACCTATATATAAACTTTTAGGAGGATATAGAAAAGAGATAATTTCTGACTTAACAATAAGTGTAAATTCTCCTGAAGAAATGGCAGAAGACAGTATTGAAGCAGTAAGAAGAGGATATAAGACTCTAAAAATAAAAGTGGGACTGGACCCTAGAATGGATATAAAGAGGATACAGGCAATAAGAGATGCTATAGGTTATGATATAGATTTGAGATTAGACGCAAATCAAGGTTGGACACCTAAAGAAGCAGTTGTATTACTTAGAAAGATGGAAGATAAAGGTTTTGATATAGAACTTGTTGAGCAGCCAGTTGTCGCTAATGATTTAGATGGGCTAAGATACGTTACAGAAAACGTAAGTATACCTATACTCGCTGATGAATCTGTATTTTCTCCATCTGACGCAGTGAAGGTAATCCAAAATAGGGCTGCTGATTTAATAAATATTAAGTTGATGAAAACAGGCGGAATACATAATGCATTAAAAATATGTTCAATTGCAGAAATTTATGGAGTTGAGTGTATGCTTGGATGCATGCTGGAAAGTAAATTAAGTGTTAGTGCAGCAGTTCACTTAGCAGCGGCTAAAAAAATCATAACTAAAATAGACTTAGACGGACCTGGGCTATGTAAAGAGGATCCAATTCAAGGAGGACCTGAATTTAAGGATTATAGAATTATTTTAAATGATGAACCAGGACTAGGATTTAAAAATATTGGAAATTTGACTATATAATAATTCAGAAAGGAGGATGTACATCCTCCTTTCAAATAAATAATGAAATCCAGCTTGAGAAATCAGATAATTCTAATAAATTGAATTGCCTGTTCATATAAGAGAATTAAATTTCTTAGTTTTTATTTAATATGAAAGTATCATAAGTATTGGCATAAGATTTGCAATATTTCGATTAGTACCACTAAAGATAGAAATATATTTCAATATTAAAAATTATTACAAATAAATGGTATTTCAATATTATTTGGAAAGGGGGAAAATATAAAGGAGATCTTAAGGGAAGGAAACCATAATAATTTTGAAACCAAGGGGGAGTAAGAAATGAAAAAGCTTATGGCTTTAATACTTACAATAATCATGATTATTGCAGGCTGTTCTACATCTAAAACTTCATCAGATGGAAAGGAATTGAGAGAATATTCCGTTGTTTATTCTGGAGAGATCACTACATTAAACTATTTAGTTACTGCAAATACGAATGAATTTTCATTAGCTGCAAATATGGTAGATAGTTTAATTGATTATGACAAGTATGGAGTACCGATACCTTGTTTAGCAACTGAATGGGAATCTTCTCCAGATGGATTAATATGGACTTTGAAGATTCGTGAGGGAGTAAAATGGATTACCCATGAAGGAAAAGAGTATGCAGAAGTTAAGGCAAGGGATTTTGTAGATGCGGCAAAATACTTATTAGACCCAAGTAATGAATCACAAACAGCAAATATATTCTATAGTGTAATTAAAAATGCAGAAGAATATTATAATGGTGAAATAGATGATTTTCAGCAAGTAGGAGTAAAAGCAGCAGATGATCATACATTAGAATATACTTTAAAACAGCCTACACCATATTTCTTATCTATGCTAAATTATGTTTGTTTCTTACCAGTTAACGGAGACTTTTTGGAAGAAGTAGGAGATAGATTTGGAACAGATAATACCAATTTTTTATATAATGGTGCCTTTATAATGGAAACCTTTGAACCACAAACTAAAAGAATTCTTGTAGCAAATAAAGACTATTGGGATAAGGATAATATATTTATAGATAAGATAAAGATGACATATAATAAAGAAGCTTTGACTTTAGGACCAGAACTATTTTTACGTGGAGAAATTGACCATACAGACATGTCATCATCTTTAGTTGAAGAATGGATGAAGGATCCAAATAAAAAGGAGATGTATAGGCTGCAGAGAACAAGTTTCTATACTTATTTTTATGCTTTAAATTTTGACCCTAAATTTGATGAAGAATATGAGCCGGAGAATTGGAGGATTGCTGTAAATAATCTTAATTTCCGTAAATCAATATTCCATGCATTAGATAGGAAGTCTGCAATGATAACATCAGAACCTTATAATCCGGAGCAAATGTTGTCAAATACTATTACGCCAAAGAGTTTTGTTGATTTAGATGGAATAGATTATACAGAATTGGGAGGATTGAAGGAATTTTCAAATACAGATTCATTTAATGAAGCATTGGCAAAAGAATATAGGGATAAGGCTATGGAAGAGTTAAAAGGAGAAGTGAAATTTCCAGTAATAGTATATATGCCATATAATTCAAGTATGCCTGAGTTGGCAAATAGAGTGCAGGTTATAGAACAGCAAATGGAAAATTTACTAGGTAAAGACTATATAGATATTCAAATAGAGCCAAAACCACCTACAAATTTCTTATCAGAAGTAAGACGCTCGGGAAAATATGGATTTTTAGAATGCAATTGGGGACCTGATTATGCAGACCCTGAAACATATACAGGTCCTTTTGTTCCAGAAGGAAATTATAATTTTCCAGAATATGTAGAAGGATATAACGAATCTAATGGAGAGAAAACATATACTAACTTGGTAAATAGAGCCAATGAGGAAGTAATAGATATAAACAAACGTTATGAACTATTTGCCGAAGCAGAAGCATTTTTAATAAAAGAAGCTTTTGTTATACCTTATGCACTTGGTGGTGGAGGCTATGCAGCATCTAGGCTAAGTCCATTTGAATCCCAATATTCACCATTTGGAGTCTCATCAGAAAGATATAAGGGGCAACAGATTTTAGAGAAACCTATGAATACAGAAGAATTTAAAGCAGAGCTAGAAATATGGGAAAAAGAAAGAGCGGAAGCACTTAAAAATAGCAAATAATCACAGGGACCTAAGGATTGCAATTAGTAATCCTTAGGTCTAAAAAATAACATAATATAAATTAATAAAAGGCATTTTATTCAGCCATATATTTATGGAAGAATTTTAATTATGTCAATACTAAATATATTTGACATAAAAGAGGGGGGAGAAAATGCTAAAATATTCTGTTAAGAGATTATTGCAATCTTTATTTACTCTATTTATTATAGTTACTATAGTATTTCTTCTTATGAGGCTATTGCCTGAGGAAGGATATTTTGGTGATTCTTATGAAAAAATAGATGAACAGCAAAGAGAAGCTATACTAATCAGCATGGGACTTAGAGATCCAATATATAAACAATTAACTAATTTTTATAAAAATATATTAACTGGAGATTTAGGACAGTCTATTACATTTAGACCTAAGGTACCAGTTATAGATATAATAAAAGCAAAAGTACCCTATTCTCTATATTTTGGATTGGCGGCCATAGGAATATCTTTATTAGTGGGGATAACATTGGGAATAGCAATGGCTAAGAGTAAAAATAAATTTTGGGATAAATTAGGTACAGGATATGTTGTTTTTATAAAGGCAGTTCCAGCAGCAGTATATTTTCTTTTTTTACAGCTATATCTGACTAATGTATTTAAATTACCAATATTATTTGATATAGATAAGCCTATAAGTTGGATTCTTCCAGCCATATCTATGTCATTAGGCGGTATAGCCAGTTATGCAATGTGGATGAGGAGATATATGGTAGATGAAATCAATAAGGATTACGTTAAATTAGCTAGGGCAAAAGGGTTAAATAGTAGGTCCATAATGGTGAAACATGTATTTCGTAATGCATTTGTTCCAATGGCACAATATCTGCCGGCATCCATACTTTTTACCATAGCAGGTTCAATTTATATAGAGTCCCTATATTCAATTCCAGGTATGGGAGGACTATTAGTAGAGGTTATCAGAAGACAGGATAATACTTTGGTGCAGGCTTTAGTGCTTATATATTCATCAATAGGTATAATCGGATTATTTTTAGGAGACATACTTATGGCCATATTTGATCCTCGTATAAATTTGCAGAAAAAAGGGGGTGCTAGATAATGGGTAAGGGCAAAGTAAATAAATTAGTAAATTCTATAAATGAAGAGCTATTTGAGTTTGCAGAATATGATGAAGCAGAAGCTAAACGTGGAGGATACTCGAATTACTCATATTGGCGATCTACTTGGAAAGTTTTTATTCAAAATAAACTAGCAGTTTTCCTTTTGACTTTAATGTCTGCTTTATTGATATTTACAATAATTCAGCCCTATTTACCAAATCAAAAAATACCAACTGAAATTCATATAAATCCAGATACTAGATTACCACTTTCAAATAATCCACCTGATTCAGAGTTTTTATTTGGGACTAATTCAATTGGGCAGGACCTTTGGTCACGTATATGGAGTGGTTCTAGGACTTCTTTATTAATAGGTATAACAGTGGGAATTTGGGAAGCGGTAATAGGAATTACAGTAGGTGCTATGTGGGGATATATAAGATGGCTGGACCGTCCTATGACAGAGATATATAATATACTTAGTAATATTCCTCAAACTATAATACTAATGTTAATGACTTATATAATGAAACCAGGTTTATATACTATGATTATAGCCATATGTATGACTTCTTGGATTGATATGGCTCGTTTTGTAAGAAATTTAACGGTAATTATTAGGGATAGAGAATATAATCTAGCATCTAAATGTTTAGGAACACCTACAAGAAGGATAATAACTAAGAATTTACTTCCATATTTAGTTTCCGTTATTATGTTAAGTATTGCATTGTCTATTCCACAGACTATAGGGTATGAAGTATTTCTAACGTATATAGGACTTGGACTGCCAGTTAGTATACCATCATTGGGCAATCTCATTAATGAAGGAAGACTTCTTATGATGGTTCCATCTCAAAGATATCAATTGATTTTTCCATCAATAATTATTTCAATAATAACTATTTCATTTTATATGATGGGAAATGTTTTTTCTGATGCAGCAGATCCTAAAAATCACGTATAGGAGGGATACTATGGAAGAGAGAAAAATCATATTATCAGTAAAGGATTTAGTTATTAAGTTTAGATTGAGGGGAGATGTTTTAACAGCCATAAGAGAAGCCTCCCTAGATATATATGAAGGAGAAAGTTTAGCTATAGTAGGAGAATCTGGCTCTGGCAAATCTGTCTTTACAAAAAGTTTCATGGGCTTAGTAGATGGAAATGGCTGGATTGATTCTGGAAGCATAATGTTTGAAGGAGAGGAAATATCAAAATATAAAACTGAAAAGGATTGGCTTAAAATTAGGGGGAAAAAGATTGCTATGATTTTCCAGGACCCTATGACTTCCTTAAATCCTTTAAAGACAATTGGCAAACAGGTGCAAGAGGCAGTTGAATTACATCAAGGCTTAAGAAAGGAAGAAGCGAGAAAAAAGGTAATAGAAATATTAAAAGATGTAGGCATTGATGAAGCAGAAAGAAGATATAAGGAATATCCTCATGAATTTTCAGGGGGTATGAGACAAAGGGTTGTCATTGCCATAGCCGTAGCTTGTAGACCAAAGATTTTAATATGTGATGAGCCAACTACAGCTTTAGATGTAACTATACAAGCTCAAATCTTGAATTTATTAAAAAATCTTAAAGAAAAATATCATTTAACCACCGTATACATTACTCATGATTTAGGAGTTGTAGCTAATGTTGCAGATAGAATAGCCGTTATGTATGCTGGTGATATAGTTGAGATAGGACAACGTGAAGAAGTATTCTATAATGCTCAGCACCCGTATACATGGGCTTTATTATCATCACTTCCTCAACTTGGAATAAAAGGTGAACCTTTATTTTCCATTAAGGGGACTCCGCCAAATCTGTTTTATGAAATAAAAGGGGATGCTTTTGCACCAAGAAACCCCAAGGCATTGAAAATAGATTTTATTGAGAAACCTCCATATTTTGATGTAAGTTCTACCCATAAAGCAAAGACATGGCTATTAGACCCTAGGTCGCCAAAGGTCAGTCCTCCTGAATCAATAGAAGTATTAAGACAACAATGGGGGGGAATGGAAAATGCCTAATAACCAAAAAGAAGTATTGTTAGAAGTAAAAAACTTAAGGGTAGAATTTGGAAGTAAGAAGAAAAATAAATTTGTGGCAGTAAAAGATGTAAATTTCAATATATATAAAGGAGAGACTTTTGGATTAGTTGGTGAATCAGGCTCTGGGAAAACCACAATAGGAAGGGCTATTATTCGATTAAATGAAACGGCAGGCGGAGATATTATATTTAAAGGTAAAAAAATAAATGGTAAAATAAGTAAGGAATTAGATAGAGAAATAACTAGGAAAATCCAAATGGTATTTCAAGATCCAATGGCATCATTAAATGAGAGAGCAAAAGTAGATTATATTGTATCAGAAGGATTATATAATATAAAAAATTATAAGGACGAAGAGGAAAGAAAGAGAATGGTAGAAAATGCACTTCTAGATGTTGGGCTGCTGCCAGAATTCTTGAGCCGTTTTCCTCACGAATTTTCAGGGGGACAAAGGCAGAGGATAGGAGTAGCAAGGGCTGTTGTAATGGAGCCTGAACTAATAATTGCAGATGAACCAATATCCGCCTTAGATGTTTCTATTCGTGCTCAAGTATTAAATTTAATGTCAGAGTTACAGAAAAGTAAAGGATTAACATATTTATTTATTGCCCATGATTTATCTGTAGTGAGATTTATAACTGACAGAGTAGCTGTAATCCATAAAGGAAAGATAGTAGAAATGGCTGAGACTGAAAAACTTTATAGAAATCCTCTCCATCCCTATACTAGATCCTTATTCTCAGCAATTCCATTACCTGATCCAAGGAAAGAAAGGGCTAAGATATTGGAAATCTATGATCCTAGTTGTCATGATTATGAAAATAATCCTCCAAGTTGGGTGGAAATAGAACCTGAACATTTTATTTTAGCAAATAATAAGGAAATAGAAGATTATATGAAAGTCCTAAATAAATGGAAGTCCCCAAATTTTACTTAGATTAAATGGTTGTTAGGGATTATAAATAGAGATAACAGCAAGGTGTTAGACTTTGAAAAGATATATAAGATGAAGATATTATATATAGAAGGTGATGAAAATGATAGAAGATATTATTATGAAAGAGATAAAGACTGTAGATGAAGAAGTCTCAATTGTAATAAAAGATTTAACCAATGATAAATGGATTTTAAAATATAATGAAAATAGAGTTTTTCCATCTGCCAGCTTAATAAAGATCCCTATAATGATAGAAGCATTGGGATGTGTGGAAAAAGGTGAATATAGTTTAGATGAAAAAATAAAGATTAGAGCAACTGATAGAGTAGAATATAGTATTGTATCTGAGTTAAGATTAGAGGAATATACATTAATAGATTTAATTACTCTAATGATAATCCTTAGTGATAATACTGCTACTAATGTTCTAATAGATTTACTAGGCTATGAAAGAATTAATAAAATGATAAGAAAATTAAACTGTAATGACACTTTCTTGAAAAGAAAAATGATGGATTTTACAGCAGCAAAAGAAGGAAGAGAAAATTTGACAAGTCCTATGGACATGGCCTTACTTATGGAAAAAATCTATAATGAGTCTATTGTCAGCCCTAAGATGTGTGAAATTATGATAGATATTTTAAGTAGACAAAAACATAGGGATATGTTACCTAGATATATTTTAGATGAAGTAAAAATAGCAAATAAAACAGGAGAGTTAAGTGGATTAAATCATGATATAGGAATATTCTATTTGGAAAATATAAATTATCTAATAGGCATATTTACAACAAATGGAGAAAATGATTTAGTTGGTAAAAGGACCATAGGAAGGATTTCAAAACTTGTATATGATAATTTTTTAAGATAATAAATAATACTATATGAGGTGATATATTTGGACAGACAAAAACTAGGAATTTTAAACAAGACTGTAGTTCCTATTAATTTACATCCAAGGTTTGATAGTGAAATGGCTGATGAAGGTTTATATGGTATGGTTGTAAGTATCCTAGAGGATGTTAAAGAAGGATGGTATTATATTGAAACTCAATATAATTACTGCGGCTATATTTGTGAGTCTAATATGATTATTGATGATGGTGAATCTAGGGAATGGATGGAGAAGGCAAAGAATGTAATTATACATTCAATAGTAGATGTAATGCCTAGTGCAAGTTATAAAGGATATATAAAGGAAACTTTAACTAGAGGTGCAAGAGTAATAGTTACTGGAAAAGAGGCTGATGAATGGGCGGAGATTCAATTAGCCGACCGTAGTACAGGTTGGGTCAGAAAAGTATTCATAGGAAACCTAATAACGTCTTATGATAAAAATGATGAAAGTCAGTTGAGAGATAAATTAGTAAATACTGCTATGTTATATTTGGGAACACAATATAGATGGGGAGGAAAGAGTCCCTTAGGTATAGATTGTTCTGGATTATGTTCTATATCCTATATGCTGAATGGAATTATAATATATAGAGATGCAGTAAGAAAAGATGAATATATGAAAAAAATAGGATTAGAAGACATAAAACCAGGAGATCTTTTATTTTTCCCAGGCCATGTAGCCATGTATATAGGAAATGATAAGTATGTACATTCCAGTGCGAGTATCAATCGTGTCGGTATCAATAGTTTAAACCCAAAGGATAAAGATTATAGAGAAGACCTAGCAAAAACTATAACAGATATAGGTACTATTTTCTAAAATAAGAAAAAGGATACTGAAATAATTGCAATAATTATTGGTTAGTTCATTTATATTGAAAGATATTATAATATCTTTCAATATAAATGAACTTTTTTAATGGTAAAATACTCTTATATAAAGATAGGGGTGAGACGGTGGAGGAAAAACTATTAATTAAACAAGCGAAAGATGGAGATAAAGAATCATTGCTGCAATTAGTTATGACTCAGAAAACAGATTACTATAAATTAGCCTATGTTTATATGAAGAATGAATACGATGCTTTAGACGCAATGCAAGATATGATAGTTGTTCTGTATGAAAACATACATAAACTCAAGAAAGAAGATGCATTTTATAGTTGGAGCAAGACCATATTGGTTAACTCTTGTAAAAGTATATTGAAAAAGAAAAAGAAGATTATTTCCTTGGAGAGTTTAAAAAAAGAGGTAGCATA
Source organism: Tissierella praeacuta (assembly GCF_040396155.1). Classification (GTDB taxonomy): domain Bacteria; phylum Bacillota; class Clostridia; order Tissierellales; family Tissierellaceae; genus Tissierella; species Tissierella praeacuta_A. The sequence goes on from NZ_JBEBOY010000027.1 coordinate 35,454, forward strand.
TGAAACCTATAAGAGCCTAGAGGATAGGATAATATTAGAAAAATATTTATCTAAGTTAAGTCCTAATCATCAGGAAGTAATTAAGTTAAGATATTTTCTTGATTTTGATTATGAAACCATTGGACAGATACTTAATATTCCCCTTGGTACAGTAAAGTCTAGAATCAATGCAGCTATGAGAAATTTAAGAGAATCCATGGAAGGGATGGTATAAGTGAATAATATAGAGAAATCATTGGTTGAAAGAAAGAATAAATTAGATAATTTAAAGATACCAGAAGATATGGAATCTAGGTTGAGAGATGCTTTAGATAATATACCTAATAAAAGAAGAAGATTTAATATCAAAGGAAAAGTTGCAGCATTGATTATTGCAGTTCTACTTATAGGATATAATGTAGATACTTTAGCTTATTATGCAAAGCAATTAATCGGATATGATAATGTGATGAATGGAACATTAAGAGAATTAAATGAGTTAGGAAAGGGGCAAGTTATAGATAAGTCCTATACATTTAAAAATGGAGTTACGGTCACATTAGACGGTATAATGTTAGATGATAATAATTTAATAGCATTTTATACTATAAATGATCCTTCAGGTGATATCCAGAAAACTTCTAGAGATTTGGGCCCTGCATACTTGCGGGGATTATTTGGAGTTGGTTATAATAGAAGTGGTTTTGGTCAAGAAAATGAAGATAAAACAGAGATGAAATGGGTAATGACTTGTGATAAACCAATGTTTTATGAGAGAAAGATGAAATTAACATTTCATCCAATTGACATGAAAGAAACAGGAATAATTGAGTTCAAATTAGATAGAAATCAAGCAATGGGACATAGTTTGAAAATTGGAATTAACAAAGAGATTGAAGTAGACCAAAGAAAAATAAAAATTAAGTCCTTGATAGCATCTCCCACATCTACTGTTATAAAGGGACAAATTCAAAATATAATTGAATTAGGAATAGATAAAGTCAAGGGTGAGCACTCTACGAGTAGTGATATAGAGTTGAGTATAATGGCTAATGGTAAAGATATTCAAAAGCAAGGTGCAAGTATGAGTACAAGTGCTAAAGGTAGTCGCTTTAATATGTCTTATGATGCATTACCCCATGACATAAAAGATATTCAAATAGTACTAAAGTCTTTCAGTGGTAATCATGATGTTAAGGAAGTTATTGAACTACAAAAAGGAAAAATTAATAAGGATATGAAAATTCTAGAGCAAGATATAAGAATCAATGAAGTTTATGAAACAGAAGGAAATACCTATATAAATATCACAACAGATGGAGATTTAATATTAAGTAAAGTGTATTTAGATATAGATGGAGAAAAAGTCGAAGCAGAACAAACTATTGAAGGAGATTTTGAAGAGATAGCTGAAGGAGATACACCAAAAATAAACCATACCAGAACTATTGAATTTAAGGGAACAGGAGAAAACTTGAAACTAGATATTCAAAGGGTTAGATATAATAAAACATACAATGAAACAATATATGAATACAGTATAGAATAATGAGTTAGGGGTTTTCCCTAACTCATAAATATATAACCATTTCATCAGGCAATGATTTAATTTCTGAATATAATATATCCCTATAATCCATACTTGACTTTTCATTTAAATTGCTAGAAATAGATGATTTTAAGTCTTTACCAATATTAATGAAACCTTGTATATCATCTTTTGTTAAAGTAGAAAAAACAGATTTCAATAAAATTTTCCCCTTAGATACGAAAAATAATTTATATCCATTGGTAATAGGTATCTTTAGTAGTATATCTTTTAAAAACATGGTTTTATAGCCATAGATTCCAGTTTTTAAATAATTTAAACTATAGATCATATCCCTATAAACAGAAGCAGTTTCAAATTGAAACTGAGTGGCTGCATCTTTCATTTTTCTCTCTAATTCATTGATTAATAATATCATTTTCTTATTATCTGAGAAAATTTCCTCTAATGATTTTTTATTTTCTTCAAAGATATTTCTAGACATTGGGATGGGCATTAAATTATATTGGAAATTATAAATTTCATTAACTTTGATTATAGGATAAATATTTTTAAAGGAATTAATTAATTCAACTAGTGAAAATTTTCTCCTAAAGGGACCATAACAATTATTCTCTCTACTATTTACTATAGATAAAGGGTTATAGATATTGAAATCTTTTACCTATATAAATAATTCTGTCATTGGAGTCAAGCATTTTATAAACCCCAGATTGAGCTGGAATTGAATTTATTTTTTCTATTAAATGTTTTGGAATTTTACTCATGGTATCACCTCAAGAAAGTAACTATGATTAATTTTATTATAATGGAGTGGATTATGAATTAAAAGTAATAAGTGAAGATTAGAATATTAAAATTTATTGCCTCCTATTAATTAATCTGATAAGATTAGGACAAAGTAATGGAAACGATAAGGTTTGTTACCACTTTGCTCAAGGGAGGAATGTGGTGCATGTGAAGAAATATTAATAGATAAGCCTAAAAGGAATATTAAAATGACTAAAATAATCATAAATGATATAGAAATTGAAGTAACAAAAAAGAATATAAAAAATGTTTATCTATCGGTTCATTCCCCAAATGGTCAGGTAAGGATTTCTGCACCTAAAAAGATGACAGATGATGATCTTAGATTATTTGTAGTATCAAAAATATCTTGGATAAAGAAACAGCAAGAAAAATTTGAAAATCAAGAAGAAATATTAGAGAAGGAATATATATCAGATGAAAGTCATTATTATTTTGGAAAACAATATTTACTTAATGTAATATATCAGAAAAATAATAAATCTAAGGTTGAAATAAGAAGTAAGAAATATATAGATTTATATGTAAAAGAAGGAAGCAATAAAGCAAAAAGAGAAAGTATAATCAAAGAGTGGTATCGAAGCGAGTTAAAAGAAATCATTCCTCTTATGATAGACAAATGGGAAAGAATTATGGAACTACAAGTAGAAGAATGGGGAGTTAAAAAGATGAAGACTAGATGGGGGACTTGTAATCCTAAGGCTAAGAGAATTTGGATAAATCTTGAATTAGCTAAAAAGCCATACTATTGTCTTGAATATATTATAGTTCATGAAATGGCTCATCTTTTAGAAAGAGGGCATGGAGAAAAGTTTAAGGCTGTTATGGATAGATATTATCCTAATTGGAGAAATGTGAAGAAAGAATTAAATGGATTAAGGATATAATGAGTCAGAGAATCTGACTCATTATATCCTTAATAATCTGCTTTATAATAGTGTGACAGAAGAAAATAATTGGAGTGGGAGTAAACTACAATGTCAAAAAAATATAATACATTAAATGAAGAATTAAGGAAGCAGTTTGGGGGAAAAGTAATGAAATTATCATTAGATGGAGGATTTACTTGTCCCAATAGAGATGGAACAGTAGGTGCTAGAGGCTGTATATTTTGTAGTGAGGAAGGCTCTGGAGAATTTGCTGGAACAAGACTATTTTCCTTAAAGGAGCAAGCAGAAGAACAGAAAAAGCTTTTATCCAAGAAATGGTCTACTGATAAATATATAATGTATTTTCAAAATTTTACTAATACCTATGATTCTATTGACAACCTTAAAGCCTTATACTATGAATCTATAAGTATACAGGGGGCAGTGGGACTTGCTATTGCCACAAGACCTGATTGTTTAGGTGAAGAAGTGTTAGAATTATTATCTGAGTTAAATGAAAAAACATATTTATGGATAGAACTGGGACTTCAAACAATCTATGAAAAGTCAGCTAAATTTATTAGGCGAGGTTATTCTCTTTCAATATATGATGAAGCTATAAGGAAGTTAAAAAGTAGAAATATTAGAGTTGTTACTCATATAATATTTGGGTTGCCAAATGAAAGTAGAGAAGAAATGATTGATACAGCAAAATATATTGCTAATACAAATACTTGGGGAGTAAAGATTCATTCCCTTTATATCCAAAGAAATACGGATTTATTTGATTATTATATAAAAAATTCTTTTTCTATAATGAGTAGAGAAGAATATGTATCTTTAGTAGCAGATGCTATTGAACTACTTCCTAAGGATATGGTAATTCATAGAGTAACAGGAGATGGAAAAAAGGAACTAATATATGAGCCTAAATGGAGCCTAGATAAACTTAGAGTATTGTCTATGCTTGATAAGGAATTTAAAGTTCGTAACTCTTATCAAGGAAGGAATAATTAAAAAACTTTTGGAATTAGACATAGTAACCCTTAATCATATTTTAGCATAGTATATTAATGCATAGAATAATGAAAGAAGGGTGGTTAAGTATGAGTAATAACAGAACATGTCCAACAGGAAGTTTTTCCTATACAATTAAATCTGGGGATACACTTTATAAATTGGCAATTACGTATAATACAACAGTAGAGGCAATAACGGCAATAAACCCAGGAATTAATCCCAATAATCTACAAGTAGGACAGAGAATTTGCATACCAAGGACTTCAGGAACTCCGACACCTCCGCCAACACCAACATGTCCAACGGGAAGTTTTTCTTACACAATAAAATCAGGAGATACACTTTATAAATTAGCAATTACGTATAATACAACAGTAGAGGCGATAATGGCAATAAACCCAGGAATAAATCCAAATAATCTACAAATAGGTCAAGTAATATGTATACCAAGTACTCCGACCCCACCAACATGCCCAACAGGCACATTTG
>NZ_JBEBOY010000028.1:0-40155 GCF_040396155.1 Tissierella praeacuta
GAACTCAGGTGATTGGAACTCAGGTAACGGGAACTCAGGTGATTGGAACTCAGGTAACGGGAACTCAGGAGTATTTTGTACAGAAAACCCTAAACTCAAAATCTTTGACACGGAAACAGATATGACAATAGATGAATGGAGAAGAACAAAGGCATCTGCAATACTTAGATGGAATTTCGAGTCTACAGTATGGATATATGCACAAAATATGACCGAAGAAGAAAAAGAACAATACACAGATTATGAAACATTAGGCGGATATCTAAAAGTATTTGAATATAAAGAAGCTTGCAAGGATATGTGGGACGTGCTTACAGATGAAGAAAAGCAAGAGATTAAAAACATTCCTAATTTTAATCCAGCTAAATTTGAAGAAATCACAGGAATTAAAATTAAATAGAAGGTGATCTTATGGAGATTAAAAGAGTTAGATTAATTACTAATGATGATTATAGAGATTTAATTAGATTTATTGAAGGGATTGAAATGGCACTAAAGAATAATCAAACAGATTTAGCTTTGAGCGGATTGTATTTTATGAAAGGTAGTTTGAAAAACAAAATTGAGGAGGAAATATAAATGATAAAAGATAGATTATTTAGTTTACCAAATGAGATAGAGAATAAGAAAGTAAAAATATTAAATGAAAGAGAAGAATTAGAAAATGATAGAGAAAAATTGAAGTTATGGGAAATAGATAAAATTGAATCAATAAACGATGCAGTCGACGATAATGGAAAAGCTTTATATTCAAATGATACTAAGCGAAAGATAGCATTAGAAAACATGAAATTAGAAGATAATGATTATTTAGAGTTAAGCGAAAAACTACAATCTAGAACATATCACGTAGCAAGGTTGGAAATTCAGTTGGACAAGCTATATAACGAGCAAAGTAATCTAAGAGCAATATGCAGATTGGAAGGTGGAGCAAATGAATATTAGGCTTCTCAAAGAAGATGAAATTGAATGCAGAGTTCAATCTATAAAAGAAAAGGGACTTATATTGCTACTCTACAAAGATGCTAGATGCGATATGAAAATACTAGATGAAACATTTGGGATATTCGGGTGGCAAAGAAAACATGAATTAATAAACGGAAATTTATTCTGTACAGTTAGTATATATGACAAAGAGAAACAACAGTGGATAGATAAGCAAGATGTAGGTACAGAAAGTTATACAGAAAAAGAGAAGGGACAGGCCTCAGATAGTTTTAAAAGAGCTTGTTTCAATATAGGAGTTGGGAGAGAACTATATACAGCACCTTTTATTTGGATAAACGACAACGGAGATATAGAAAAAAGTAAGTGTAAGTCTACATTTTCAGTAAAAGAAATTGGCTATAACGAACAAAGAGAAATTAATCATCTAGTTATAGTTGATAACAAAGGGAATGAAAGATATAGACTTAGAGGAAGTGTGAAGACTCCTGATACTGTAAAGGCTACTGGAGATAATTCAAATTCAACTGAAATGAAATGTAGTTCATGTGGAGTTGACATAGATCAAAGAGTATCAACATTTAGCAAAAATAAATATGGTAAGGAACTTTGTAGAGATTGTCAGACGAAAGAGAAGAAATAGGGGCGGTTTAGCCCCTTGGAGGTAGGTGAATAAATGTTTACCAAAATAGATGAATTAATTTGGACAGATGAAAAATATAAAAGTTTATCAGATGATGGAAAGTTTCTATTCTTATATGTATTATCTTGTCCTCATAGAAATATATTAGGATTTTACTTCCTCCCAATACCGTATGGATCATTTGATTTAGGATGGGAAAATGAACGGTTTACTAAAGGGTTAAAAGAACTGTTAAGTAATGGGTTTATTAACTATAACTTTAACACTAATATTATATTTATTAAAAATTTTTTAAAATACAATCCACTTGAAAACCCAAATCAAGTTAAGGGGGCAATTAAAGCCTTACAAGTATTGCCTACAAATAGCATAGATACAGAACTTGTAGATTATTTGAAAACAGTAGATAAACCCTTTATAGAACCCTTATTGAAACGGTTAGATGAACGGTTAGGTAAACAAGAAGATGTAGATGTAGATGTAGAAGTAGATGTAAAAGAAGATATAGATAAAGATATAGATAAAGAAAATATTATTATAATGTCTGATGATGAATCTAAATTTATAAATATACTTTCTAAAATACCTAATTTTCCTTTGGATAGAGAAAGAGATTTAGAAATGTATAAAACAATGCAAGAAAGATACCCAACGCTTAATCTAATTGAAGCTATAGAAGATTGGAGGCAGTATAAATTAGACAAGCCTTTAACTGTGAAGTCTAATCCTAGAAGTCAAATTAATACTAGCTTTAAGAATTATGTTAAATGGGGCAAATGTTTAAAGAAAGCAGGTGCAAGCAATGGAAAATATATCGGAGATATTGGAACAGAAAATCAAGGAAGCGAAAGAAAGGTCGACCTATCTCATATCGGGTTCAAAGGAACAGGAGAAATCGACGATTCAGACCTCATATGATTGTGAAATATGCAAAGATACCGAATGGATAGATATAAAGGATGAACTTGGATTAATAACTTCAACAAAGCCTTGTAAATGCGTAGAGATAAAACGATATAAAAGAATTTTAGAGAAGTCGGGAATTAGTAAAGATTTTCTTAAAATAGGGTTTAAGGAATTCGAAACGGAAGGAAAACATGAAACGGTAATAAAAGCTAAAGAAGCTGCAATATCATACTTTAAAAACTTTCAAGATATAAAGAATACAAGAAAAAATAGCATAACATTTTTAAGCAAGAACTATAAACTCAAAGACTTAGGACTTATAAAAACAGGAGTAGGAGCAGGTAAGACTCATTTAAGTATAGCACTAGCAAATAACATAATGAATAAGCACAGAATCGGAGTATTGTACATGCCTTATCGTGATGTAATAACTAAATTAAAACAAAACATGATAGATGAAGAATACTATCAAAGAGAAGTAGATAAGTTTAAAAATGCTAGTGTTCTGCTAATAGATGACCTATTTAAAGGCAAGATAAATGGTTCGGATATAAATATAATGTTTGAGATTATAAACCATAGATATTTGAACAATAAACCCATAATTTGTAGTTCTGAATTTGGAAAAGATGACTTGATATCATTCGACCAAGCAACGGGAAGTAGGATATTAGAAATGTCTAAGGATTATTTGGTTGAAATAGGATTAAGTAGAGAAGAACTAATTCAAGGTAAAACGATAAATTATAGGTTGAGTTAGGAGGGGATAAAATGAAACCTAAAAGACGAATATGGACCTTAGAAGATGAAATATTTATAGTCAAGAATTACGGGAAATTAACTTTTAGAGAAATGGCGGAAAGTTTAGATAGAACAATTAATCAAGTAAATAGTAAACTACAACAACTAGAAAGACGAGGATTAATTGAAAGAATAAACAGCCGAGCGGTAAAAGATAAAGTAAAAATTGAAGATAAAGAAGAAGGTTTGAATTTATCGGATCTAAAATTAAAGCTAGGAAAGAAATACAGAATCTCAATAAGAAAGAAATCGAAAAAGAAATATGAACCTTTCTTTGAAGGAACTATGATTCAAGATTGTAAGACTCATGTAACTTTTAAACATAGATTAGGATATCGTGAAAGCTTTTTAAAAGTTGATTTCCTAACAGGAGATTATAAAATTGAGGAGGTCAAATAATGCTAGATAAATATAAAGTAGCAGCTGAGATTAAAAAGAATAATCCAGAAATAATGCATAAAGAAGCAATGGAACTCTCTAAAGAGGCAGTAAAAATATATTTTGAAGATAATTGTACAGCGGATGAAGCTATAGAGAAAGCTAAGGAAATATTAGGAGCGGATTAACTTGAAAGAGTTAGAAAAGTTAATTAAAGAATTAGAAGATAGATTTGATAGGTGGAATCATTTAAAAATATATGGTGGTTCAGATCCATTTCATCCGGATGGAAGCAATATGCACTTGATTAGAAACCATATATTTCATTATAAGAGTCAAATAAAAGAACTATGTGATAAAAAAGGATTAGAATTGCCAGAGATATATTATAGAGAAACTCCACCAGAAGTGGATGATAAATATATGGCAAGAGTAGATGAAATCAGAAAAAACGCAAAGAGAGCATTAGCAGAATATAAAGCAAGCAAAGATTATCAGTACCTTATATCTGTAATTAGCAAACTTAATAAAAAGCAACTAGAACAGACTCTTATAAATAATGTCATTGGATATTGTAGAGGGTTAGAGAGTTTTATAGAAAAAGATGATTTAGTATCGATGAGAAGGCATGAAAGGTATGAGCATTATTTACAAAGTTTTTGGGAGTGCAGAAAAAGAGTTGAGAAGGTTTTAGAGGATAAAGAAGATGTTGGAAAAGAAAAACACATTCAGATATGTATGTTTTAGGAGGTAATTAAATGCTGAGAGCATGGAGAAGAAACAGAAAAGATGCAATGATAAAAGACGGAACATTCTTGAAATGGTATGTTTGGACAAGCATATTGGGAGGGAAATAAATTGAGAGTTTTCACAGTACCAGGACCACCAGTGGCAAAAGGTAGACCAAGGTTAGGAAAATATACAACATATACACCTACTAAGACAGTTAATTATGAGAATCTAGTCCAGTTTAGTTATATAGAACAATATAAAGATGCTGATCTATTAGGGGGAGATTTAAGTGTAACAATAAACTTTTACTTTCCGATACCTAAAAGCACTAGCAAAAAGAATAGAGAATTAATGTTGAAAGGCGAAATAAGACATAACAAAAGACCTGATATAGATAACTGTATTAAATCAATAACAGATGCATTAAACAATATAGCATATAAAGATGATGGACAAATAGTACAAATAATAGCTAGTAAAGTATATTCAGAAGAACCTAGAACGGAAGTGTGTATTGAAAAGATTTGAGGAGGTATAGAAGATGAACGACATAAATAATCCTCTTGAGGATATAAAAGTTGAAACGGCTTTAAGGTCAGAGAAAATGAAACTAGAATATAGAAAAGCAAATAATCCTGAGAATATTAACATTCTTGATTATACAGTTATAGCAGCATTAGAGAAACAGACAGCAAAGAAAGCTATATCTAAAGAAAGAGGAAACTTCACAACTTATGAATGTCCTTGTTGTGGAAGGTTATATTGGGAATATATAGATGACTATTGCAGTAGCTGCGGTCAAAAACTAGATGGGGAGTGTGAAGTATAATGTATTTTCTATTATTGATTTGTTCAGCAGCTTTAATATTAAAAGCATATTATGCAGCTCAAACAGATAATTTTATTCTATTCATAGTATGTATATTTATATCAAATATATTTACTCTTGTAGCTAGAAAAGAAAGGTGATAGGCATGAAATGCTATAGAACTAATTGCAAAGAAGAATGTAACGATATAAAGAAAATGTATTGTATATTTAGACTTAATAAAGAGCAACAAAGACTTATAAAAAAGATAAGTAAATATAATTTCTGTGATGAATGTGGAAGTATCGCAGTAAAAGCAAAGTATAGAGGTAAATATATAAACCTTTGTACTGAATGTGGAGTTAGAGGAGGGAAAGTAGCATGAGAGAAATTAAGTTTAGAGCGTGGGACAAATATAGAAAAGAAATGTTTGCCATATTTGATAGCGAAAAACAAGATAATTGGTTTTTGCCACTTTGGAAACTAAGACACGAAATTATGCAATATACAGGACTTAAAGATAAGAACGGTAAAGAAATATATGAGGGAGATATAGTAGAATTTGTTGATTGTCAGTATGAATCTGAAACACTATGCGTTGGGGAGGTAATATTTGAAGAATTTGGATGGCATTTTACAAATAGTATTACAGAGAGCAGCCTTTCTTGCTATGATTCTTCAGAAATTAAAATTATAGGGAACATATACGAAAATAAAGAATTATTGGAGGTGGAATAAATGGATAAATACAAAATTGGACAAGAGATAGTAATAACAGACAACTTTGAAATAGAAAGTTGGTTGAGTAAAAAGAAAGTAGAAGTGAAGAAAGATGATAGAGGGATTATAGATAGCAAGGGATTTGTACATTATACAACTGGACAAGCAAGAGGGATGGTACAAAAGTTAGACTGGGAAAACTTAAAGATAGAAGGCTATGACTATAGAAATATAGCAAAAATGGTTTATGACAAATTAAATTGGGACTTCAACCTATATGATGATTTTTTAGATGATTATGAGTTAGAAAAAGAGGATTTTATTAATGCGATAGAAGGTATATTGAGAAATATTTTATAAAGTGGAGGTAAAATAATGAGCGATAAAGAAAAGATTAAACTAAAAATAAATGAATTTATAAATAAAGCAGTAGATAAAGCAGATGAAGATGATAATCTAGATTATTTTAATATAGAGATAAATAATCACAATGGGACTTTGCAGATGGATATTAGCATGAGATATAGAGAGAAGGTGTATTAAAAAATGGATATAGTGAATGAAATTAATATTGAAGAACAGGAAAAAGAATTATTGAGAAAGCTTAATAAGCAACTAAGTGAAGCTAATAAAATAATAGCTAATCACAGAGCAAAAGAAATATTAAATCGAAAACAATTTGATTTCCACCTATCCACTACAAAGAAGGGCAATAAGTTTATAAAAATAATTTACGATAGTTACGAAGTTGGTGGATGGGTTGAAATTGGCAGAATACACTTATCTAAAAGTGAGTGGGTAAGGGATAGATTCAGCATTGAAGATATATTTGAAGAATTAAAGAATTAGTAAAATATTAACAACTAAATAAAATCCTACTATACCTATAGCGGATTACTAAATTAACTCTTATGAGTGTAGTTTAGTGTCCGCTTTTTTATTCTTAGAGAGGAGAATGAGAATGTTAGAAAAGCATCACATAGTATTCAAAAGTCAAGGAGGATTAGACTTTGAATTAAATTATAAATATTTAACAGCAGAAGAACATAGAGGGAATCTAGGACCACACTTAAATAGAAAGATTGATTTAGCTTATAAAATAGAAATGGAAGTTACATTAAGAAGAATACTAGAAAATGAATTTTACACCATAAAAGAATTAATTGATCTATTAGGATTAAAAGAAAGACAAGCATATAAGGCATTTAGAAAAGTTAATCAATACTTAGTAGGGATGAAGAAGGAAGATATTATTTACAGATTGATGGGAAATAGTTTTTATTTATAGGAGGGCTAATATGTATGATAAAGAGAAAATACATGACGAATTGATAAATCCATTAATGAAAAAGATAATTAAAATATGTGAAGAAAATGATATACAGATGATATGTAGTTTTGCGTTAAAAGAAGAAGGAGAAATAGTCTGTACAAGCTATGTACCTTCAAGTCAATATAACAACCTAAATTTAATTAGGGCATTAAATATTATATATAGGAGGTAACTATGCAGATACTTATAAATGAGATAGATAGATTAAGAAAAGACTTAAATGCTACAATAAAAGACTTAGAAACTAAGGGATACGATAAAGCCAAAACAGAACAAGAATATAGAGTAGCCTTATCAAAAGAACTTCTAATAAACAAAGATAAAGGTTTAGCAGCTACATTAAACAATGACGTATCAAGAGGAAATGAAATTATAGCAGAACTAAAATATAAAAGAGATGTAGCAGAAACTATGTATGAGGTAACATTAGAAAGGCTTAGAGCAATTAAAATAGAGTTAGGCATAGTAGAAAGACAGATAGAAGCTACTAGAAGGGGTGAGTAGATATGAACGATAAGCAACTAAGAAAAGCAAATTTTAAACTAATAGAACTAGAATTATACTGTTATCATGAAAATAAAAGAGAGTTAGAGTTATTAAGAGAAAGTATAGTAGAAGATACCGTATATCAAGAAGTAAGTGTTCAAAGCGGTAGTACAAGCGATATAACGGCAAATAAAGCTATTAAACTAGTGAGCAGTAAGGAAATATTAGAGCTAGAAAGAAGAATCAGAGGAATAGAAGAAGCATTAAATATAATAAAATTAGATGAAGAAAAATATAGATTGCTTAAAATGAAATATTTTGAAAGAAAGTACACAGATAGATGGATTTGGAGAGAATTAAACATAAGTGATAGAACTTTCTATAGATGGAGAAGGGAAATCATAGAAGTAGCAGGGAGTAGATTAGGTTGGAGAGTGTAGCAAATGAAATATTTGGCAGAAAGATGGCGGAATTGGACCCTAAATAAGTAGTATAATTGTATTGTAAGAAAGTGTCTCATAATGCAGGCACTATCTAAGATAAAGCAAGGTTTACGAAATAAGGCTACTCTGGACAAGTAGCCTTTACATACTAGCATAGCTCAATGGTGGAGCAACTGGTCCCGGGAGTAAAAGTACAGGAGGGTATAGGTTCAATTCCTATTGCTGGTACCATTATAATAAATTTAATTCGATTGAGACTTACTCGGTCGGACTAATAAAAGGTTCGGAGTACCTAACTCCAATAAAAGAGGATTTACCTATTTGGTAGGTCCTTTTTTGGTACATATAGATATTATCATAAATGAGGAGGCGAGAGTATGAATGTTAAGATAAAAAAAGGAAACCTAAAAGAACTTATAAACTTTGGATTTAAAGAAACAGAAGAATATTATGCTAGAGAAATAAAATACCCTGTTTTACTTTTAGTAGAAAAGAAAACTAGAATCCTTGTTGTTTTATCACCGCTCGGAGAGGCGGCATTTATGGAAAGCCATAAAGATAAATTTCAAGACTTAATAGATGCTGAACTAGTAGAATTTATAAAAGGAAAATATGATTGAGTGAATAAAGAGGTGGAAATCATGACTATAGGAGAAATACTAAAACATGAAGATATATATCAATATAATAGATTAATAAATATGTTCAAGACGAAAGAAAAACCTAAGAAGAAAATAAAGCTAGGCGACTCTATAGAAAATCTTATGAGAACAGATAGTTATAAGAGAGAAGGTAGAAGAGTTAAACAGAGAGGATGGAGTTAATGAAAAGGTTAACGTTAACATTAATCTGTATTTTACTATCATTAACATTAATTAGCTGTACTAGATATGAGCTAGTAGGCGAAGTAGATGCTGTTGTAATCAATAAAGAGCATAAAGAAAGTTACACAACAATGACTGTTATACCTGTATTCAACGGAAAAACTACTATGATGATACCAAGAACTCAATATCATCCAGAAAGACATTATATAGAGTTAAGATATAAAGATATGACAAAAACAATAGATAATGAAGAATTATATAACACTATAGATATAGATGACATTGTAAAAGTTAATATAAAGAAAAGATTATATATGAAAAATAGTTTGTCCCAACGGTGGGAGACTGGCATTTAATGTGTCAAAATAGCCATTCTCAAAAATAAAGAAAATAGATAAGTAGTACTAAAACAAACTAAATGTGAAAGATATATAAAGACCAATAATAAGGTCTTTTTTTAATACAAAGATTTAGAAGGGACTCCTTGCAAGGCATGCTCCTGCTCCTTCTAAAAAAACAAGGGGGGAAAATTAATGGATAGCTTAGTAGTAGTAAAGAAAAACGATATATTTACAGACAGTTTAATTATTGCAGAGGGTACAGGATATGAACATCATACTATTACTAGAAAGATAAGAGATTATATTAAGGATTTTGAGGAATTAGGGAAAGTTGAGTTTATGGATGAGACATCCATAAACCCCAAAGGTGGTAGACCAACTAGAATTTATTTACTAAACGAACCTCAAGCATCTTATTTAATAACTCTTTTAGAAAACAATGTAGTAGTGAGAAAGTTTAAACTAGCATTAGTAAAAGAATTCTACCGCATGAGACAATTCATCATAGAAAAACAATCTGCTGAATGGAAAGAATCAAGATCCATAGGAAAGAAAACTAGAAAAGACGAAACAGATGTTATAATGACTAAGCTAATTCCTTTAGCAGAATCCCAAGGTAGTAAGAATGCAGGTAAATTATATATGACTTATTCTAAATTAGTCAATTCAACATTAAATATAGAAGCAGGGCAAAGAGATAACCTACCTTTATCATATATAGATGCTATTAGATTCTTAGAAAGAGCAATAGAAAACATAATCTCTATAGAAGTAGATAAAGGTACTCATTATAAAGAAATATATCAGATATGTAAGGCTAAATGCAATATCATTAAAGAATTAGCTTTCTTACCTTCATTAAAACAAATAGCCTAATGTCGAAACTTGCGATAAATAAATGAAGGATTTTCTCCTTTCTTGTAGAATAAATAGAGAGAAAGGAGAGGATAGTAAATGGATTTAGATATTTTAATGGAGGCACTCAACAGTATAGATACAAGGCTTTCCAATGCAGAAAGTGAGTTAAGCTCCATAAGCAGTAATACATCAGATGCTTATTATTTAAATGAGAAGCTAGACAAGATTATTGGATTATTAGAAAAAATAGCTAAAAAGTAAGAATTGAGAGCCTAAACAAAGGCTCTTTTTTCATATTGTTAAATTCTTCCTATTTGATATAATAAAATTAAGAATAGGAGGGGTTTATATGAGAACTGCGGAATCAATGTTTAATTACTGTCTAGAAAATGACTTCGGGCAAGGCTCATTTAAAAAATGGGGTCCTAAACATTTTGCAATAATCGAAAAGAATCTACAACCTGATGAAAAAGTATTGATGACGTTTATAGGATTGCACAATTATATTAGCATGAGCAAACATGAAAATAACTTTGCTTACGCTATAACCAATAAGAGAATTATATTTGGGCAAAAGAAACTTTTAGCAGGTGAAATAGTAAAATCTATATCTTTAGACTTTATAAATGATGTAACGTTAGAAACAGCAACAGGAGTGGGATTACTAGCGAATGGAGTAATAACCTTTGATACCATGAAAGATACTTTTAATGTAATGGTAAATGCAAAGCAAGCAAATAATATATTGCAGAAGATACAAGGGATATTATTCGATAAAAAGAAATCTGATAGCAACGATAATAAAAAAGCAAGTGAAGCGGATGAGATAAGAAAATACAAAGACTTGCTAGATGACGGAATTATAACAGAAGAAGAATTTGATAAAAAGAAAAAAGAATTATTAGGTATATAGACATCCTTGATGGGTGTCTTTTTTATATGGAGTGATTAAAAGTGGCATTAAAGAAGTTGTGCAAATGTGGAAAAGTTATAGATTATAATCAAAAGTATTGCAGTCAGTGTAGTGTAAAATATAAACAAGAAAGAAAAGAATATCATAAACACTATGATAAATATATAAGAGATCAAGACGCAGCAGATTTTTATAATAGTGCAGAATGGGAAAAGGCAAGAGAATATGTAATAGCGAAGTATGAGGGATTAGACCTTTATGCTTTTTTTATTGAGAAGGAAATTATATATGCCGATACAGTTCATCACATAGAAGAGTTAAGAGAGAATTGGAATAGAAGATTAGATATAAGCAATCTAATTCCTTTAAGTAGAAGTAATCATAACAAGATACACAAGATGTATGAGAAGGATAGGGAAGGTGTGCAGGAGTTATTATTTAATTTGTTAGAAAGGTGGAAAGAAGAATATGGATACAAAACTTAAGTGCATAGAACAGGCAAGAGATAAAGCAGAGCGGGTGCGTAAGCAAATATTAAGGGGAGAAATAACTATCAACCAAGCTCGTAAAGAGTACGGCCTGAAACCAATAAATACAACATAGTGGGCGGGTAGGGGGGTGATGATAATTTTTAAATAAAGGGAAGGACACCACATGCCCTCTTTTCTTCCGCGGAAATTCCCTAAATGAAAAATTTTGAGGAGGTGAGAAGGATGGCAAGACCTAGAGAACCTATTGATTTGATAATAGCCAAGGGAAAGAAAAATCTAACTAAAAAAGAGATAGAAGAAAGAAGAGCACAAGAAATAAAAGCTCCTAACGATAAAGTTGAACCACCTTCTTATCTTCCAGATGAGCTAAAAGAAGAATTTACTAGAATAGCCAATGAATTAATTGATATTGATATAATGTCCAATTTAGATTGCGAGGCTTTAGCAAGATTTATTGTTTCTGAAAGTCAATATCAAAAAGTAAGTCAAAAGATATTAAAAATGAAAACTATAGGACCTACTTATATGGAACTTATAAAAACTCAAGAAAAGCTTTTTAAAATGTCAAGACAAGCAGCTAATGACCTTGGACTCACTATATCTAGTAGGTGTAAATTAGTAGTTCCTAAAAAGCAAGAGGAAATACCAAAAAATAAATTTGCTAAATTTATTTAGTAGGTGGCGGTATGACAGATAGAGTTACTAGATATGCATTAGATGTAATTGAAGGTAGAGAGGTTGTTGGGAAATATGTAAAATTGGCTTGTCAAAGACATTTAAATGACCTAGAACAATCACAGTATGCACCATACAGGTATAGGTTTGATGTAGAAAAAGCTCATGAAAATATAGAGTTTTTTGAAAGCTTAAAATTTACAGATGGTGGCCCTGAATTAGTAGGAAAGCAAGTAGAACTATTTCCCTTTCAAGATTTTATTGTAGGCTCACTGTTTGGTTGGATCGATAAAGAAACAGGATATAGAAGATTTAGAAAAAGTTATATTCAACTAGCAAGGAAAAATGCAAAATCATTATTAAATAGTGGAATAGCTATTAAGTTAAGTGGTTTTGATAATTATGCTAATGCTCAAGTTTATTGTACAGCTACAAAAATGAAACAAGCTAGAATAGTATGGGAACAGGCTAGGAAATTTATTGAAATAGAACCGGATTTAAAAGAGTTATTCAAGATTAGAGAGCATGATGCGGAAATAGAATGTTATCACAATGGTAGCAAGATAATGGCTCTTGGGAGAGATACAGGAACCATAGATGGGTTTGATCCTCATGGCGGAATAATAGACGAGTATCATTCTCACAAAACTAATCAAATGGTAAAACTTCTAGAAGATGGTTCTGTAAATCAAAAAGAAAGCTTAATCTCCATAATTACTACTGCTGGTTTTGATTTAAATGGTCCATGTTATAAAGAATGGGAATATTGTTGTAAATTATTAGATACTAGTTTGGGTTCGGACAATGAAGAGTATTTCATATATATTGCTCAAATGGATAAAGATGATGATATTTGGAACCCTGAAAACTGGATAAAAGCCAATCCTTTGGTGGCTAAACTCGAACATGGATTAGACAATCTAATGAGATTTGCTAAAGAAGCTAAAGAAAAAGGTGGAGAAGATTTAAGAAATTTCATAACTAAATCGTTAAACGCCTGGTATAAATTTAGTGAAGATCAATACCTGGATATAGATAACTGGAATGAATGTGCTTGTGATTTAACTTTAGAGGATTTCAGGGGTCGAGAATGTGTATTGGGATTAGACCTTTCAAGTGGTGGCGATCTCACATCTGGGGTTTTAGAATTTCCATATATCGAAGATGGCACTCCTAATTATTTTTTACATCATCATTCCTTTATGCCTAAAATGAAATTAAAAGAACGAGTAAAAACAGATAACGCTCCTTATGATGTATGGGTAAATGAAAAGTTAATTACTGTAACAAAAACTTTAGGAGGAGTTAAAACTGATTATAAATATATAATACAATATTATAAAGAACTTATAGAAGAATATGATTTGAAATTAAAGGCAATAGCTTATGACCCGCATAATGCAGATGCGTTTTTATCAGATTTAGAAGAATTTGGTGTAGACTGCATAGAGATAACTCAAAGTGCTAGAAACCTAAATACTCCTACAGAAGATTTTCAATTAAGTGTAGATGGGAAGCAAGTAAAATACAACAAGAAAGATGGCTTATTAAAATGGGCTGGTGCTAATGCGACAACAACAAGTAATAGCTTTGGAGAAATAAAACTAGACAAGGAACATAGAACAGAAAGAATTGACCCAATGGATGCGGCTATATGCTCACATAAAGTAGCAATGATTGGCGAGGTTTCTAAATTCGATATAAATGAATTTTCCGAATCAGATTTTTTAGATAAACTGTGGGGGTGATAAAAATAAAGAAACATATTGTTGAATATATAGAAGATATTTTTATAATAAGTGGCTTAATTTTAATAATTATAGCTACTTTTTTAGTATCTAAAATTATAGGAGTGTACGTCTTAGGATTTATATTATTTGGACTAGGTGTGTTCTTTTCTAGGCATCCACCAAGGAAGAAAGAGAGGTGATTAATAATTGATATTTAGAAATAGCTTTAGCAATGAAAGAAAAGTGGTTTCTTTAGAAGATGAAGAACTTTTAAAATGGCTTGGAATTGAGGTAGGCACTATAAACGTAAAAGGGAAAAATGCATTAAAAGAAGCTACTGTATTTGCTTGTATAAGAATTTTGAGTGAATCAGTTGCCAAACTACCTGTCAAAGTATATCAAGATACGAACGGCATTAAAAAAGCTACAGATCATCCTCTTTACACTTTAATAAAGACGAGACCAAATCCTTATATGACAACATTTAATTTCTTCAGTTGCTTAGAAGCTCAAAGGAATGTATACGGCAATAGTTATGCAAGTATTGAATATGACAGATATGGACAAGTGAAAGCGCTATGGCCTATAGACGGCGAAAAGGTAGAGATATGGATTGACGATAAGGGTTTACTGAATACTAGAAACAAACTCTGGTATATTGTGAATTTACCTGATGGGAGAAAATCTAAATTAAAATCTGATGAAATTTTACATTTCAAAGGTTTTACTTTAAATGGCGTAAGTGGAATTACTCCCCTTACTTATTTAAGGACCTTAATAGAAAATGGAAAATCATCAGAGGAATATATAAATAAGTTTTTTCAAAATGGGATGCAGACTAAAGGGATAGTTCAATATATTGGGGATTTAGATAAAAAAGCAGAGGAAGTCTTTAGAGAAAAATTCGAGAGAATGAGTAATGGACTTAAGAACGCTCACAGAATTAGCTTGCTTCCTTTAGGATATCAATTTCAACCTATCAGTTTATCCATGGCGGATGCTCAATTTTTAGAGAATACAGAACTAACAATTAGGCAGATAGCTAGTGGATTTGGTATTAAGATGCATCAATTAAATGACTTAGAAAGGTCGACTCATAGCAATATAACAGAACAACAAAGACAGTTTTACATCGATACACTGATGGCTATATTGACTATGTATGAGCAGGAATTGACTTATAAGCTATTATTAAATAGTGAGTTAGCAGATGGATATTATTGCAAGTTTAATGTTGATGCAATTACAAGAGCAGATATTAAAACCAGATACGAAGCTTATAGAATTGGTATACAAGGCGGATTCCTTAAAGCAAATGAAGTTAGGGCAAGAGAAGAAATGCCAGCAGCAGAAGGCGGAGACACATTATTAGTCAATGGTAATATGGTTCCTATCACTGAAGCAGGGGCAGCTTATAAAAAGAAGGGTGGTGAGTAGATGGCGAAAAAGATAAATATCAAAGGCCCTATTATACCAAGCAGTTATCAGAGAGTATATGATTGGTTTGGCATTGAGGCGACTAGTCCAAAAAGAATAGGCGATTTACTTGAAGAAGCTAATGGCGATGATGTGGAAGTTGAAATCAATTCAGGTGGCGGTAGTGTACCCGCGGGTTCAGAAATCTATACTGCGTTAAAATCATATAAAGGAAACTCCAAGGGTAAGATAGTAGGGTTAGCAGCAAGCGCGGCAAGTGTTATTGCAATGGGATGTAAACATTTAAGTATGTCACCTACAGGTCAATTGATGATACACAATAGTAGCACTTCTGCATCTGGCGACTATAGGGATATGGAACATACTGCTGAGGTACTCAAAACTGTAAATGAGACAATAGCAAATGCTTACAGACTTAGAACAGGCAAGACTCAAGAAGAGTTACTTGCATTAATGGATAATGAGACATGGATGTCAGCTAAGAAAGCAAAAGAATTAGGTTTTATTGATGAAATAATGTTTGAAAACGAAAACCAATTTGTTGCAAATTTAAGCAATTCAGAACTACTACCGCCTGAAGTAGTGAATAAGGTTTTGAATATAATAGCAAAAGAAACTGAGGAAGAAGAAATAGAAGAAATTGAAGGTGCTAACAACGAAATAGAATTATTAAAGGCAAAACTAGCTCTAGAAATTGAAGCTAGTTATTTTAATTTTTAGGAGGAATAGTAAATGACTAAAGAAATGAGAGAATTTCTAAATAAACTACAAAATAAACAAAAAGAAGCAAATGAGTTAATGAATAAAGAAGGAGTTACAGCAGAGGAAATCAATGCAACTACAGAAGAAATAAAAGCTATTAAAGCCAAAATTGAAGCGTTAAAAGAAATTGAAGATGAGGGCGAATTTGATGAAGGGATAATAGTAACTGATGAATTAGAAGAGGGTAAGGAGTCAAAAGTTACTGCTGCAGGTGCATTTGTAAATGCTATGAAGTCTATCGCTGGATATGCTAAAGTATCAAATGAAGAAAAAGAAATCCTTAATGCTACTACAATGACAGAGGGAGTTAAAGAAGATGGCGGATTAACTGTTCCGCAGGACATAAGAACTAAAATAATGGAGTTAAGAAGAAGTTACCCAGATGCACTAGAAAACTATGTAAATGTAGAGAGGGTTAATACCTTAAGTGGTTCTAGAGTAATAGAAAAGGAATCCGACTATATTCCATTTGACAATGTGGAAGAAGCGGCAGATTTTCCAGAAATGGAAGCTCCAAAATTTGAACAAATAAAATATGAAGTGAAGAAAAAAGGAGGCATCCTTAAATTCTCGAGAGAGTTATTACAAGATACAGCAGAGAATATAACTGGATATATAAGAAAGTGGGTAGGTAAAAAAGCTAAAGTAACTAGAAATGCTTTAATTTTAAAAATCTTGAATGAAGATTTTGGAGCTACTAAAACACCAGTTAAAACACTAGATGATTTGAAAGATATATTCAACATTAATCTAGACCCCTCCTTTGAACTAACATCTGTAGTAATAATGAATCAAGATGTGTTTAATCACTTAGATAAGTTGAAGGATAAAGATGGGAAATACGTATTACAACCAGATCCAACAAAAGCAACTCAAAAGTTATTGTTTGGTAGATACCCTATAGTTAAAGTATCAAACAAGACTATTAAGACTACCAATAATAAGGCTCCTATCTACTGCGGAGACTTAAAAGAGGCTATTACAATATTTGATAGAGAAACCTTAACAATTGAATTCAATGACAAGAGCGACAGTACTTGGGTCAAAGATTTAATGGGTATGAAAGTAAGAGAAAGACTAGACATTAAATCAATAGATAAAAAGGCTGTTGTAGTCGGTGAGTTTGATTTAACAGTAACACCTGAGGTATAGGAGAGAAATAAACTCTCCCTACTATGTAGAATGAGGAGGCAATAATTATGATGTATTTAGTTGAAAAAACTTTTATAGATAAAGAAACTAAAAAGTTACATGAAAAGGGAACTGTTTATATAACTGACAAAGAAGAAAGAGTCGGAGAACTTAGAAAAAGCGGATTCTTAGGAGTTGAATTGATGGTTAAAGAAGAACTACCTGAAGAAGTTGATGAACCTAAAATAGAATCAAAAGAAAAGAAAAAATAAGAGGGATTATGTCCCTCTCTCCATTCTGGAGGTGGTTAGATGATAAATTTACAAGAAACTAAAGAATGGCTAAGAGTAGACTATGACGAAGATGATACACAAATTCAATTATTAATAGATACTGCTGAAACATATTTAAGAGACTCTATAGATGATTTTGATATTAAATTAGTTAATGATAAATTTAAAAATAAAGCTAAATTAGTAATGTTAGTCCTTGTAACTAACTGGTATGACAATAGGGAATTTACAGAGTTAAATGTGGATGAGAAAGTTAGGTATACTATAAATTCATTAATTCAACAGATGAAACATGGATACTATGGTGATATAAATGAGTAGAATTACTAGTAAATTAAGAAATAGAGTAGACGTATATACTAAACAAAAAGTAAAAAATGAATTAGGAAAATGGGAATATAAGTATGCCCTATATAAGACTGTATACGTTCAAATTATTCCGAAACAGTCTGCTTTAAAAGATGGTCAAGCAGAAACTGAATATGTAGAATCTACTCATAAATTTAAAATTAGAATTAAGTCACTTCCTAAACTAGACAATACTTATAGATTTGAATACAAAGGACAAACATATGAGGTTAAATACTTTGATCCAGATTTTCAAAACAATGAATTTTATGAAGTGCATACAAGGCTGGTAATTGAATGAGTGGATTTGATTTCAGTGAATTAACAGATTTTGAAGAGGAATTATTGGATTTGGCGAAAGAATTTGAAAAAGGTAAACATGCCAATAAGTTTCTACAAAAATCAGGAACTAAATTAAAAAATAAAACTATAAAAGATGCTAAATCTAAGATAAAAAAGAAAACGGGCAATCTGTTTAAAGGAATTGCTAGAGGTAAGCCTTATAAATATTATGTAGATGGTAGTATGGCTGTCAGAGTTTATGCGAAAAGTCCAGCGAACCATGCTCATTTGCTCAACAATGGGCATAGAATTGTAGATAAAAACGGAAAGGAACATGGATTTGCAAAAGGACATCACTTCTTTGAAGGTGGGGTAAAAGCATATGAGGGAGAATATTACCAAGATACACAAGATTTCATAGACGAATTACTTGACAAACATGGGTTTTAGGTGGTGATATAGTGGTTAAATACACTGAAATAAGTAAAGCTATAGTAGAAATGCTAGAAAACAATACAAATATAGAAGTGTTAAGTGTTGATGAGGGTATAACTAGACCTTCATTTTTTATGTCATTCGACAATGTAAAGGCTACTGATTTTATGAGAGAAGCTTTAGATAGAGAAATAACAGTAAGAATATATTATTATTCATCTACGATAGACAACAATGAAATTGAATTGTTGAATATGCAAGATAAACTTAATGAGATATTCCTAGAAGATAATCTAATAAGAGTTAATGAATATATGAATATAGAAATAGATGAATTAGAATTCAATATTACAGATAAGGTGTTGCATTGTTATTTTGATTTAAGACTGTCAGAGAACTATGGCAGAAGCAAACATGATGCAGATAAACCTTATATGGAAGAATTAGAAATAGGAAGGAAGGGATAATATGGCAGATATAGGAATGCCTAAAATTGATATTATCTTTAAAGGTCTTGGCGCTAGTGCGGTTCAACGTTCTAGTGGCGGAAGGACAGCGGTATTAATTATCAAAGATAATACAGATAGCACTTTTACATTTGTAGAATATAGAGGCGTAGATGATTTAACAAAAGAAGAACAGGAAAAATATACCCCTGAGAATGTAAAATATATTAAAGATGCATTAGAAGGTTCGCCTAAGAAATTAGTAATAGCTAGGCTTGGCGAAACGGAAGAATTAACAGATTTATTAAAAGCTATAAAGGGCAAAGTCGAGATGAATTGCTGGATAGGGATAGCCGATGCAACAACAGAGGAAACAAATGACTTAGTTAGTTTCATTAAATCTAGTGTTAAGGACGATAAAAAGAGATACAAGGCTTTAGTTTATAAAGCTACATCCAGCGATGATATGCATGTAGTGAATTTAACTAATGAAGATGCAGAAGGATATTTACCTTATCTACTAGGATATTTAGCAGGACTAAGTTTAGATATGTCTTCTATAGCTAAACCTTTACAGAAATTAAAATCAGTGGAAGAGCCTGCTGATTTAGGCGAGGCAATCAATAAAGGCGAATTCATTTTATACAATGATGAGGGAGAAGTTAGAGTTACTAGAGGTGTTAATTCCTTAGTTACAACCGGACAAGGTATTACTGATGATATGAAATTTATTTTAATAGTAGAAGTTATGGATATGATCTATACAGACATATATACTACCTGGAAGAATTTTTACAAAGGTAAATATAAAAATTCATTAGATAATCAAATGTTGCTAATTGGTGCCATTAACTCATATTTCAAGGCACTGGCCAATGATTTGATTCTAGATCCGAATTTTGAAAATAAAACTAGAGTAGATGTAGAGAAACAAAGGTTAGCTAATATTCCTAAATATGGGGCAGAAGAAGTTAGCACATGGGATGACAATAAAGTAATGGAAATGACAGTTGGTACTAATGTATTCCTTGCAGGCAATACAAAGATTTTAAATGCTATGGAAGACTTTGAATTTGAAATAGCAATGTAAGGAGGGGTAAATAATGAGCAATGCTAACAATAGAAGTAATCAATATTGGAATGGATCAAACGGAGACTTATGGGTTAATGATACCGACTGGGATAAAGTAAAATCATTCGAAGTAAAAATGATGTTAGAATGGGAAGATGTTCCAAATGGATTATCAACCGATAGAGTTTTACTAGGTTATGGTTATGAGGGGACTTTTGCTTATAGAAAATCTGATAAGAATTATAATAAAGCAATAGATTTATTATTTGCAGAGTATGCAGCAGGAAGAGTACCAGATGTTTCAATTGTAAGTAAGGCATATAACAAAGCAAGCGGAAAAACTCAAAGAATAAAAATAACTGGTATAACCTTTGATGAAATTACTTTACAATCATGGGAAGAAAAAGCAGTCGGAGAGATAGAGATGCCTTTCAAGGCTAGCGATGTTGAGATATTACAATAAATAGAATATATTAAGAAGTTAATTTAAATGCCTTAGAAACGACTCTAGGGCATCATTTATTTTGATTATAAAGATAAGGAGAGGATTATATGAATAAAAAAGCTACGTTAGCAGAGATAATTGCAAAGAAAAAACAGGGAGATATGGACAGATTACAAGTTAAATATTATTCTAGTGAAATATTAGGCATGGATATAGAGGTTAGAAAAATACCTTTATCTCAATACTTGGAATTAGCTGAAGAAGTAGAGGATGGTGCTATTGGCGCTATGAATAAAATGATATACGAGTGTTGCCCGATGTTTAGGGAAAACACAAAAGAAGCTATGGAAGTATACGAAGTATCTACTCCTGCGGATTTACCATCTGCAATATTAGAAGATCAGTTAAATGAAATCAATGGGATTATAGAGATAATAAATTCATTCTACGGAATAGATAAACTGGATGTTGAAATAAAAAACTAATAAGAGATGATGGAGAATTACAGATGTATGCTTATTACTTAGATAAAGGGCATGCATTGAATTCTTTATTATCTCTTTCTTATTTAGAAAAGCTGTTTTACAAAGAAGCTATGGATTATGCAATTGAGATGGAACACGAAAAATACAAGGCTATGTTTAGGAAGTAGGTGAGATTTTGGCTAAACAAATAGCGACAATACTATCTTTAAAGGATAAAATGTCTCAACCGCTGGTAAAAGTATCTAAAAACGTAGATAAAGTCACAAGAGAGATGAAAAAATCTCAAAATCAAATAGAAAAATGGAAAAACAATAGCATAAAAGCAATGGATAAAGTAATAAAGAAAACCGCTAAAATTGGAGCAGCCGCAGTCGGAGCATTTGGGGCATTGGCTATTGGGACGGGCTTTAAAGGCATGATGGAGTTAGACGATGCTAGTGCAAAAGTTAAATCTATTGCTGGAAGTTCTTTGGAGTTAAAGAATATACAAAGTGAGTTACTTAAAAATTCTACCGCTACTGGTATTGTTGTCAATGAATTAGCAGATGCACAATACTCTGCCACATCTAGTGGAGTAAAGGCCAACGAATCTATGGATGCAGCGGTGCTGTCTAGTAAGCTTGCTATATCGGGTTTTACTGATACTAATAGCGCGTTAAAACTTATGACTAGTACAATGAATGTTTACGGACTTACTGGAACTGAAGCTATGCAAAGCGTATCGGATAAAATGCTAGTTACTCAAAATTTGGGAGTAACTTCCGTTGGAGAGTTAGCGAGTTCTCTAGGTTCTGTAACCCCCATAGCAAAATCAGTAGGGGTTAGCTTAGATGAAGTACTCGGAGCAGTGGGTTCTCTTACTAAAAATGGACAGTCTACGTCTGAAGCTATGACGGGACTAAAAGGTATAATGTCCAATGTCATCAAACCTACTAAGCAAGCAAAAGACATGGCTAAGAAATTGGGGATAGACTATAGTGTAGGCGCTATTAAAAGTAAAGGTTTCGCTAAATGGATAGAAGAAGTAAAAGAAAAAACTAAAGGCAATACTGACGCCATGGGACAGCTATTTGGTAACGTAAATGCTTTAAATGCTGCAATATCGTTAACTAGCGAAGGGGGATTCGCAGATTTTAACAACATACTTGGTGAAGTAATAGACAGTACAGGAATGACAGATGAAGCTTTTAAGACAATGACTAATACTGTAGGGTTTAAGCTAAATAAGCTAAAGAATACATCTAAGAATATATTTACTTCTATGATGAGTACCCAATCAGGGCTTATAGGAGAATATATTGACAAAATGGAAACTTGGGTCACTAATAATGAAGAAAAGATTCAAGGATGGGTTCAGTCTATAGGTGAAAGTGTTACAAAAATGGTCGACTTTGTAAAACGTGTAGTTGATTTTGTAAAGGAGCACGAGAAAGCTATTACAACAATAATGGTTTTTGTAGGTTCTATTTATGCAGTTATAAAGGTTATAGGTGTCTTGAAAATAGTATTAGGCGGGTTGCATACAGTGTGGCTATTGTTAAATGGCACCCTTATGATAACACCACTCGGCTGGCTTGTATTAGCAATAGGCGCAGTGGTTGCAGCAGGTTATCTACTGTGGAGGAATTGGGAAACTGTCATGGAATGGGCTGGTAAACTTAAAGATAAACTAGCGCAGGATTGGAAAGAAACTGTAGAAAGCACTAAAGAGGCTTGGAATAAAATAGTTGAGACAATCAAAGGATATTGGGAAGGGTTGAAGAAGTTCCTAAAGAACCCAATAAAAGGTACTGTTGAACTATTCAAGAAAACCAAAGAGGATAAAAATTCTACTCAGACATCAAGTTCTAGGATTCCAGCATTTGCAAAGGGAACCTCCTATTCACCTGCCGGATATGCAAGAATACATGAAAAGGGCGGAGAGATAAGGAAACTTTCTTCAGGAGAAACAATAATACCTGCTGACAAATCAGAAAGGCTATTAAGAGGTAAAGGGGCTAAGCAGGATGTAAAAGTAGAAGTTAAGATACTAGGAAATGTAATAGGAAATAGACAGTTTATTAATGAAGTAGGCAATGAAGTATATAGAAAAGTATCATTAGCTTATCAAAATGTTTAGGAGGTGGTAGAAAATGGGAAGTAATATAGTATTTAGTGCAAACAATAATGAAGAAGTGATGGTATTACCTGTAGTACCAGAAATAGAGGTGAATAAACCTCAAAATAATGAACAATTTGAAACTTTAAATAATGGAACTATAAATTTAATTGGTGATGAAG
The DNA here is from genome assembly GCF_040396155.1 of Tissierella praeacuta. Taxonomy (GTDB): domain Bacteria; phylum Bacillota; class Clostridia; order Tissierellales; family Tissierellaceae; genus Tissierella; species Tissierella praeacuta_A. The sequence goes on from NZ_JBEBOY010000028.1 coordinate 23,447, forward strand.
GCCTTAGAACATTTTCTATCACTTCTATATTTCCTTCTCGGAAATACTCTTGGTTAAAACCTGGAAGCATAGCAGAACCTTTTAAATATATAGATTTCTTTAACAAATGGAGAAATGCAAAAGTACCCTTAAGAGTAGTGACAAGCAGATATGACGGAAGGGAATGGTTTAATATACCTTGTACTATAGATGATTTTACATTCAAGCAGAGGAAAAATGGAGACGTAGAATATACGTTAAATGTAACAGAATACAGAATTATTGGGGGCGTATAAATTGGATAATTATACACTCTCTCTTATTAAAGATAGTGGAAAGCAAAACAACATAACTAACTTATGTGGTAACCTAAGTTGGAAAGATAGTATTGATACTTTAGGGATGGAATTAAATGTAGATGTAGCTAGAAATACAGATGATAAGCATATGAAAAGTTATGATTTAGTTGAAGTTGGAGATAAGATAGTTTTGCTAAATAACGGCAAAGAATTATTCAGAGGTATTATAGTAGATTTAGGGACAGAAAGATATTCAAAACCCGTAACAGCTTTTGATTATGCCTTTTATCTTAACCAATCTAGAACCATAATTCAGTTTAATAAAGTAAGAGCGGATGAAGCTATAAAGCAATTATGCAGTAAATTTAATGTACTTATAGGCAATATAACATCTATATCCACAGTCGTTACTAAGATTTATAAAGAGGATACTATAGCAGATATTATTAAAGATATATTAAAACAAGCTGCAGATGAACTAGGTATAAAATATAGACTAGAAATGAGAGCAGGTAAATTATATATAGAAAAATACACAGATTTAATTATAAGACCTTCGTTCAAACCTGCGCATAATATTAAATCATTCAATCCTCTTGACACTATAGGGAGCATTAGTAAATCTGAATCCATAGCAGAAATGAGGAATAGTATATTGATATCTTCTAGTAACGAAAAAAGCAGTAGAGTAGTTGCTACTGCTAAGGATAATAAAAATATAGCTAAATTCGGATTATTGCAAGAAGTGGAAAGTGTAGATGATAAAGATATAGCAAAAGCTAAAGTAATTGCTCAAAACAAACTTAAAGAATTGAATAGAATTGGTGAGGATATATCTATAGAATTATTAGGTGATGATAATGTAAGAGCAGGTAGAATATTAGAAGTAAATAATGATACGTTTGAGTTACAAGGGCAATATTTAGTAAAAGATTGTACTCATACGTATCAAAATAGAGTTCATAAAATGAATTTAACTATAGAGAAGGTGGTTTAATGTGGGATGTTGGACTAGCTCAAATGTTCAAGGAAAGAGATAATAAAAGTAATATAGGTTCTTGCGTTGGCAAAGTAATAGGTATAAATCCTTTAAAGATATCTATTATGAATGGGGAAGCAGTCCTGGATGAAACTATACATAATATTTATATATGTGATAGTTTGATAGAAAAAGAATATAAAATTGAATTAATAGCTGGAGATTATATAGGGGATATTACTATTACATCAAAACCTTCCAATTCCTTAATTTCAATAAACATAAATGATAAAGAGAAAACTAAATTAACCTTATATTTTGAATTAAAAATAGATGATGAAGTATTATTGATGCCTGCTGAAAATGAGCAGGTATTTTTTATAGTAGATAAGGTTAGAAAAGTGGGTGATTAATATATTTCCTGAACTGAATTTAGATAACGTTGTAAAAGAATTGAAAAATGAAGAAAAGAAAAATCAAGGCAAGACATTTTTATTTGACTTTAAAAAAGGTGATTTTGTTTTAAAAGATGGAAGATTAGTGGAAGTAGAAGGTAAAGAAGCTATAAAAGTTTGGATAGAAAAAATATTAAGAACAGAAAAATTTAAGTTTGAGATATATAAAGAAGATGAAAATTTCAATGAATATGGTACAACTATTAAGAAGTTAATACAAGGGAGAAAAGTACCACAATTCTTTTTGCAGTCTGAACTAAGGAGAGAAATAGAGGAAGCTTTGAAAAGGCATAGTGAAATAGATAGAATAGAAGATTTTAGAACAGATCAAGAAATGACTACTCTTAAAATATATTTCACAGTAATATTAAAAAATGGCGAAACCTTCAACCAGGAGGTGAATTTTTAATTGGAGAATAGAGAAGATATACTAAAAAGAATATTAGGTAATATTCCAGATAAATATGATAAATCTGAAGGGTTATTTCCTTATGATTTTTCAAAAGCTGCAGCTATAGAATTAGAAAATAAAAATAAAGAGATACAAGAAATAGCTAATAAACTAGATGTAGAAAATTTAGAAGGTGAAGAATTAGAAAGATTTATATATCAACGTACAGGTATTACTAGAAAACAAGCTACAAAAGCAACTACAATAGTAACAATGTCAGGTCAAGAGGGAGCGAAAATAAGTAAAGGTGACCTTGTAGGAGCCGATACAGTAAACTTTATATCATTAGAAAATAAAATTATAGACAATGCAGGACAAATATTAGTAAATGTTGAATGTGAAACAAGTGGAAGTGTAGGCAATGTACCTGCAGGAGCAATAAAATACTTTCCTATTAGTATAGCAGGATTAACCTCTGTAACTAACCAAGAACCAGTTAAAAATGGCTATGATGCTGAAAGTGATACAAGTTTATTGGAAAGATATTACGAACGTATCAGAACTCCTGCAACAAGTGCCAATAAGTATCATTATCTAAATTGGGCAAAAGAAGTTGTCGGAGTTGGTGATGCTAAAATCATTCCTTTATGGGCAGGAGATAACACAGTAAAAGTAATAATAATAGATAGTAATAAAAAACCTGCTAGTGAAGATTTAATTGATAAAGTGCAAGAATATATAGATCCGGGAAGTAAAGGCGTTGGAGAAGGACAGGCACCTATAGGCGCATTTTGTACTGTAATATCTGCTACGAGTAAAATTGTTGATATATCGGTTAAAGTCACTAAAGATGATAACTATTCACTAGAGCAGATAAAAATAAATATAGAGGAAAGTATAACTAATTATTTAAAAGAAATAGCATTTAAAAAGAACTTGGTGTCTTATGCGCAAATAGGTTCTTTGGTACTGAATGTGGATGGAGTTTTAGACTATACAGATTTAATGCTTAATGGAGGAATAGAAAATATAATAATAGATAATGAAGAAGTAGCCATACTAGGCGAGGTGGTATTAAGTGAGTAGACTATTAGAATATTTACCCTCATACGAGAGGTCTTCTATAGTATTTCAAGAGATCCTAAATGCGGAACAAATAGAATTCAATAAATTAGGATTAAACATGGAAGATTTAGAGAGACAATTTTTCATAGATACAGCAACTTGGGGACTTGCTATATATGAGAAAGAATTAAATTTACCTATAAGACCTAATAAAAGCTTAGAAGAAAGAAAAAGTATTATAAAAGCTAAAATGAGAGGTGTAGGGAAAGTAAGTCTAGCAATGATAAAAGCTATAGTTGAAGCGTTTACTAATGTAAGTGTAGATGTTGATTTCGATAGAAGGATTCAAATTGCATTCACTAATCAAGAAAAAATAAAATTTTCTAAAGAAATGAGTAATGCAATAAATGAAGTCAAGCCTGCACACTTGGGGTATGATTATATAGTTAATTATATAGAAGAACTATTACTAATCCTTAAAACCTGCGAATTCCCTAACGAATTAAGAATTACGGATGAATTTCATACTGAAGATAATTTAGCAGGATATATAGAAAAAAGTCCTTTTAATATAGCAAGTAAGACATATGAATTTCCAGTTTGTTTAGGAATCGCGGATATTATGACGACCGAAACGTTGAAACTAGACAGTCAACTAGCGTACTTAATTAATAAATCGCATACACCTTATAATGAGATAACATTTAAACGTACTGGTGATATTGCAATAGGAGAGGGGGAGATATAGATGGAAGTAATACAACCTATATTGATAGATAAAACTTTAGATTATATTGATAATCTTATATTTAAAGCTAAGATAAAAATCAATGGAGAATATAAGGATTTTGAAGTTTTTAAAACAATAAAAAAAGAAAATGCAATAAGGAAATATTTATATGTAGAAGATGAAATAGGGGTAATTGAAGAAGCTCAGCTATTCACTAATCAAGGAGAAGTATTAGCAATAAAACCTTATTCAATAGAAAAACAATTAGATGGCTTAGTTCTAACATTTGAATTTAAGATAACAGTAGAAGAAACGAATTTAGGCTATATAGAGTAGGAGGCGGTTAAGTGTATAAACCTACTGAGTGGAAAAATAAAGTCTATGATGAACAAGGCAATTTATTACGAGATGGAACCCCTTTACATGCTGAATACTTTAACAATATAGAAAATGGAATAGTAGAAGCACATGAAGAAAAGCATAGTCATGAGAATAAAGATGTGTTAGATAATATATCAGATGAAGATATAGAAAGAATATATATTCATGATAAAGAACTACTAAATCTTACACATAGAATTAACAATTTAAAAACAAAAAAAGTCAAGGATATATTAGAGAGAAATTCTTTAGAGAATAAAGATTCAATAGTCCACGTTATAGATGCAACAGGAGATAACACAGTAACGAAGGGTTGGGCAGAATATATTTACTATAATGATAAGTGGATAAAGACAGCTGAAGAAGAAAGTTTAGATAGAATAATAAACTGGGAAGAGATAATAAATAAGCCATCCACTTTTACACCTTCAGAACATGACCATGATGCTTTGTACTATAAAAAAGTTGATATAGACAATAAGTTAAAAGAAAAATCAAACACTAATCATACTCACGAGGATAAGGCTGATAAGACATACGTAGAGAAAGAATTAAATAAAAAATATGACAAGGATGAAGTATTTAATAAAGAAGAAGTTTTACAAAAAATACAAGATTTAATCGGAGCTGCACCTGAAGCTTTAGATACCTTAGCAGAACTAGCTAAGGCTTTAGGAGAAGATCCTAATTTTGCTACTAACATACTTAATCAGTTAGAAAAAAAGGTAGATAAAGTAGCAGGGAAAGGGTTATCTACAGAGGATTTTACTATTGATAGAAAAGATAAATTAGATGAAATAGAAGAAGGAGCTAATAATTACATTCACCCTAAGACTCATAGCGCAAATATAATTGTAGAGAATGAAAATAAAAGATTTGTTAGTGATGCAGCAATAGCTAATTGGGATGATGCAAATTCTAAAAAACATGCTCATATCAATAAATCCATATTGGATATTATTACACAAACTTTGATTAATTCTTGGAATAATGCAGTAGAACATACTTTAGATTCAGCAAGGCATGTAACTCAAAAAGATAAGGATAAGTGGGACAAGGTAGACAATAAAGCTGACAAGGTTTATGTAGACGATACATTTGCAACTAAAGAAGAAATAAGTATTGCTGGATATGGTGACATGATGAAAAGTGTGTATGATAAAAATAATGACGGCATAATAGATATTGCGGAACGAGCAAATAAGTTAAAGATAGTAGATACTAGAAGCATAGATAGTCCACCAAGTTATTATTTTGGTCAAAACATGTTTTGGGAATTTAAATCTAGGAAATCTGTAGGTAATCCGCCCGCAGATGCTAGTGCAAGTAGCGCTTATGCTTTCATATTAACCATAACTGGTTGGATGGATTCAAGTGGTGGATATCCAGTGCAATTATCTGTTGGTGGTAAAAATATAGCTATCAGACAAGGAACTTCTACTTCCGCATGGGGATCATGGAATGTGATAGCAAATACAGGAGATTTACCAACTAAATTATCAGAACTAGTAAAAGATATCGACTTTGATGAAAGATATTACACTAAAATTGAAGTAGATGAAAAATTAAGTGGAAAGGCAAGCACAGGTCATACTCACTCTCAACTTCATACGCATAATAATAAAAATATTTTGGACAAACTAGCAGATTTAGGGGGGCACAGTTCAATAGATTTAGATTTAATTTATACCCATAAACATAGCTATAATGATTTACAAAACCGGCCCTCTATACCATCTAAAACAAGTGATTTACAAAATGATAGCAGTTTTGTATCAGGAAATATGAGTAAGATAACAGTGTCATCAGCAGCACCCACAAATCCAAAACAAAACGATATTTGGATAGTAATTTAGATGGCAGATATTAAACTGGCAGATGGAAAATCTGTAAAAGAAATAAGAATATTTAGAAATGGTAGATGGGTTAAAGCGAAGGGGAAAATATTTTATAATAGCAGCTGGATTGAGTTTAGTAGACCGGTAACGCAATTTCAAGATAATACTATAACTATACAAAATGGTAAGCTACTGTCTAGTACTGCAATAGTAGAAAGCAAAACTATAGTATTTGATACAAAGATAACTTTTAATATAAAGGAAGTGATTTAATGAATGAAAAAGATATTCAAGATTATATTAAAACCGATTGGCAACCTAATATCGTAGATCCTTTGACTAACGAAGTCATTAGTGAAGGAACGCGTTTTACTTCCAAAAGAGCCAACAACATTGAAGATGGAATTTTTACAAATAGAGAATTGCACAAGATAGTTAACGATAGACTTAAGAAAATGCAAATAGAATTAGAAATAATAGGTAGGGTTCCAGGAGGGAATTCATTCTTTGATAGTTTATCTGATTTAGAAGATGATATAAAAGGTATGCTTATTGATGAAGCAATGACATTTGCTACAAATATTGTTGATAGTGTAAATATACAAGTAAAGTCTATAAAAAGATTTAAGATAGGAGAATATATTATCTATGATGATGAAAATATCGAAGTGATTAAGGTTGCAGCAGTAAGAGAAAATGAGCTTGTAGTTAGTAGCTTAACTAAAAATTATAAAAAAGGTGCAATTATCGCAAAGTCTAACGCAAAGATAAATGAAGGATTTCAATTTGGCTATTGGGGGAATTATTCTGTAAAGGGTGAGGTGGTGTAATATGAATGAATTAAATTTTAAGTTAGATTATGATAAAGAAAATAATAAAGTACTTCAAACAGCTGTATTTAGTGAGGAAAATGGCGAATCCATAATGAAAATTATGGATTTTACTGATAATGAAAACGGTTTAGTAAAGAAAAAATATAACTTTGGTAATTTAAATAAGGCTATATATGTAACTAATGATACTTATATTACATCAACAATCTATGTAGAATCAGGAACAACGAGATACGGTATTCAATCAGGAAAATATCGTGCATTTTCCTTGAAAGAAATAAAAACGATTTATGGTTCTGGTGACGTCTCAAGGATATCTATAAAGATTGAATCAACAGAAGCTATTGAGGATATTACAAATGCAGTACCTAAAATATCAGATAATACTACTCCAAACAAAACTTTATATGAAGGAAGCGTATTAACATTAACGGGAAATATATTAGACGAAAATAACGGAGATGTAGTATCAGTAAAATACAGTATAAACAACGGAACAACAAGAGCAATAGCAAGCGGTATATCAGACGGAGTAAATCCTATACCTTACAATAAATCTCTGATATTTAAAGAAGGAAAACTTTATGATGGAGCTACAGCAGTATCTAATCAGCTATCAGATAATGCTAAACACCTAATAAAATTATGGGGAGAAGATGATAAAGGCGGTAAATCAGAAGAAAAAGAAATCTTTTTCTATGTAGTAAATAATAGACCTGCTAAATTAACGATAAATCCTATATCGGCACAAAATGATTTAATAGACACAGATGCAGTATTAATCAAAGGTAATGTCAATGATCCAGATGCAAATGAAACTACTATAAATTATAAAATAAATAGCGGTAGTTTTATAAAATTAAATACTGGCATGGATAGAGATTTTGAAATAAGAATACCGATAAGTAATCTCAATGATGGTAATAATAATGTAACTATTCAAGCTAAAGACTCCTACGGAGCTATAACAGAAAAAGTAGTTAAACTCAATAAGGAAAAGAATGTTCAGCCGCTCAAAACAGCAGTAAGAGAGTATAAAATGATACCTCCAGATGGGGCAGCTAAAGGAATACTGCTATGGATACAAAGAGAAGTAGGGGACTTAACTACAAAGGTAGAAATTAAATTTGGTAATAAATCTTATCAAGAGTTACCTGTAAGCCATACAGGACTCGTTACAACAGGTATAGAAGAAGATGAATATGTATATGAAAATTCTACAGAAGAATCAGAGATATATCTAAGAATTACAATGAATAGAACATCTACAAGTAGCAATAAAGGAATAAAGCTGATAAGTGGGGTGTTTAATTAATGACTATAGTAAGAAGAAAAAGGCTAGCAAATGGTACATTTGGACCATTTGAAAAAATCACCGACGGAGAAACACCAGAGGAAAAAATTGAAAGATTAGAAAAAGAAAAACAAGCATTAGAAAGCCAAGTGCTAGAAGTTCAAGATTATATCTTACAACAAGAATATGAAAAACTATTAAACCAAGGAGGCATGTAAAATGATTTACAATCTATTAAAAAATCTAATTGATGCAGGAAAATATGAGAAAGAAGATATGACTAATAAATTAGATGTATTCTTTGCATTCGATAGAATTAATACAGAGCAGTATCAAGAGCTATTAGAAAAGGTTAATCAATAACACTAAGAAGGGTAATAGACTAGAGATAGTCTTTTTTTATTGCCCTTTTATCAATTTTAACAGGAGGTAGAAGATGAATGAAATTCTAATTAATTTTGTAGGTATTGTAATTGGTACATTTGGGGGGATATTAGCATCTAGTAAATTAACAAACTTTAGATTGGAACAACTAGAAAAGAAGGTAGATAAACATAATTCAGTAATAGAAAGAACATTTATATTAGAAGAAAAAGTGAAAGTTGCTAATCATAGAATTGATGATTTAGAAAAAGGAAGGTGATTGAGTGAATTATAAGGTACAACATATTACAAATAAAAATAAATTAATTAACATACCTATGAAGCCCGAATGTCTAACTATACACTCTACAGCTAATGAGAAATCAACAGCACAAAATGAAAGAGATAACCTTAATAGAGAAAACAATATAACCTCTACAGGATTTCATATGGTAGTTGATGATAAAGAAACTATAGAATGTATTCCGTTTAATATGGTAGCTTATCATGCAGGAGATGGGGTGAAAGGTGTAGGTAATACTAAATCTATAGGATTAGAGATATGCGAAAGTGGAGATAGAGCAAAAACTTTACAAAACGCAGTAGAGGTAGTAGCTAAGATTCTATATGAAAGAGGTTGGGGCATAGATAGACTTAAAAGGCATCATGATTGGTCCGGTAAGAATTGCCCTCGGATTCTATCAGCAAATAATTGGGAAGGTTGGACTGCTTTTAAACTTCAAGTAGAAAGGAAATTAAATGATATGAATGATAAAGGATTAGATAAGATAAAAATAGTTTTACATGGCAAAGAATTAGATGTAGAAGGTATATATAAAGATAAGACTAATTATATCCCTGTAAAGCTCTTGGAAAGACTAGGATATAACGTTACAGGGCAAGGAACAAATATTGTAATTGAATATAAAGGAGAGGATAAATAATGTATAATGATTTTATGACTATAGAGGTATTAGCAACATTTGCAGGATTAGTAGCTGCAGTAAGTATTATAACTCAATTTACTAAATCAATAGTAAAGAAAAGCTTTGGTGATGGAGCAGTCAGGTTATATGCTTTTATAATATCGCTAATTCTTACATTTGTATTTGCTAAAACTGGGCAAGGCGTAGAAGGAATAGTTTTAACAGTTATTAATGCTATAATAGTAACTGTAGCAAGTTCAGGAGCATATGAAATAGTAGTAGATCCAAAAGCAGAGAAAAGTAAATAATGCTATTAACTAGACTAGGGAGAAATCTCTAGTCTTTTTTTATTTTTTGTACATAATTTTTATAATTTTATTTGAAATCAGTTAGAATATAGTAATTGCAATGGTTATAGAAATAAAAATAATTTTAAATATTTTATAAATAAGTATTGACTATCGTTACGATATTTAGTATAATATAATTAAGATAAGAAATTAAGAGCGAATACAAAAAGGAGAGATTGAGAATGTTGACTAAGAACGATATAGCGAAGAAAATCACAGGAGTAGAGAAAAAAATAACAAGAATGATAGGAAGTAATTACCAACTAGATTTCACAGAAGATACAATATACAATAACTTAGAAAAAGCAGAGAGTTGGAGTATGGGCGGAGAATTTACAGTAGAAAATAAATACGAATACTACTACTTATTAAAAGCATACAACGTACCTGTACACCATGTAGACTACTCAAATGAAGAGGAACTAGATATATTAGGAGCAACAGACTGCGAGAAAGAAAATGAAGTATTAGTAGCAGCAGAAACTAAATTAAGAATAACTTGGGAACCCCAAGATATAGATTTTGAAGAAATGGGATATTATGTAGTAGAAATGGAATATGTGGAGGAAGAATAATGGAAGTAAGAAAAGCTAAAATGATAGTAAATAAATCAGGAAGTGGGAACTCTACCTTTAGAGCTACCCTTCCTAACAGCTGGATTAGGCAAATGGGGTTGAATGAAGATGTCAGGGGTTTAATATTAGAATTTGATGGGGAGAAAATCACGATTAGAAATAGTGGTGAAGAAAATGAGCAGAAAGATAACTAAAGAGGAATTAATAGAGAGATTCAATAAACTTCATAAAGAATTAGGGAGAATACCTAATCGGGATGAAATGGGGCATAGAGAGCCGATAAAAAGGCTGTACGGGAATTATAATAATTTTGTAAGGGAAATGGGATACTTGCCTAATCTTTTTAGAACGAAAGAAGATTATATAAACTTCATTCAAGATTTATCAAAGGAACTTGGCAAGACTCCATCAATATTTGATTTAGAGGGAAAAGGAGTATATGCACTTTCAATTTATAATATGTTTGGAAGTTACAATAATTTATTAGAAGAAGCCGGATTTGAAACGAGAGGGAAAATCTATACAAATAAAACAGATGAAGAACTGTTATTAGACTATATCAATATAAGTAATAAGTTAGGAAGATGGGTTAAGACAAGAGAATTAGAAAGTATAGATATATATGAAAATAGGTTCGGAAGCATAATAGAAGTTAGAAAGTTAGTTGCCAATGATGATAGGTTGAAAATAAAAGATAAAGCTATAATAAAACCTTTATATAAGAAATATACAGATGATGATATAGATAAATATATTAAAGATGCTATGATGATTTATGGAAATGAGATTACAAAGAGTCAGTTTGCAGAATACTTAAAAAGTATAAAAGGACCTTCTATAAACACAGTTACCAAAAGAAGGAAGCATACAAGTTTTAGAGAAATGATAAAAGAATATATAATAGAAATAGACCTATGATGGTCTTTTTTATTTTTGAAGGAGTTTTAAATCTTATATAGAATATTATTATGAGGTGATAAAATTGGGGATAAGCTTAAAGAGATATATAAAGGAATAAATTGGGAAAATGTACTTATAATTTGTCTAGCTGGTGTAATAGGATTTGCTTTGGGTGTTATATTAACATTTCAAACTGCTGTTAAACATGGAATATTGATAAGGTTATAAAGAAAGAATCATTAAAGTTTTATTTCTTTATAACAACTACTTATTCAGAAAATTGCGACCGCGTATATTGGATTTAGACGAGATTAAATTGATATATTAATATAATAGGTATAGTAAGAATATAAGATCGGTTTAAAACGAATTTACTACAAATCAAATAAAATAAGACCTTGGAAATCTCGTTTTATTTTAATTAATATATCTAATATTTGCGTGCCACTTTGCGTGCCATTCGTGCCAATTCTAGCAAAATGTATCTAAATGTACACAAATTAGAAAAATATAAATGGCTATTTTGCAAGGGTAGAAGGACGTACGAGACTGTACAAAAAGGATTATCTCTGGCTACGAACCAGAAGGTCGGGGGTTCGACTCCCTCAGGGTACGCCAAAACGTTGGAATTTCAACATCTTATAAAAGCGAATTTTGTACTAAAAAAGATTTAGCCAATTAGTTTTTAATGGACTATATTAGATTGGTTTTTAATCTTTACTTGAAGAGAGAGTTCAAGGATTGTACATCATTCGCTTTTATGCTTTCTGTAACATATGCATATTTAAATCAATACACTAATAGAAAAATATTGCGAGCATATAAAATCTATTTAAGACTAGAATAAGGGCTTGCATAGGAAATTAGGGAAATAGAAATAAAATAAAAAAGGGATAGTGTGAATGCCCCTAAGATAAAAATTATCTAATTGGTTTTTGACTGGCTAAAACTATATGAACTGATGAACACATAATATTGAAATCCCAACGTTTTATGACCGCATAAGACTATATAAAACCCTATTTTTAGTCCCAAAAGTTCGGGGGGACGATTCCCTTAGGGTATTGCGATTATATAATGGTAAGGCTATTTTATTTAATTTAGCCTTACCATTTAATTAATCATAAATATTCTTAATCCATGATATTTTATGAGATTTCACATCTATTTAACTCTAATTATTTATGCTATAATAAAAAAGAATGATTGATGATATAATGTGTAAATAAATAAGAATTTGAGGGGACAGACTATGACGATATCAAATATAAAAGCAAAATTTCCATTTGATATAGAAAAAGTATGGACCATTGTTACTTCTCTTGAAGATTATTCATGGCGTAGTGATTTAAGTAAAATTGAAATTCTAAAACTAGAAAAACAATTTGTAGAATACACAAAGAATGGATATTCTACTTTATTTACTATTACTGCTTATGAGCCCAATAAAAGATATGAATTTGATATGGAAAATAAAAATATGAGAGGTCATTGGACTGGAATTTTTTTATTTGAGGATGGAGAAACAACTGTAGACTTCACAGAGGATATAACAGTAAAAAAAGTATTTATGAAACCTTTTGTAAAATTATACTTAAAGAAACAGCAAGCATCTTATATAAAAGATTTAAAGAAAGCATTAGAAGAATAGAAAGAGACCTACTATAAAGGTCTCTTTAAATTGCTCATTGAAATAGCAAGAGGGTAGGCTGTTAGCAATTTATGTCTAACGCCTAATACCATTATATTGGTTTAACGAAATTAAGTGAAACAAAATAAAAATAATTGTAAAGGAAGATTAATAATGGTTACTAAAGTATCTATAAAAGATAGGATTAATTATCTTGCAATTATGATATTTTGATTTTAGATTTGATTAAATCTAATGCTATTTGGGTTGTTGGAATAGGATATTATATAAAAATAGTACTTAGAATAATTGCATGTGTTACTTTAGCTATTATATTTTTATTAAGGTTTTAAAAAGTCTAAAGTTTTTTAAAATTTTTCTTGACTTTAGTTCAATATCAAGCTATACTATTTATAATTTAAAAATAATGCTTTGATAGAAAGAGTAATTTATTGAAAGTGTTATAGAGAGTCGGTGATGGTGGAAATCCGATACCAATCAATAAACGAAGAACATTCTTGAGCATCTAACCGAAATTGTAAAAGAGTAGGCTTAGACGGGAATAGCCTGATATCGACTATAGAGTATCGATTGTAATACAATCCGTACTTATTTGAGTGAGCCTATTGCTAACTAAGGTGGTACCACGGAAATTAACCTTTCGTCCTTTATTTGGATGAAAGGTTTTTTTATGACCTAACTTAGCGAACGGAGTGAGCTTTAGTAGGTCAAACGCAATGAGAACCAATCTTAATGTAGAATTTATCATTGGGAGTGTCTGTTAGGATCAAATCTATATGAAAATAAGACAGGAGGAATAAAAATGACAGAGTTAAATCCAAGAGAGACTCAAGTTGCAATAAAATATTTAAAAGACTTTTTTGAAAAAAAGTTAGCAGAAAAACTAAATTTAATTAGAGTATCAGCGCCATTATTTGTGACGCCAGAAAGTGGGTTAAATGATAATCTTACTGGAGTAGAAAAGGCAGTATCATTTGAAATGAGAAAATATAATGAAAAGATTGAGATAGTACAATCTCTAGCAAAGTGGAAAAGATTTGCATTAAAATGGTATGGTTTTAATATAGATGAAGGGCTTTATGCAGATATGAATGCAATACGTCCAGATGAAGTATTAGATAATATACATTCAATCTATGTAGATCAATGGGATTGGGAAAAAGTAATAAGAAAAAACGATAGGACTACTGATTATTTAGTAAACATAGTTAAGGATATCTATGATGTGTTTAAAGAAACTGAAACATATATAAATAGCTTGTATTCAAATAATTTTACGAAGAAGTTACCAGAAGATATAAAATTTATTACTAGCCAAGAATTAGAAAATTTATATCCTAATGAAACACCAGAAAAAAGAGAGTATTTAATAGCGGAAAAATATGGAGCTGTGTTTGTATCTAAAATTGGGCAACCATTGGATTCAGGGAAGCCCCATGGAACAAGGTCACCAGACTATGATGATTGGAACTTAAATGGAGACATTATATTTTGGAATCCAACAACAAATGCAGTTTTGGAATTGTCAAGTATGGGAATAAGGGTTGATGAAGAATCCTTAAGAAAACAATTGAGAATAGCAAAAGCTGAAGAAAGAAAAACTTTAGAATATCATAGAAGATTATTAAATGGAGAATTACCATTTACTGTTGGAGGAGGAATTGGACAGTCTAGAATATGTATGTTCTTCTTAGAGAAAAAACATATAGGAGAGGTTCAAGCTTCCGTATGGACAGAAGATATATTAGAAGAATGTAGAGAAAATAATATATTTTTATTATAGAAATGTATAAGAATAAAATAAAAAAAGAATAACAAGTAGTCATTAATTATAATTAATGACTACTTGTTTATATAATTATATGATTAAACTAATATTAATTATATTTGTATAAACCTAGATTTTCAATTATACTATTTAAGTAGGATAAAATATTATTTTATTTAAATGGGGGGATTAAGTGAAAAGAATTGTTTTATTAACATTTATAATATTGATTGTAATAGCCAGTATAGTTGGATTTATTCATTATAGAAGGTTACAACCTAATAAAAAGGTAATTGCATACTCTGATGAATTATATTTAATTGTTGAAGAACAAGAAGTAGAAAATGAAAATGCAGTATTATTTTATGAAGATATACTATATTTTTCACTTCCAACTGTTAAAGATTTTATAGATGAAGACATATTTTATGATGAAGGGGAAGAAATATTAATAATTACTAATAAAGAAAAAGTTCTTAGATATAAATTAGATGATAGTATTGCCACTGTGAATAGCAAAGAGTTTCTTACTACCAATAATATAAGAAAGATTAATGAGAAAATATATATTCCTATAGATATAATTTTAAAAAATTATGATGTGGAAATTAATTATTTTGAAGATACAAATGCTGTTGTACTAGATTATAAAGATATAATTTATCTCAATGGTGAAATTATTTTAGATGGGGCAGTAATAAGGAGTGATTTAGATATAAAAGCACCTATTATAGCAAAGGATATGGCTATAGGTACTATTCTAAATGTTTATGCAGAATATGAATCTTGGTATAAAGTAAGGACAATAGATGGGATACCAGGATTTATTGAGAAGAAGTATTTTAAAATAAATTATACTAAAGATTTATTTAAAGTGGAGAAACCTATTGAAAACAATATAGAAGACATTAGTAAGAAAAATATAAATCTCACTTGGGATTATACTTATAGAAAAGTAAAAAGTACAGAAGGGATAGCTCCAATTGTGGGAATAAATACAATATCTCCCACATGGTTTTCTATTAATGATGAGGGGAATATATTAGATAAAGGAAATATAGAATATGTAAAGAAGTATAATGATTTAGGGTATGAAATATGGCCATTGATTAATAACAATTTTGATCCAGATTTAACTCATGAATTATTATCAGAAAGCAGTACTAGAGAAAAATTAATAATGGATATATTAGAACTATATAAATACTATGGATTTCAAGGAATTAACATTGATTTTGAAAATGTACATTTAAAAACCAAGGATTTTCTTACGCAATTTGTTAGAGAATTGTATCCAGTATTTAAGGAAGTAGGAATGAGTGTATCCATGGATGTAACTGGTATATCTACAGCTGAAAATTGGTCTTTATGTTATGATAGAAAAAGACTCTCAGAGGCTGTAGATTATATGATTTTAATGGCATATGACCAACATTGGGCTACTAGTCCTGTTGCTGGTTCAGTTGCAGAATATTATTGGGTTGAAAAAAGTATATTAGGAGTACTGGAGCATATTCCCAATAATAAGCTGATTTTGGGAGTACCATTTTATACTAGATTGTGGATAGAGAAGGAGGGAAAAGTAAGTTCTCAAGCTTTATCAATGGAAATGGCCAATAAATTCATATCAGAGAATAATATTGATTTAACTTGGGATGATAAATCTCTTCAATACTTTGGGCAAATGGAGAAAGATGGAAGTATGTATAAAATATGGTTGGAGGATCCAAGATCTCTAGAAATTAAAGCTTCATTAGTCCATAAATATGAATTAGCTGGTTTAGCATCTTGGAGAAAGGGATTTGAAACTGCTAATATTTGGAATAGTTTAGACAAGGTATTAAATTAATGATGAAATATTGGAATGATTATATTATTTATAGAGATGAGCATAATTAAATAATTTTAAAGTTAAAAATCATTAGATATAAA
>NZ_JBEBOY010000029.1:0-39394 GCF_040396155.1 Tissierella praeacuta
CTTCTTCAGCTGTCTTTATCCACTTATCATTATAGTAAATATATTCTGCCCAACCTTTTATTACTGTACTATCTCCTGTTGCATCTATGACGTGGACTATTGAATCTTTATTTTCTAAAGAATTTCTCTCTAATATATCCTTGACTACTTTTGTTTTTAAATTGTTAATTCTATGTGTAAGATTTAGCAGTTCTTTATCATGAATATATATTTTTTCTATATCTTCATCTGATATATTATCTAACACCTCTTTATTCTCATGACTATGCTTTTCTTCATGCACCTCTACAATTCCCTTTTCCATATTGTTAAAGTATTTAGCATGTAAAGGTGTTCCATCTCTTAATAAGTTTCCCTGTTCATCATAGACTTTATTTTTCCACTCGGTAGCTTTATAACTCATATGACCACCTCCTACTCTATATAGCCTAAATTCGTTTCTTCTACTGTTATCTTAAATTCAAAGGTCAATACTAAACCGTCTAATTGTTTTTCTATTGAGTAAGGTTTTATTGCTAGTATTTCACCTTGATTAGTGAGTAGCTGAGCTTCTTCAATTACTCCTGTTTCATCCTCTATATATAAATATTTTCTTATTGCATTTTCTTTTTTTATTGTTTTAAAAACTTCAAAGTCCTTATATTCTCCATTGATTTTTATCTTAGCTTTGAATATAAGATTATCAATATAATCTAAAACTTTATCTATCAATATAGGTTGTATTACTTCCATTTATATCTCCCCCTCTCCTATTGCAATATCACCAGCACGTTTAAATACTACTTCATTGTAAAGTGTATGTGATTTATTGATTACATCTACCAGCTGACTATCTAGTGTCAGTGTTTCAGTTGTCATAATATCCGTGATTCCTAAATAAGTTGAAAAGGCATATGTTTTGCTTGCTATGTTAAGAGGTGATTTTTCTATATATCCTGGTAGATTATCTTCTGTTACAAATTCATCTGTTGTCTTTAATTTATTATGAAATTCATATGTTTTTAAGTTTAATAATAATTTATTTATATACTGAAGCAGAAGCCTATATTCTAACCATGTAGGTTTAATTTTTTTAATAATTTCCCCTATTTCCCCGACATTTAGATGCTTGTCTTCTCTAAAAATCACTTCAAATATATATTCTGCAAAGTATTCAATAATTTCAACTTGTCCATAGAAAGATAGGATTGTCTCCATTTCATCTTTTCTTATGACATTTTCATCTGACATAAACTGTATTAATTCTGATACTACCCTCGCCCTTCTTATTTCAATGTTATCATCTAGGTTAGAGGGAAGTTTGAAAAATTTTTCCCATTGCTCTAGACCATTCCTTACTGCAGATAGAGGACTAACTTCTTTTTCAAGACTGTTAATATCGTTTTGTATATTATCTAATGAATTTCCTATAGCTTGAGATTCTAAATTTCTACTTTTATATAAATCTTCAGGTAGTTGATTTTCTATAATTTCTTTATAGCTAAGTTGTGACATTAAATTCACCTTCTTGGGCTATAGCATTTTCATTTAGTTGTATGTTTTCCATAGGCTCTGCTATCTCAACATCTATTACTTCTTCTAAGTCATATATTGCATTAGCTAAACCAATTTTTCTTATAACTCCACCTATACCAACTGTCTTTAAATATACTCTTATGGCTTGTTTTATTTTTTCAAGAATTGTTATACCTTCAATCTTAGATTCTATGGTAAATCCTTCTTTTAAAGTAACTTTTACAGTAGTATTAAATACATATGCTTCAGGTTTAATTACTCCCAAATCACATCCTAAAGGCCTTTTTTCTAATAGATGTATTAGTGCCCTTTCAACCAAATCATCAGAAGGAATTCCACTAGCTGCAGCTATTAATACATCAGTTGTCCCAGGTCCTCTATTTCTCTCTAGCGTTTTAGCGAAAGTAACCCCATCTACCTCTCTAGCTCTATTTGCAAATGCATCTTCTGTTCCATAAAACTTTTCTTTCTTAAATCTACTTCTATATTCTTCATCCTCTTCTCTTTCTGATCCATCTTTAAAGCCTTCCATGTTTTTTACATACTCAATCCCTATAGGTGGATTATTTATAACAGTAAATCCTCCTGGAGATACATTTGATTCTTCTCCTGTTTCTATAGTTTCTCCTGGAACTTCAATCTCAGTTTCACCTGCGGGTAATATTACTTTTTTAGTAGTTACTCCATTTATTAACCTTCCATATACTTCTGGATCTGTTGAAAACATAGTCCCTTCTGGGATAACTATATCTTCTTTATTGGGTTGTTTTCTACCAAATATAACAGTACCTATAGCTTTAGTAGCATTTTTTCTATCTCCTATATTCATTCCTCTTCCCCACGCATCAAGATATCCATCAGTTGCAGTCATAGGATTACTTTGTTTTAGTATAAAGGCTTGATTATAATAAATCCCTTCAATTTGTGCTGCATATACCTTAGCTTTAATAGCAATATCACTAGCACTAGATATATATTCCACTCCTAATTCCTTAGCAAAATCTATAAGCATTTCCTCAACTATTTCCTCATGAGATTTTAAAATAAAATCACTCAAATTATCACCTCCAGATTATCCTGGATTTCATTCCAAATAAAATAGACTAGAATAAGAATCTTTTTCTTATCTATCCATTTGACTTCAACATTTTTAATTTCTATATCTTCCTCAGGTTCTAATGCTTCCCTAACATATGAATCTGCCATTGCTGGGATCCTAGAAGGTTTTTCTCTATATAATAGCTTTAATCTGCTGCCCAAATCTTCATCATAGATAAAAGAACCTCTTTCTACTATAAGTCTTGTTAACATAGACTGTTTTTTACTCTCAATCCCATCAATCATTTGCAAATCTCCAAGACCTTTCCTAGCTAAATCCCCATTTTCTAGTTTATAGTCAATCAATTTAACCACCACCTAAATTCTTTCAGTAGTACCATCTATATTTATCTTAAAATGTTCATTTATAATAACGGTTCCATCATTTTTTAACTGGATCTTAGCCCCACCCATAGAGTAAAGTTCCACCTCTCCTGGTTCTATTTCTTCATCTACTATAGTTCCTACTGCTACTATGTTTGCACCCATGCTCCAGTTCTTAACCAATTGAACACTTGCACCCGAAGGAGGATTCCAGCGTATTCCAAAAGGAGCTATAAGAGGCACTTCCCTATATTCACCTAATCCTAAAACATTTATATCTTTACCGCTGCTTGTTACATTTCCTATTTCAGAAGTATTATAATGCTCTTGTCTTGACTGCCTTTCTCTAGCTCTTTGATAACTCATTATAACCCCTCCCATAATGGTCGTAACCTTATTATTTTTTCATGGCCAATATTATCACTTTTCTTATCCCTAACTCCAACAATAAAAAAAGTCCCATCGGTACGAGTGACTTTATCTTTTATATATGCAGTTTTATTTGTTTCAATAGGATGTTTACCATTTATAGTAATTTCTATCTCAAAACTACCTCTTTTTCTTTCTTGGATATATCTTTTTGCTATCTCTTGACCTTTTGATATACTCTTAGCATCTCCATCTTCCATTATCATTCTTCGTCTATATCCTAATGCTGTTAATGCTGCATCTTTATATTTTGACAAAACCCTAGTTTGTGATGGTGGCCAGGTTGCATATGATAATTCTCCTTGACCTCTTACCCAGACTTCACTCTTAATATCTGCTCCTCTTTTCTTTTTGCTAAATCTTTTCATTCTTATTGCATCTATAGATAAATCATTGCTGAATTTATAGCTAGGAGATCCACTATAATTTAATACATCAGCTACAAGTGTGCCATCAGGAGCACACCATAACCACATACCTAATTTTTTAGTTTCTCTGAATATACAATCCCACTCACTATCTCCTACTTCTACTACTATTTTATTAATTACTTTATCATATTTAGAGTTAACCTTAGCCTTAAAACCATACGGTCCTGTTATTTTATTTATAAAAGAACTTAACTTTAGTTTATAGTATGTCTTAGGTTCTGCATCATTTTCTAATAGCAGCATAGATATATCTCTTCCACCTATCTCTATCTTAGATCCATTATCATCCCAGTATTCATCTACATCATCAGCTACACCATTGAGTATAGTTCCATAGTATTCAGATATCTTAAAACTATCATTAGGATTAAATATATCTGAATTTACTCCGTAGCCTTTATCATCAATGGGATTCTCTATAATTATATTAAAATGGTCTGCTGGGATATCTAAAGAAGTCTCTATATCATATTCACTCATTCTATTTATTTCGTAAATTTTTTTATTAACCTTACTTCCTACTTCTACATACATAAATATCACCTACAAATTAATCTTATTACCTGGATAAATTAAATTAGGATTTTTTATTTGAGGATTTTTAGCTACTAATTGCTTTAAACTCATTTTATTCTTTTTAGCTATAGCCCACATAGTATCACCTTTTTTAACTGTATATGTTTTAGTACTAGCCTTTAACTGTACCTTTTGTGCAGTGTTAGAAACAGTCACTGATTTCTTTTCCTGAACTTTTACTTCTGGCATATGTTCTATAAATCCAAAAGAATATTTCACATAATTAGGAGTTGGCTCCTGATCTACTTCTAATCTATTAAATATAGCTTGCTGTATCTGCCATATAGGATGGACTAATAGGCCTGGACCACTGCTATAGAATACACTGGCCAATTTTTTAAATTCTTCATATGCACCAGGACCAATGAATTCACCTTCACCTGAAACTTCTCTAGGTTTCATTCCAGTATCATCTACTTCATTAATATTGGTATAAGGATAATGATGTATAGCAGTATTCTTTTCAAATCTCAGTGAATATGTGGTAGGATTTACTGGCCATGTATAGTTTTTATATTTTAATGGAGCTAGTTTCAATCTAACACCACCTTTCATGATAAAAATAAAAGAACTCTCATCAGGAGTTCTTGTTTCCAATAATTTTTCCTATTCTGCTAGGAATTTTCCTATTTCGTTAGGAATTTTCCTATTTCGTTAGGAATTTCATTGTTTACTTTACATGTTTTAATGGTATAATAATACTAAAGGTAATCGGATTCGCAAAATGCGATTGCCACATAGGGATTTAAATCATTATAATCACCTTGTATGGCTGTACAGGGTGATTACTTTTTTCCTTTACTATTATCCTTTGTTAGGCTAACAATTAAGGAGATTAGCGATATCACAAACATAGAAAACATTATCATTAAAGATATAGATTCATATGTATTCATATCGCACCACCTCCTTTCATATGAAGTGAGGTGGCAATCACACCCTGCTTTTTTCCCGATTACCTTGTCCTTATTTTACCATTAAACATGACTACTTTCAATATGCCAATCAATTCTTACTTTTTTTGATATTATCTAATTTCTGAATCAACAATTTTTCTAAGAATAAAAATGAATCCCAATTTTAAAAAATTAAATATTCATTAATTATTATTGGTCTTTTCGCTTTCTAGTTTTATTCAATTTTTTCTATATAGCTACCTAAAGTAACTACTGTTTTGGTATATCCACCAGACATATTTTCGAATCCACCCATTCCCATAGGTAAGCCTACTAGATATACAATATCTTCTTTATAGATATCTGGTAACTCCTCAAGATACAAGACTTGATAGCTATTTAAATCATCATCTATAATATTCAATATTGTTATAATACCAAAATCCTCTATACTACCTTCTTCGATATTTACCACATAACCTTCTATATCAAAAAGAGTATCAACATGTTTTTGATATGATTTTTCAATATGCTTATAAGCTAAATCTTTATCTATTAAGTTAATTACTTCCTCTTTGCTTGTCGTAGGAAACAACTTGTTATTTTTATCAATGAATTCAGCACTTTCTTTTTGTAATTCATTAATGCTTACATCTTGATTCCAAAAATAAGATAACCATATTTTAGGATTATCATATTCTTCATACCACTCTATTTCTTTTGATATTGTAGTATTTTCAGCGTTTTCATGATCCTGAGTAACTGGTTTAACGTCTCTAGATGTATCTACATCTTTATTTGAACTACATCCAATTAATACTACCATAAGTAGAAACATAATCAACGCGGTTACTTTTCTTTTCATTTTAATCCCCCTAGAATTATTATTATCTAAATAATACCATCGTCGGATAATTATAGCAACCAGGTATTATTGTTACATATCAGGTCTTCCATATCTTCTCGCTTGAATTTCTAAATGCTTTTCTGCTTTTTTATAGTCAACCTCCACTTTTTGAATAGGTATATTTCTGCCATCAATGTATACTCTTGCATTTACATCAACTTGAGGAGATTCTATTTTGATTTGATTTTGCATATTAATATTGTCTATTTTATCCTGTAGCTGGTTTATTTTTAATAATTCATCTATAACATTTGTATTCATTAATTTTAAAACTTCTTTTGTCTGTTCCTTACTCCTTTCGCTAGTAGGTTTAAGATTAAAGCCATTATCATCTCTCAAAGAATAAAGATTCATATTGTTTCTTGAGTTATTAAGGTTATTCGAATCTTTCTTGGACTTTTGCTCTTTTACTTTATTAGAGAATTTATCCTCAAATTCTTTATATTTTTCTTCACCCACATAATATTCTTTAGGGATATAAAGTCCATCTGTGAAACTTTTGGGAAATAAATTAAACATACTAGTATCAGGGTTGATTTTTGAATTTGAAAAAGTATCTTTAAATTTATCTCCACTAACCTTTTCAAAAATATCGCTTCCTCCATTAGATGGATTAGTCGGTAGTTTGAAATTCTTATTAAACCAATTTACAACATCTACAAGATTTTTGGCCAAGAATACTCTTAGTACAGTTCCACCCACATTACCTGCTTTTTCTCTATTTTCAGCTCCTTCCTTACCAACAAAGTTTAATGCAAAGTTCCCTATAGTATCTAAAAACTGAGCTAATGGAGGATTTATTTTATCTAATGCCTTTACTGATTCTTCTAATGCTTCTCTAAATTTATCTGCTGGAGTTAAATCTATAGAAGATAATTGATTCTCCAAATCTTCTATTTCAAGTTGAATTAATTGTTTTGTATGAGGATTCTCAGTAGATTCTAGTGAATCTTTTAAATCCTCTATTTCAAGCTCTAATTTAACTTTTTTAATCCATGGTTCCAGGATTGAATTTAGTAAAGGTTCTAAAGTTAATAGTTGCTCTAATCCCATACCTTTTATTTGATTCCAAAACAATTTAAACTGAGTTGACATACTCTCTAACCTATCACCAAAGGCATCTTTCATTGCACCTGAAGAATTATCCATATCATTTAATATTTTTTGAAATTCTTTTAAATCACTTATTAAGGGTAGTATGGCTCTAGCTGCTTCATCACTACCTAACAACTCCTTAAAAAAACCTTTTCTTTGTTCGCCAGTCATTTTTCTCTTATCAAATTGATAGTTTAAATCTTTTAATATTTCTATTAGAGGCCTTGTATGTTTATTCGCATCTTGTATCTTCACACCAAATTGGCCCATCCTTTTAATTACTTTCGTGTCAGTAAACTTATTAAACATTTGATTAAGTGAAGTTGTAGCAATATTAGCAGGTATTGCATTTTTAGTAATCATTGCTATGGAACCGTATAACTCCTCTAAAGTTATTCCAGCGGTCTTAGCATTTGCTAAAACACCAGTACCTAAAGAACTTGCCAATTCACTATAGCTAGTAATGCCATCTTTCACAGTCATAAACTGCAAATCTAATATTCTATTAAGGTCCTTAGCTTCTAACTTAAAAGCATTCATAGTACCCATAGCTGCTTTAGTAACCACATCCATATCAGCATCTCCTGCTACCCCTGCCATACCAAACTTTCTAGCAAACATAGTAGCATATTTAGGGTCAGCACCTGAGGATATAGTATCATATATACCTTGAGTTATTTTATCAAAATTAGTAGGTATTAACTTAAACATTTTTATTGAATCCTGATACATTTTCTTTTGACTTTCAGCTGTCTGGTCATATAAAGTATTTACTTTTGATATGCCATCATTAAGCTTAGAAAAATCTCTTAAAGTTGCCCCTATATAAATACCTGCTGCTGCCGCAGTACCTTTAAATGTTTTTTTAGCTAATTTATCCATCCACTTCATTTTATCCGAAAAAGAAAATATTACTTTATCGGCATTTTCAAAAGAACTGGAAAACTTGCTTAATCCTTTCTTAGCATCATCTCCTAAACCTTTTAAATCTTTCTTGATTTCTACAAATGCACCCTTAGACTTGTTTTTAGCATCCACAATCACACTAACATCTCTTTTTTTAGCCATCTATATTCCTCCTAAAATACTAGGAGTGGTAGGAACTCACCCTACCAGGAATCACTCCCAATTCATTATTCATTTGCTAAATTTTTAAACTTGCTTTCATCAAAACTCTTGTTTATTGAATGAACTTCTTCTTTAATTTCTTCTCCACATCTAATACACCTATGTTTCTCAATCTCTGTTTTACATTTATTGCACATTCCTTCTACTCTTTCATCTATATCTATTTTCATATTTGCGTATATCCATGTTATTTGTCCTTCTGTAAGGTTTTTAAATTCATCTGAAGAAGGAAGTACTTTAAAATAGTCTGCAATTCTCCATCTAATTCGTTCAGCTCCATCATCTTTAATTTTTTTTTAATATCTTCAAACTCTTCTGATGTTAAGTCTTCTAAATCAGGAGTCTTTCCATTCTGTACTTCAATAAATACATTATGAAGCTCATAAACTTCCTTAGGATTCATATACTCATTTATTTCTTCAAAATCCAATACAAAATATTCCTCTAATTTATCAGAATTTCTCATTGCTTCTTTTAATATAAACATATTTAAAATTAAATCAGCTGTATCTACATCAACTGGATGTTCTGTTACATATCTCATTGCATTTGCTCTTGCACCGATAATGTCCTTATTGTTGAGTGCTACTATAGCAACTTTTTCTTTACTACCAGGAAAATCTACTATTTTATGTTCTGGTATACCTTTTCTCATATTTGCTAATTTAGACATATTTATTACCTCCTCAATTTAAAAGGGCATAGTCTCCATTGACCATACCCTATTTTTTCATAATTCTCTTAAACTTAGCTGCTGTAAATCTCATATTTTCAACTACTTTATCCTTTAATTCTCCTGATTCTCCTACTTCACTCCAATTACACATGGAATATATTTCAGTTCTGTCTGGTTTCTCTATAATAAAATCAAAATCTTCTAGTTCATCAAGAAATATTCCATCTTGTAGAGCCTCATCAGTAGCATATGCTCTAGATATTTCTAATTCATAGTTTGTCCTACCACCATAGGTGGCAACTGCCTCTTTCTCTCCGAAAGCTTCCTGTGCTTTTGTTTCTTTAGTCTTAGTAGCTCTATAACTTTCACCAACTGCAACCCTTTTTGATACTCCATTATGAATAATTCTAAAGTATATATCATCACTAATTGGTATCTTAGGATCAGCAAATAGTTGTAAATTCATTTTAAATTTCTTCAATTTCTACACCTCCTAAACTAAAGCTTTTCCATGAAGGAATATTGTATTAAGCGGTAGTACTACTTTGTAATTATAATAAACATGGAGTCTAGTTCTTTTATCTGCCTGTCTCTCTATCTTATAAACATTAGGTTCTTCTATTATCTCTTTTTCAGCCTGTTCCATTAGCCAATTAGTTGTATCTGACTTTACTTCATTCATTTTATTAACGCTAGCCTTAACCCTTGGATGAAGAGTAGATAATCTATTTCTTAATCCTTCATCAATGTAATCCTTAATCTTAGCTACTGTTCCTTCCTGATACTTATCATCATCTACTGGAGGATTTATTCCATCATCTTGAGTATAAGTAGTCACCCATCTGTCGATAAATATCCTTCCATTTATATTTCTACATGCAGCTATTCCTCCACTATATAAAGCTTCTAAATCCTCATCATCAAACCTATTATAAAGTCCTCCGAATAAATCAGGATGAAGTTGTATATTGTGAAGTGGCATAGCTGGATCTAATTCTAATGCATCATATGCAGCACATGCTACAGCTAAATAAACTGAATCATTATATGCATTGCCTTCTAAATCCAATGGAATACTCCCCCATAAGGTAACTCTTCCTGAATTAATAGGTTTTGCTAATTTAGTCCAATTTGCTACTGTGTCAGCAGTTGCTCCTACATGAGCTCGTCTTTCTTTTCTGTTTTCTGATGCCTTGTCACAATGATTTCTAATCTCGGTATGAACATCTTTATCAGCCGAATCAGTAATGACTATCTTTGGTGCATCTTCATTATAAAGAATATCCAATGAAGTTTTATATTGTGTTTTTGTTGGAGTTCCTTCTGTAGGTGGTAATACTGGAACACATACCAACTTATTTACTCCTATTAACGTTACTATTTCAACTAGCTTAGACATTTCACTATCTTTACCAAACTCTCTATATGCATCTTCTTTTATCTGAATTGCAAAGGGCTTAATCTCTTTATCTTTATAAACTTCCGTATCTACCTGGGCTACTATCCCCATTGGCCAACAAGTACCAGGGAAACCCATTACCTCTTTTGATACAGTAGATTCAGAGAATACTCCTACCCTTTGGGTATCTTTTATGGTCATATTATCTTACCTCCTATTCATCTTTTATAATTCCATGTGGTTCAATTTCATCTATCACATCATATCTAAACTCTCTCTTCCATAATGCTTTTATATGAAGAGTACATCTAGCATGGAGTAATCCTTCTTCAAATGGATCCTCCGTTGCAGTACCTTCATTAAACTCAAAAAAAGTAACACCTGGTATGGCATTACTTTCAAAATCAAATATAGACTGCAGTCTTTCTTGTATCCTTTCTATTTCCGTTTCTCCACCCAATTTTGGAGAAGTACTATTCCATATATGGAAATCATAATAAAGATTCAATTCTCTTGCCTTAGTCTCTATAAACTGATATTCTTCTTCGCTAAACTCTTCTCCAATATAGTCTTGAAATGATATCGGATTAGTTAATATTTTGCCTTTAGATATTGTAATCAATGGTTTCTTCAGGGGTAAGTCAGTATCTACTTTGATGTAATTTTCTCTTATATTTACATGACTTAATTCTTGTTTCTTTTTTAAAAAATCTATTAATACACTTTTTACACTTGTTATTGGTGAACTATGATCCACTTAATCACCGCCTATTTATTTAAAACATCATCTATTATCTTGCCTGCTATATCTAAATATTTACCGCTATCCATTACTTCATCAACAGCATCATCTAAAAAAGGTCTGGCTTTCATTCTTGAAGTCCCATCATGAACATGACAAGCATAATTTGCTATGTTCATATCTGAATATACTTTGTATCTGGCTTTTCCCATTCTTTTTGGTGTCTTTAATGACCTTTTAAGACTACCAGTTCTGACCGCAACAGGATAAGGCTGTTTTTCAATAATTGTTATCTTTAATTTCTTTTTATTTGTCTTACTGCCTAGATAAGGTCCATTAACATTATTTATAGCTTTTTGTTGTATTTCTGTTGCTACTTGTTTTGATATTTCGTCCATAGCATCATCTATTTCCTCAGCAGTCAATTCCAAATCTCTTAATGCCTCTTCTAAACCAAAAATTCCACTACTCATTTTTATCCTCTCCTATAAGCTCTAGTAAAGCAACATAGGTTAACGATATATCTCCTATTTTATATACATCAGGATTTTTTATTTTCCATCTCTTATTCTCATAAACTAAATAATCCTTTTCAGATAGATTAAATATATTCACATCAGATTTACCTATATAAGCATAGTCATCTTTTTTTATTTGCCCTATAGCTGCTAATACTATTTCCTCAAATCCTTTTTTACCTACATCACTAGACGGAAGAATAAAGGCTTTAATTGATATATCCTTCTCTCCTCTATTGATATAGCACTCATCATCACAATTTATAGCATCAGGATTTTTCCTATGCCATTCTGGATTACCATACCCAGTAGATTCATCATAACATGGACACCTTTCTCCTATAGGATGAATATGAAGAGTAGCACTTTGACCATACTTATCAGCTTTCTTATCAAATATTCTTTTATATCTTGCAGTCATAATATCACCTACATAATCCCAAAATAGAAAGGATCATCATCTTTTAAATATGGTTTTAACTTCTCCCAGCCATCATTGATGAAATCCTTGGCCCTATTCATTCTATTTTTAGATGAACTATTTTCACCTATTTTAATAGGACCTACTCCAAGACTTACACTATCATCTTCATCATTTGACTGTTCCTTGATAAATTCACCTACTATTATTTCAGTAGCTCCTAGATTAATAATAGATTGAATAGAAGTATCATCAGTATTTAGGTATTCCTCATCAATCTTAGATTCAATGAAAGGTATCACTTCTTCTATAGTTTCTTGTATGTCCTCGTCAAAGTTTTCATCAAGTCTAGCTTTTTTTCTTACTCTTTCTACCTTTACTTCAATCATTTACATCCCTCCTTAAAACTAAAAAAGAGGTCATTAAAACCTCTTATTTTAGCTTAAGTATTTTAGCTGAATCTTTATAGATTTTATTAAATCCTTTTATTTCAGATATTACAGCTCTTTCAACTTGCCTATTTATGATCTTATCATATTCTATCATAGTGTTAACTACTGTTACCTCTTCCAAACAGAATTTCTTATCTAATCCTATAATAGTTCCTTCTTCTATAATGTCTGCCCTTAACCAGTTTGAACCTATAGGATTAACCATCTTACCCGTCTTCTGGAAATTAAATCCTGCTTGAGGGTCTTTAAATTCTTCCATTAATAAGATAGTAGTTAGTATGTCTTTTGGTGCTAATACAGTATTAACATCATATCCTTGCTTGAAGTCCATATAGAACTTAACTATTTCATTGTATGTTAATTTTCCAGATGTTCCTCCTATAGGTCCCTTTCCTACTGTTAAAATATCTGCTGCATTTTTATTACCATCTCCATATATAAGAGTGTATAAGGCATCTCTTAATTGTTGTTTCCCTATTCCTACTCCCATTTTTCTTAAGTGTAATGCAAACATATCTATTTTCATAAGTTTCAAAGCTTCATAAGATATTTTTAATGCCCTACCTCTTTTATAAAACTTAGTATTCTGATTTCTAAGTTTTATTTCAGTCTCTGGAAATTCTGCTGCCTCTGCTATATCAGTAAGCTCTATATCTTCTTGATCTATAGTATCCCCATAAACTGCCGTATACTGCATAGCATCAATTTTAGTAGATGTACCTACTATTTGATTTAGAAGATTTCCTTCTTCAATTCCTTCTCTTACAGTCCTATCAATATGCTCTGGGAACAATAAAGTTGATTCATAAGTTTGATAAAATTTAGAAACCACATCTGAATGACTACCTGCTGTTTTAATATCAAATCTTTTTAATTGCCTTTGAAATGCATCTAGTCCCTCATGCTCTGTACCTTTATATTGTTCCGTCGGATCCATCTCTTCTAATTTTTCAGTGAAGGACTTCTTTTCTTTTGCTGCATCTTGGTATATACCTTTTTCTAGTTTTAAATTATCAAATGCCATATTATAATACCTCCTTTATATAAAGAAACCTACTAGTTTCTTATCTGTATTTACTCTTACTACCCTTACAGGTACTCCTGCCACAGTCTCACCAGTAACAGCCTTAACCTTCCCATCCTTATCTGATACCAAAAGTCTATAGCCAACCGTTGGTGCTGTTCCTGAATAAGGAAGTTCAAAATATCCTTCCATTCTTACAGAACAGGTACCTCTTTCTTCAAACTTAAGCATTTCACCTAGAAATAAATCTCCATCTCCACATTTTCCAACTATATCTGTATCAACAGATTTAACTAGTTTACCTTCATCTGCTACTTTTAAAGAATCATCAGTTTTAAAGGTAACTACCAATTCATTAATTCCTTTAAAATCTACTCTTCCTGGCTTTAACATATAATCATACCTCCCTTATTATTTAAAACATGAGTTATCTACTGATTTAGTAGACTTATCATCCTTGTTATAATTTTTAGCTTGTGGTGCTGGTGGGAATTTTTCATCTACCTTAGACTCATATTGCTTTTTAAACTCCTTTAATTCCTCAACATCGCATTTTTCAAATACTTTACCCATCATTTCTTCATTGAAAGATTCACCCTCTGCCATTTTACCTAGCCTAGTACATTCTTTCTTTAAATCTTCAACATATTGGTCCCCCATAGCCGCTTTAGGCTTTAATTCCTTTAATTCTTTTTCTGCATCCTCTGCTTTAGCAATAGCCTCATCATAAATTTCTAAATCTTTTTCCAAATCTGAAACCGGTATTTCAATTACATCAGCTTTTTCAGCTTTAGCTTTTTTAATTAATCCTTTTAAATATTTCAATGATATCTCCCCTCTCTTTGACATTTTGGCATAAAAAATACTCGGTTTTTCTCCCGAGTTCTTTTCATGTTTATGTTTATTTACATTATCTTTACTTAAAGTATCTTTTTCTAACTTAACACCTTTTACAACTCCCGCAGCAGGTTGAGCTGGTACTGCTACAAATGATACTTCATAGGCTTCCTTTGGGTCTTTCATATGAAGATGACAAATCATATCCTTACCATTGACCTTATAACTTCTTCCTGGCCAGTGACTACAATTACTACCATCATAAAAAGAATTCCCACATATATCACACTCTAAATCTTTAATACTAAAACCTACTGATACCTCTTTTAATATTCCAGCTTCAATATTTTCTATAAGATCCTCATGACCGTTCTTGACAGTATAGGCCCAAGCTTTTAATTGATAATAGGGCTTACCCTTTAACTTTGTTTCACCTTCTACAGTTTTACCAGGCACCTTTACTACTTCTGTTTTAAATATTCTAGAATGTTGATTTCCACTAGTCCAAGAATGGTCCTGTATAAAGGTTTTGCCTATGAATAAATCAGCTAATATCTCCAGGTCTTTTTTAGTAAAGTATTCATAATCCCTATCTACTTCATTATCACATAATACTATAGGATAGATATAAACTTCATCAGCTGTAAGTTCTCTCCTAGTGTGTTTGTTTATTAAGGCCATATCTTCATCTGTTACTTCTTCAACTTGCTTAGTAGATACCATAGCTTTTAAATGAAATTTTTGTTGCTTAAGAGTATCTTTCTCTTTGTCCAAATTCTCACCTCCTTGTTAAATAATTATAAATCAGGGTATATATGGTATATTATTAAGTAAAGGAGGACACTATTATGGATATGAATAATGAATATAAAGTTCATATTGAAACTATTACCTATAAACCATACTACCAACCTAATTTTTTGAATCAAGAATTAACGTCACTTTCAAAATTTGCACAAGAAAGAAGGATGACAATAAAGCATATCTATCATATTCCTTATGAAGAAGAGTACGATAACAAAAAAGTTACAACTTATACTATAATAATTGTTCTAGAATCAATTGCTTAGTATAAAAGGTATTGTGAAGACACTGTATTCTTTCTACTGATTACAGTGTCTATATTTTTATATACTCTTCATATTGTCTTTTAGTCCTAGGTTTTTTTCTACATCTACAATGTGGATGAGTGTCTTCGACTACCTTAGGTGCATCCTCTAATGACCACATCTGCCCATCAAGTGATAAACATATATGACATGCATCAGGAGCGGCATCCCATTCACAATAGAAAAATCCCTCTGCTTCATACTCTGCCATCTCTGCTCTATCAATGGCCATAGCACTTTCAGACCTTGCAAGTCTTTCCCAGTACCATCTTTCACCAGATATAGATTTCTTTAGTCTATATTCTAGGTCTCTAGCCCATTCTGTAGGGTTATCTCCTACTGCAGCATGTTCAGCCATTATATTTATTACTTGAGCTTCCTTATCCTTAGCTTTTGTAGTTACTAATTCCATCCCATTTCTCAATAACTCTTGAACATATGGGTGATTATAGTTGGCTATAATTTCATTTCTTTCTGCTGCATCATCTGGAAATTCTTCCCTTATAACTTGATTTCCTCTTATTGCTCCATACCCAAAGGCATGAAGTAGATATTGACCATAGGTCCCATAATACTCTATAGTCTCATCTCCTGAACCTCTCCCTATCATCTCAACAACAAAATTCTGTATAGCCTCTTTCACTTTATCTTCTATAGATGGTGGTAAACTTTTAATCTTGTCATAACTCTTGCTTTTATCTTTATTGCTTTCTTCTAGAGCTGGTATTAAGTCTAGTACTTTCTTTTCTAGCCTATTAACACATTTCATATATCCCTTTAATGTATCCTGCTCTATTTGTAATTGAATAGGGTCCTCAGGTGGAGCATTGAAAGGACTTTTAATGCTACAGTTACAATCTCTGTGTTTCGATTTGTTATTACCCATAGACTTATTGTCTTCTTGTCCATCTTTTGGTGGAAGTAATGAAAATCTAGGTGGAGCTTCTCCTACTGGTTCATCATATCCTAGTTCCTCAGTTGCTATATCCTGATCTATTATGTTCTCATTTCTAAGTCTAATAATATTTTCTATTTCCTTTGATCGAGCTTGCTGCTTAAATAAATCAGCTCTTGCCATTTCAACCGCATCTTGAAGATTTATTTCATCCCATACTATTTCATAAGGTATATTTTTACCTGTTATAGTCTGCCACATATCAATAATATATTTAATCATAGGAGTAACTTCATCCCTATAATTGTCTAGTTCTGATGTAAGGAAATCAGCTTGTTGTTGTGACATTCTTTCAGTAGTGCTCCAAGATAATCCTAGTAAAAATGGAGGAAGTCCTGTCTTCGCTACCAATTGCTCCAATACCTGTTTAACTGGAACCTCTGCATCTAATACCTGGTTATCTGCTCCTATTACTTTTATCTCAATATCTCCTGAAGCTACAAAGTCCCTAACCTTTCCATCTTTATTGTCTTTCATTGTTTCATTGAAGGCATCTTCAATCTTCTTCATCCTACCATCTATATTTGTATTTCTTCCAGTGTCATTGTTAGGTTTATATACTACTGAATATCTAGGATTTCCAAATCTTTCCCAGTTTAAATCTGTGGCAGTAAATATTTTCAACAGTATATTTACCATGAATGGCATTGATCTAAATAAAGATATTCCATATGGACTATCTCCCTCGGGATCCAAAGGAGTAAATAATATTAAATCCTGGTATGGTAGTTCTACCACTTCATGTTTTCCTGGTTGAACTTGACAAACTAAATTTATTAGAGGATTGTCGGTCTGTTTTAATTTAATAGTCCTTATATCAATATTTTTTAATGCATATATATCATTTTTGGCATTGTTTAATATTATTTCTCCTGCAGAGTTACCACACTCTATAAGTTGGTCCAGATAGCTTTCTACAAATGGATATATTCCTATTTGGTTAGAGTTTACTTTTACATTGTTTAAAAATTCCTTTATCTCTTCTTCCTGCTTATCATTTTCGCAATCGATATCAAAAGTACCTACTAATCTCACTATCCTATTTATTGCAGTATCTAAAAGAGGAACTGCCTCTCTCATAGATTTGTATAAGTTATATTCAACTTTAAGAGGTATATATTTATCTAGTTCACTAAATGGATGGCTAAAAGTATCCCTTGTTTGAACTACTATTGTTACCGGAGGATCCTCTTTCTTTTTAAAAAAATTAAATAATCCCAATTTTTCACCTCCTTTAAATAATTATCTTTCTGATGATGATACATAGAATGGTTCATCTACTACAGTATTTTTCCTTACCTGTAAAGCTATACCTAAAGCCATTACTCTATCGTCATGGCAGTCCTCCTGCGCTCCCATTTTACCATTACCTAAATTAACAAATGTAATTAACTCATCTACTAATTCAATAGATCTGATATCTAAATATTCTTCTCTTATTCCTTCCTGGAGATCTGAAACCAATATAGGTTTGGTTTGTTTATTAGTAGGAAAACCTGGAGCACTTTCTTCTTGACCTGTAGTACTATTGTAATTAACATGGTGATATAAATCTTCATATATATCATAGTTAATTAATGTGTTTAGTACTGCATGTCCATGATTGTTTCTTTCTATACCTACAACTGCATCATTATAATATAGTCCAAGTCTTTTAGTTTTCTTGGCAAATACATCAGGCTCCCAATGGCCATGTAGTTCAGCTACTTGTCTACCTGTTTCTCTTTCTATAACTTCTGCAACAGAATAGTCTCCTCCATCTTTTCCTTCTGCCACGTCTCCACCTATTACATATTCTAAATCTTCTTTAGGTTCTTCATATACTTTTAATTCACCTTTGTACTGTTCATGAATGAAATCATCAAATACTACCTCTATTTCATCATATTCGTTTTCTATTGTTCTAATTTCTACAGCATGGTCTATGGTATATTCAGTATAATTATCTCTTTCTTTTTCTAATCTCTTTCTTATGGCCATTAACTTTTTAACGTCAAATACAGGCCTACCACTAGTTAGGAAACAAGACATTTCGTCTTCTGGATATTCTTGTTTAAATATATCTTCTTTAGATAATCCATCTTTATCAGGCATCTCTGATACTTTCCATCTACGCCATTTTATTTGTTCTAAGGATAAATGATATGTATCGATTAACTGTTGCTCTTCCTGGTCTAGCTCTAACTCTTCTCCTGGATCTAACTCTAATTTATATTCAGGATGATCAAACCATCTATAGAAATGATTAGTAAATCTGCTTTTTCCTTCTTTAGCTTCAAAATAGGTCCTATAAAAATAATTTCCTACACCATTGGCAGTAGTTTCTATACATATTTCTCCATCATATGGGACTGCTTGTAATAGACCTGTCATTAATTCTTCTGGATTAGGCCAAAAGGCAACCTCTGAACAATGTAAGTAGTTTACTGTATCACCACGACCAAATGAAGTATTACCTGCTGTACCTACTGATATCCTAGAGTTATTGCCTATAAAATAATATTCTTTTCTATTACCATACTTAGGTTTATTACTGCCATCATTTAGCTGCAGCTTTTTCTCTTCTGGTAAATTCTCATACATCAATTGTACAGATGAAAATATCTTCTGAGTAGAATCTGCGTTATGAGCTATTATTACTGCATTTACATTCTTTTCATTTATGACCCTTTCAAAGTATTGTGCTACCTTTAAAGTAGTAAAACCTAGTTGCCTAGGTTTTAGAATTATATCTCTATTAGTTTTTTCTTTCCAATATTCTCCTTGTATTGGATTCATAGGTAGAGTGATGACTTTTTTATCTTTTGTTTTGATATATAAATACTTTCCTATATATTCTTTAGGAGACAATTCTTCTAGTTTGTTTTCTGCATTATCTACTCTTTGTTCTATTTCATTCAAAATATCAATTAGCACTCTACATCACCTATCCACCTCGTATCCTTCTTTGTTCCTCAGCAATCCATTTCATTCTAGGATTATTGGATATTTCTTTTAATACCTTCCCTGTCACTGCTGGATCATATTTTTCAAATTCAGTTATAAATATATTTATAAATTCTTGTACTAATTGAAAATCATATATCTTCTCTTTTAATTCTGATAGGAATTTATTATTTTCCCTTACTTCTCTTGTTAGCATGGTATAATCTTTTATATTTCTTGATATGCTTTTCTCTACATTGTAGGCAAATTCCATAGGAGTTACTTTTACTCCCATGTCTTGCATTAACCTCACTGCAACTTGACTAACTTCTTCCACTACTTCCGATATGCTTTCTATTCCATCTAATTTATTTAGAACTCTTTGAGAGACATCTAATTGAGTTTGAATAATATCATAGGCTTGATTTACTGACTTGACTACTCTTCTTTTGTCTTCTCTAATTACTTCTACTGCTTTTTCATCTATTTTATCCTCATGTTTATCTAGCCACCTTTTGATTGCCATGGCAGATAATTTAACTTTATTTTCTTCCTTAACGATATCTACTATTTCGTTATAAGTTTTATCGTTATTTCTTAATTTTAATATCTTATCTTCTAAGCCATGTTGCTCTATTTTACTTGGTCTTGCCATATTATCACCCTTTAACGTTATATGATTAAAAATAACGTTATTATTTGTTTTTTATATTGGTATTTAGAGTTATTTTATCTGTTTCATCTTACCCTTATCTCTTTTATAACTTCTTTCCTTCATACATTCCTTTATAGAGTCATAAGCCCCAGTAACAATTATATTTTTATGCCCCTTAAATGGACAACTAATATAATTACCTAGTTTCTCATTATATTTCACATGTTCTATAGGTAATATAAAATTACATCCACATATTTTACATCTATACACTACGTATTCCTTCATCCTGAATCATTCCTTCGTTCAGCAAAATTATATTTCAAAGACTTATTATGACATTTGGGACATTCATTAGTTCCTGCATGTCCTCCTTTTCTATATAAAGCATTTACTATATGTTCCCATTGAGGTTTAACTAATATATAGTCGCACTTTTCAAACTCTCCATCACCTATGTATTTTTCATTAATACATTCTACTTTTATCATTTCTTCTCACCTTTTTTCTTGAGTTCTGTTCTTATATCTTTTAATACACTTAAGATTCTACATATTAATATAGGCCATATTATTTTCGCTATCTCTAGCCATATTTCAAATATCATTATAAAGATAACAAATGTTTTCTGTCCGAAAGATAACATTTTAAATTGTTCTGGTGTTATACTCATCTTCTCACCTCTTGTCTCATTATCGTTTATGAGTATATCTATTAAAACTATAATTTTGCATAATAAAGAATCCCACCGGGGAACTGGTGAGATTTAATGTAAATCCTTATTTAATTTTGACATATGATCTGGAATAGTTTTCCATAATACTATATTAACACATTTTTTTCGGATTTATCGGTCATTTTAAATATCTATCGAGCTTTTTCCTAGGTACACTTTCATCAGCATACCCTAAATGAAATGCTACTTGCTCCCATGTTAACCCATTTACATATTTTAATGTAATTATTTGTCTTATTTCACTATTATCAATGTTATTTATATAATCATGAGTTTCTTCTACTAAATCAATTAATTCTTCTACTCTTCTATTCAATTTTCTCTGTAATCTATCTAACTTATCATCATGCACCTGGTAATCTAATCCAGTAATTAAAAAGTTTCTTTCTATATAAGGAAAATAAGGACTAGATCCTTTTACAGAATCCGTTGTTATATTATAATCTAAATCTGATATCTGTTTTTTTAATATTTCTATTTCACTTTTTAGATATTTAAGCTGAGACAATTGTTCTTTATCCATTTCTCTACTCCCCTTTCCTCTCTGCTTGAAGTTGATTATCTACTAGTCTAAGTTCTAATTTCACAGCTTGTATTTTGTGATCAGCTGTATCATATAAACTCTCTAATGCATCTCTTTTCATTTTTAAGTCTGCTATTATTTCATCTCCCCTGCAGACATCATTTATAATAGTCACTGGTGTTCCTTTATCTCTTTCAATTAATATTTTCTTGGCTAATTCAATTCTGTAAAGCCTTTCAGCTGCTGCAAGTTCATTACCCCTCTTTTTTAATATCTCTATAGCTAGATTTAATTCTCTCCTTAATCTTCCTACCTCATTTATAAGATCCTACATATCCTCCCTCCCAAAAAAGAAAAGCCCAAGGATTTAATTTCTCCCTGGGCTTCTAGAGCCTCTACTGTTATTTGGTGAATATTTTACTTGTGATCTACAGCTACTTCAGTGCTATATGAACCGTATCTTTTCCAAGACTATAATCCAGTAATGTAGATTCCATCCTATTTTTTTCATTTACTAATTGCCTATACCTATTCAAGATTTTTACCCCATCTTTAATAGGTATTTCTTTGAAACTTTCTTCACATCCATAATCACCTTCATACATTATCCCTTCTTCATCTACACCTAGTTGAATTGTAAATTTTTCTTTGTGATCAGGGTGTGAAACATATATTAAAACACCTTCATATGTTTCAAAATGATGAGTGGAATCCAAGTTGATTTTACAAGTTTTATTATGGATTATAAGTTCATGTAATGATATATCCGTATCCCAATGTCCAGATTGCTTATACATTTTCATCCTCCTATTTTAGATTAATTCATAATATTCCTCGTGATCTATATACTTTCTTTTTCCTGGATATTTGACTTCAAAAGTAACTTTTATAGCCTCTATTTCTCCTTCTATCTCAAACCTATTTTCTATGTGCTTGACTTTTGTCGTGCTCAAATTAGCTTGTTTCCTAATATAGTTACTTGTGGTAGTATTTTTTGTCATTGTTACAACTTCATCTTTTTTATATTTAACATCTTTGTATTTATTCAGTAACTCTAATTTTGTTTTTATTATAGCTTCCATTAGTTCCATTACTAATCACTCCTTTCTTGGTATTCGTGAATCATACCAATATCTAAAGTACTATTAAATTGTGCATCTCTAAAGGCTTTATCCTCTGCTATCTCCCTAGCCTCTTCTTCGCTATTTGCCTCTACCTCTATATCTCCACTAAATGTATAAAATACTTGATATCTTTTCATTCTATTCCTCCTCTACTATAAACAATTCATGAGTTCCATCTTGCAATGCCTTTTCTTCCTCGGACATTTTATATCCTAGTTTTTTAAGAAACTCATATACATAATCAAGATCTTCGTTTTGCAGGTACGTACAGTCCCATCTATAATAGTTTTCATTAGGACTATCAAGCATATAATAAGTAGCCATTAATAAATTTAATTCTGGCTGTTTCCATATATGCTCTACTATGTCCTTCCATTCAATGTCTTCTTTATCACTTATATCTATGTTCATGATTTCTGCCATTTCTTCATAATCAAGGCTATAGAAACTCTCAATAATTGCATATAAAGTACTCTCTATTATTGTGTTCATATTCTTTCTTGCTTTAGTATTAGAAATTCCTTTTACAAACTCTTTCCTAAGGCCATATGATCTATTAGTAATTTCTTTTAATTCAGCATATCTAGATTTTATATCCTGCTCTTTCTTCATGCTTTCTTCCTGTTCTTTTGTAACTATATTCACTGTTGTACTTTCTCTATATAACCCTATCCAAGACGAATGTACTTTATAAAAATATTTTTCTATATCTGCATCTTCAGGTTTTTCAATTTTACTATCTCCATGTTCAGTATAAGACCTTACATAACTTAAATTAACAGTATCCTTTGTTTCCTCTGCAAATTCTTTAAGTTGGTTTATTATCTCTGTAATTTTTTTATCTTTCTTTTCTTTATCTATGGCCCATTTTAGTTTATAATTAAAGTTCTCTGTTCCCACTGTTTCAAGGACTTCATTTCTAAGTTCTATATCTTTAATTTTCTCAAGCTCCATGTAATCCATAAGTGTAGCTCCACGCCCAACGGATTCTTTTAGTTTATCCTGGTCTAATTCTAGGAGCTTCACTCTACTATAAACTGTACTTTTTGAAAGTCCTGTTTTCGCTGATATGTTTGAAACTGATTCGCCCAGGTCCAACATCATTTGTAAGCCTTGGGCCTGTTCATATGCTGTAAGGTCGCTTCTTTGCATATTCTCAAGTAACATTGTAGCTACTTGAGTTTTATAGTCCATATCTGATATTACACAAGGTACCTCTTCTAGTCCTGCTAGTTTAGCAGCTGCTAGTCTCCTATGTCCAATGACAACAGTATATTTATCCTCCATACTCATCCTGACATGTTTCTCTTCTATTTCCCACTGAGAACCATGGTATAATAGTTAAGTTTTGCAATATTCCACTGGTTTCTATACTTTCAGCCAGTTCCGTAAGATCTCCCAGTTCCTTTCGTGGATTATCTGGATGGCTATATATCTTTTCAATTTCGATAAATTTAATCATAATTAAATGTTCCCCTTTCATTTTTAAAATGATTTTAACTATTCTTTCCTGTGTCAAATTTATTTCTTGTCTTACATCTAGGACAAATTATTTCTGCCTTTCCTTCTAATTCAAGAAGTAACTTTCCACATTTAGCACATCTTATTTTCTTCATAATCTATCTCCTGCCTTAATTCACTAATTCATATAGTCTTTTCTTTATCTTCTTTGGAGTAATATCCTCTACTCTATAAGTGTATTTACCTTTATACTTTTTTCCCTTATGTTTTTTATGAGTTTTATCCTCATATATAAATTTTATTGCATCTTCATGTTCCTTATATTCTTCCATAGCCAACTCTTTATATTGCTTTAACAACTCCTTATCTCCGTTTATCTCTTGTATAATACCTCTAAAACATAATTCTATTAGCTTGTCCAAGATTATCCCTCCTAATCCCAATATAGAATTTTCATAATACGATCATTTTCTTTGCTTAATTTGTCCCGTATTTTATTTAATTTATCTATTTCTAAACTGATTTGATATAATTCTTCATAGTTTTTATCATTCATCTTATCTATAAGCTTTTTTGTTTCTACCCCTATCCCTCTAGATTTTTGAAAATTATCATCCATTCTCTTTTGATAAATCACTTCCAAAGGATTCCATAAATTTCCCCAACTACAACGGAGAATAAAGTATATTAATTCATCTTTAGTAAATACTTCTAGGTCCTTTTTAGTTATAGGTTGATTAGTTAATTTACTCATGGCTCTTCTCCTACTTAATTACTTTTAAACTTAAATCAGGATACTTATATTCAAATAATTTTTTCTTGATTTTAAAATCTTTGGTTTCTACTCCCTTGATATCTACAACATCAGTTGTTCCATCATTGTTTTCTATTATAAAATCTGCTACATAAGTAATTGATCTATGGGTTGTCCCATTTTTCCTAAATGTTGGCTGCAATTCATATCTAGGTTGTAGTCCAAAGTCTTTTATCTCTCCTGCTTGTTTAAGTAACTTTAACTTACAGTAATATTCAGCCTCTTTTTTACTATCAAAAGTAATCCCGTCTACTGTAGTTTTAATATTTCCATATTTATTTTTCTTTTTAGGCTTAGGAGAGTTCTTATTTAGAAATTCTTCATATTGTTCTTCAGTCCATCTCATGTCTAATGCCTCAAAATACTATTTGCTATATATTCTTTAAGTAATGTACCTTTAATTAGCTTTTTCCATAGTTTTAATTTCTTCATTTTTTATCCCCATTTCATAAAATATATTTGCAATGCTATACATTTCTTGATCTTCTTCTTTCTTTTCACCAAAGTATTTATATAATTCTTTCATTATTTCTTTACCATCTACACATCTTTCCTTATATCCCATGAAACCCATCCAATATTTCTTTATTGGTGTAAGTCCCTATTGCTCCAAGATAATAATTTAATCCTTTTAATATCTCTTGATAGTTTTTTAGGTATTTTTCTTTTTCTGACTGAGGGATATCCTTCCTATCAAAGTAATCATTTGCTTTATGAAATCTTTTAAGTAGTTTATTATACTCTTTTTTAGCTTCTTC
This sequence comes from Tissierella praeacuta, assembly GCF_040396155.1. Lineage (GTDB taxonomy): Bacteria > Bacillota > Clostridia > Tissierellales > Tissierellaceae > Tissierella > Tissierella praeacuta_A. Next base: position 25,529 of record NZ_JBEBOY010000029.1, read on the forward strand.
AATGGTCATTTAATCCCTCCTAAAATGGACAGTCTTCATCTATTGCTAACTGGAATCCTTCAGGGATGTCTGGATCCCAATGAAAGCTATATCCAATTATTTGATTGTCTTCGCTTATTTCAAGTAGTAACCCTGTGTCCTCGTCATAATGTATTTCTACTTTGGGTAAATCATTATAATATCTATTTTTTAGTACTGCTATTTTCCCATTTATTCCTTGGTTTATATTTTCTTCCTTGTATTCTCTTATTACTGTGATTATGTTATCTGCCTTATTGTAGAGGTCACTTGTCCCATTTATTTGTTCAAAGTCCATGTCTTCGCCTTTTTTATACGTCTTGTTGGGGTGAAGGACTAATATTATATGTGTTCTATATGCCTTTGACATATCACATAGTCTTTGCATAAAGTCTGCCTGCTGTTCATATTTTTCACTGGCTTGTACACTTAATATGCTCATTAGATTGTCTATGACTATAAGGTTATAGTTATTTATTTTGATTTCCATCTCTAGCATTGATGTTAGTTCGTTTATGGTTTTTAATTTGCTGTCTCCTTTGTTAAATAGTGTTAATTTCTTATAGTGCCATTTTTTTAGTTTTTCCAAGATTTCTTTTTTAGGCTCTTTTCTATATCTTTTATTTATTTTTATTGTGTTGTAGTATTCTTTGTGTCTTCCGATTACACTTTGATACATTTCGTTTAAAAAGATTTCTGGATCTCCTTCTCCACTCATTAGGTAAACCTTATTGTCTTTATCTATTGCATTGGCTATTATTTGCCTTACTAAGGTGGACTTTCCTCCGTTAGATCTTCCAGTTATTAATGTTACTAATCCTGGTCCTAAATCATTTAATCCATAGTCTATTGTTTCTAAGCCTGTAGGAATATATTTTCCTGCTCTAGATTCTAGTCCTTTGTATGGTTGATTTTCTAAGTCTCTCCTGCCTTCTATTTTGAATCTAGCACTTTCTATTAATTCAACTACTTTTTCTTTGCCATATAGTATGTATTCCTCATTGATGTCATTTCTTTTATATAGCTTTTTATCTATTAACTTTGCTTTATCTCCGAACTCTTCAACAAAGAATTTATCCATGTTTTGACCTGCTTCATCATTGTCTGAAACAATAATTAGTATTTCAAACTTATCCAGAAATTCTTTGGCTTGCTCAATTAGACTCCTTAGGCTATTTGCTCCTGCTCCTACTGATACAACATTTGTGTATCCACACTGGTCTATTATCATTGCATCAAATTCACCTTCACATATGATTAGCTCCATACCTTCTTCTATATTTTGTATGTTATATAGATAAGGCTTAGATCCTGTTATACTTTTCATTTTAGGCTTTCCAGGGTCTTTCATTGGTTTTCTAATTTTATATCCAACGGCTGTTTCATATTTGTAGTATGGAAAGGCTATATACCCATCATAAGTTGCTAGGTTAAATTTTTTTATAGTGCTTTCTGTGATTCCTCTTAGTTTGATATAGTCTATACACTCCTTAGTAATTGGAGTGATTTTTCTAATCTCTTGGAGGAAGGCATCTCTATTTTTCTGTATTGTAGTATGATTATGGTTCGACTTCCCTAGCAGTTCCCTTACTATTTCTTGATGAGTATAATTTAGATGGTCTTTATAATAGCCATATATATCTATTTTCATCCCACAGCCAAAACAATAAAATTGTAATGCATTTGGATCCCAACTCATACTTGGGTCTTTATCTCCATTTCTGTGAGCAAAGGTATTGGGACAATGGTATTTCTTGCCTTTTTTTCTTAATCCTAGTCCATTTGATATTATGTTTTCTGCTTCTTGTCCGTACTTGTCCTTTATTTCTTGTATCTGGTCCAATACCATCACCCCCTAATAGTTGTCTCTTATTACTAATTTCAACGGTCCTCTCTTTATCTCCCTTTTCTCTTGTCTTTCTTTCTTAATGCATACTCCCCATTCCACATACTTACCAAAAGAAGTATTTATTTGGCTTCTATGGTTAGCATTTTTCTTAAAAGGATTATCTATTACCCATATACTGAATTTTTTTATTGCTTCTACTAAGTCAAGAGTAGGATATCTTTCCTCTAAAGTTTTCATATATTCTAAATCTTTTTCTCTGTCCAAAGGATAGTTTTCTATTCTTTCCAGTACGGAAATATATTCTGCTTCGTGCGGGGTCATAATAATATTACTTTCTTTCCTTATTTCTTTATTACCTTCTTCTATAGGTGTTAGGTCTTTGTTACCTCTTTGTTGGGTCTTTGTTAGGTCTTTGTTATTACCTTTGTTAAGTTGTTCCTCTGTACCTTGATAATCCTCCCAATTTACAAGGGTTATTAGCCTTCCTGTCTTTGTTGACTCATTTGTTAGAAATCCTAGCTTTTCAAATCTTGCTAATGCCGTTCTTATGTTCTGTACACTAACATTTCCACCGGTGTTTTCCCTTATAGATTCAAGGCTGGTAATGAATTGTCCTGGTTTTACAACATACTTTTGCCCTTTCCATTCCCATTCATTTTCTTTGAAATTGGCCATAGCCATCAATGTCATTAAAATAACTTGCTGCTCTAAAGTACTTTTTAGCCATATGGGCTTAGTATATAAAGCTCTCCATACCTTAAAATGTCCTATTGCTTGTATCATAAATTCACCTGCCTTATAGGGGCTATATAGCCCCTATTTCTTTAAACTTTCATATCCGTTACATACAGTGTCATATTCTTCCTTAGTCAATTCTTTTACTTCTTTGTTAAATCGTGTTTTAACTTGCTCTTTAACCTTTTCTGCATCATATCCAGCAGTACCTGCTATTGCATAAAGCCTTTTAATTTGTTTTTCTGTTAATTTTCCTTTCCCAGTACTGGGGGTAGTAGCTTTAGAAACTTGCCCTTCTTCTCCATCATATTTACTTCTGTCCTTTTCAAAGTAAACATCAGCTCCGATTCCTAATGATTTACAAGATACTGATATTGCATCAGTAAGGGCCATTTTAAAGCATTCATCTGATGTATATAGACCTTTGCTTTCTTTGGCTACAAAACTACTTCCACCAGTGCCTTGTATTGGCTTACTCCATTCATCACCATATTTCACATAGAGATTTATCCTTACAAATGCAACTCTTTCTTCACCTGCACCTTCTTCTATTCGTTCATCAAGGATTTCATAATACCAACCATAACCAACTGGTCCAAATTCTCCTGTAAGCGTTTTGATTCTCCACATAGGGTTAATATCTGTCATACCTTTTAATCTACCACCAGCTATAGATTTCTTAGCTGTATCAGGGACTTCTCTGACTTTATTGTAAATCTCCAGATAATTTTCTTTTTCCACCTATTCCACCACCTTTAAAACAATACATTCTTAATTTCTATATTTTCTACTTCATATACTCTACTTGCCCACATATCAGCAAAATGAAGTATCATCTGTAGGGGTCTTTCGTTATTCTTAAGCTCATACCAGGTAGTCCCATATGCTCCGTTATGATGTAGAATTGCAAATACTTCTTCTTCAGTTAATTTAATAAATTTTGATAAGATATGAATCCCTGATATTTCATGTGGAATTTTTAATAAATCCTTGTTTACTTCGTAAGGTTTTGCATCAGACTGCTTACCACTCTTTAAAATATTAGGTACATAATTATCTTTATTAAAATATCCTGATTTTCCAATATCATGAAATAATCCTACTATGATAATACTTTCTGTCATTTCTTCTTCAAAACAATTTAATGTATTCGATATATCTAGCATTAAATCTGCTACATTTACACTATGATCTAGAAGTCCACCTTCTTTTGATCCATGAAATTGGCTGCTACAAGGTGCTGTAAAATATCCGTTCTTTTCTAAGTATTCAAGCAGTCTGTCCTTCCCCTCTCTTTTAATCATTCCAAATAATTTATCAAATCTTTCTTTTGAATATGACATTTACTTTGCCCCCTTATCTTTACTTAAATCTTCTACGACTAATTTCTTATTTATCTCGACTGCCAGTAATTCCGCTCCACATTGGCAGCTATATAATTTGTTTTTCTTAATCTTTCCAATATCTTTACCACATCTAGGACAGTTCATTAAGAACACTTCCTTTTTACTTCATCTACAAAATTTATTTGCCCTTCTATTTCTTCTGTAACTTCATTAAACTTCTGAACTTCATCAAGCTTTTTCTCTTCTTCCTTCACTTTTTTATAACAATATGATCCATAACCTCTCTTAGCTGATTCTTTACTTTTTAATGCTCGTCCACATCTTAAACAAAAATCTGCCATTTATATTTCCTCCAATCTGTGGTATAATTAACCCATTAAATATTTTTTAGTTCGCTGAGCTTTTCAAGTTGCCGCTTGATAGCTCTTCTTTTTTGTCTACCAATGTTAAATCTTTTCCATCATTCCAAATACAGTTAATCCCTATTTGACAATACATTTGACAAACTTCTATAGTAACATCTTGACCTGCATCTTTTATTGTCCTAAACAATATTTACACCTCCTACGCATATATAGGTACTCTAAAATTGCCATGCTTGTCCCACTCAATTAGACAGTTACAACAGTAATATCCTTTACCTCCATACTCTGATGGACTCATTACTTCTCCTACTGTGTTCTTACTTCCGCACTGAGGACATCTTGGTAAATCTTTAGGTCTTACTATTCTTTGCTTTCTTTCCTTCATTGTTTTCCCCCTTATCTTGAAAATACTACTGAAAGTGCTGCCCCTGCCATTTCAAATACTTCTTTTATCACCTCATTCCATCTATTTTCTTCGTGCTTATCTATTTTTCCATCACAAGCAATCTCAACCATATAGTTTTTTACTCCTTCTACATCACTAGATTTCTTCTGTAAAACTAAAACGGATTTGGCCATATCATCTACATTAATTGGAGGTAAAAATTGTTTTCCTAACTTTGTAGATAATCTTAAATGTTCATATCCTAGCCATCTAGTCCCATAGATCTCTGTCATGGATGCTACTATATCTCCATTCGGAACAATTTTTCCCATTTCATAATTTCCTAATGCTCTCACACTTATATTAAGACGTTCAGCTGCCTCTAATTGAGTTAAACCAGCAACATTTCTACCTAATTGATATATATTTCTGCAACTTTCATTCATTCAATTTCACCTCTTTTTGTGATAGTATTAAATTAATGAAAAAACTAAATTGTTTTCTTTTCTTTTTTAATCCTTTCTAACTTTTCCCATTCTTCATTTAACTTTTTATTTAAATCCTTTGCTTTACATGTGAAACTTATTAATCTAATTTGTTTCATCCCTTCCTTTCCTCCCTTCTTGCTATTATTAAATATTGATCATCAAGTTCCTTAATTCTCACTTCATCTCCTTTATCATAAAAACTAGAAAATACATATTTATCATTGATAAAACCTGATATTACAACCCCATCCCACTTATCTTTTTCAGCAGTTATCTTTGCACCAGCAATAACTACTTTATCTAGCATTACTTTCTTATATTTACTAAAATCAATATTTAATATTTCTTCAGCTTTCATTTCTTCCCCACCTTCCTATTCATATATATTTATCATTTCATATGGACCAAATTTCTCCAACATTTCAGCATCGTACCTTCCATTCAAATAGGCATCTACCCATATGTCTACAATTCTTTGGTCTGATTCTTCAATTAACCTCTCAATCTCTTTATCATCTAGATGTGATACATCAGGTAAAAATATTTTTGATGTAGTATTTTCTATTTTCCTTACCTCTACTGGTTCATTCTCTACTACTTGTTTAACTCTTGCTTCCATGCTACCAACCCCTTTATACAGCTTATGTTGGAGTAAATTTGTCCTATGACATATTCACTTCGTAAAATTTTATAAACATTTTAATACTGTATCCATAATTCTCTCTGTATTTTCATCTAATCTTATTTTCCTTCCCACCTCCTATGCTATGTGGTCATTATCATTTCTTTATGGTAAAATGCTCCTAAAAGGAGTGAACTAAATTGAAAAATATTTCTTTTAAGCAATATTTAATTTTAAGAAAACTTTATAGAGCACAACCAGAAAAAATCCAATTAGATATCAATTCCAAAGATTTTCAATTCCTTATTGATAACAAATATATAGAATCTGAACAAGATACAGAAACATGTGAAAACAAAAATATTGTTGCCTTTTTTGATATAAATAATGGATTATCAACTATTACTAAAGAAGGAATAAATATATATTATTCTTACTTTGATAGATATATTGTAAGAATAAGCACTATAGTAGCTTTAGTACTTAGTATCATTGCTATGATTACATCTATAGTTGCGTTTATCAGAACATTACATTTTTAAAGTAACAATTGAGAATATCAAGGCTATAATGGATAAAATAAGTGAAGCTAACATAATTTTAAAGTTAATGACATCTTGTTTATGTCTCCATTCTGCCAACCATTTATCGAACTTTTTCTTTTCCTTTTCTAATATTGAATTGTATTCTTCCTTTATTTCCTCCATAGAGGTATTAATTAGATAATCCTTAGGTATTAAACGTTTATTTTTTAGTATCATAAACTCATATTTTGATATATCTACAGCGCCTATGCTCTTTAACCAATCTAGTTTTTCCTGTGACAGTTCTTTTTCTACTTTCTTTTCTAATTCCATATCCTCCACCCTTCTCGCCTCCTATGCTGTTTTATCTTCCAGTAATTCTGCTACTGTTACCCCTAATGCTTTTGCTATTCTTATTGCTTCTTCCACATTTGGAATAGTCTTTGAGTTTTCCCAATCAGATATCGTTGTTTGTGGTATTGAAGTTCTTTTTCCAAGTTCTGTTTGGCTCATTTTATGGTCAAGTCTTAAAGTTCTTATTTTATCTCCTAGCTGCACTGTTTCTCCCTCCTTGTATTAACGACGCCTCGTTAAGTATTATTATAAGTTAATTCTTTTAACTTGTCAACGGTGTATCGTTAAGTATTTTTGAATTATTTTGATATAATTTACTTACCGACTTACCGTTACTCTATTAAGGTGGTGCTAAACTTGAATATTGCTGAATCAACTGCTCAACGAATTTTGGATTTATGCCAAGAAAATAATATTAGTATCAATAAGCTTGCTAATTTAGCTGGACTTACGCAATCAACACTTAACAGTATTGTTAATGGAGAAAGTAAGAATCCCCAGCTTAAAACAATTTTGAAAATTTGTTACGGATTAAACATACCTTTAAAAACATTTTTTGATAGTTGCATATTTGATAACTTAGATGATTTTTAAACTTATACATACAAGGAGTGTGATTTAATGGTCAAATATTTATGGGACTTAAATCTTGATGAGATTCCTTTAGGTTGGGAAAATACTTATCAAGAAGCTTCTATAAAATCTCCACATGGAGAAATTGTTAGTATTCCAGAATCAAATTATGATGAAATCAGTATAAATAGATATTTCTATCATCCTGTAAAATATAGGAATGAACTTTATCGCTTATTTAATGAGTTTAAAGTAAAAGCTAAAGATTTATTTGAATCTAAAGGCAATCATGAATTCAGACCTTTTATTAATGAATTAATTAAATATGATTGTATTTTGTATAATATTCTTTATGAATGGACCCTCGTTGATGATGAGCTTGATGGTTCCAGTTTTGATCCAGATTATATAAAAAATATCTTACAAAACTTTAGAGACTACTTTGATTCATCAAGCTTTGAAACTGATTTTGATAAACAATATAATAAATATAAGTTAATTAACTTATAATTTTATGAAAGTGTCAGAATTGCTTTTTATTTAAAAAGCTTATTAATTTATCGGAATCAACTCTGACGCTTTCCCCCTTTTTTAGTTTAACAGCACCTTTTTTCCCTATATCAAAAATTTCTGATATAGCCCTCAATGACATTTCACTGACAATTAAATTAAACTTTGTTTTTAAATCCATCCTTTTCACTCCCTTCCATATCCTCCACCCTTCTGACCTCCTATACTGTATGATTTTCTTCACTTAACCGATTGGTAAGTTTGTTCTCAAAAAAAATTTCATTAACCTGCTGTAAAGACATATCTAAAATTTTTGCTAATTTTGATATTTCATCACGAGTGAATTCTACAAGCCCTAACTCTTTTCTATTGTAAGTCTTTGTTGCCATTCCAAGTTCTTTCGAAATTTGCTCTTGAGTTAATCCCGTTCCAACCCTTAAACCTTTTAATTTTATGCTATCCATTATCTCCCTCCTCAATTAACCATTTGGTTAATTATATATTAATACACCATTTGGTTAATGTCAAGTACAAAATTATAATTTCGGTTATTTTTTTTAACTTTTTATACATAAGTATTATAATAATGGTTAATAGGAGGTTTTATATATGGATATATTTGTAAAAAGACTTCAATTGTTATTGGATGAAAATAATATAAACCAAAAAGAACTTGCAAAAAAGGTTGGTGTTACCGAGGTCACTATATCTAGATATATGACTGGTGAGCGAAAACCTAGGATTGATATAGCAAATAAAATGGCTGAAATATTAAGTACTACTACTGATTATTTGATGGGAACCTCTGATATAAGAAATCCATATGAAGGCAAGGTTATAAAAAAAGAAGAACAAGATATAGTTCCTGAAGAATTCACCAGTGCAGATGAAGCTCGTGCATATGTAAATAAACATCAAATATTTGGCTCTGGGGGATTTGATGCTGATAAATTAGATGATAATGAGATTTTAGAGTTTGCTAATGCTTTATTGGAACAGATGAAGATGGTTAGTTATAAGTATAAGAAGTAGGACATAGCATAAATATAAAACGGGGGTTGATTATGAGTGATTTGCAAACTATATTAATAGATAAAAGGAAGGAATTAAAATTAAGCCTTAGAGCTGCTGGTGAATTAATAGGAATCAGTCATAATTATTTATCTATTTTAGAGAAAGCTAAGGATCCACGCAGTAATGCTCCCATTAAACCTACTATTGATACTTTAAAGTTGATCAGTGATGCATATAATTTAGATATTAATATACTACTACCATTGGCTGGATATACGGATATAGTGATAAACTCTAACGATAATAAAAATATAAAACCAAATGACAATAAAGCACAACAGTTACCAGATAGCTTTGAAACTCCTGAAGAAGCCATACAATTTCTACTAGAGCAGAATGTAATTATGGGCTTTGGTGGATTCGATATAGATAAGCTTAGCGATGAAGAAAAAATAGAATTTGCTAATGAATTGTTAGGGCAGTTGAAATTACTTAGTTATAAATATAAGAAATAGTCAATAATAAAATATAAAAGGTAGCGACAAAACATATAAATAAATTATAAAACCTGGAGGTAAATAAATGAACAATGAAGATAAATTATTTGAACTAATGACTAAGATGTATGCTGATATGCAAGAAGGATTTAACAGTGTTAAAAATGAGTTTAAAGGTGTAAATGATAGGCTAGATAAACTTGAGAATAGAGTAACAATAATTGAACAAGACCATGGTCAAAAACTTACAGCTTTATTTGATGGATATAAACAAAATTCAGAGATACTAGAAAGAATTGAGAAGGAAGTATCTAAACATGAAGAACTCATAATTAGAAGAGTTAAGTAAAATATAAAAAAGGAGGGATAGTTTATGACTGATAGAGAGTTACTAGAACTTATTGCCGCACAAGTTGGCACTCTTACAAAAGATGTATCAGAAATGAAAGAAGAGTTTAAAGGAGTAAATGAAAGATTAGACAAAATAGAAAATAAGTTAGATGACATTGATGTAAAAAATGCAGATAGACATCTTGATTTTATTAGGGAACTAAAAGGAATGAAGCACTCTGTAAGTAGAATTGAAATAAATACTGCTGAAAATTGGAGAGATATAGCTAGACTTAAAGCCATGAGAAAATATAAAACTAAGTAAAATATAAAATAATATAATATAAAAGTAGTTTGTACTGAGGTGATATTATGGATTTAACCTGGATAGATGAATATGTTAATGCAATAATAGATTACTGTTATTCCAGAAATATATTTGATATATATAATACACTAAATATAGATATAAAAAGAATTGATAAGGATGATCATATCTTACAAAATAATGATGCTCTTTATATTAGAAGTTATTTTGGTTTGGAAGTCGTATTCCTTAGGGATGATCTTCCCTACCAATTTGAAAAGTTTATTTTAGGTCATGAACTTGGACATGCCCTATTACATACCGAAGTAGCTAAAGCTGCTTATAATAGTAAACTCATAAATAAAGGTAAATTAGAACGACAAGCTGATTATTTTGCTATCAAGATTTTAGATATTTCAATTGATAAGAATATTTATGAAGATTTTACAATAGAACAAATTGCGCATGAATTTTGCGTTACAGAGAAAAGTTTAGCTTGTCTAGTAAATGGATTAAACTCAAATTTATAGATTTGAGTATTTTTTAAGTCTTATGATAGAACTGATATTCGACATAATTCGACAAAATATTGTATTTTAAAATTACTATCAGCATAAACTAAGGAGGATTTACTATATGAAACCATATTATGTTCTTAGAGCTAATGATTTCAATTCTAATATTGATAATTATAGTACTTCTAGCCAAAGGGGAGTGGATGGTCTTCAGGACAACGCCCCTCATACTAGCTTTAGCAAAAAAGACATGCAAATACTAAAAGGATTTATAAAATATGATTTAACTTGTGAGACAGAGTATAAAAAGAAAGGAAGGGCTTATGGAGTTGATGATATATTTGATAGATTTATACTTATAGAAGAAAATCTGTTTTACTATGATCAAGAAAATGAGATATTAATTTTGTCATCAAATAAGGATGTTTTTAATAAATTTTATAACGATATGAAAGATCGTAAAAACTTCTCCGTAGAAAAAATAGAGGTTAATTTTCAAGAAATTATAAAAAATATAAACGCTTTAGGCATACAAGGTATATGGCTAGGCGAAATTCCAGATGAGATTAATGTAACTACTTTATCTATGTTTGGATTCAATATAGAAGATTCCGATAAATATAACCAATTATTAAAAGAAGGAGCAAAAATAAAAAACCTTTCCTTAGTATATGATTATAGAGGTACTCAGGAAAGGATTATGATTACTAGAGATGGCGGAGTTATTTTATACAAATCTATGGAAGAAAGTGAAGCCTTATTGTTGGTAAAAGATGTTTATACCAACATGCTCTCATCTAATTCCTAATTTTTAAAAATGTCAGCTCTTTATTTATATCTTCACCTATTTTTCTAATATCATTTCCAATAAATTCAATTGTATCTGTGGAAATTAAAACACTATTATCATTTCTAGTCTTATATTTGAAACTTACAATCTTATTATTAAAACCATAGAATAACCTTTCCCAAAACGGATTTTTAGAGTCCGTTTTTTCTTTATCAATAAACTCTATCTTTATTCTAGCTATAATTTTATTGCTATTACATGAAATTCCCTCATTATTTATAAAGACTAGTTGTACTTGTTTTAATAAATCCTCCGAAATTTTAAAAAACAATTTATATTTTATTTTATTTCTTGAACTTATAATTAAACTTTTTTCATCTATTTCATATGCTAAGTCAATCACACCTGTATCTACTTCAAGAGATGATGTACATAGGATCTCTTCGAAACTCTCTTTAAGTATCCTCCCCTGATCAGATTGGTCTAAACTTAATAAATTTTTTCTTATTTCCTTAAAATGATCGTCTGTTATCTGACATTCATCAATTCTGATATCTATTTTATATTTTATATTTATACTCCTTATACACATGACCTTTAAATAATTTCTAGGCGTTCTTACCCACATATAAAACGTTGGGATAATCACTGGAATTGAATTTACTAGCATATCTAAGGCTGAGTTATCTATAGAAACAATTTGAGAAAAAATGTATGCAGTCAATGTTAATAATGTTGTAATAACCATTTCCAGCATTTCTATCCCTCCTTTTTATTAATTCATTAGTATCATTATATATTATTTTTTACTTAAAAGGAACTTCATAATTAAAATATTATACACTCACAAATTTTATGCATTTTATTTACTCACTTAATTACTTTTATTATGCAACATTACACCCTTTCTTTTTATTCTTCTTTCAAATATAATATCCTTGAGAGATTATAATATAAGTTTAGGAATTTTAAAATGTTTATTAAAATAAATTTAAAGCAAAAAGGTGATTTTATGTTTAAAAATATTACATCAGATAAATATTGCATGTATCTAAGAAAATCAAGAAAAGACATAGAGGCTGAATTAGGTGGAGAGGAAGAAACTCTTAAAAGGCATGAAAATATTCTTCTAGATTTAGCTACTAAAATGAATATATCTATTAATGATGATTCTATCTATAGAGAAGTAGTATCTGGTGAAACTATTGCATCTAGACCAGAGATGCAGCGATTACTCTCCGATGTAGAGCAAGGAATATGGAAAGGTGTATTTGTAGTGGAAGTAGAAAGATTAGCTCGTGGTGATACTATGGACCAAGGACTTGTAGCTCAAACTTTTAAATATTCTAATACTAAAATAATAACTCCTATGAAAATATATGATCCTTCAAATGAATTTGACGAGGAATACTTTGAATTTGGATTGTTTATGTCTAGGAGAGAATATAAAACCATTAATAGACGTTTACAAAGAGGAAGAATACAATCCGTTAAAGAGGGCAAATATTTAGGTACTGTGGCTCCATATGGCTATGAAAGGATAAAATTAAAGGATCAAAAAGGTTATACTTTAGAAATTAATCCTAATGAGGCTAAAGTTGTTAAATTAATTTACAAACTATATACTGAGGATGATAGAATTGGCATCTCTCTTATAGCTAATAAGTTAAATGAAATGAAAATACCTACTGCCAAGGGCGGTGACTGGACAACATCTACAATTAGAGGAATACTTTCTAATCCTGTATATATTGGTAAAATAAGATGGAACAGCAGACCAGAAGTAAAGAAAATGATAGATGGTAAAATGGTAAAAGAAAGACCTCGTGCTGATGAAAAAGATTGGATTTTAGTAGACGGACTACATGACCCTATTATAGATGAATACATATTTAATTTATCTCAAAAATATCTTGAAAAAAATCCATCAATACCAATGCCAACTAGATATAAAATAATGAATCCCCTTGCTGGATTAATTGTATGCAAGATGTGTGATAGAAAATTAAAAAGGCGGCCCTATAAAAATTATCCTGACACTCTTATGTGTGACGGACCTACTTGTACTAATGTAAGTTCACATCTTCATCTAGTGGAAAAAAGATTATTTGATTCTTTAGAGACATGGCTCCATGATCATAAAATAAAATATAAAAAACAAGAAAAGAAAAAAGATAATCTGGAAATAGATGTAATAAATAAAACCATAGCCAAATTAGATATTGAATTAGATACCCTTGATAAGCAGCTAAATAATATGTATGACTTATTAGAGCAAGGGGTCTACTCTACTCAAGTATTTATGAATAGATCTAAACTAGTATCTGAGAAACTAGATTCATTAAAAAAAGATAAGGATAATTTATTAAAGAAAATAAATTCAAAAGAAGATAAAGAAAAATATGAGGAAGCATTAATTCCTAAAGTAGAAAATATTATAAAAGTATATTGGACATTAAATGATCCTGCAGATAGAAATAAGTTACTTAAGGAAGTCCTAGAGAAAGCTGTTTATTGTAAAACTGTAAATGGCAGATGGCATAATAAGCCTGATGAATTTGAATTAGAAATCTACCTGAAATTGCCCAGGTAGTATTTTTTTATAATTGATAACATGTTGGTACACATTCTTCTGTGCCTATAT
>NZ_JBEBOY010000030.1:0-37420 GCF_040396155.1 Tissierella praeacuta
ATATTCTTTTCTTTTATTTAAAAATTTGTTCTTGACATATTACCAGATTGCTTTATTACTATTCCGTTTCATACTCCATGGATTACTTATTTGAGGAATATCGTTGATTAGTTGTTTTGTATATTCTTCTTTGGGGCGAAAAATGATTTCTTTCGCCTTACCACTTTCTACAAAGTGTCCTTTTTGCATTACATTTATCCTTTCTGATATATTGTATGCTAATACAATATCATGTGTAATCAGCAGTATTGCCATATTTGTTTCTCTTTGTAGCTTTAGAAGCATTTCCATAATATTTGCTCGAGAGCATGCATCTACCATTGAAGTAGGTTCATCTGCTATCAATATTTTGGGTTTGATCAGATAAATTCTCGCAATCATTACACGCTGAAGCTGTCCTCCTGACATTTCAAAAGGATATCTGCCAATCAACTCCTCATAATTCAGCCCTACAAAACTGCAAGCCTCAGTAATCCGTCCTACTTTGTTTTTCAAAGAAAGTTTTCCCTGATTTAAAGGGTTAAAACATTCTAAAAAAAAGGTGTCCACTGTCTTAAACATATTAAAAGAAGAAAATGGATCTTGAAAAATCGCTTGTACTTCTCTCCAGTAAGCTTTTTTATTCTTATTAGAAGAGAAATCACAAAGATTGTTTTCGAAATATATATCTCCACTATCTGGTTTTAGGAATCCTAGAAGAATCTTTGATAATGTGGTTTTTCCACTTCCACTTTCTCCTACAACAGCTATAGTCTTTCCGCAAGTTAATTCAATACTAACATCATTAACCGCCACCATTCTATTAGAGCCTCCGCCAAAACTCTTGGTTATACTATTTGCAATCAGAATTCTATCTTCGTTATTCGTTTCCATACAATCCTCCAAATTTTTAGGGATAAAAGCAAAGTAGATCCTCTTTCTGCTTGCTCATCCGTTTTTTACCATTTAAATTTTAAAAAACTCTCATGATGCAGATCCACCCTTATCTTTTGGTAACGTCATAACAGAAGACATTAAAGTATTTGTATATTTATGATTTGGTTTTTTTACTATATCTTCTGCTAAACCCATTTCAACGAATTTTCCAGCATACATCACAGCAATTGTATCCGAAATATTGTACAGCAGTGGAAGTTCATGGGAGATAAAAATTGCAGATTGAATATAATGTTTTTCCATTAAATTGAAAAACATCTGTGCAACTGCTTTTTGTGTAGTTATATCTAATGCAGAAGTCGGCTCATCGGTAATAATCACCTTAGGATTCAGAAGAGTAGCAACTGCAATTACAACCCTCTGTCTCATCCCACCAGATAATTCAATTGGATATTGATCTAAAATTTTATGCGGCAAATTCAGCTGATTCAATCTATCCTCTGCAATTTCCCTTATTTCACCTACTGTCATTTCTTTATTATGTTCTTGGATAACATCTTCTACAAATCGAATAATTTTATTTGTAGGATTTAACGTATTCATTGCTGCTTGAGGTACATATGCTAATTCTTTCCCAAGAATATCTTTCATTAATGGAGTAGAATATAAGGCCGAAATATCTTCGTTGTCAAGAATCACTGTTCCTTTTTCATAGTGAAGTGATTCTGTATAATATCCCATAATGCTTAGTGCCAATGTAGATTTTCCACAACCAGATTCTCCAGCAATGCCTAGAATCTCTCCTTCCTTCAAGGTGAAGGATACATCATCTACAATGTTTTTTTTGGTGTTTCTTTTAGTATTGTAATAAGTAGTTAAGTTTTTAACAGTTAGAATTGTTTTTTTCATTTTAATTATCTCCTCAGGCGAGGATTAAACACTTGATCTAACCCTGCATTCATTAAGTTTAAAGAAAACGAAATCAAAGCGATAGCCAATACCACCGGTAAAAAGGCCCACCAGTATCCGCTAGAAACTGCATTAAAAGCAATTGCCCAATTCAAAACATTCCCTAAAGTTGCAGTATTTTGAGCACCTAAGCCCAAAATGGATACGGATGATTCCGATAATATAGCTGCAGAAACCTGCATAATAAAAGCCATAACAATATAAGAAGCCAAATAAGGCATAATGTCAGATAAAATAATCTTCATCGTACTGTGACCAGAAAGCTTTGAAAGATTTACATGTTCTCTGCTACGTAAAGAAAGTGTTTGAGCTCGGACCGCACGTGCTGTCCAAGGCCAGCTTGTTGCTCCAATAATCAAGGCCACTGTCGTAGAACTCTTTGAATCTAAACTTACAGAAACCAGAACTAAAATTACAAATGCAGGAATAACAATAAATATATTTGTAACAAGTGACAAAATATGATCCATAATACCTCCCAAATATCCTGCCAACAAACCTATTGAAATCCCTATTAAGCTTGCTATAATTCCAGCTAAAAACCCAATATATAAGGAATTCTTAGATCCCGCTACCAGTTCTGCCAATACATCTCTGCCAAAATTATCAGTCCCAAGAATATATTCGTCACTGGGCGATTCAAACATTTGTCCACTCATTTCCAATGGATCTTCTCCAATATGCAAAAAGGAATAAACACTCAAAAATAATAAGAATCCAAAAAAAACAACAAAACCTGCCTTAAATTTATCGGAAGTAAATGCTATTTTAAAGTATTTCTTCATAGATTATTCCTCCCTCTGTATTACTTTAATCCTTGGATCTAAAAGTCCATAAAAAATATCAACTAAAAAATTCGACAATAACACCATAATAGTAATAATTAATGTACAGCCTGAAATAAGCGGAAAATCCTGTGTACGAATAGCAGTAAATAAAGTAGTTCCAAGACCAGGATAGTTAAAAACAATTTCAGTAATCAAAGCACCGCTCATAATTGTACCTAGTGACAGAGCTAATCCCGTAACTTGAGGCAACACTGCATTTTTAAACACATATTTAATAATTTTTTTATCCTTTATTCCCATCAAGCGACTAAACTTGACATAGTCTGAATTTAATTCATAAAGAGACATTTCTCTCATTCCTAGAGATTGTCCACCAATCATTGTTAATACAATAGACCAAAATGGAAGTTGATAATGCTCTATCACAGACCAAATAAATTTCGGTGAAAAGTGGACGATCATATCAAAGGAATATGCTCCACTTGTTGGAAACCAATTTAAAATAGTGGCAAAAATAAAGATAATAACTAATCCTAAAGCAAAGGTTGGAATTGAGTTAATAAAAATAAAAATTGGAAACAAAACCTTATCAAATACTCCTTTTTTATATGCTGAAAGTACCCCTAAAACATTGCCTAGCAGCCATGAAACAAGGATTGCCGGAAGTTGCAAAAATAGAGTCCAACCTACGGAAGAAGATATAATATCAGAAACTGGCCGAGGATATGCGCTAAAAGAAATCCCCATATCTCCATGTAGTAAATTTTTAATATAAATAATAAACTGTTCAATCAATGACTTATCTAAACCAAATTGCTGATTTAAACTTTCATATATCTTTTTCATCGAATCTGCATCCGACATCCCTTCAGACAATTTCCACATAATTGAAGATAATGGATTCCCCGGTATCAACCGGGGAAGCAGAAAGTTCAGAATTAAGGCTATAACAAAAGTCATCAAATACCATATCATTTTTTTTCCTAAAAACTTTCCATATTGTTTCAAAATAATTCCTCCATTAATCAGAGAATATCAACCAACTTTACTAATTAATAAATACTCTTTATTTTTACTGTTTTGGTTCTATTCTGTAAAGTGCATGGATTCCATGACTATCCACACAAAGCCCTGGTGGTATATTGCTACCATCATTTTCAGTAGGAAAACCTGTCCAAACAGATGTATTAACTGTGTGGAAATCATAAGGTCTGTACATTAGTGGCACAGTAGGTAAATCCTCTAAATATATCCTATTAAGTTCTGTCCAATATTCCACTATTTTTTCCTGTTGACTTTCTGTTTCTAATAACCTCAATAGTCTATCAGCCTCATGATTTTGGTATCGTCCATAGTTGAAATAAGCTTCCTCTCCTATTGGTGCATAAAATTCAGAAGACATTGTCTGTATGGCCCTATTCAGGGGTGCAGCTACACCAATCCCCGCATACTTCTCCATCAAAATGTCAAAATTGCCCATTGCTCTATCATTAGAAAATACAGAGTATTCAGGAGAATACGTTTTCAAATCAATACCAACTTGTTTTCCATTTTGTGCAATAATTTCTAAAGTGGCATTCCAATCACTCCAGCCAGCAGGACTTGAAAGTTTAAAAGATAGCTGCACACCGTTTTTTTCACGAATACCATTTGAACCTTTAACCCATCCTGCTTCATCCAGTATTTTATTTGCCTTCTCAAAATCTAATGGATTCCATTGGTACTCTGATAATGCCTCTTGAACAATCAAAGACTGTTCTGATTCAATTGGCAATAACAAAGAAGGAACAACAGGATCGGTATATCCACTCATTGCAGTATCTGCAATTTTTTTATAATCAATAATCATTGCAATTGCTTTTCTTACGGCAGAATCATTCAAACCTTCCTTTGTCATGTTAAAAATCAAGCTAGGAATAGAGCCAGGCAAGTGATAAGGTGCCTGTGAAATATATGTTTCAACTGGCAGACCACTTTCCCACATAGTCCAAACGTTTGGTATAAATTGTCGAGATACATCTACCTGACCTGCTCTAAAAGCAGTATCTCCACTGGAATTATCCTTATAGATGTTATGTACTATATATTTTGGAGATGGCAATTTTCCAAACATAGACGAAGCTTGTCCCCAGTAATTGTCATCACGTACAAAAACAACCTTGCTTTCATCATAGCTATATACCTTATATGGTCCAGAACTTATAGGTTTTTCATTGACCAATTGAGTTAAAGCATTCACATTCTCATCTACTTCTGTTTCATATTTTTCCCATACATGTTTTGGCATCATATAGAGTTCACAAAGCACAGGTTCTACTACATTAGGATTTACATTCTCTGCATCTACAATAAGTTGAACTGTATAATCATCAACTTTTTTTGCTTCTTTTATGCTGTTACAGGTCTCACTGATTCTTAAATCATATCTTTTTCCCAACTCTATTGTATAAATCAGGTCATCTGCCGTAAAAGCTGTTCCATCATTCCATTTCACATCTTGATTCAGAAAAATAGTTAAAATGTTGTCATCCCATGCATATTCTTTTCCAAGTAATGGATATAATTTACCATCCAGAATATTATATGTGAATAGCGTTTCATATACTATTTCCTGTGGAAGAGGTTTGCTATTAGAAATAAATGCCATTGAATTTGGAGAAATAGGGTTGAAATTTGTTGGTGCGCCCCACTGAAATCCATTAAAATACAATGTTTCATTTCTTGGAAATGAGGTAATCTTCTCTTCTCCCTGATTACTTACTTCTTCATTATTACTAGAATTTATGTTGGAACAACCAACAACGGATATAAGTAATACTGTGAACAAAAATATTACTAATAATCTTTTTCTAATGTTCATAAAATCTCTCCTTTACATTTAAATTGTTAACCTTAAATATCTCTAAATCACTAAAGCTTTACTTCATTTTCCAATATTTATCATATTTCTTCTTCACCCTTATTTCTCATTGAACCTTTAAAATTTATATCAAGATATATCAAATCTTGTAATACTATTTAGACATAACTTATAAAAAGTTATATGTTTTGTTTATTTTATAATCAAATAGCTAATATTGATAACATTTTAAATATAATAGTTACAATTTATATTAGTGAAAGTAACTTTATTTATAATTTTTTATCAGAACATATCCTTATAATAACAGCCTATAGAATCTGTTCTATATTCTTGGTATTCTTTAACTAGCGCAAATATCTTTTAAAAGTTGACTTAGCTGTTCTTATTTCAAATATATGTTTCTATAGATAATGTAAAGATTTAAGAAATAAAGAGTGAGATTGTCACACCAAATGATTGTAATCGAAGAAGAATACTATCTAATGCAGTACTGATTTAATCCTCCTTATACAATTTGTTTGATATATCCTTGAACATACTATCAAAAATTTTAATATTCATCCAATTGTATTAATTTATATGTAATTTTTCTTTATAGGTTTTTTCTATATAATTCCTTAATTCCCATTATTAACTATAAAAAATCAAGTTATTTTATCTTCAGGAATCTTAAAAATAAGACCTGTATCAAAATAAGTAAATTATCCATTTCAATACAGGCCTTATTTTGAGTTTGCTATTATTTAGCTCTATTGCTTGTAAGAACAATTGGGGCACCTATTATCATTAAAGTTAATAAAAATAGTGTAAGAGTTCTAGATGATATTTTCTCATCATTACCTAGCCTTAATGGAAGCACTCCAAGGTTTGACCATAGTCCAGTAATAAATCAAAATAGATTCTTACTTTTCATAATTACTCTCTCTTTTGAACCTAATATTAATTTACCTTTTTAATAAAATTAAACAAGCAACCTTAATTATTAGGAGAATAAAATCAAATAAATTTTAATTCCCTATATCTTGTATAATAAAAAATCACCTTTTAAGATAATATATTTATATCCTTAAAAGGTGATTTTTATTTAATCCTATGCTGCAAACTGACTATTATATAGTTCAGCATAAAATCCATTCTTTTTCAGAAGTTCTTCATGACTTCCTTGCTCTATTATATCTCCATCTTTCATAACTAAAATCAAATCTGCATCTTTAATAGTTGAAAGTCTATGGGCAATTATAAAAGCAGTCCTTCCCTTCATAAGGTTTTCCATGGCTTTTTGTATCAATACTTCAGTTCTAGTATCTACAGAAGATGTTGCTTCATCTAAAATAAGGACTTTAGGATCTGAAAGGATTGCCCTCGCTATAGTTAAAAGCTGTTTCTGTCCTTGAGATATATTGTTAGCTTCCTCATTTATCACCATATTATATCCATCTGGTAATGTCTGTATAAATCTATGGGCATAGGCAGATTTTGCTGCTTTTATTACCTCTTCATCTGTTGCATTTAACCTGCCATATCTTATGTTTTCCATAATAGTTCCACTAAATAACCATGTATCTTGTAGAACCATACCAAAATTATTTCTTAAATCCTTCCTTGTAAAATCATTTATATCATGGTCATCTATAAATATTTTCCCCTCATTTAAGTCATAGAATCTCATTAACAGTTTAACTATAGTAGTCTTTCCTGCTCCTGTAGGACCTACTATGGCTACTTTTTGCCCTGGTTTTATATCACTTGAAAAATTATTGATTATTATCTTATCCTCATTATATCCGAACTTAACATTTTCAAATCTTACATTTCCCTCTACTTCCTCTAACTTAGCAGGTACCTCAACTTCTTTTGTTTCTTCTTCCTCTTCTAAAAATTCAAATACTCTTTCAGCCGCGGCAACTGTAGATTGAAGTACATTGGATATTTGAGCTACTTGAGCTATAGGCTGAGTAAAGTTTCTTATATATTGAATAAAAGAAAGTATATCCCCTACTTCAATTTTCTTTCTAATGGTATACCATCCGCCTAGAACAGAAACTGCTACATATCCAATATTTCCTATAAAATTCATAATAGGCATCATCATGCCAGAAATAAATTGCGCCTTCCAAGCAGAGTCATAAAGTTCACCATTAATCTTACTAAATTTTCCTATTACTTCTTCCTCTGCATTGAAGGCCTTCATTATATTATGACCTCCATAGACTTCCTCTATATGCCCATTAACCTGACCAAGTGAGTTTTGCTGCGCTTTAAAGTATTTCTGTGATCTCTTAACCACTGCCATAACTAAAATCAAAGAAATAGGCAGTATAAGTATTGCAGCAATTGTCATCTGCCAAGATATACTCAGCATCATAATAAGAACACCGATTAAAGTAGCAGTAGATGTTATTATCTGACTCATACTTTGGTTTAATGACTGACTCACTGTATCTACATCATTTGTAACTCTTGATAATACATCTCCATGAGATACAGAATCAAAATATTTAAGAGGAAGTCTGTTAACCTTTTCCGCTATATCCTTTCTTAAACTATAAGACACTCTTTGTGCCACACCTGTAACAATAAATCCTTGTATAAAGGAAAACAATGCTGATATTAAATATAATCCTATTAAAATCAGTATTATATTTAATATATATTGAAAATCTATGCCTCCGCCTTTTACACCTGATATTTTACTTACTAGTCCTTCAAATATTTTAGTTGTAGCTTTACCTAATATTTTGGGTCCCACTATGGAAAAAACAGTACTTAAAGCAGCAAATAAAATAACTATCATCAATTTAAACCTATAGGGCTTTAAATAATCTAGAAGTTTTGAAGAAGTCCCTTTAAAATCTTTGGCTTTTTCAACTCCTCCTCTCATTCCTCCCATAGGACCACCCATTGGTCCTCCTTGTCTTTGATTTTGTCTATTTTTTTCACTCATATAGCAAGTTCCTCCTCTGATAACTGAGATAGGGCTATTTGCTTATAAACATGGCAATTTTTTAAAAGCTCTTTATGAGTTCCCATGCCTACTATTCTACCTTCATCTAATACCACTATTTTTTCAGCATTCATTATGGTATTTATTCTCTGTGCCACTATTAATATGGTTGAATTCTTGATTTCCTCACCTATTGCCTTTCTCAATCTAGCATCCGTCTTAAAATCTAAAGCTGAGAAACTATCATCAAATATAAATATTTTCGATTTCTTTGCTAATGCTCTAGCTATGGAAAGTCTTTGTTTTTGACCTCCTGATACATTAGTTCCACCTTGAGATATTTCAGATAAAATACCTTTGTCCTTTTCATCTACGAATTCTTTAGCTTGAGCTATTTCTATGGCCTTTAAGATATCTTCTTGAATTATATCTGAGTTTTTACCATATCTTAAATTGCTTTCTATACTTCCTGTAAATAAGACTCCTTTTTGAGGCACATATCCTATTTTTTCTCTTAAATCATGAAGCTTTATATCTCTTATATCTACATTATCAAGAAGTATCTTTCCTTGAGTAACATCATAAAATCTTGGAATAAGATTAATTATAGTTGATTTTCCACTTCCTGTACTTCCTATAAAAGCCGTAGTTTCTCCTGGCCTTGCTGTAAAAGATATGTCTTTCAAAACATATTCTTCGGCTCCTGGATATTTAAAACTGACATTTTGAAACTCCAATAGTCCCTCTCCATCTTTTCTAATTCCCTTAGGATTTACAGGGTCTTTAATTGTAAGTTCCTTATCTAATACTTCAGAAATCCTATTGGCAGATACAGATGCCCTTGGAAGTATTATGGAAATCATTGAAAGCATAAGGAACGACATGATTATTTGCATAGTATATTGCATAAATGCCATCATATCTCCTACCTGTATTGCACTTCTATCTATTTCGTGGGCACCTACCCATATTATTAAAAGTGTAACTCCATTTAAGATAATCATCATAGCTGGCATCATTACAGTCATTATTCTTGATACAAATAGATTTGTTCTAGTTAAATCATTGTTTGCATTATCGAATTTCTTTTCTTCAAATTCTTGAGTATTAAATGCTCGTATTACCATAAGTCCATTAAGAGATTCTCTCATTACAAGATTAACTTTATCAACTAATTTTTGTAAAATTTTAAACTTAGGTATAGCTATAGAAAAAAGAACTATGACTAAGGTTAAAATAGCCATAACTCCTACTGCAACTATCCATGCCATAGAAGTATTTGTCCTAAGGGCTCTTATGACCCCACCTATTCCTAAAATAGGAGCATAAAATACCATCCTTAGCAAAAGTACCATAAACTGTTGTACCTGCTGTATATCATTTGTACTTCTAGTTATCAATGAGGCTGTTGAAAAATCATTGAATTCTCCGTTTGAAAAAGCAGTTACCTTTTTAAATACCTTATCCCTTAAATTCCTTCCTAAACTAGCAGATACTTTTGAAGCTATGAATCCAACAGATATTGATGCTATCATAATCAAAAATGATATTGATAACATTATTCCACCTATATATACAATATAGTTGGATTGAAGTTTTCTCATATTTACTCCTACTGACTCATACTCTGACTTAATATAATTTATTGCAGACTGGTTAATCATATTTTCAGGCAATTCCTTAAATTGCTCATTAATATTATATTTTATAGTCTCAAGTTGTTCCTTAGGTAAATTTTCTAGCAATATAAAAGGGTCTTCTCCTTCTGGAATATTGGTAAAGGGAATATTTCCCTCTTCTATCATAAATACAGTAACCATAGATTTACTCAAAAATGAGCTTAATCTTTCAACTTCATCCTTAGAGGAATTATCTAAGATATATAAGGTCTCATTTTCCAGAGATGGATATTCCTTTAAAAGCCCTTTATACTCCTTTTCAGTTAATCCTTCTTTATTTATTAGCTTATAGCTGCTATCTAATAAATTCCTTTCATCTTCATTTAAAAATATCTTAATTTTTTCCAGTTCCCCTTCCCTAATAACCTTAGGTACTAAATCTTCTATTCCATTTTGTTGTATTCCTATATTTACTATATTTGACATATAATCTGGAAGGGCTAACTCCATACTGGCCTGAAATAGTAATAGTCCTATTATAATTATTATGGATATAGTAAATGGCTTAAATTCTTTAAATAACTTTAACATATTTGCCTCCTACCATGTACTTATTGTTTTCCACTTGTTAGTTTTAAGTTATCCCTAATTTGCATAAATAATCTTTTTAAAGTTTCTTTATCTTCTTGGGATAGATTTCCAAAACATTCTTCTTCCAATGTATTTAATACTTCTTTAGACTTCTCACATATTTTCTTCCCTTCTTCAGTAATATATACTCTGGATATTCTTTGATCTTTATCATCTTGTTTGCGTTCAACTAAATTTGACTTTTCCATCCTTCTTAGCATTACTGTAATAGTGGAAGGCTTTACATTTAATTTCTTAGCTAATTCTTTTTGACTTTGACCCCCCATCATATTTAGCATACATAATAAATGTGGCTGTCCCGGATATACTCCTATTTCATCAAGAAGATATAAAGCACGACAATGATTAAGTCTCTGTATTTCAAAAAACATATAATATAGAGAATCTTTATTTATACCATCCATTTTAATCCCTCCAAAATTAATTAGTCGTCTAACTATATTGGTTATATTACTACTCTATATTTTAATTGTCAACATGTATTTTTTTGGTAATAAGTATATATCACTGTTAATAGCTGACTAATTAAGCTTATATAAATTCTAAAAAAAATGATTAAATTTATCCTTTATAACATAGTTAATTAGTAATATTCTTATAACTTTCAATTAATCAGTTATGGATTTTATTAAATAATAAAAATAAAACAAAGTAAGAATAATTAAATTTTATGAATTACAAAATCCCCTGTGTTATCAGGGGATTTATCTATTCCATTTTTAATAGGTTGTATTATCCTTAGTTCTATATCATAATCTTCAAATTCATATCTAATAATTTTATTATCATCTTCCCTAGATAATTATCTAGGAAGACTTGTAATTTAAAACAATATTTATGGTACTGGATTATCAAATGCCATAATTGTAATATTTGCCTGAGGTCCTGCTAATGATAGCCCAACACTGGCACCAGTGAAATTAAGAATTCTTAAAATAGAAGGAACAGCACCTACTTCAACTATTGCTGAAGATGAAATAATCCCAGTTACTATTGGACTTACAAAAGCTCCATATTGTACTCCATCTACTTCAGGACCAAATAAAGGAGATTGGATTCCATCTACTCCGTCAATTGCAACAGACCAATTTATTAAATAAGTTCTATCTGGAAAAAGTGTAAATTCACCTGTGGCAGAATTATAGGGTACATCATTTAAATAATAATCAAAATTAAATAATATCGGATCTCCATCTAATATTATTACTTGATCTGTAGAATTATCTGCTAAAGATGTCATTATTCCTCCTGATAATCCTGCGGGACCTGTTGGCCCCGTTGGGCCTATTTCACCTGTAGCTCCTGTTACGCCAGGCGTACCTGTAGCTCCTTGCAAGCCTGTCGGGCCTTGAGGGCCTGTTGGCCCCTGCAGTCCTGTGGGACCTGTGGCTCCTTGTAAACCTGATGGACCTTGAGGACCTGTTGGACCTGTGGCCCCTTGTAGACCTGAACCTGTCGGCCCTACTGGTCCTTGTGGTCCTGCTGGACCTTGTGGACCTATTGGACCTGCTGGGCCCTGTGAACCTGCAGGTCCTGCTGGACCCTGTGGCCCTGCCGGACCTGCTGGGCCTTGTGGCCCTTGTGGCCCTTGTGGACCTATTGAGCCCTGTGAACATGAGCATATACAAGACCCTTTATGCGTGTTATAATTAATTGATTGAGAGCTATTATAACACTTAGGTATAATATATGAGTTTGATTGATTATCTATATCTTCATAATAAAACATTCCATTATTTAAATTTGTTTCTTCTTCAAAATACATAATTCAATACTCCCTCTCTCTTATTTTGCCATAATATAAAAATATATTGATGTTAAAATCTAAAGAAAATTAATTTATTATAGTCTTAATAACAATATATATCTAACTATTTTCTTATGTGACAACAAATTTTACTTATAAGTCAATATTGCTCTTTAATAGCAGGATTTCATACTTTTTATATCTAATTAAACATACAAAAAATTTAAAGAAGGAAACATATAAGCTTCCTTCTTTATTAATTCATTTTATTGAATATCCTTATCCTCATTAATAAATTGACTTCGATATAGATTATAATAGTGTCCTTTCTGCTGTAATAATTCCTCGTTACTACCTTTCTCAACTATTTCTCCATGATCTATTACCATGATTATATCAGCATCTCTAATTGTAGAAAGCCTATGGGCAATAATAAAAGTTGTTCTATTCTCCATTAATTTTACCATAGCCTCTTGAATTTTTAACTCAGTTCTCGTATCTACAGAAGATGTTGCTTCATCTAATATCAATATGGAGGGATTAGATAAAACTGCTCTTGATATGGCTAATAGCTGTCTTTGGCCTTGACTTAAATTAGTTCCTCCTTCATTCAAATATGTTTCATATCCATTTGGGAGTTTATCTATAAAATCATCTGCCCTTGCTAAAATAGCTGCCTTTTCTATTTCTTCATCTTTAGCATCTAATTTGCCATATTTTATATTTTCCTTAATTGTTCCAGAAAAAAGATAAGTATCCTGCAATACCATACCGAAAATTCTCCTTAGTAAATCTTTTTGATAATCTTTTATATTTACTCCATCTATTAATATCTCACCTTTATTTATATCATAAAAACCAGTTAAAAGATTTACTATAGTAGTCTTTCCTGCTCCTGTAGGTCCTACTAATGCAATATTAGTTCCAGGATTTACTTTAAAGGATATATTATTTAGAACTGGCTCATTCTCCTTATATTCAAAGGTTACATTTTTAAATTCTACTTCTCCTTTTATTTCTTTTACAATTATTGCGTCATGAGAATCTTTTCTCTCTTCTTCTTCATCTAATATTTCAAAAACCCTTTCAGCCCCTGCTATTCCTGACTGTAGTGTATTAAATGTATTTGCTAATTCGTTTAATGGTCTTGTGAATTGTTTTGAATAGGAAATAAAGCTGGCAATAACACCTACAGAAATTACTCCTTTTACAGCTAATGTACCTCCAAATATGGCTATAACTCCAAATCCAAAGTTATTTATTACATTCATAAGAGGCATAATATATCCTGACCACATTTGCGCCTTTACTCCTACATCTCTTAAAATATCATTTTGTTCTTTAAATTCATCTATTACTTTAGTTTCATTGTTAAAGGCTTTTACTACATGAATTCCTGATATAGATTCCTCAATATGTCCATTTAATCTCCCTAATATTTCTTGCTGTTCTCTAAATAATAGTTTTGTCTTACTAGCTATAACCCTAGTTAAAAGATATACCATAGGAATAGTTATTAAACTAGCCATAGTCATAAGAGGACTTAAATAAATCATCATAACTAAGGATCCTATTATATTTACTATAGACACCATAAATTGCACAGTTGCTTGAGATATTGTAGTACTTACATTATCAATATCATTAGTAAGTCTACTCATAATCTCTCCATGAGTATGAATATCGAAAAACATAATAGGCAGAGATTGAAGCTTATGGAATAGTTTTTCTCTTAAACTATATACTACTCTTTGAGCTATTCCCGCCACTATATATTCTTGTAAAAAGGTAAGCAGATTATCTAAGATATATACGGATAATAATATGAATATAATAAACTTTAGATTTTCAAACTCTACAAAGGACTTCCCTGGAAATATGGCATCTATTGCCTTTCCTATTAAGAAAGGTACTGATATTCCTAATAGTCCAGAAACTAATATTAGCAAAAATGTTATAATAAGTCCCCTCTGTTCTACTTTGAAAAGATCCCATAATCTCTTTAATGTATGTTTTACATCATTTGCCTTTTCTGCTGATACTCTAGCAGGTCCTGAAATCCCTGCATTGCCTTTTCTTCTCTGTCTAGGATCCAAAATTTTCGCCCTCCCTTCCTAGCTGAGAGTGATAAATATCTCTATATACTTCACAATCTTTCATAAGTTTATGATGTGTTCCTTGACCAACAATCTTCCCTCTATCCATAACAAGTATTTTATCTGCATCCATAACAGATGTTATCCTCTGAGCAACTAATATAGTTGTAGTCTCTTTCAAATATTTCTTTAATCCTTCTCTTATATTTCTTTCAGTAATTAAATCCACTGCAGATGTACTGTCATCTAAAATCAATATTGCTGGTTTCTTTATGAGGGCCCTAGCTATTGATATTCTCTGTTTCTGCCCCCCTGATAAATTTACTCCCCCTTGACCTAAATAAGTATTATATCCTTCATTGAAAGAAGTAATAAAATCATGAGCATAAACTATCCTTGCAACTTTTTCTACATCCTGAGCTGCTGCATTTTCGTATCCCCATTTAATATTATCTTTTATAGTACCTGTAAACAATAATGCCTTTTGTGGAACTATACCGACTTTCTCTCGTAAATCTGAGATATCTATATCCTTTACATCTATACCATCAATTTTTACCTTTCCCTCTACTGCATCATAAAATCTTGGTATAAGATTAATTAAAGTAGATTTACCTGAACCGGTTGAACCAATAATAGCTAAAGTCTCACCAGGATTTATAGAAAAATTTATATTCTCTAATACATATGTACTAGTGCTGGCATATTTGAAATATACATTTTCAAATTCTAATCTTCCCTTTATACCATTTAATTTAATAGGCTCATCTTTAACAATAATAGTATCCTCTGCTTCAAATACCTCTCCTATTCTTTCAGCAGAAGCCCTAGCTCTAATGAATATATTCAATATTCTCGTCATCATTATAAGAGAAAATAGAACTTGAGTCATATAATTTACAAAGGCCATTATCTTTCCAACTTCCATTTCTCCACTATTTACTCTCAACCCTCCAAACCATAAAACCAAGACAATTCCTATATTAACTACTAAAGTTACAAGAGGATTAAATACTGCAACTAATCTCATACCTTTGAGAGTAATATCTTTCAAACCATCATTTACTTTCTTGAAACGAACCTTTTCATAGTTAAATCTATTAAAGGCCTTTACAACTCTAATTCCAGCTAAATATTCTCTCATTACTCCATTTACTTTATCTAAAGCCATCTGGATTTTTGTAAATATTGGATAAGACATCTTCAAATTTAATGAAATAATAATAACAACAATTGGAACTACTCCTAGTAATATAAGAGCCATCTGAGGATTTAATAAAAATGCCATTATTACAGATCCTATTCCAATAACTGGAGCCTTTACAAATATTCTCATCATGCCATGGGAAAAATTTTGTATTTGATTCACATCATTAGTAAGTCTAGTAATCAAAGAAGCATCCTGAAATTCATCTATATTATCAAAAGAAAATCCTTGTATTTTAATATATAAATCTTCACGAAGATCAGCTCCAAAACTCTGACTTACTTTAGAAGAAATAATATTTCTAATAATTGCAGAAATAGCTCCTAATGCCGTCATTAGAAACATCAATCCTCCTAATTTAAAGACATAGTTAATATCTCCCCTTTTCACTCCATTATCGATTATCTTTGACATAATAGTAGGCTGAATTAAATCTCCCATAGTTTCAAAAATTACAAATATAAGAGCCATTAGAAATTGTTTTTTATATCTTTTTATATATTTCTTTAAATAATTTATATTCATCTCTATTCCACCTTAATAAATCTTTATTATATTATAATATTTAGATATCCTAAACACAATTAAAAACTAACTTAAGTCAATAACTCTCCCCTATAACTTTTCAAAGCCCTAGAATTTATTTGGATATTCTTATTCTTTATCATAACATAAAATAAATACGATTCTTCTATATTCTTTGTATAAATAATCTAATTTCAAGAATTTCATTTCTAAAAGAAAATTTAATAACACCATCAGTTAAATTTATTCGAATTCTATTTTACTTTATCTCCTATAGCTCATTTTAATATTCTTATATTTATTACAATGAGTATTATAATCATTACAAATACATTAATTATTCTACATATTTTCCTAACTTTATTTTTGCTTTACAATACTTTTTAAACGTCAAATGTAATAATTTTAAAAATTTTTTTAATTTTATGTTGACAATGTCACTTTACCGTATTATAATAATTTTTATATTTAAAATTTTCTAAAAGTTACGATGGAGACCAAAATACTTAAACTTTATTTAAGAGAGCTAATGGTTGGTGAGAATTAGTATAAAGAAAGTATATATACTCACTCCTAAACTGCCTTGTTAAAACCAACTGGGAGTAAATAAGGTCGGTAGTCACCGTTATATGGCTAGGATTTAAGGAATTCACCTTTGATCCAAGAGATAAGCTATATAAAAAACAGCTTATGAATTAGAGTGGTACCACGGGAAATCAACTCGTCTCTAAGGATATAAATATATCCTTAAGACGAGTTTTTTTATTTATAAAAAGTCTGGCCAGACCTTATATAAAAAGATAAGTCATTTCAGAACAGGAGGAATAAGATGGATAGTTTATCAGCTATAACAATAGTTTTATTAATATATGCCGTTGGAGATTTTGTATCTTACAAGACCAAGTCTATTGTATCTATGATGTTCATTGCATCTATAGTATTCTTGATAGGATTCTGGTTCAACCTTCCAAAGACCATCTTAGAAGATGCACAACTTTTAGGTTTTGGCTCACTTATGATTGCATTTTTAATTACTCATATGGGTACATTAATGAGCTTCGAAGATCTTAAAAAGCAATGGAAAACTGTTGTAATATCAATAAGTGCAGTAATTGGAATAGGTGTATTTTTATTCTTTATAGGCACCCCTATTATAGGTAAAGAATATGCCGTAGCTTCTGCACCACCTATATCCGGTGGAGTTGTAGCAGCTATTATTATGGGAGATACAGCAAAAGCAAAGGGGCTTGAAACAATAGCAGTGTTTTCAACATTATTAGTAGTAGTCCAAGGTTTCTTTGGATACCCTGTGGCATCTTTCTTGCTCAATAAAGAGGCAAAAAATCTGCTTAAATCCTTTAGAGAAAACAACTCAGAAGTTGTTTCAACTCTAGATGATAATATAAATAATGAAATAATAGTTAAAAAAAAGCTAATACCTCCTTTACCAAAGGATTTACAAACTAGTTTCATAATGTTAGCCAAACTAGCTTTAGTAGCTTTATTAGGCTTTAAACTATCAGAACTTACTAATGGCATTATACACAAATATGTTATGTGCTTATTAGTTGGAGTCATAGGAAGAGAATTAGGGCTTTTAGAGGAAAATATTATGTCTAAGGCAAATGCATTTGGACTTGCTTTATTAGGACTTATGGCTGTAGTATTTAGTAATTTATCAACGGCTACACCTGAAATGCTGTTATCAATATTGTTTCCAATGGTAACAAGTCTATTGTTGGGTCTTATTGGTATAGCTATTGCTTCTGCAATAGTAGGTAAAATACTTGGATATTCTATAGAAATGTCCATAGCTATAGGAACTTCTGCTTTATTTGGTTTTCCAGGGACGTATATACTTTCTAATGAAGTTACAAATGCCAATGGGAAAACAGAAGAAGAAAAACAATTTTTATTAAATGAAATACTGCCTAAAATGCTAGTAGCTGGATTTATGACTGTTACAATTGCTTCAGTAGTACTAGCGGGAGTTATGGCAAAATTAATGTAATAAGGAAAATATAGAAGGAGTGGTTATTTTGACTGATAAAATATTATATAAAGGTTTTAGATTAATTAATGGTACTGGAGAAACACCAGTTGAAAATGCTTACTTTATAGTAGAAGATAAAAAGATTATTAAAGTTGGCGAAGTTAATGAATTAAAAGATACAAATGGAATTAAAGAAGTAGACTTATCTGGTAAAACTGTAATTCCAGGACTAATAAATAGCCATGTTCATATTACAATGGAGCCAGTTGGTGATCCTGTTTCTATTATGACGGCGGAATCTCAAGCAAAAACCACTTTAAGAGGTGTAGCAAATCTTAGAAAACATCTTCTATCTGGTACAACTTTTTTCAGAGATCTAGGTGCACCTGATGGAATAGATTTTGATTTAAGAGATTCAGTAAATGAAGGTTTCATTGAAGGTCCTCAATTTATATCTGCAGGTAGATGTTTAACTATGACAGGTGGACATGGATGGTTTATCGGGAGAGAATCAGATGGTGTAGATGAGCTTAGAAAATCTGCAAGAAAAGAACTTAAAGCTGGCGCTGACCTTCTTAAAATTATGGCTACTGGCGGTGTTATGACAAAGGGTGTAGAACCTGGTTCTCCTCAACTTTCTATGGAAGAAATGGAAGCCGCTGTAATAGAAGCTCATAAAGCAGGCAAGAAAACAGCTAGCCATGCCCAAGGAGTTCAAGGAATCAAAAATGCAGTATTAGCTGGAATAGATTCAATAGAGCATGGTATATTTCTTGATGATGAGGTTATTCAGCTAATGGTTGATAGAGGTACTTATCTAGTTCCTACTTTAGTTGCACCATATTTCATAGTTAAAAATGGAGTTGAAGCTGGAATTCCTAAGTTTGCTGTAGATAAGTCAAATTATGTAATGAAATATCATTGCGAAAGCTTTAAGAAAGCATACAAGGCTGGTGTTAAAATTGCTATGGGTACAGATGCTGGTACACCATTTAATTTTCATGATGGAGCCCCTCATGAATTAAAATTAATGGTTGAATATGGTATGAGTCCAATGGAAGCAATTGTAGCGTCTACAAGATCAAGTGCAGATTTATTAGGAATCCTTGATAATTATGGAACTCTAGAGGAAGGGAAATATGCAGATTTTCTAGTACTTAATGAAAATCCATTGGATAATTTGGATACTCTATTTGATCTTGGTTCAATTTATAAGCTTGGTAAGAAAGTAAAATAATTAAAATATAAATACTGTTCTTAAAAAGCCCATAGAAATTTATAAAAACGATTTATTTATAAAATATAGGGACTGCCTCAAATAATATTTTGAGGCAGTCCCATTTTTGTACTGTAATAAGGAAATAGTTATTTTGGATGAGACTATTTCAAATAAAACTCTACTTATAGGTAGAATAAAAATTACTATAATTGAAGATATATATGACTGTTCTAATATAATATTCTTTATATTATATCTAGTATAGATGAGCTTATATATCATGATAGAAAACTTTAATAATCTATTTGCTTGACTACTATTTAAATGAATGATATATTCATATGTACTTAGTAAATATATTAATCAGGGGGGTGATTAGAATGTTATTTGACAGAAAAAACATAACTAGAAGTTTAATGATTGTTTTATCAATTATCTTTGTTTTTAGTATTACTTCTGATGCAAAATCATCTAATTTAAAATCTCCAAGAAGACCTCCAGCGGACTATGCTAATAATCTTAATCTATTTCAAAATTTAAAATCAAAAGTTGCTATTGGGGAAAGTTGTGAAGATTGTTACGATGATATTTATCGAGGTATCGAAACAATATATGCTAGAACTGATAAAGCTGGTGGAAATTGTAAGCACTGTAGTACACAAGACTATCATTTAACTAAGGTATATGCTCGTAGAAAATCTTCAATGTGTCCTAATGGATGTACCTATAAAGATGTAGAATATTTACCGACTTTATATGAATGTATTTCTTTATTAAGTGAAAGGGATTAATATTATGATTACTAATAAAAGGGATTTAGTTAGAGGTTTTACAATGTTTGCTTTATTAATAATGTTAAGCTTGTTTATTTTAAATACTAAGTCATATGCAGAACCAGTAGATATATCACCTAGAGCAATTGATTGTGGAGATTGTCGTAAACCTGCTCCAACGTATATAGATAAATCGTATGCTAGAACTGATAAATCTGGTGAAGATTGTAAGCACTGTAGTATAAGAGACCATCATAATACTGATGTTTATTCCGTTAAAAAAGTTGTAGCTTGTCCTAATGGATGTACTTATAGGGTTTTAGAATATCTTCCTAATGAATATAAATGCTATAGATAAGCAAGTTCAAGAATTAAATTATTTATAATAATACTAGCATTAATAAGGTCACTGAAAAAGTTCTAAGTAAATAAAAAGCATAATTTATACAACAGTAGTTGTAGGAGTTATGCTTTTTTTGTTGTAAAATGTAACTATAAGACGAATATAAGCCAGAAGGTGATTTTAATGATAAAAAATAAATGGGAATGTTTCTAGCCCATATAGTGAAATATATAATCTAATTACTCCTAAAGACAATATGCTTAGGCTATTATATCTAATATAGGTTAACCTGGATGTATCAATAGTAAATTTCAACAATCTATTTGCTTGACTACTCTATAGATGAATGATATATTCATATGTACTTAGTAAATATATTAATCAGGGGGGTGATTAGAATGTTATTTGACAGAAAAAACATAACTAGAAGTTTAATGATTGTTTTATCAATTATCTTTGTTTTTAGTATTACTTCTGATGCAAAATCATCTAATTTAAAATCTCCAATAAGACCTCCAGTGGAACCTCAAGATATTGAATCTAGAAGCTTAGAAT
Organism: Tissierella praeacuta; assembly: GCF_040396155.1. Taxonomy (GTDB): domain Bacteria; phylum Bacillota; class Clostridia; order Tissierellales; family Tissierellaceae; genus Tissierella; species Tissierella praeacuta_A. The sequence continues at coordinate 21,169 of NZ_JBEBOY010000030.1, forward strand.
CAAGGATTGACACCGGAAAACTTTGTGAACATTGTGATGATACTATTTATGAAGGAATTGATAAAATACATGGCAGAACTGATATAGCCGGTAGTAGATGTTATCATTGCAATAGAGTAAGCGGTACCCATACAACTAAGGTATACGCTCGCAGAAAAGTTACAACATGCTTGAATAGATGTACTTATAATACTATAGAATATTTACCAACTTTATATGAATGCGATTAATCAAATTAAACTTAAAGTAGAAAAGTACTTTTAACTGTTCAAATAAATGTACTTATAGATTTTTGGAAAATTTGTCTCCCAAGAATCTAGATAAGAAAATAATATTTATAGGAATAGCTAAGGATACTTCTAAAAGTAAACTATGTATGATTGTTTTAAGACCGTATTAAAAATAATACGGTCTTAAATTTATTCTATATGAATTAACTATCTTTAGACATTATTTTTTATATACTTGTCGAAATATGTACTTTTCCGTATTTATATTGTATAATAGACAGATACAAATACTATTATATATGAATTTAGGAGTTGACTAAATATGAGAAAAGTACTTGTCAAAACTATGGCTTTAGGTCTAATAGGATTTAGTGTTTTTTTATATAGTCAAGGTGGAAGTACACACTCATCTAAGAAAAATATATCAGTTGCATCCAATAAAAACGATGGTATTGTTATCAATGATACTGATATAGATAAAACCCCTGATGAGACAAATGACTTACCCCTATCTGAAAAAGTTGATTATTTGAAAGACACAACTTACAAAGACGAAGATGGAAAAATCATAGTAAAAAATACAGATGATATTTTGGTATTAGCTAATAAAAAAAGAAATCTTTCTTCTGATTATAAGCCAAAGGATCTAGTTATTCCCAATGTAAGGTTTCCTTTTAAAGAAGATGTAGAAAAAAAATATTTAAGAAAAGAAGCTGCAGATGCACTTGAAGAGTTATTTAAAGGGTCGGATGAGGACGAAATTACTTTATATGCTGTTTCTGGATATAGATCATATAATACTCAGAAATCCTTATTTGATAGAAAGGTCAAAAATGTTGGATTTGAAGAAGCTAATAAGTTAGTAGCCTTTCCAGGTCAAAGTGAACATCAAACAGGTCTTGCTATGGATGTATCTTCTAAGAGTGTGAATTTTACTTTAGAAGAAAATTTTGGACAAGCTGTTGAAGGAAAATGGCTTAAGGACAATGCCCATAGATTTGGATTTATAATACGTTTTCAAAAAGAAACCACTGAAATAACAGGTTATAGTTATGAGCCTTGGCATATTAGATATGTAGGTAAAGAAGTGGCAAAAGAAATTTATGAAAAAAATATTACTTTAGAAGAATTTTTAGGGGATATATAAATATATCCCCTAATTTTTTTATTATTTTAACATTAACTCTTCTAATTTTAATGGCTCAATATATTCTCCGTCTTTATAAGCCCTCATATTTCCACCAGATATCTCATCTATTAGTGCAATATGATTATCTTCTCCAACTCTACCAAATTCAAATTTAATATCATATAACTCCATACCTTTTTTAGCAAGTTCATCTTTAACTACTTGACTAATCTTTTTAGTTAAATCTGATAAAGTTTTATATTCTTCTTTGGTCATTATACCTAACATCTCTAGTCCCTCATCAGTTATTAGAGGATCATTTCTATCATCATCCTTTAGAGTAACCTCTACATAAGCATCTAATTGCTGTGCTTCCGTTGCATACATTCCATATCTTCTCATAAAGCTGCCTACTGCTTTATATCTACAGATTACTTCTACACCTTTACCAAATACACTTGCAGGTAATACTGTCATAGTTGCATTTTCTATATCTGCATCTACATAATGAGTTGGTATACCCATACTATTTAATTTTTCAAAGAAAAATTTCGTTAATCTAAGTCCAGCTTTACCCACTCCTTCTATACTTAGACCTACAGTATTAGCTCCTGGATCAAACACTCCGTCTGTTCCTGTTACATCGTCCTTGAATTTTAACAAATAATTTCCGTTCTCTAAATCATAAACATCTTTCGTTTTTCCTTTATAAACTAAGTTCATACTATTGGCTCCTTTATATAAAGTTTTTCTTCTATTATTAATATATATTTTTTTAGAAAAACTATCAAGTGATAGTTTTATTTATTATCTGAGAATATTATCCATTGTCATAAACTTAAATATTAGCTATGAATAATAAAATAAAGTAGTTCTACTTCATCTTTATTAATCTTCTCTTATGGCTAGTATACCACAAAACCTCAGTAGCAGCTCATTTTTTCATAAAAAAGAGAGATGAAAATTCATCTCCCTTTATATTAATTAATAATATTTAATTTTAGTATTATGCTTTTACTGTTTTTCTTCCATTTACTTTTATAAGGAAGAATGTAATAGCTCCTATAGCTATAATAGCTCCTACAGGATATGCTATTGTTGTAGATAGCTTAAATCCTTCTGGTGCTTGTAAAAGATATGTTGCAGATACAGCTGTCATAAATGTTGCTGGAATACTTGTCATCCAGTGACTCTTATTATTTTTAACTAAATAAGCTGCTGCTGCCCATAAAACTATCATTGCTAATGTTTGATTTGACCATGCAAAATATCTCCAAATAATATTAAAGTCTATTCTTGTTAATCCAAATGCTATGGCAAATAATGGTAAAGCTAAAACTAATCTCTTCTTTATAGGTCCTTGACCATATTTCATAGCATCTGCTATAGTAAGTCTTGCTGATCTAAAGGCTGTGTCTCCTGAAGTAATAGGACAAGCTATAACTCCTAACATAGCTAATACTCCACCAACAGGTCCTAAAAGAGAATTTGAAATAGTATTTACTACTCCACCAGGTCCTCCACCATTAGTTAATGCATCTTGTAATCCTGGGATGCCATCGAAGAATACCATTGCAGCTGCTGCCCAAATCATAGCAATAACACCTTCTGCTATCATGGAACCATAGAATATTCTTCTACCATAACTTTCTTTAGTCATACATCTAGCCATCATTGGTGATTGAGTAGCATGGAAACCACTGATTGCACCACAAGCTATTGTAGTAAATAGAATTGCCCATATTGGTAATCCTGCTGGATGTAAACTAGATACTGTAAATGCTGGCAATTGATATCCTTTTACTAATATCATAGTACCAATTCCAAATGCCATTGTAAGTAAAGCTAAACCAAATAATGGATAAATCTTACCGATTATCTTATCTACAGGTAATATTGTAGCTAGGAAATAATAAATAAATACTAATGCTAACCAAATATCTGCATTACCAAGACCAAATAATTTAATACTAGCCATTAGATTAGCAGGTCCTGTCATAAATACTGTACCTACTAAGATAAGCAATATAACAGAGAATACTCTCATTATGGCTCTTGCACCATCACCTAGGTAAATCCCAACTATTTCAGATATGGACTGTCCATCATGTCTTAAGGAAAGCATACCTGAATAATAGTCATGAACTCCTCCTGCAAATACAGAACCTAAAGCTATCCATACAAATGCCATAGGTCCAAATAATGCCCCTTGTATTGCTCCAAATATAGGTCCTAATCCTGCAATATTTAATAATTGGATTAGGAAAATTTTTGGCCAACTCATAGGAACAAAGTCGATACCATCCTCAAGTTTTGTAGCAGGAGTTTCTTTGGTATCATCAATACCGAAATGATTATCAACTACTTTTCCATAGATAAAGTATCCTACTATAAGTATAATAATTCCAATAATAAATTGTGTCATTAAAAAAACCTCCTCTATTATTTGTTTCATTAATAATGATACAATAACAAAACACAAATTATTCATTTTTTTGGGTAAGAGGTTATAATTAATGTCTAAGATGCATGCTCAGAAGTTGAAATACATTTTACTCGATATTCATAATCTCCCGAAAGTTCTTCGCATAATTCCTACTTACAGGAATTACCTCATCAATATCTTTTAAGTTTATATTATAGGTAGAGTTGAACCAAGGCTCTATTGACTCTATATAATTTAGATTTACTATATAGGATTTATGGGTTCTAAAAAAGTTTGAAGAATCTAGTTTCTCCATTAAATCATTTAATGTATAGTTTGTTTCGAACTTTCCCTTATTACTTAAAATCACAGTGCTCTTATCCTCTATTGTGGCATATATAATATCCTTTGTTTCAATTGGAATAAGCTTATTATTATGATAAAGTGATAGCCTTTTAGTAGTGATTTTAGTATTAGATTTTATATCCTGAATTAATTTATCCAATTTATTATAATCAAATTTCTCTTTATCATCTTTAAGAATTATATCCTCTAATCTTCTTTCTAGTCTTTCCTCAGATATGGGCTTTAGTAAATAATCTATTGCATTTACTTCAAAGGCTTCAACTGCAAATTGGTCATAGGCTGTTACAAATATTACCATTGGCCTATATTCTTCTTCTAATAACTTTCTAGCAACATCTATTCCGCTCATTTGTGGCATTTGAATATCTAAAAAAACAATATCCGGTCTAAGCTTTTTAATTAATTCTAGGGCTTCTATACCATGGGAAGCTTCTCCAACTACTTCTACCCCTTCAATATTACTTAAGATATATAATAATTCTTGTCGAGCAGGCTTCTCGTCATCTACAATTAAACATCTTAGCAAATTAACCATCTCCTTAAAACTTAGGAATTACCATAGTTACAGTAGTTCCCCTATTAATTTCAGATTCAATAATTAATCCATATTCTTTTCCATATTTATTCTTTAGTCTTTCATTCACATTTATAATGCCAATTCTTTCCTTGCTGCAGCTTTCTTCAAACAAGCAGTCTAAACATTCCTTGGATATTCCCACCCCATCATCTCTCACAATTAATTTTGTTTCTATATCATTATCTTTTGCAATTATTTCAACTTTTCCACCTTCAATTTTGCCTAATACACCATGTTTTATTGCATTTTCTACTATAGGTTGAAGAAGTAAAGGTGGAAGTTTACAATCAATATCTTTAGGAATATCATAAACAATCTCTAATTTATCCCCAAACCTTGCTTTTTCAATTTCAATATAGGAATTTATATGTTCTATTTCTCTATATAGATTTACAGCCTCTGTTTCCTGTTGTAAATTATTTCTAAAATAATTACCAAGATGAGCTAAGAGTCTACGAGCGTCCTCTGGCTGAGTTCTAGTTAGGGATGCTATAGTATTTATAGCATTAAATAGAAAATGAGGATTTATCTGAGCTTGCAAAGCTTTTAGCTCTGCTCTAGATAACAACTCTCTCTGATGGTCTATTTTGCTTAGTTCTATCTGGGTAGAAAACATCTTGGCTAAACCCAATGCTAACTCTACATCTACCTTAGTTATGGAATTTTCCCTATCTTTATATAGTTTCAATGTGCCTATAACCTTATCTTCTTCTCTAATAGGCACAATTACAGCAGACTTTAGCGGGCAGTTGCCATAGTCACATCCTATTTCTTTTTCAGTATTTGCTACTACATATTCTTTAGTCAATAAGCTTTCCCTTGTTAAATTTGTCTTTATTGGACTTCCCGCTAAATGGTGATCTGCGCCTATACCAATATGGGCTAATATCTTTTCTTTATCAGTAAATGCAACAGCCTTAATCTTAGTCATATTATAAATTATCTTCGCCGTATCTCTAGCCGTATCTTCGTTATATCCTTTTCTAAAATATGCTAAGGTCATATCAGCAATCTTTAAAGTCAATTGAGCCTGATATGCAGCTTCATTCTCTATCTCTTTAAATATTGTATCTGTTATAGCAATAAATGCAGCTATGCCTATACCATTCCCAACAATCATTGGAATCCCAATTACCTTAACTAGATTTAATGCCTCTGAAAATGGTTTCGCAGCTAAAAGGATTATTATCATTTGCATTACTTCAGCCATGGCTCCAGCTATTAAAGCAAATATTATTCTATAAGGACTATTCTCAAACTTCTCTTTCAATAATCCTGCCATAATACCCTCAGATAAAGTTGATATACCGCAAGCAATGGCAGTAAATCCACCTATATCTATTAAAAATCTATGACCCCCTGCAATGATACCAGACAAAGCTCCAACCAATGGTCCTCCAAGTAATCCACCAACAAAAACACCAATAACTCTAGCATTAACTAATGCTCCTTTTAAATGTATTCCTGTATAGGTACCTAGTATGCCAAAAGCTCCAAAGATAGTAGACAGCAATACTTTATCTTCAATCCCAATATTCTCCTTTGAGACTAATTTTCTAAACAGTCCATTTTTTGAAAGAAAAAGTGCTAATACTAATATAATTCCAACTCTGTTAGCTAAGTTTCTAAGTAAATTTATTAACACATAAACACCTCTTTTAATCTTTTCTTCCTCATTAGTATATCATATGGACTTTATAGGATTCCATATAAAAAAGTTGGGCAAAATTGCCCAACTTTTCCGCTGCTTTATTTAAAACCAAGGAAGTACCTTTATTATCATGGATACCACTATTGTAGTGACTCCCATAGAAGCAACATTACCAATTGTAGGATGGTAATCTTCTGGAAGTTTATCACAGAAATATTCTGCTAAAGGAGGTCCTATTATACCTCCTAATACACCTGCTATAGTAGCTACTCCTATTGATGAGACAAACATTAAATAAATTATAGTATAGTTGTATGAATATTACAATAATTTCATATCTAAATTTATTTAATCAAAAAATAGTATAAGGCTATGAATATGGACAATATAAGAAAAATTGTACCATATAAAGGATTAAATGAAATAATTACCATTGATATTATCAATAATAAACTAATTACTGAAGAAACACGAATATAGTTTATATACTCTTCCGTTGGTTCAAGTTCACCTTTATATCTCCATCTATATCCCCAAGTTGCCATTGCTTCAGGATTTATGATGGAATAAATTAGAATTACTAAAATAGGTAAGATTATAATTCCACCAAGAATAAACTCTAACATATTACCCCTCCCAATACCTTATTGTGAGTTAATTATAACATACAATCCTAAGGCAAATTCTTAGGATTATATTTAGTAATTATCTAATTTATTAACAATAATATTTATATTATCTTCATCTGACAAATCAAATTTACTTTCTATATAGAATATTTCATTATCTTTTAATAAAATTACACTTCTATCATTATCAGCATAATCTATGAAAAAAGCCTCATTAAAATAATCATAGTTCATACTAGCAGGAGTTACAGTTCTATTATACTTTACAACACCTTCTTTAACCATTCCATCAAATACATATTTGGCCATCTCATTGTTTATAGCTTTTATATATTCAGTTCTTACGTAATCTCTGTTTTCACCTGAAGATTTCTCATAATAAATAGATACCTTGGGCAGCAATACACTTCTCTCCCAATAAAAGTTAGAGTAGTCAGAATTCATATGGTTAAAATCATTTAACGTAAGCCCTTTATATCCTTCTTGTAATTCTTGTGATCCTCGTGAATCTATTATGCCATATAATTTAGTAATAATTATATTAACTACGATTACTATTAATACAATAATAATTATAAATAATACTATATTTTTATCCTTACTTCTTTTTCTCTTATTTTTATTTTTTTTGAATAAGATTCCCGCCGTATATCCTACTGCTATGGGTAATACTAAAAAGACTCCAAAAAAGTCTCCATTAATTAAATCAGCAATTGATGCAATTATGAGCAAAATCTGCAATATCAATGCTGGATATAATAGCAATAACGTCCTAAACCTTAAAGATTTATAACTTGTTTTAGGTAATTTTTCTCCATTTTTAATGGCTATCTTGGCTCTAATCATCCAAAATCCATATGAAAATATATAAACCACTGTAGGTATAATAAATACTGGACCAATTATTGCAGTTACTATACCTGTATTGGATTTAAATCTATTGTAATTAACTGGGGACAACCTATATAAATTCCAAATAAAAATCAAAAGACAAATTGTAAATATAACCATTTCAGAGAGCAAAGATTTATTTATTATAGATTGTTTTTCTCTCTCATCGGTTTGAATCGACGGTAAATCGTCTTCCTTCTGTGAATAAAAAACCTGAAATTTATTAGATGCTACTAAAAAATTCCAACCTGAATCTATATAGGGATTTCTATATTTCAATACATCACTATTATTAGGATAATCAAAAACTGAAAGCTTAGGAAATAAGTCTATACAAAATTTCAATTCTCGTGGCTCTATCCTTTTATATCTAACTAAGTATTCTCCAACTTTATCTAACATCCATCCTTTCCTAGCCATTTGTTCAAAATGCTCTTCCATTGCGTTAATATCAGATGCTGAAAATATGAAGAGTTCTCTTTTGGTACTCATAATTTCCTTCACCCCTAATAATATATTCTCCGCTTATATTTAATCTTTGTGTTGTTAATATACTATAATATCATAAATTAGTAAATTAAAAACTTTATTCATACCATTTCTACTATCTTATTCTTTGTGATTAATCTAAAAAAGCAAACTCTTCCTGCTTATTTCTAATTATTCTCCTGTCAAAAAATCTATTAAATAGGTTACTTGTCTTACCATATTCTCCCTAACTGGATAATTATGTTCCCTATTAACCCATTCTAGAAGATATCCTCTAATTATTACAAAGACCATAGTTCTAAGTTCCTTAGGATCAACTTCAAATTTGAATTCCCCATTATTAATGCCAGCAATAATTATTTCTTCTAATATTTTATATAATCGTCTTCCTCTATTATAATCATTTTTAGTCATATGAGTTCTCATGATTAATAAATTTGCATAATATCCCCATTCTTCAACATAGATACCAAAATGTTTTACAAAATCAATTATTTGGTCTGCAACTGTAGGATGTTGTAAAATATTTTGTTGATTTACTAAAAAAAACTCATCCATTAAAAAAAACATCTCATCTACTATGGTATCTTTAGATTGGAAATAGTGATAAAAAGCTCCAATAGATATATTAGCAGCTTCACAAATATCTTTAACTGTTACATTTTTGAGTCCTTCTTCATCCATAAGATTTACAATAATATCCACTAGCTCTTGCTTTCTTCTTACAGACTTCTCCATTTTATAGGACATATGAATATCACCACCTTACAAAATTATATCATAATAAAAAATAATTCCCTATAATTTTATAGGGAATTATCTTCTGTTCTATTTATTTTTCTAATGCTGCTGATTCCCCAGCTATTTTACCGTATACTACAGTATCTGGTATGGCATTACCGCCAAGTCTATTGGAGCCATGTATTCCTCCAGTAACTTCACCAGCTGCATATAAACCTTTAATTACATTGCCATCCTTATCTATTACTTGTGCATCTGTGTTTATTTCAATTCCACCCATAGTATGGTGTATTGTTGGTACACGAACTGATGCATAGAAAGGTCCTTTATTAAATTCGTCTTGAAGTAGATTCTTTCCTAATGGGTCAGCTACTTCACCTCTAACAGCTTTGTTATAAGTATCAACTGTATTTTTTAATGTAGTAGGATCTACTTTCATTTGTTCTGCTAATTCTTCAATAGTATTTCCCTTAACAGCAATACCACTTTCAACTAATTTACCTATTGATTCATTAAAATCATTTTTAACATCTTCATTATAATATTCATGTGCATCATGTAATATCCACATAATTTGATCTGGTTGCTCCAATAGTCCCTTTGTAAGAGTATCTCTTCTTGAATCTTCTGCTACGAAACGTTCACCTTTATTATTGATGAAAAGTTGATTTGCAGCATTAATGCTAATGTTTCCAGACATTCCACCAGTTTCAGGATGTCCTACTGGTAATAACTGAATATATTCCATTCCTACTAAGTTAGCACCAATAGTTTCCGCCATTACAATACCATCACCAGTTGCACTAACACTATTTGTAGAATTAAGATTTGATAAATCTCCCCAAAGCTCATCGTATTTAGCCACTAATTCTTTATTTCTTGCAAATCCACCAGTAGCTATAACTACACCTTTATTTGCATTAACGATGATTTCGTTATTTCCTTGCATACCTTTAACTCCTACAGCTTTACCATCTTTCACGATAATATCTGTTACTCTAGTTTCTAATATTATTTCAGCATCATCACCCTTTGATGATATAAATTCAACATAAGCATCTATAGGACCAGTAGTAAGTGGTTTAATAAATTGATGAGTTCTTGGCCATAATGCTCCTGTAACAGTAGCTATCTCATCTGAAATCTCCACTCCTAGTCCTTCAAGCCAACCAACAGAGTCTCTAGCTCCATATGCAAACTTTTCTATTAGTTCAAGATTACCTTTTTTATCCCCACCATTAAATGCTTGTAAAGCATGAAGTTGAGGTGAGTCAAACATATAAGTTGATTTATTCTTCTTATACTCTTTAACCTGTTCTGATAATTCACTCATCAACCTTTTATGTATTTCATTAACAGGCTCTTCCTTAGTAAGTGCTTCAATTTGTTTAATCAATTCTGGACGCATAGTAAGAGCTTCTTGACGTTTATTATCAACTGCATTATATTGTCCCCCAGCCATTATAGTAGAACCACCTAATGTAGGCATTTTTTCTAATACAATAACTTTAGCATTATTTTGTAATGCAGAAACAGCAGCTGCAAGACCAGCACCACCGCCTCCAACAATAACTACATCTGTAGTTTTTTCTATTGCTTCCCCATTTTTTGATGATTTATCTATTTCTTTTAGCAAATCATCAATATTAGCTCCAGCTTTTTCTAATGCCTGTTTCGCAGCCTCAAGAATAGCCGTACTAGAAACAGTAGCTCCTGATACAACATCAATATTTAAACTTTGATATTCAACTATCTCTTTAGGAATACGCTCTATAGCAGTATCTGATATGCCAGGCGTTTCACTATGATCAGTAATTTTTACAGATAAAATATTTTCTTCATCTACCTCTACTTCTAGAGTAAGGGTATCACTAATACCTTTTGCTTCACCTGTATATACTCCAGGTGTAAACTTTCCTGTTCCTTTATCAGAGGAAGTAGGTGCATTGTCCTTGCCACATCCAACTAAAGATAGCATCATAACTAATACTAATAATAATGTGATATGCTTCTTACTAGATTTGAACATAAAAAACCCTCCTTTATTTTGTAGAACGTTTTACTAGAATATTCTAGTAACATATTCTAGTATATACTAGGTTAAAAAGTTGTCAATAGTTTTTGTTGAAAAATGAAAAAAATTTAACAATATATATAATTAGAATAAATATTGTAATTCTAATGCCTAAGCTTTAATTTACTATAATAAAATAATTATACTTCCTACTTTAGTCTTATATTTTTTAGTCTTATATTGTCAGTTATTGCAAAAATATAAATATTGGGTTAATATGGTAATTGATGTTTAGTTTTTAACAATTCATAATGAACCAAAAAACATAGGTCATCATTTTAAAAATGGGAGGTATTAACGTGAAAAGTATTAAATTAAAACTTGTTGTATATTTCTCCATATTAGTTTTATTATCGTCTGCCATTGTCGCCTCAATTTCTGTGATAAAAGCTAGCAACACCGTTAGCGTTGAAGCAGAAAATGCACTTAGAGACATGGCTCTTAATGGAGCTAAGATAGTAGAAAGTCGAATTAAAACTCAAAAAAGAGTTCTAGAAACTATAGCATGTAGTCAAGAGATTCAAAGTATGAATTGGGAATTGCAAAAAGATGAGTTAATAAGGCAGGTAGATGGAACTAATTTTATTGAATTGGCAATCTCTCATCCTGATGGAAGCACATATTCTCCTGATGGAACAATTATTCAATTGGGAGATAGACCCTATTTAAAAAATGCCTTAAGTGGCAACACAAGTGTATCTGACTTACTAGTTACTCGTGCTGTAAATCAGCTAAATTTACTTTATGCTACACCTATAAAAAAAGATGGTCAAATCGTAGCTGCTTTATCTACTAGAGCTGATGGCAATATTTTAAGTGAATTAATTGCAGATATAAGCTTTGGTCAAACTGGATACAGCTATATGCTCAATAGCGCAGGAAATGTAGTGGCTCATCCCAACAAGGAATTGGTTCTCGAACAATCCAATGCAATAGAACAAGCAAAAGATGATGAAAGTGTTAAAGAAGTAGCAAAACTAACAGAAAAAATAATAGAAGAAAGATCTGGTGTAAGTAATTACAGCTTTAATGGTAAAAAATTATATGCTGGATATGCTCCAGTAGAAGGCACTAACTGGACCTTTGTTATTACAGCCGATGAAGCTGAAATTTTAGATTCAATCCCAGCAATGAAAAAAAATGTTATCGTATCAATTGCAATAATCTTATTATTTAGTATGGGTATTACATATACCATGGGAGTTTTTATTGCCAAACCAATAATTGAAGCAACTAAGTATTCAGAGGTATTAGCAAATTACGATATTACACAAGATATTTCTCTCCATATATTATCAAGAAGAGATGAACTTGGGGATTTAGGCAGATCTATGCAAAGTATAACAAATAGTTTTAGAAAGATGATTAACGATATTCGCAATTCTTCTGAACAAGTAGCTTCCACCTCAGAAGAAATGACTGCTACTATTCAACAATCCACTATCTCTGCAGAAGAAGTATCTAGAACAGCACAAGAAATAGCCAATAGTGCTTCAGAACAAGCATCAAATACAGAAACTGGCTCTTCAAAAGCTAATTTATTAGGTGAAATAATTGAAAAAGAACTAAAGTATTCAAAAAATTTAAAATCAGCTACCAATGAAATAATAGAAATTATTGATAGTGGTTTAAATGAAATTGAAAAATTATCTAAAATAACAGAAGAAAGCAATAATGCCTCAAAGGAAATTCAAGAAGTTATACTAAAAACAAATGCTAGCTCTATTCAAATAGGAGAAGCCAGCAATGTTATTGCATCAATTGCAGAACAAACCAATTTATTAGCCTTAAATGCAGCAATAGAAGCGGCTAGAGCTGGGGAGGCTGGAAAAGGTTTTGCAGTTGTTGCAGAGGAAATTAGAAAATTAGCAGAACAATCCTCAGCGTCTACAATGTCCATTGATGAAATAGTTAATGATTTACAAGCAAATTCTAAAGATGCTGTAACAACCATAGAAAGAGTATCAGATATAGCTAAGGAGCAAACACAAAGTGTGTTTAATAGCAAGGACAAGTATATGTTAATATATGAAGCCATGAAAAACGCCGATAAAGAAATTGAGGAATTAAATGCTTCAGGAATAGAAATGGATACTATGAAAAACGATATCTTAGATACTTTACAAAGTCTATCTGCCATAGCACAGGAAAATTCTGCTTCTACAGAGGAAGTAACTGCATCTATTGAGGAACAGGTTGCATCTCTTGAAGAAATTGGAAATGGCAGCGAATCTCTATCAGAATTGGCACAGGAATTACAATCAATTGTTACTAAATTTAAAATTTAAAAATACAATAAGTAAAAGGTAATTGAGTGAGATTAAATCTCACTCAATTACCTTTTTATTTTCTTTGAAGATATGTCTATGTCTTTTTACTATTTTAGAATATTTCCTATGTCCATTTATATCCTCATATATTCTATTAATAATTACCTGCCCAATTCATATATATTATCACCATATTTATCTGCAAACTCTCTATCATGAGTTATTACTATAACACCAATTCCCTTAGAAGCTACTGTTTTTAAAATCTCTCCTACACTGTTTCTTAACTTATAGTCTAGGGCAGATGTAGGTTCATCGAAACAAAGATATTGACTCTCCATAGCAAGAGCCCTTGCTATGGCAACCCTTTGTCTTTGTCCGCCTGATAATTGATATTCATAGAAGCTCTCTAATCCATCTAATTTTAATAATTCTATTAACTCTTTAGCTTTTTTTATAGCTTCCTCTTTGATCATATATTTTACCTTAATTAAAGGATATGTTATATTTTTTAGTACACTAAAATGAGGAAATAAATTAAAGTTTTGAAATACAAGTCCTATAGAATTTTCATTTCCTTCTTCATTAGGGAATAATATTTTACCACTATCATAGGTCTCTAATCCACATAAACATCTAATAAGAGTGGTTTTTCCTACTCCAGATTCACCTGTAACCATGACTATATTTCCCTTTTCTACTTCTAGATTTATATTTACTAAAACCCTTTTATCTCCAAAGGATTTATTTAAATTTTCAACTTTAAGCATTATTTCACCTACCTATAATATTCAAATTTACTTTCGACTTTCCTTAGTCCATATGTCACAATTCCAATAAATATAAGATAAACTCCACCTGCTAAAAATATTGGTATTAAGGAAGCATCTTTATTTGAAAGGGTCTTTGCTGCTCTCAATACATCTCCAAGTCCCAGTGCATATACTAAAGATGTATCCTTCACCAAAGTAATAAGTTCATTCCCTAAGGATGGCAAAACTACTTTAAACACTTGAGGAATTATTATTCCAAGATAAGTAGTTTTCTTAGGTAAGCTTAATACCTTAGCTGCTTCAAATTGTCCAATATCTATTGAATTCACCCCTCCTCTGAATATTTCAGCAAAATACGCAGCATAGTTTAGAATAAAAGCAATTGAAACTGCAACCTCTCGGTTAAAAACGATTCCCATAATAGGAAGCCCAAAGAATACAAATATAATCTGCAATAATAATGGAGTTCCTCGTATAATCAAAATATAACCTTGGACAAAAAGTCTAATTATTTTTATTTTAGATAATCTAAGTAAACATACTATAACTCCAAGGGGTATAGAAAACAATGCTGTAACTATGAAAACCCACAAGGTTGTTTTAAATCCACTAAGAATAAAGGGAGTAATGCTTAAAATGTAATCCATATTTTCACCTACTACTTAATTATATTTTCTCCAAACCATTTTTCTGAAATATCCTTTGACGTACCGTCTTCTTTCATTTCGTCTAAAGCCTTATTAAGCTTTTCTAGTAATCTTTTATCTTCAAGTCTAATACCTACTCCATATTCTTCATCGCCAAAATCCTCTTCTAATACCTTATATTTTTCCTGTCCTCTTTCAGCAATATAATATCTAGCTAATATTTCATCAGCTACAACAGCTTCAACCCTTCCTACTTCGAGATCCATAAAAGCTTCGTTATAAGTGTCAAACAAAATTATATCGGAATCTTTAAAATCGTTAATTGCATCTGCTTTTTCTAATGCTTCCAAAGAACTAGATGAGTTTTGAGTAGCAACTATCCTGTTTTTTAAATCTTTCTTTGTACCAATATCGGAATCATTTAATACTACAACTATTTGTCTATTGTCTAAATAGGGTTTAGAAAATTTGACTTTTTTCAATCTTTCTTCACTAATTGAATAACCATTCCAGATTAAATCTATATTACCTGAGTCAAGTTCTTGTTCCTTTAAGTTCCAATCTATTGACTGAAATTCTGCCTTAAGACCTATCCTTGCAATGGCTTCTTTAGCTAATTCAACATCAAATCCAGTTAAATCACCATTATTATCTCTAAAACCCATAGGAACAAAAGTATCATCTAATCCAACAATTATACTTCCTCTTTCCTCTATCTTACTCCAAGCATCAACGGTTTTGCTCTTAGACTCACATCCTGAAGCAAATAAGCTTAATACTACTACTAAAATCATTAAAAACTTTACCTTTTTCATATTATCCCTCCATTTAATTTTACGACTCTTCATGTATGGTCTGATATATAAGTCTTATATTGAAAAGATGTACCTTGTGCAAAATAAAAAAGCTTTCATCCTCAAAATCAATTAAGGACGAAAGCTTTAGCTCACGTGGTTCCACCTATTTTCATTGATATCTCACGATATCAACCTCAGTAAGTATGCCAACACATACTAATCATTTTAACGGGTGATTAAACCGAAGACTCCTACTTAGACAACCTTTCAGGCCCTACTCAAGGATGTGTTCTGAATGATTTTTATATCCCTTTTCACCAACTGGGACTCTCTAAAATAAAAATTTCATTCATACTATTTCCTCTCATCGCTTTATCATTTTATTATGTTACTATATTAAATCACTTTTTGATAAATGTCAAGTATAACTTTAAAGTTTTTATTATTCCTTTATGAAAGGATAATTATTTATAACTATATAATGTTAAACATTTGGGTAATATATCTTTAAGTCCAGCTAAGAATTGTCAATAAAAGATTTTAAATTATTTAATAGAATGTAC
>NZ_JBEBOY010000031.1:0-37042 GCF_040396155.1 Tissierella praeacuta
TCACTGTGTAAGATACAGTGATTTCAAGCGTTATGAATTATGATTAACGCTATATGTTATAAAGGAAACGAGGTGATAATTTGAATAAAATACGGCGTTCTAAAGGTAATAGAATTTTTTCCGGTATTTGTGGCGGTATAGGAGAATATTTTAATATTGACCCCACTATAGTTCGTATTATTTGTTTATTACTGGGATTGTCATCTTTTGGTACTACAGTGCTAGTTTATCTAATTTGCTGTTTTGTTATACCTGAAGACGACGGAATTATTTACAGTGATGATTATAATGAACGTAATGAAAAACTTCGCAGCAATACTCCTATTTTAATAGGCTGTGCTTTAATACTTTGGGGTAGTTTCATGTTAACTAAGATATTTTTTCCTTGGTTTACTATTCGATTGGCAAGTTTAGTAAAATTCTGGCCAATACTAATAATAGTATTAGGGGTATATATAATAATTAATCAAAGAAATAAATAAAAGGAGTTATTATGAAGATTACTAGTATTGAACCACAAAGAAATAAAAATAGAGTTAATATTTATGTAGATAATGTTTTCTCCATAGGAATAGAACAAGAATTAAGATATAAATATAAACTAGAAGTTGATATGGAAGTCAGTGATGAATTTATTAAAGATATTCTCAAAGCTGAAGAGCAAAATAAGGTTACAAATCATGCACTAAATTTACTCTCCTATAGACAACGATCTGAAAAAGAAATATACAATGCCCTCAAACGTAAAGGCTTTGAAGATTCTTATATAGAATATGCCATGAACTACTGTAGAAAGAACAAATATTTAGATGATAAACTTTTTGCCCAATCATTTATCAAAGATAAAATGAATCTAAATAAACTTGGCCCCGAAAGAATAAAATATGAATTAATGTTAAAGGGAATATCAAAGGATATTATAGATGAATTTCTTATTGTAGACTCTGATGAACAATATGAAACAGCTATGAAAATAGCATTGAAAAAACTAAATTCTTATAAAAACGATGATCGAAATAGTATTTATAGAAAACTTTCTGGCTTTCTACAAAGAAAAGGATATTCCTATGATATTATATCTAAAGTAGTTAAAGATATTTTGAAAGATTAGGTGATTTAATTTTGTGTTATGTATATATCCTACAGTGTAATGATAATACTCTTTATACAGGTTGGACTGTAAATTTAGATAAAAGAGTATCTAGGCATAATTCAGGCAAAGCTTCAAAATATACCCGTTCTAGACTACCAGTACAACTAGTATATTTTGAGGAATTTACTAACAAAATAGATGCACAAAAAAGAGAATATGCAATAAAACAGTTTTCAAGACAGCAAAAATTAGAACTTATTAAATCTCATAATTAAATAAAAAGTTTTAGAGGTGAGATAATGACACACTTTTTTGATAGAATAGCACAAAACCCTATAATTGCAACAATTCAAGATTTGAATACATTGGATGATGCATTGGAATCTCCTTGCGAAATCATATTTCTTTTGAAGGGAAATATATTTTATCTCAAGGAAATATCTAATAAAATAAAATTAAAAAATAAAGGTCTATATATACATATAGATTCTATAGATGGTTTTTCTAAGGATACTTGGGGATTAGAATATATAATTAAAAACATATCACCAGATGGAATAATAACAGAAAAAAGCAATTTAGTAAAACTTAGCAAAGATATGGGCATGTTCACCATCCAAAGACTATTTATATCTGACTCCTATTCCTTAGATAATGCCATATCTTCTATAAAAAAGATGCGACCAAACGCTGTTGAATTGCTGCCTGGTATTATGCCTAAAATAATAAGAAAAATTATTAATGATACAAAAATACCCGTAATTGCCAGTGGCTTGATTACGGATAAATATGATTTAAATTCTAGTCTAGATGCGGGTGCTACAGCTGTAGCTACGTCTAATAGAAATATTTGGAATATTTAACTTATTCCCTTCCCTTTTTAAATATTCCAATAACAAGTCCAGTCGATACTCCAACAAATCCAGCGACCATTGTAATCATTATAATAAATAATCTATTTACTCCATCTAATGTAAAGGAATCTTTTCCTATATAAAATAAATTGTATATTCCAATAATCATTAAAATAAATCCTGGAATATATTTTATAAATCTATTTTTCCTGAAAATAAGATATGTTACAGAAGTAATAATTATTGCTCCTAGTATAAATACTCCTAGTATTTTTGCGAATTCTAAATGAACTATTAATTCCTTCATTCCTCTCCCCCATTTTAGCTTAATATTTTACTACTTCCGTTTCATTCTTTAGAAACTCATCTTCCCATAATGTAGCATATCTACCTGTAGCCCATTCTGCCATTACAATTGTTTCTGAATTATCCATCTTGATGCTTCCTATTTCCTTTTGAGATATTTCATTATTATTAATAGAATATAAAAGTAAATTGTTTCTTGTTACAATTATTATTATATCTTCATTAGGTGATGTAAAAGCATCTATGGCTTCAGGTATCTTTGATTTTATAATACTCCATGGTATAGTTAACTCATCATAATTTACTAATTCTTTAGGAGGTATTGTTTTTATATTATAATCTTTATAAATTTCCTCATTTTCACTATTATAATTTATTCTCCCCTTCATAATCCAATATCCATTTCTCCTAGCTAAACCAAAACTTTCTTCATTTAACGATATATTTGAATTTGTTTTAACTGCATTTTGAGCACCATCTTTAAATATCCTAAGTCCTTCTTCTCCAATTATATCTGAAATCTTAATAGGTCTTTCATCATCTAGATGGTCAATTGGATATACTTGTAGCATTCTCTTTCCATTTGAAACATTAATTGCCTCAGTAGAAACATAATCATTACCGATATATAAAATATTTTTTAGTATAGATGGCTGAAAAGCCTTAGCCCTAGGCTCCAACGCAGCTCCAAATAAATAGCCTGTTCTATCCTCAATAAATTCTTCCTTAATATCTCCTTTTTGCGTTGCTTTAATTCTGTCATTTAAAGGGTTATCTATATCTTCCCTTTTTACATTTACTAACCAAAACCCTTTCTTTCTTGGTACTAATAAATCATTCATTTTATATACAGATGCTATATTACGATTATTCGCTCTAATCCAAATAGTTTTATATTCCCAATTGTCAAGTTGATTTGTCTCATCATAAACATGGGATTTTATTCCTAAAAGAATACCTGAACGTAAAATATCCATCTCTTCAGTATTTGCAATTCTCATAATACTTTCCTCAATATTTATATATCTATCAATTTCCTCTTTACTTATCTGGTCAACACTCTTCTTTAAAAAGTAAAATCTATCTTCAAAAAAAATAACCATTTCACTATCATTATATTTAATAAATTCATGAAAATATTGATCATTACTAAATACAGTTATTATTTGTGCATCTCCATCTGAAAGTTCTAATTCTTTAGGTGATATTTTATATTTATATAACAAATAATCTGCAAGCTTTACATTCTTCAATCTATAAGTTGGTTCTACAGCATAATTATCGCCTATTACTATGGCAGATTTATGAAATAAAGCTTCTCTCCCAGTTAAAACTTCTGTATCTACTATACCACCTTTTTTATATGGGTTATCAATAAAATTATCTATAGTCCATTTTCCTTGTAAAGGTGGTAAATTATTTTCTGGAGCTTTTATCCTGTCCTTTATTTCAAATTTATTAATACTGCAAGAAGTTATAAAAGTGACTAAGATCATAGCTAATATAATCAAATATATTTTTCTCATTTGGAAGCCTCCCTTAGTGGCAATTTTACCGTTACCTTAGTTCCCTCGTTGACATTTGATAATATGTCCATAGTACCGTTGTGAAGTTTAACTATTTCATCACAAATAGATAACCCTATTCCACTATGAGATTTACTATTTTTGCCTTTATAAAATTTCTCCTTCACTTTTGGTAAATCATCTTCAGATATACCAATTCCATCATCTTTCACTTCTAAGACTAAATTATCGTCTTCTTTATATGCATTTAAAATTACCTTACCATTTTCCTCTGTAAATTTAAAGGCATTATCTAAAAGATTAATAAGTACTTGCTTTATTCTATTCTCATCTCCAAGCATATATCCCAAATTTGAGTCTATATTTATAATAAATTCAATCCTATTATTTATAGCTCTAGGAGTTAATTGTTTTCCAATCATTTCAATTGTATCTTTTATTTGAAATTCATCGTTTTCCAACTTTATCCTTCCAGAAACAAATCTAGAAAAATCTAAAAGGTCTTCAACCATATTACTAAGTCTATCACTTTCTTTTTCAATGATTTCAAGACCATCTTGTACAATTTCATTTCCACCAAAATCTTCAGATTTTAATGTAATAGCCCATCCTTTTATTGACGTAAGTGGGGTACGAAGTTCATGAGATATTGAAGATATAAAATCATTCTTAATCTGTTCTTTTTTAATCAATTCCTCAGCCATATAGTTTAATGTATCTGATAATTTACCAACTTCGTCCTGTAATTTAATATTACTTCGAACTCTTAATTGTCCATCGGCCATTTTTTCTGCAACATCTGTAACTTCTTTAAGAGGTCTCACTATGGAATCTGCAAGAAAAATACTTACTATACCTGAAATAAAAATAACTATAAGACCCATTCCCAATAGTAATAAAGAAATAGCTCTTATTACTGCATTAGTCCCCTTAAGAGAAGTAATAAATCTTATTATTCCTATAATTCTTCCTCTGTCCTTTATCGGCATAGAAATAGACATTATTGGACTATTATAATAGTTTGCACTTCCTATCCAAACTCCCTTTTCTCCGTTCATTGCATTTTTAATATCTGGATATAGATTTGATTCATCATTTGCAACTCCTAAGGAATCCATTAATAACTCCCCATCAAAATTAAGTATTTGAACTTGTGCAGTTGTATGCTGCCAAAATGTATCTACATCGTCTATAACAGTATCTTCTAATGTTCCAGAGGAAAAATATCTTAAATAATAATCTATTGAAAACTCCATTTGATTAGTAAGTATATCCTCAATATTTTTATAATAATATTCCTTAACGCCATTTATAAGTACTACTTCTAAAATAACCACAGTTATAATGATTATTAGCATGAAGTTCTTTACAAGCCTAATTCTTATACTTTTATTCATTTATCATTCCTCTAATCTAAAAATACTATTAATTAATATGGTTTCTAATTTGCATCTCTCCATCTATACCCGATTCCCCAAACTGTTTCTATAAAACTAGGCTTACTAGAATCATACTCTATTTTAGCTCTAAGTCTTCTAATATTTACATCTACGATTTTAGAATCTCCAACAAAATCATATCCCCATACTAGATTTAAAATCTCATCTCTTTTGAAAGCTTTACCGGGATTTTGAAGAAAAAGTTTAGCTATGGCATATTCAGTAGGAGTAAGCTCTATTTCACAATTTTCCTTATAGAATTTACGGGAATAAGTATCTATTTCAAAAGGCTTAGAGACCAATATAGTACTATCTTTTATATCCTCCGATGACTCTATCCTTCTTGCCAAAGATTTTACTCTCAATACTAACTCTGTTGGATTAAATGGCTTAGTCATATAATCATCAGTTCCATATTCCAACCCCATTATTTTATCCACATCTTGTGATTTGGCAGTTAGCATTATTATACCTAAATCTGGAAACTCCTCTCGTAAAATTTTGCATACTTGAAATCCATCAATTCCTGGTAACATAATATCTAAAATTACCATGTCTATTTTTTCTTTTCTTGCAATTAATATTCCTTCTTCTCCACTTTCAGCTTCCAATACATTGAAACCATTTCGCTCTAAATTTATTTTTATAAACTTTCTTATAGACGATTCATCTTCTACTACAAGAATTGATTTATCCACCAAAAATCACATCCTAATCTTAGTTATTGCTCTAATGCTCGAAATTCGTATCCTTCTCTTATAAGATATTCTATTATTTCAGGCAAAGCTTCAACTGTGGTTTTCTTAGCATCAGTATCATGCATCAATACAATAATTTCTTTTTTGCCTTTAGCAGTAGACTTTAATCTATTCACCAATTTATCTTTTGGTATGCTTATACCTTCTGCATCGCCATTTAATGCATTCCAATTATAATTTCTATATCCCGATTCTTTTGCTAATTTCAAAAACTTTTGTTTATGCTTTTCAAAGGAACCTCCCGGCATCCTCAATAATTTTGTTTCAAAGTCTTCTCCTAAAATATCTTTTAGCACTTTTTCTGTAGAATTTAATTCACCAAAAAAATTATTGGTATTTTTATAGATATAACTATAGTTATGACTATAAGAATGATGTCCAATTGAATGACCTTCTTCATTTATTCGCGTTATCATATCTGGGTTAATCTTCGCCATTTTTCCCAAAACAAAAAAAGTTGCTTTAATATCATATTCAGATAATATATCTAAAATTGCAGGAGTTGAGTGCTTGGATGGTCCATCATCAAAAGTTAAATATGCTATTTTCTTATCCTTAGTTTTTTCTTCTTCTATCCTTTTAGCTTCTAGTTCAACTCTCAATTTTTCTTCTTTAATTTGTTTAATTTCTTCGTCCAATGCTAGACTAATAGGATTCTTTTTCCCAATTATATCTAAGGTATCCGTCACACTTACGGCTACTGCTGTACTAGTTGAATTAAAAAAGAATTTTACTGATGTACTTCCAATTAAAAACACTATAATGGCAAATAAAAAAACATATCTTCTCTTCATTTATGTCACCTCTCTATGTATTGTCTTATCCTATTCACATATTTAATTCTAGCATATTATAAATATTAATTCTATTGGTTACAAAGAAATTAATAAATAGTTACAAAGACTTTACATTTTTTTATTCTTCACTATATATATTACCCAAAAAACAATATTCAAACTAAAATAGGCTGTCTTCAGCCTATTTCTTATAATGGATAAAAGCTCTGATTTCTTCTAAATAATTCAGAAATCAGTAATATAGTTATTAAATCTCTAATAAGCCTACTTCTTCCATAAAATATCCGTTGTTCTGCTCTAACTCTTCCTCTAGACCTCCTTTCATATGGATCTTCATGTATCTCTGGACATTCATATGCCATCTTTATATATATGTCATCAACCATCTTCTCCATTTGTTCTTCAGTAATATTTTCCATGGAGTAGTTCTCATCTAGATGTTCATTTACTGCTTCTATAACCTTTGGATAAATTCTGTAATACAATTCTGGATAATCAGAATACATAAAAACACCTCCCCTTTACATTCCTCTAATATAATATGTTAAGGGAGGCGTATTTGACACTATTCTTGCAGTAAATCCTTAAATTGAGATTTATATAATTTTGCATACAGTTTGTCTTTTTTTAACAATTCTTCATGATTTCCTCTTTCTTCAACTCCATCAGCAGTTAATACTAAGATTTCATCTGCATTCTTTATAGTTGATAATCTATGAGCTATTACTAACGTAGTTCTTCCTTTAGACAGATCTTCCAAGGATTTCTGTATCATTATTTCTGTTTCATTGTCAAGAGCCGAAGTAGCCTCATCTAATATTAAAATCGGTGGATTTTTTAAAAATAATCTTGCAATTGAAATTCTCTGTTTCTGTCCACCAGACAACTTAACTCCCTTTTCTCCTATATAAGTATCATACCCATCTGGTAAGGATAATATAAAATCATGTATTCTTGCTTTTTTAGCTGCCTCAATTACTTCTTTATCGTCAGCTTCTGGATTTCCATATATTATATTATCACGAATTGTACCTGTAAATAAAAATACTTCCTGTTGAACAAGACCAATTTTCTTTCTTAAACTCTTAATTTTAATATCTCTAATATCAATACCATCTAATAATATTTCTCCTTTTTCTATTTCATAAAATCTTGGAATAAGATGGCATAATGTGGTCTTTCCTGCACCTGAAGGTCCAACTAAAGCTACAGTCTTTCCTGCATCAATAGATAAATTCAAATTAGAAAGTACAGTATTTTCACCATTATTATAACTAAAGGACACATTGTTAAATTGAATATCTCCTTTTACTTCATCTAATTCTATTGCATCTTTTCTATCAATAATATCTGACTCTATATTCATGACCTCAACAAATCTTTCAAATCCACTCATACCATCTTGTAATTGCTGAGAGAACTCGGAAAGTCTTCTAATTGGCTGCATAAAAAAATTAACAAAAAGTGTAAAAGAAAATAAATCTCCAACATTAATTATATCTTTATATACAAAATATCCTCCAAGACTTATGATTAATAAATTGAGCATGCTGGATAAAATTCCAATTCCAGCCAAAAATTCAGCCATAACCTTATATGATTCTTTTCTAGCGTTGCTGAATCTAAGATTTCCCTCATTAAATTTTTCAATTTCATATTCCTCATTAGTAAATGATTTTGCAACTCTAATTCCTGAAATACTATTTTCAAGTTGCGAATTTACATTTGCAATCTTTTTTCTTACTTCTCTAAATGAATTTGACATTCTATTTCTTTTTGTCATAATAAACCATATTGCAATAGGAATGAATGTAAATAAAATTAAAGTAAGTCTCCATTCAATTGTAATTAATATTACAAAAGATCCTAACAACATTACTAAAGATATAAACAAATCTTCTGGCCCATGATGAGCAAGTTCTGTTATATCTCTTAAATCATTTACTATTCTAGACATTATATGTCCAGTCTTAGTATTGTCATAATAACTAAATGGTAAGGATTGTAAATGAGAAAATATATCCTTCCTCATATCATGTTCAATTTTTACACCTAAAATATGACCCCAATATAATACAAAATAATTACTTGCATATCTAAGAACAAATAAAAAAATCATTATAATTGTCCATCTTACTAGAAGGTCCATTCTTCCTTCTGGTATTATTTCATTTATCATTTTCCTAGTGAAAATCGGAAAAATGAGATCGGATATGGATATAAGAAGTGCAAAAAACATATCCGTAAAAAATAATTTTTTATAAGGTTTATAATACGATGCAAATTTCTTAATCAAAAAATCACTCCCTTTAACTATTTAATAAAATATTTCGAGTCACGAATATTATAATATTATATAATAGCTTTGCTTTTTTTTCAATTGTATTATAAGATATACTCATTAATAATTAAAGACTGGAGGCGTAAAATGAATAGTTTCTTAATGTTTTTAACTACCTTTTTAATCCAATTAGTAGTGGCGATAGAAATGGGCATAGTCGGTCCATTAGCACCATTTCTTGCTAATCATTTTTCCATAAAAGAAAGTATGGTAATATTATTTAATCTCGGGTATTCAGCCATTGGTTTTTTAGTTCCCTATCTAGGAGTATTTGCAGATAAACACGGAAAGAAAAAAAGTCTAACTATTTCTCTGACTTTATTTATAATTGGAGCTATTATTGGAGCTTTTGCCAAATCCCCATATATTTTCGCCTTTGGAAGAATATTTATTGGTTTTGCTTATTTTTCCATAAGTGCTGCAAATCTATCTTACATATCTGAGTTTATATCTTATGATAATCGTGGAAAGGCCTCTGGATTACTTAGAACTGCCTTTGGTATCGCTATACTCTCCAGTCCTATTTATGCTACTTATCTAGTGAGTAAATATAGTAATCTTACAGTTGTATATATACCCTTGGCTATTGTAGGATCCTTGTCTTTAATTTTATTGATGCGCTTACCAGAGACTAAAAAATCTCCCGATGTAAAAATAGATAAGAAGGAATTTTTATCCCTATTAAAAAATCCAGTTACCAAAAAAGTATTAATCACTGTATTTTTATTACTTACTGGGCCATCTTTAATATTAAATTATTTAAGTATATATCTATCTAATAGTTTCAATGTTACTCAAGTAAATATTGGTATTGCTTATACTATTGTAGCCATTGGTACAATTTCTGGCATACTTTTTTCTGCAATTTTCTCTGATAAACTTGGTAAATTTAAAATATCTAAAATATTATTTACTATAACAACACTGGCCATAATCCCAATTCCTTATTTTCGTTCTTTATATCCTGTACTAGGATTAGCAACAATATTCTCCTTTGGATTAGATGGTGGCTGGACTTCTTATCAAGCATTATGCTCTGAAATTTTTCCTGAAAAAAGAGGAACCTTCATGAGTTTATTCTATACTATGAATGCTATAACAATAACATTCTATAGTATAGTAGGCCCAATTATTTATAATCTTGGAGGTTTCAAACTCATCATAGGTATAGCAGGTTTTTCAGCAGCTTTGGCAATTATTATTTTATCTAGACTTCATATAAATGAATAAATCCTACTCTATACTTTGTCTACTAGTAATTATAGTTAATATTAAATAATTAATCATATAAATAAGAGTAATAACACCTGTGTCATTTAATATAAATCCTATTAAAGAAGTAATGAGAATTATCATTGCTTCTTTTTTTAATATTTCATTTTTTTCTACAGTTTCCTTTTTCTTTTTAAGTATAATTGCTTGAAAAATTAATACTATAGAAAATGGCGGTAATACGGTCAATTTAAAGAGTTCTTTAGCTTTAAAGGATACCATTGAAATAAATTCGGATAAACCATTCTCTTTTAGTCTATAAAAGAATCCAAATGCATGGGTGTTTTCTCCTGTAATATCATCAAATAATATATTTAGACTGAATATAAACACTCCTACTAAGAATAATAGGATTATTTTTTTAAATCTATTGTTACTAGGGAAAAACAAAATACAAACCATAATTCCAAACAATACAATAGATGTTATAAATCCACCAGTATTTGCTCCAAAATACGTAGATAAAACTAACATATTTACAATAAAAACACATATCCCAATAAGTCTTTTTACAGCAACACTGTCTATGGATTGAGTTATACTAAAAAAGCTTAATATAGATGTAGCCAATAAAACCCCCATAATGCCATTATTTAATCCATAATATCTGGCTCCATATACTAGATTGTTAAACCCTATATATGAATTATAAATCATATTAGGATATAAACAAGTACCTAAAACAATTAAAATATATGTTGGTATACAAAGATATTTAACTAAATCTACTTTCCTTTCTACCATAAATCTTGTAATTAAATAAGATATGAAAATATTAATAACTAAATAAGGAAGAAGGCTTCTATGAAATTCAAATAGCCCTAATACTAAAGACGTACATATATTTACAAATGTAAAAACATAAATATTATATATCCATTTATTCAATTTATTAAACTTTAGAATCCATATTCCAACTAATCCTTGAGCAAAGTAAGTAAGCCCATGAAATAAATATGCAACAATTAATAAATTAATATTTTTTTTATATATATTCTCAAATTCATTTTTAGGATTATCTATTTCTATAAATTTAAAGGGTTTTCCTATATCAGATTTTCTAATATGTCCATATACTTCCTTTATATGAGCTGAAATATCTTCTAAAGCAATAAAACCTACTCTTTTAGTAGATGAGCTTGTTAATAATCCATTATTCTTTCCATTAATATGGATAATAGGAACTAGATATCTATTCAACAGATATCTATCTTCCTTAGCAACAGTCTTTGGCAAAATAGTTATTTGTCCATCTTTATAATGATTTAAATATTTATTTAGAATATCTATTCTTTCTTCATCCTGTTGAAATTCATATTCTAATACCAATACATTTGATTTATCTAATAAAGTATCTGTGTTGTCTATAAGCCAGTTATAATCATATACTATAAAATCTTCACTATAATCAACTGTTCCTTCCTTATCCCCAACTAAAAAATAACCTTTCCCGTCTCCAATATATGAAACTTTTTCTTCTGCCAATATATCTCCCAAATAATTTATCTTTACATCTTTTTTCCCTATATCCTTTAGGCTCAACTTTCTACCAGTGTTTATGGATAAATATAATCCTTCTTCCGAATATGGTGGTCTTGATTTTAAATTTACGAACCCTAAACTATATTTCCCAAGATATAATTCTTCTACTGTTTTTATTGATAATTCATCAACTATTACTATAATAGAATTTACATCCTCAGCAAATATTGTATTAGGTATTAGTATTATTAAAGCTAATATTATTAATTTTATTATTTTTTTCCACATAATAAATCCACCTTAATATATAATCCTACTCAAAATCCTAAATACTCCTAACAATAAGGAGAAAACACTTGTTAAAATCTTGTATCTATATTTTCTATCTTTAATTATATCTTCTTTTTTACTAAAAACTCTTTCTCCATCTAAGGTCTCTATATTATAATTCTCTACTATATAAATAAATACGCCTATGGATATAAAACATATTCCAACTACCAATATATCCCCCCTAATTTATTTAAATACTGTACTATCTATTGATGTCATTAATTAATTTATTAGTATCATTATTTAATGTTTCTAAATCTATATCAGTAATTATATTATCTCTTAAATTATATTTTTCCTTAAGTTTTAAGATTCTATAGACTTTATCATCTATATCCTTCTCATTTAATTCTCCAATCTTAACTGCTTCTTTTATTTTCTCAAATACCTTTGCCGGATTTTCCTTACCATGACAAACTAAAGCTATATCACCACCTGCCTTGATAAATGACAATACACCATCTTCTAAGGTATAATTTTCAACTATAGCACCCATAGTCATATCATCGGATACCACTACACCATTATATCCTAAGTCATCTCTTAAAATATTTTGAATCATTTTTGAAGACATAGTTGCAGGATAATCCTTATCAATATTAGGATAAAGTATATGTGCAACCATTACCATATCTGCATCTTTATTGATAGCTTCCATAAATGGAACTAATTCAAAAGATTTTAACTGGTCAATAGTCTTATTTACCATAGGTAATTTAATATGTGAATCTATATCTGTATCACCATGTCCTGGGAAATGTTTTACAGCTGGGATTATTCCTGTATCTTTTATTCCCAGCATTACTTGTAATCCATTATTTGCTACTTGGTCTACAGTACTGCCAAATGATCTATCTCCTATTA
The DNA here is from genome assembly GCF_040396155.1 of Tissierella praeacuta. Lineage (GTDB taxonomy): Bacteria > Bacillota > Clostridia > Tissierellales > Tissierellaceae > Tissierella > Tissierella praeacuta_A. The sequence continues at coordinate 13,066 of NZ_JBEBOY010000031.1, forward strand.
CTGGATTCTTTGGATTAGAGTTAATATCTAATACAGGTGCAAAATCTACATTGAACCCTACTGAGCCTACTCTTCTACCTAATATACTACCTAGTCTATAAGAAATATCTTTATCATTCTTATTTCCTATTTTCATAGCTACTGGAATCTTTACAAATGATTTAGGTAATCTACTTACTCTTCCACCTTCTTCATCTATAGATAAGAATAATGGAATATCATTATTAGAATTTGTTTCCTTAATTTTATTAAGTAAGCTCAATGTTTGATTTTCATCTACTATATTTCTTGAAAATAGTATAAACCCTCCAACTTTAAGTTCTTCTATAGTTCTTATAATTTCATCATTAACCTCAGTTCCATCAAAACCTACAATCATTAATTGACCTATTTTTTCTTCCAATGACATAGAGTCAATCCTATCTTTTATAATGTCCACTTCTTCTTTATTATTTTCTTTATTATCTTCCTTGTTGTCCTCTATATAATTATTGTTAGATTCTTCAGGACTAGTTTTTTTTCCATCTAAATTTTTATTACTACATCCTACAAGAAGAACAATAACAATTAATAATATAGATATTCTTATGCTGTGCTTCATATAATCACCTTTCTCTTATGTTGTATTAATTCTATTATATTTTTACCTTATTTACAATAAGTATGAAACTAATAAATAAAGTTAAAGGAGGGATATCCTCCCTCCTACCTATTATTTAAAATATATTCAGATTTAATTCTTTAGATAAATCTCTCATAATTCCGTATCCAACAATAGAGTTACCATATTGATCTAGTGCCGGACTAAATATACCAATGCCCATCTTATTTGGTATTGTTCCTAATATGCCTCCACCAACTCCACTTTTTGATGGTATCCCTACTGTAGCAGCATATTCTCCACTAAAATTATACATTCCACAAGTTGCCATAATAGCTGTTACTATTGATGCTACCCTGTCCCCAGATATTTGTTTGTCTTGTTTTTTTATCATTTTACATCTATTAGCTATAAATAATCCTATTTTAGCAATATCAACTGTAGTAACTTCTATTGAACACTGTCTAAAATACACATCTAATATCTCTTCTACATCTCCTTCTATAAATCCCCTTGCCCTCATTAGATAAGCCATTGCTCTGTTTTTATGTCCCGTCTCTTTTTCTGATAGATATACTTCCTCATTATAAGATATATTTGGGTTTTCTGTTACATTTCTAATAAAATCTAACAATCTATTAAACTTTTCTTCTCCTTCGCCTTTAATCAATGATGTAGTAACTATAGCACCTGAATTTATCATAGGATTGGAAGGCTTTACTGTGTGGGGAAAGTCTAATTTAAATAGTGTATTAAATGGTTCTTCTGTTGGTTCGTAATCAATTTTTTTAAATACCTCATCTTCACCATTATCTATTAAAGCTAACATAAGACTCATAACCTTAGATATACTTTGGATTGTAAATTTTAGGTTATAATCTCCTGCTTTATGAATTTTTCCACCTACATCCATTAGGCATACTCCTATATTATTAGGATCCATATTAGATAGGGCTGGTATATAATCTGCTACTTTCCCATTAGATATTAAATATCTATTTTTTTCTATGATTTTAGATAACAATTCTTCCATTTCTTCCCCCTTGCTAATGAATATCAAAGTAAGTTTTTCCTACAAATTCTCTTAAAATCGAATTAGGTGGTATTATCCCTTCATCTTCAATATCCCTAAAGTATTCTAAGAATTTAAGTAGTTTTTTAGCTTCTCCATAATAAATGCTACTGCTATTTATTTCTTCTAATAATGGTTTCACATGTTTTTTCAAAACTGCTAATTCATACACCAAGGCAGAGTCAAACATTATATCCGCCTCTTCTTGGAAAGGAAAAATGTATTTTTCTTCTCCATTTCTTACTCCAGTCCACATTTCTAAAGTGCGAGTAGCATCATTTCCTCTGTATTTAATATCCCTTACGATTCTTCTAATAAGTCTGGCATCTGTAGTTGGAATACGATTATGGGCATCTATATTAAGCTGGGTTAAGGCTGATATATAAATTTTATATTTATTTTTTTCAGGAATATAATTGGTCATTTTAGGATTTAAGCTATGAATTCCCTCAACAATTATCGGGTGATCTTTGTCTACCTTTACTATTTTACCTGATTTCTCACTCTTACCCGTAATGAAGTTAAACTTAGGTAATTCAACTTCTTTTCCCTCTAATAATCTTATTAAATCCTTATTTAATCTCTCTAAATCTATTGCATCAATAGTTTCAAAATCGTAGGTTCCATCTTCATTTAATGGAGTTTTATCTCTATCAACAAAATAATCATCTACTGAAATTGATATTGGTCTTTTTCCATTAACTTTTAATTGGACTGCTAGTCGTTTTGAAAAAGTGGTTTTCCCTGAAGATGAAGGTCCTGCTATTAAAATTAAGTGAATGTCTTCATCTTCACAAACTCTATCTGCAATATTGGCAATTTTCTTTTCATGAAGCGCCTCTGATATTCTAATTACCTCTGCAACTCCTCCATCTATTATCTTCTCATTTAAGGACCCTACATATGCTAAATCCAATATATCTCCCCAGTCATTAGCTTCCTTAAATACTTTAGATAATTTCTTTAGTTCTCTAAATTCCGGTAATTTATAGTTAGAATTCATACTAGGAAACATAATTAAAACTCCTGGATAATAGTACTTAAGCTGGAAAACTTCCACATATCCTGTAGAAGGTGCTAAGAATCCATGATATGTATCTATATGTCCTCCTATATTATATACATCTATATCTTCCCTATCCAAAGTGTTAAAAAGTCTTATTTTATCATAATAATTATATTTTTCAAAAAGTTCCATAGCTTTGTCTTTTGCCATTTTTTCACGCACTATTGAGAAATCATTTTCAACTATTTCCTTCATTTTTTCCTGTATTTCTTCAACTTCCTTAAAAGTTATGGAATATCCCTTTTCAAAAGTTGCATAGAGACCTTCACCTAAAAAATGTTCTATTCTTACCGTTCTTTCTGGAAACAATTCCTTACATGCCATGATAAACACGGCAGATATGGTTCTAGTATATATTCTATATCCATCTACATCACTAATATCTAAAAACTTTACATCCATATTTTCTTCTACAGTTTTGCTTAAATTGAAAACTTCATTATTTATTTTAGCACCTAAATATTTCTTATAATCCTCTTCAAATATTATTTTAGCTATATCTTTTAGAGCTGTATCCTTTTCTGCCGAAATCTCTCCTTTTCCCTCTACATGTAACTTAATCTTATTAGTCACATAACCACCTCCAAAATTACCCAAATAATCTTTTTTCTATATCTGCAGCTTTCCCCATTAAATCACTAGTAAAAACTTTACCATTTAAATATTCAAGTTCATCATGTAATCCATTAAATTCTATTTTATATCCATGAAGCCATTGATTATCTAGGGAATATTCTTCATTAAATTTTTTATTTATTTCCTTATTTCCATATTTCCTATCCCCAATAACTGGATACCCTAAAGAAGATAGATGCCCTCTTATCTGATGAGTTCTTCCTGTAATTAGCTCAATCTCAAGAAGAGAATATCCATTCTCACTTTTAAGAGGTTTTACAATGGTTGTGATTTTCTTTGAGCCTTCAAAATCTTCTTCATGAACTGTTACTCTGTTTTTATCTTCATCCTTTGATAGATAACCTTCCACTATAAACTCTTTTTTTATATTACCCTTAACTATGGTTTTATAAAATCTTCTTATTTTACTGTTCTTTATTGCTTCATTTATACTCTTTAGTGTTTCATAATTTTTCGCTCCAATTATTATACCAGAAGTATTTCTATCTAGCCTATTACATATAGAAGGAGTAAATGTTTTTTGAATTCTAGGCACAAAATCACCCTTCTCAATTAAATATGAAATCATACTATCAACTACATTTTCTTCAAATTCTTTAGATGCACCATGAGACAATATACCAGCTGGCTTATTTATCAGTATAACATTACTGTCTTCATATAAAATATTAGGTATAAGCTTTGACCTTATTTCTTCTTTCTTAGCGATAAATTTATCTATGGTTTCATCTGAAAGATAAAGTTGAATCCTATCCCCTTCATAAATGGTAGTTTCTGGTTGAACCTTAGCATTATTTAACTTTATATTCTTTTTTCTAATCATTTTGTATACAAAGCCTTGAGGCGCTTCTCTTAAGTATTTCTTTAAAAATCTATCTAACCTTTGTTCATTTTCATTTTTATCTATTATTATTTCTCGCAAAGTTTTCTCACCTTTTCTAAAATCTTATGTTATAATTATATTATACACTATTAGTTATATTAAAACTTAAATTTTTACAAAAGTTCTTTAGAGAGGTGAAAATATGAAAAATTTTTTTGAAGGATTAAAGGATTTCCTATATGACTCTGTGGATTACATAATAATGATTGGAATAGTAGGCATCGTAGTTTTAGTCATAGCCTGGAGACTTGACCTTCTATTTGCTAAAGATGCCCTAGATGTACCACCTAAAAATAATATTGTCGAAAATAATAAAGATAATAAAAACAATGAAAATAATAAACCTGATTCAATAGATGACAATCAAGAACAGACTGATAATAAACATACTGACAGTGCCCAAGATAATAATTCAGGAAATAATGATACTAAAACTCCACCACAAGATTCTAATAATCAAAATCAATCTAATGATGGTAAAATTGTTAAAATTACAATTCCTTCAGGCTCTCTACCATCTAAAATTGGAAGTATATTAGAATCAAATGGTCTTGTTAGTAAAACTGATTTTGTTCAAAAAGCTCAAGAGTTAAATCTAGACACTAAGCTTAAATCCGGTGATTATGAAATTAAAGTAGGTACTTCCGTAGAAGAAATAGTTAAATTAATTGCAGATAAAAAATAACAGTCTTTCTAAGAAAGACTGTTATTTTTTATCTAATAAGTTTCATTAATATATTCATCTATTAAAGACATCTTTTTTTCCTCTATGAATACTCCTTCTTTTTTAAGTATGTCTAACAGCCAAATAGCCTTAGAATGAAATATTGCCTCCTTATAATCAAGAAGAACAATTTCATAAAGTTTACCATTTAAAAGTTTAGAATTAACATTTATATAGTATGCTTCTACTCCTTTAAATCCTAAGTACTCCAGCAGGCTAAGAGCTGCTTTATCTTTTTCATGATAATAATTATTGCCCTTGTTTAGATAATAATTATAATATTTCTGATGTTTCTTAGTGTTTTTTACTTCCTTTGCCAACATATTAAAATATTTAGCCAAAACATTATAATATTGATAATTATACATTCCCATCTCATAGCTGTCTATCCTTAAAAAAGGCTTTAAATTCATTTTCCTTACTAAATTATAATTACATTCTAAAAACTGTTTTTTAGTTATATCTCCGTTTTCAAACTGGACTATTATAGCAGACCTATTGTCAAAAAACGTTTCAAAACTACCCCTTTTATTATAAAAATCCAAACTACACACCCTATCTAATTTTAATTTTAATTATATTATATCATATTACATAAGCCTTTAGTGCTTCTATCTCATTTTCTGTTAATTCCCTATATTCTCCAGGATTTAAGGCCTCATCTAAAACTAAGGGTCCCATAGACATTCTTTTTAAAAATAAAACCTTCATATCAATACTTTCAAACATTCTTTTTACTTGGTGAAATTTACCTTCATTAATAGTTAAATATACTTTAGAGATTATATTTGCATTTATTATCTCTAGATCTGCAGGTAAAGTTTTATATCCATCATCTAAAGTTATACCATCTTTAAAAGTTTCAATATACTTATCTTCCACAAACCCATCTACTTCAACATAATATTTTTTGTTAACACCTTTTTTTGGGGATAATAATTCATGTGCTAATTTCCCATCATTACTTATCATCAATAATCCCTCTGTATCCTTATCTAATCTTCCTACAGGAAAAGGTTTATAAATTAAATATTCTTCATCAAGCAGATCTATTACTGTTCTAGTTTTTGGATCGTTAGTAGATGAAACAAGACCCTGAGGTTTATTTAACATGATATATATGTACTCTCTATATAAAACTTCCTCGTTATTAAAATAAATCTCATCTTCATATGGATTTACCTTAAATTCATTATTTAAAATAATGGTATTATTTACCTTTACCTTTCCATCTTTTATAAATTTTTTTACATCTTTTCTGCTGCCATATCCCATATTGGAAAGTATTTTATCAAGCCTTTCTCTTTTTGCCATTTTATCACCTTTCTTATCTAATATAACTATTTTACCTTATTTTATCCTTTAATTAAACTATTATTTAGGTATAATAATTTGAAAATCAGCAAAACTAATACTGTAAAACTATTTTGAAAGGAGATAATTATGAATAACGAAAATATCACTCAAGGTGTAAAATGTGTAGTAAACACTTGTCACTATTATAAAGATGGCGACCTATGTACAGCTGGTCAAATTGAAATATTACCTAAAAATGCTACATCTTCTGAGGAAACAGATTGCGGTACATTCAAGCCAGATAGCATGAAATAGTAAAATTCAAACTATAAAAGGCAGAAATCCAAAAGATTTCTGCCTTTTATATTATAATGAGTATTCAGCCTCTAATTCTATACTATATTCCCTTAAATGTTCTGGGATTTCCTCCATAGTATAGTCAACATTTATAAAGAATTCTATTTCAAATTTCTCACTTATTATATTTAAATCATCTATTAATTTCTCTAAACTTGGTATATCCAATTTCATTATCTTATATATACTATCTACATAGATTTTTTCCACATCATAGTCCATGCCAATTAAGCCACACAAAAAGCCATAGAATGATTCAACATTTAATATATTGAATTCCATGGCATTAATTAATCTTACATTATAATTTAAAGTAAATATATGGTCGTCATCCACATCAATAAAAGCAATATTACCATTGCCTTCTTTCATATCTTTGTTGGCATTGTCAATTAACCATTTTGTCTTACCAGAACCTTTTTCACCTAAAATTAACTTAACCATGACTAACCACCTCTACCTTTCTTTTATTTATTATAATTATATAACTATATAATTATATATTCGACACGAATCTTTCTTTTCCTCTTTTATTTGACAAAATTATTCAAATTTCTTTATTCCTTTTCCATTTAAGTAATTAAATTTAATACCTTGTGTAGAATTTCTCAACTCCATAATAGATACTATCTCATCTCTAATTTTCCACCAAGATTCATTCCAATTTACAAATAATAAATTTTCCTCTGGAGCTCTCCCTATAATTCTCTGAATTACAATATTAGGATCTAGGTATTCTAAAAACAAGATAACTCTTTCCATATATTCTTCTTTAGATATTAAAAATATTTCTCCCTTTTTATAAAGATTCCCTAAAGCAGTACCATCTACAATATACAAAGCATGTAGTTTAACCTCTTCTATCCCTAAAGATGATAATATCTTCGCATTCTCAATTACATCAGCATCATCATCCCAAGGAAGATTTAAAATAATATGACTGCAGTTTCTTAAACCATATTTCTTAATCTTTATACTTGCATCTATATATTCTGCTAAAGTATGTCCTCTATTAATTTTCTTTAAAGTATGATAATTTACAGTTTGAAGTCCTAGTTCTATAATGATATCTATATTATAATCTTCTTTGACCTTAGATAAATATTCTAAATATCTATCATTAACACAATCAGGTCTAGTTGAAATGGATATACCAACAATATCATCTACTAAAGCCTCTTCTATACAATCTTTAAATTTTTCAAAAGGTAAATAAGTGTTTGTAAAATTTTGAAAATAAGCTATAAATTTTTTTGCCTTATACCTTCTTCCAATATACTCCTTGTTTATTTCCAACTGCTCCTTTATAGATATAGAAGATGACAGATTCTCAAAAGAACCACCTTCCTCTCCGCAAAAGATACATCCCCCCCTTCCAACAGTTCCATCCCTATTAGGACAGGTTAAAGGAAGGTTTATGGGTAGCTTATATACTTTCTCTCCATATTTATCATTTAAGTATTTGGAATAAGTATTATATACTGTTATCTGATTCAATATTTTCCTCCTTTCTTTAAATATTTAATACCCTTTTTAATTCAAATGCAACACCTGATTCATTATTATCTCTAGATGTAATTATCTTTGCTGAAGTTTTTACTAAAGAACTACCATTTTTCATGGCTATACCAAGACCTGAATTTTTTATCATTTCTATATCATTATTATCATCACCAATCGCAATTATTTCTTCAGGCTTAATATTTAGTCCCTTAGCATATTCTAGTAAACTAATCCACTTACTTCCTAGAGGATTCATTATTTCTAGCATAGTTTCTGCAAATTTTACATTCTCCATTATATGGATATTATAAGAACTAGAATATTTATTTTTTATATCCTCATAAAAAGGATAAATGGCAGCTTTAGAATCTCCATATACAATTGCCAATATTTTAGCATCCTCTATTTCCAAACAATCATTTACCTTTTTAAATCTATTATCTTTTTCTAAATAATTATGATAATCTTTGCCAGACTCAATTATCATATCAATACCTTCTTCATATCCATCTATATGAACAATTGGATTGAGGTTTCTCTTTCTCCCCTCCTCAACAACTATTCTAAAATCTTCCATATTAAGATATTTAGAAAATATAACTTTATCGTTTTCAGAATTCCTAACTATATTGCCATTATTAGCTAAAATAGTCATATGACTATCTATTTCCTTAGTTAATTCCTTTGCAGACCAATATCTTCGTCCAGTAGCAATTACTATTTCATATTTTCTTCTGATTAACTTATTAATTAACTCTAAATTTTCTTGTGGTATTGTTTTCATATCATCTAGCAATGTCCCATCTAAATCAATTGCTATTAACTTATACAATTGTCCTGCCCTCCTAAAGTTTGCAAAAAGCACTTCACCAAAACGGCAAAGTGCTCATATACAATTATTCCTCTTCTATTTCATCGTAGTTTTCATATTCTACAAAATCTTCTTCATCTAAAAACAAAGCTTCAAAAGCCTCTGATACAGTTCCAAACTCTTCTTCATTCTCAATAGGTAGTAGGTCAAACTCATCATCTTCATGCTCAATATATCTGTAAAGTAATACTTCTTCTTCTCCAATAGGTAATAACGCAATGTATTCAACATCTTCTACCTCAAATATTCCTAATACATTACATTCTAATTCGGTATCATCATCTAATGTAAGATAAATTACATCATTATCCATATCTTCGAATTCGAAATCTTCATACTCATGATCATCATTGCAGTCACATCCGCATCCGCATCCGCCGCAATGTTCATCATTGTATTCAAAAGTTTCATCTTTTTTATTATCCATTTTCATTCTCCTTTGCAATTATATTTAATTAATTATATGCTAATGATACCTTATTTAACTATATAAGTACATATATATTTTAGTAAATTATCGAATTCTTTCCAATGCTTTTAATAACAATTCATATGTCCTCTCCGTAGAAGAAATACTAAGTTTTTCTCCTGGAGCATGTACTCCATACATATTTGGTCCAAAGGATACCATGTCCATGTTACCAAACTTCTCTTTAAATAATCCACATTCAAGACCTGCATGAATAGCTGTAATAATTATATCTTTACCATATATATCTTTATAGGTTCCTTCAAAGACATCCCTTATATAAGAATCTTTGCTATACTCCCAAGCTGGATAGGAAGATAAGCTTTCCCACTTTGTTCCAATAGTTTCAGCTAATAATCTTATTTGATTTGAAATATAAGACTTTAATGTACCTAATGATGACCTAATGGATATTTCAATAGTTATTTCGTCTTCAATGGTATTTACAACACCTACATTATTGGAGCTTTCTACTAACCCGTCTATATCCATACTCATAGAGTGGACTCCGTTTGGTAACAGCATTAAAGAAGTAATTATTTTAGCTTTAGTCTCATTTGAAAACACCTTGTTTTCTTCACTATTTATTTTATTAAATTCTAATTTAATATCCTTATCAGAAGAATTTAGTTCAATCTTCAAATCCTTTTCCATATTAGAAACTATTAGTTTGGCCTCTTCTATATTATTCCCTGAAACAGCTACAATAGTCTTTGCATATCTAGGAATAGCATTAGATTTGGAACCACCTTCTATATAGCATAGGTCTATATCTATTTTTTTATCCATTGCTTCTAATACTCTTCCAATAATCTTATTGGCATTTCCTCTGCTTTTATCAATTTCCATACCTGAATGTCCGCCTTTTAAACCAGTGACTACTAATTCATATAATTCCCTATTAGGAGATAAATCATTCCATTGTACAGGAATAGTTATTATATTTCTCTCTCCTCCTGCACAACTTACAAGTATCTTACCTTCTTCTTCTGAATCTATATTAATTAAAATCTTGCCTTCTATATTACTTGGATCTAATGCCTCTGCTCCACTCATACCTGATTCCTCATTAGATGTAATAAGCACTTCTAATTCCGGATGAGGTATATCCTTTGATTCTAATATAGCCAAAGCTATGGCTACAGCAATACCATTATCAGCTCCAAGAGTAGTTTCCCTTGCAATAATATAGTCTCCATCTATCTCCATTTTAATTGGATCCTTTGAAAAATCATGATTCGAATCTTTCGTCTTTTCACCGACCATATCCATATGTCCTTGCAATACTATTATAGGACTGTTTTCATAACCCTTATAGGCTGGTTTTTTTATAATTACATTTAAGGCTTCATCTTGAATAACTTCTAATCCTAAATCTTTGCCTAAATTAACTAAATAATCACTTATCCTTTGTTCATCATAAGAGCATCGAGGTATTTTAGATATCTCTTCAAAATAATACATTACTCTGTCTGGTTTAAGACCTTCTAAAACTCTCATACTTATCATCCTTTCTATGCTTAATTCTAGATTCTTCATATTATTTCTAATTTCGTACAGCGTTATATTCTTTCAAATCAACAATTACTGATTATATACCAATCCCTTAACCCCTAAAATGGAATTAATAGTAATTCATCACTTTTCTGCATATGTCTAATCTATTTGTACAATCTATTAATATATCTACATTAGATATATTAGATTATTTGTCCTTTTAAGTTAAGCACTAACAATATTTACCCTTGATTCACATTTACTTATATTTCATTTCTGGAAATACTTCTTTACCTTATATTATCAGATATAGTATATTTTAACAACAAAATAATCTCATAAAAATCTATATATTATTGCTTATTTTTTATATCACCTAAATACTTTTTCACATCTATTATTCTTTGATTTGTTGATCCTCTAAATTGCAGCACCATGGATTTTTTAGATACTTCAAATTTACCATCTATTAATATGTCTGTCTGCAATAGTAGCTGTCTAAATTTTTTATTAGTAAGTATCTCTTCGAAGGTATATCCTGTATAGGTAACCACATTTAAGCCTAAATTTTTGACCCTTTTAGCTAAAACACTACATTCCACTGCCTGTTCAAAGGGATCCCCGCCACTAAGAGTGATTCCATCTAATAAAGGATTTTCTTTTATCATATTAACTATATCCTCTATATCTATTAACTTACCGCCACGAAAAGAATGAGTTTCTGGATTATGGCATCCAATACAATTATGATTACATCCCTGAGTAAATATTACTAATCTAATTCCTGGACCATCTACAATTGACTCCTCTTCTATTCCTGCTATTCTTATTTGCTCCATTTCATTACCCCTTACCTATTAGAACAAGAAAAATGTTTTACTCTATCTCTTTCTTCAGCTTTCTTCGCATCATTAAATCTATCGAGGGTACCTACTAAATATCCTGTTATACGACGAATTCTTTCAAATTTAACATTGCCTTCTTCTCTTCCGCATTGTGGACATATATCTCCAATTATTCCCGTATAGCCGCATATTGGATCTCTATCTATAGGATGGTTAATAGAACCATAGCCAATACCAGCTTCTTTCATAGCTCTAACTATCTTTTCAAAGGCTTCTAAATTATAAGAAGGGTCTCCATCCAATTCTATATAAGTTATATGTCCAGCATTAGTTAATTCATGATATGGTGCTTCTAGATTTATTTTATCTATAGCTTTGATCTTATAATAAACTGGAATATGGAAACTATTTGTATAATATTCTTTTGTAGTTACACCCTCTATCCCCCCAAATATTTCCCTATCTATCTTTACAAATCGTCCTGCCGTACCTTCAGCTGGAGTGCCTAATAAAGTAAAGTTCATCTTATACTGCTTGCTAATATCATCCATCCTATCTCTCATGTGTTTAACTATGGCTATACCTAGGATTTGTGCCTCCTTACTCTCGCCATGATGACTTCCTACTAAAGCTTTTAAGCACTCTGCTAATCCTATAAACCCAATGGATAACGTACCATGTTTCAGTACTTCCCTTATACTATCATCTTTAGATAGTTTATCTGAATCAATCCAAACTCCCTGTCCCATAAGGAATGGAAAATTGATTACCTTTTTACTTGCTTGTATTTCAAATCTCTCTATTAACTGCTCTATAACTAGATCTATAGTTTCATCTAATTGTTTATAAAATCCCTTTATATCCCCCCTATTTTGAATACCAAGTCTTGGAAGGTTTATAGTAGTGAAACTTAGATTTCCCCTACCACTTACAATTTCCCTAGATGGATCATAGACATTTCCTATTACCCTAGTTCTACATCCCATATATGCTACTTCTGTTTCTGGCTTGTCTTGTTTATAATATTTAAGATTAAATGGAGCATCTATAAATGAAAAATTAGGAAATAATCTTTTAGCACTTACTTTGCATGCCAATTTAAATAAATCATAATTTATATCTTCTTTATTATAGTTAACCCCTTCTTTTACTTTAAAAATCTGTATAGGAAATATTGGAGTTTCCCCATTTCCTAAGCCCTGTTCAGTAGTTAATAATAAATTTTTAATTACCATTCTGCCTTCTAAAGATGTATCTGTTCCATAATTAATTGAACTAAATGGAATTTGTGCTCCCGCTCTAGAATGCATAGTGTTTAGATTGTGAATTAGAGCCTCCATAGCTTGAAAAGTCTTTCTATCTGTATCCTTATAACTATTTCTTTCAGTGAACTTCTGTATTTTCTCAACCATTTCATCATCATTTAATAATTCTTTTAAATATTCAGCTTCTTTTCCTCTATATTCCTCATTACCTCCTAATGCAGGAACTAGGTTATATTCTTTTTCTAAAATTTTAAATACATTATTTAAATTATCATCTAGGTCAACATCACCAACTAATAATTCAATAGCTTTTCTTAAGTTTTGTCTATATAATTTAGTATAAGTTTTCTTCACACCTAATGCCATTCCATAATCAAAATTAGGTATAGATTGTCCTCCATGTTGGTCATTTTGATTGGATTGTATAGCAATACATGCTAAAGCTGAATATGATTGTATATCATTTGGCTCCCTCAAAAATCCATGTCCAGTACAAAATCCATCTTTAAATAGATCTACTATATCAATCTGACAACAAGTAGTAGTTAATGTAAGAAAATCTAAATCATGTATATGAATATCCCCTGATTTATGAGCTTTTGAATGATTTGGATTTAAAACAAATAAATCATAAAATTGTTTTGCAGATTCAGACCCGTATTTAAGCATAGTTCCCATGGCCGTATTTCCATCTATATTTGCATTTTCTCTTTTTATATCTACATCTTTAGCATCTTTAAATGTTAGGTCTTCAAATACCTTCATAAGCCTAGTATTCATTTCTCTTACTCTATTTCGTTCTGCCCTATATAATATGTATTCTTTAGCAGTCCTAGCATGACCTGACTCAATAAGAGTCTTCTCAACTATATCTTGTATATCTTCTACATCAGGTACCTTTCCTTGAAACTGCCCTTCCACAGAAGCCACTACTTTTTCTGCTAAATTCATAGATGTATTATAATCATGTCCTCCAGCAGCTTGAGCTGCTTTAAAAATCGCATTAGAAATCTTCTCAATATTAAAAGGAACCTCTCTTCCATCCCTCTTTTTTATTTTAGTAATCACTCTAAATCCCCCTTGTCTTTTATAAATACTATATATTGCTATACTATTTTAGCAAACCACTATATATTGTGTCAACCTTTTATGAAATAATTATTTTTTAAATTTTATTAATTAATTAAAACGAGTTCTAAACCCACATTTTCTACACATTTCTTCTGTAACAACTCTTTTGGAAAATCCATCATAAATATTTTCTGCCCTATGAGAAGTCAAAATTTCACCTAAATTCATTTCATATATATTGCCTAGGGATATCTTCCCTTCTCCATCTAAACAACAAGGTATTACTGTACCATCAACTAAAATCCCTATTTGATCTCTTAAACCATGACAATATCCCTTGTCACCAAAGTCTGGATTATTTAAATCTGGCCATATAAACCTCATGTCCTGATTTAAATATATTCTATTACCTAGCTTAATCCCTCTTTGAGGTGTTATTATGTCTTCAATTTTAAACTGAAGTTTAAATTCTTCTTCTATTCTTTTTAATATTTCTATATTCTTCTCTATTTTTTTATTAACTAAATTATCATCAGTTAAATTCCAAAGCCTTAATGCTATTATTAATGATTTGTCTTCTTCTGCTGAATTAATAAATTCAAATATATTATTTAAATAATCATCTTTTCCACTCATGCCATTATTTCCGTCAAGACTATGCAATGAAATATTAATTTGCCTAAGAGCTGGATGACCAATTAACTTTTCTTTAGCTTTAGAAAGTAAAGTACCGTTGGTGGTTATATTTACTTTAAATCCTTTATTATAAGATATATCTAATAATTCCTTTATATTTGGATGTAGGAGCGGTTCTCCCTTTACATGAAAATAAATGTAATCAGTAAATTCTTTTATTTCATCCAGTATATAAGAAAATTCAGAAATAGTAATAAACCTTTCCTCTCTATTAGTCTTTGGACAAAAATAGCACCTTAAATTACATTTATTTGTTATCTCTATATATACTTTTTTAAATCTTTTCATCATCTCAACTCCATATACATTAAAAGAATCCCCTAAGGGATTCCATTTTATTTGCTTAAATCTATATGACAATAACCACCTGGATTTTTTTTCAGATAATTTTGATGGTATTCCTCGGCATCATAGAAAGATTTCAACTTCATAATCTCTGTTACTATTGCTTTATTATATTTAGTTTTTTGTTCTTCTAGGGTTTTATTTATAGATTTTAAATCTTCATCATCTACATAATAGATTCCAGTTCTATATTGATTCCCTATATCTGGCCCTTGCCTGTTTAAAATAGTTGGGTCTATTATTTTCCAGAATTTATTTAATAGTTCTTCTAAAGAAATAATATTCTCATCATATTTTACATAGGTTGTTTCAGTATGTCCTGTAATCCCTGTACACACTTCTTTATAAGTTGGATCCTTTGTAGTTCCATTTGCATATCCAACTTTGGTCTCTACTACTCCATCAAGTCTTGACATATATTCCTGTACTCCCCAAAAACATCCACCAGCTAAATATATCTCTCTCATATTTACCTCCGTTTTTAATATCCAATAAATATTATACTTTATTTATTCTAAAAATAGAATTTATCTTTCATATTATTATTTATTACCAGTTAATAGAATAAAATCCACACTTTCAATGATTAAATTATTATCTCCTTCTACTCTTCCATTAATACTGGTGAATATAATTTTCAAATTCATATTTCCTTCAATATCAGGAACAGCAAATTCATAATACATATCATTATAATCTATTATATTTCTTTTTCCATCCTGTGCTTTAGCTTCTTGTTTATCATATATATCCTTTACAAATTGAAACATATCCTGCTCAAATATAATATTATCTTCTTTAGAAATAATCAAAGTATTTTTTGATTTATTACATTGGAAATTAAATCCATCAATCTCTTTCTTATTTTCATCCCATGAATTCATAGTTATATAATAATCATATCCCTTTATATCAATGGCATCTTCCCAATCAATACTATAATAAAAATACTTATTTTGCTCATATGATGAATAAGGGGCATATTTAAATCCCATTAAAGTCTCCATCTTATTTAAATCGAAATCTTTTGGCAGTATTTTTACATCCTGCAGCTCATGGTTTAAATTAAAATAACTTATTATATTACTTATTTCTCTTTTATCCTCTAAAGGTATTTCAATGTTTTTAACTATTTCTCCATTGTTCAACATATTGTTTCTAGATAATATATTTTCTAATCTTTTATTTTGACTAGACTTTGAAACAGCAAAACTACTTAAAGGTCCATATACTGAATTCAATATAATCAAAGATAAACTAATAGGTATAATAATATTTCTCAAAGGTTTTTTTAATGAAAAATATAGCATTATTCCCAACACCCATAGTCCAAGAAGCACTACATAATATCTATTCTCAGTTATTCCATATTGAGCTATTCTTTGATAAATAGACATAAACATCATAAAAAGTACAGGAAGTATTATTTTGGGAAATAAATCTTTAAACAATTTAGCTACCTTGTTTTCTTCTAATATGGGAGTTATCAAAAATATTACCCCAACAGATAACGTAGAATACCATAGTACTAAATGTGATACTAATCCTCTAGGCCATTGTCTTGTTATAAGTATCTTTCCAAAATAAACGTATAATATTGCCGTATATACAGTTATTAAAGGAATAACTATATAAATTAAAAGTATTTTTAAAGCCTTTGTATATTCAAAATTATGATATTCTTCCTCCATAGATGGCAATTTAGATAAGAATAAGGATACTGCAAATATTAACGATACTATTAAAAACATATAATAATAAATTTCTCCACGAATATTTGCATCGAACAGCCTATCTACAGTAAAGAGTATTGCTGATACACCAAAGTATAAAACAAATGAATATATAAATGTTATGACAAAACTGGACCATATATCCATTAAATAATATTCATAATTATTTTTCTTTCCAATCCTTTGTATATATATAAAGGATAATAAAAGAAATAACATAGTACCTAAATATCTAGCCATAGACACATTTCTATAGTCATCTATAAAATTAAAATAATATAATACTAAAAATCCAATTCCTATACCATATAATAATATTTGAATTGATTTATTTTCTTCAAAAAATTTCTCTATTAATAAACCGATACATAGGGATAAAGGAATTCCAAGTCCCATTACTAATTTTATTTTATTTAAGATTTCTATAGTGCCTATACTTAAATTAGCTTCATTTATATAAATTAGTAAAATGGCTAAAGCTGTAGAAACAGCTACTGTTATGGGAAATCTTCTAATACTTTTTCTTATACTCAATAAGGTTGACTTGATTTTTCCTCCAAATTTCATACCTTGATCTCCTCTCCATCTTATACTATATATTTACCCAATAAGAAAAAAAGTATTTGATTTTTCAAATACTTTAAAAATCATGAGCTAATATTGTATGTGATATCTTTTCTTTATTTTCTTTCCATTTCTCAAATGAACATATATCTGTAAAAAGTTTTCCAATATTATGATTTAGAGATTTAATACTACAATCGCTTAAAAAATCAACATCTATCTCTTTAGAAAATGCAGTAGCAATATCCTCCATTACACAATTGATTATCTCATCTTTCTCATTCTCTTCCATATTTTTATTTTCTAATATAAGCATTAGATTTTCATAAAATCTATACCTAATAAATATCATAAAGCCTTCAAAGTCTTCTGCATTATTACCTTCTTCTATCTCAAATATTATTCTGAAAAATAAATTCCATCTAAAATCCTTATTGATTATTTCTAGAATACTATTTCCAATTTTTCTCGTAAAATCATCATTGAAAAAAATCTCTCTTTCAAAATTTATATACCTATTGAAAGATATATCATTTTTTCCTATATCATTTAATCTATTTAATATCCTAAGAAAGTTTACACTATAATTTTCTGACTCCTCTGGTCCGCCCTTCATAAAAATATAGTTTACAATTACATCTGTAGACTTTTTGAAATCTACAACAAATCCTATTTCTTGTCTTATCTTAACTATATAAATATCATGGATAATCTTTGACAATAATGCCTGTAATTGTACCTTCTTGTTTAAAGCATTACTTGCATCCATTCCATTCAAATGATTATATACAAGCATTAGTTGTCTATCAATCATAGACAAGTTATCTTTTATGGAAGACATAATATCCCTAAAAAAGTCCTCAGTTAGCATATAATTAAAGTTTTTATATAATATTCTATGGTCTATTTCTCCCCAAAAAACATTTACCAAAGATTTTATCTGAAGTTCAAAATTAATGCAACTACCATCTTTGCAATACTTACCATCAATCTTATATATTTCAAATCCATTTTTTTGTTTCTGAGGTTGTTTTTCCTCTAATTGCAGCATAATATTTGAGTTAAGATGGTTAGTATAAAATCCATTTTCACATTTTATCTCAAATAAATTCACAATATCTTTATAAATCTTGTTTTCATCTTCGATAAATCTACATTCAATCCTAAAACCTATTAAATCCGATAAATTATTCAGTAAGTTTTCTGGTGTTTTATATTTTATGTAGAAATTATGTCGTAATATTTTTTCCCTTAGGCTCTCTGGAGATTTTATCCTATAGTTTACATTTAAAAAATGATCCTTTATAAAAAAACTATCAGTAAAAAACTTTTCTAATGAATTAGCTACATTTTCTATACTTTCCTTTCTCTCTTCTATAAGTTCTAAGGTTTCATCTATAAAGTCGAATAATTCGAGTTTCATTATCTATCCCCCTAGGATTTTTTGTATATAATATATACCTATTTAATTATATCATATATTTTATAATATTAGTCCATAAAAAAAGAGAAACCATATGGATTTCTCCTAAGCAAATTTATCAATCGAGTAGGAGGAAAATAATTATTTTATTTTCCGTCCTCTCACACCACCATACGTACCGTTCGGTATACGGCGGTTCATTAAGACAATCCAAATTTAATATACTGCGAAGATAAACTTTTAAAACCATGATTAATCAATCTTTGATTAGTTATGGTTTTATTTAATATGTAGCTATTGGATATTCTCCAGTAACCTTTCCTTGTATTCGCAAACTTCCATGCTATATCTCTTGGAACACCTAATTTCATTAGGTTTCGCCCACGAGTTTTAACACTGTTTACCTTGAGTTTCCAACTCTACTTCCACAAGGTAGTCCAAATCTTTGGTTTTCTGTATTCTTTTCATGTTTGTTGAGACTGCCAAACTTACTCACTTCCTTAATGTTCAGCCCTTCCAAAGTTATTCATGACTAACTTTGTACTATGGCTTCTGCTGGCTTCTGCTGACTTCTGATAGTTCATCCATACATCACTGCATGGGTTATCATTTAGATGTTTTATCTTTTAATGATGTATCTATCAGACCTCTTAAGGCTAAGAGTATACACTTTCACTCCATATATCTGCTACATTTACTTTCCCTGTCTCGGATAGTTTAGGACTTTGGTTTGTATTGCAACCTCATCCACAGAGTTAAGCCTCAAATGTAGTTCGTATACCTCAGACCAGAGTTTCGCCGCTGACTTCCTTCAGATTCCACCTCACGATGGACACCCTTGTCTTAAGCTAACGGTTGGCACTATCAACCCCCGTATCGGACTTGCACCGACTAGTTTATGCCCATGTTGGGCGCACAATAAAAAAAGAGAGGCTTACTGCCTCTCTATTACATATTGTTTACTGTTTCATATTTTTGTTTTAATTCATTTGCCTTATTTATATAAACATCCTGTTGCTTCATACCAAGTACTTGTTGAGATATTTGACCTTTAACTTCGTCAAATGTACTTAAAGATTCTTCATTTTTAGCTGTCAATTTGATTATATGGTATCCAAATTGAGTTTTTACTGGCTCTGAAATAGTATCTACTTCCATATTGAAAGCAGCAGTTTCAAACTCTGGAACCATTTGTCCTTTAGTAAATTCACCTAAACTCCCTCCTTGTTCCTTAGAAGGACAAGAAGAATATTTTTGTGCAGCTTCTTCAAAGGAAAGTCCTTTATTTATCTCATCTATAATATCTTTAGCCTTGTCTTCACTATCTACTAGAATATGACTAGCAGCTACAGACTCAGGTTTTCTAAAGTTTTCTTTATTTTCGTTATAAAATTCTAATATTTCACCTTCTGTTACTTTAACTTCAGATAAAATATTTCGTAATGCATATTGTTTAAGTAAACCTTCTTTTAATCTATCTAATTCCTTAGTAAAAGCTTCCTCTTTATCTAGTCCTCTATCTAAAGCGTCAAGATACATTAATTCCTGATTTACTAATTCATCTACTACTCTTTTTATACCATCTGGGGATTGAAATTGCATTGCCATTTGAGGTCCCAAATCATTAAGAAATTTAAGTACAGTATCTTCAGTTATTTCTTTACCATTTACTACTGCAAGAACTCTTTTTTCGCTCATATGTATTCTCCTTTTATTTGAATTTTAAAACTCAATCTCTAATAAATTATCATATAGATTTTTTGCTGTCAATAATCGAAAACCTCTTAAAGATATATCTTTAAGAGGTTGTAAGTATCCATTGACTATAGAATAGTGATATTTTCAGCTTGTAGACCTTTAGCGCCTTCTACAACGTTGAATTCAACTTCTTGACCTTCTTCTAAAGTTTTGAATCCTTCTTTATTGATTTGTGAGAAGTGAGCAAATACATCGTTTCCTTCTTCTGTAGTAATAAATCCAAATCCTTTTTCTGCATTAAACCATTTTACTGTACCTTTCATTGCATATACCTCCGAAATTTTATTTCTTTAATTCTTTGTAAAAATACCAACAATAAAATTTCTTTACTATATGCAGATAAATCTCTGTACCCATAGAAATTATTGTGTATTGATTATTTACTTCCGAATTAAAGCTACAACTTAATCTTAACATACTATAAAGTAGATTGCAACTATATTTTATATCTTTTTGACAAATTCAATCCCTAATTTACATTAATAGCTTAATAATTTTAAAAATTATCTTGATATTCTCAAATCAGAATAATCAATTATTTCTCTTATATATTCTTCATCCATTAATGGAGAAGATAATATATAATCTGCTGATGCCCTGTTAGTAGCTATAGGGATATCATATAAAACAGCAATTCTAAGCAAAGCTTTTATATCTGGGTCATGAGGCTGAGCTTCCAACGGATCCCAAAAGAAAATTACCATATCAATTTTGCCTTCAACAATACGAGCTCCAATTTGCTGATCTCCACCTAAAGGACCAGATTTAAAAGCCTTTACTGGTAGTTCTGTACTTTCAGCTATTCGCTTTGAAGTAGTTCCTGTACCACATAAAAAATGTTTTGATAATATATCTTTATTTTCTTTTACCCAATTTATTAAATCTTCTTTTTTATTATCATGGGCAATAAGAGCTATGTTTTTCTGCTTTTCCATTTTTATTTTCATCATTTGAACCTCCAAGATTTAAATACATTTAATATTAACATTAATTTTTTTAATATTTTTTATATAATATAGCTATTTTACCATTAATTTGGGTAAAATTATATAGAATAATTTATTTCACTATTTTTTAGTATTATCATAAATGATGTAATCTTTACATCTAATTAACAAAATTCAATGGATAAAGGAGCATTTCAAATGAACGCAATGATTCAAAAGTATGTAACACAAGAATTTATGACTGAAGCAGAAAGAAACTATATTGAAGAAGCTATTAATAAAAAAGAGTCCATTATTGTATCTGGACATAGGTCTGCTGGCATAAGACCATTAATGGCTACACTAATGGCAGTAGCTAAAGGTAAATTTAAATCAGTTCAGGTTAAAGGCTTTGATGATTTAAATAATGATGTTGAATATTTTCTTATACCAGGTTTAGAAAATCTAGATTTTGAAAAATTAATTGGCGAAGCTATGGTAAAGCCAAATACATCATTTATATCTCTAAAAGAGCCGGAACATCCATATTCAATTCTTAAACTATTGAGAGATGTTTATAAGGAAACAGGAGATACCTCCAAGGTATATCACCTTATAGAATGTGCTAAGATCGATAATGTACCAAAATTAACTAAGATTACAAAGATGCATTTAGATGAAAAGGGTAAAATAATAAAATCAGATTTTAAAGAATCGGGTAGGAGGTAAATAATTAATTTACTTCCCGACCTCCCCATGTAAGAACAACAACCTTCCTCCCATGTAACTGCCACATTTACTGTATAGAGTTCGGGTAGTATTGGACTTTCACCACCAAGTTGTTGCCCATACTAAGCACACATAAAAAGAGCCTGTAGAATAATAATCAGGCTCTAATGATATATAAATATTATTTAGTTGCTATAATTAATCTCTATAATTAATCTCCCTAAAATTAAATCTTACACGATTAGAGAAAGATTCTGTTATTGCTTTTTGTCTATCATCAAAATTTATTGTATAGTAAGGTGCATAATTATTAAGATGTTCTATAGCAAGTGCAAGTATACTTTTATCATTATCAAATACTCTAGGATAACTAGATTCTATTTTTCCATAATCTTGGGTACAGTCATATGCCTTTCCTTCATATTTTAAAATATATGAGGTAAAAAGAGATGTATCTCTTTTTATAAGTTTAAAGCAATTCGTTGGTCTTTTATTATCTTTTTTTTCGCCAATAGTAACCTCTTTAGTTTCAAATTCAAAGTATTCGGTTTGTACCATATCTTCAGCATTACATTCAATTTCATCTATAGAATAAGCATCTAAAATAACTCCTGCTGCAGTTTTAAGTACATTATATATTGGTTCCTTAAATTCTAACCCTGCATCAATTATCAGAGCTAAAGCATTTATCTTATCTAAATTCATTTTCTTTTTGATTAAAGGAGTTATCTTTCTCTTTTCATATGAAGTTTCTATAACTTCGCATTCATATTTAGAATTTGGTATTACATAAGCTGAATTAAAAAATTCATTTTCTAAAATGGTTTCCTCTTCAAAAGCTCGAAGATATAAATATTTAATTGCATCTTCTCCAAAGAATTGTCTTATGATATTTCCATCTTCATCATAATAAGTAACTCCTTTTATCTTTAAGTCACTATATTCAACCTTAACATCCTCATCACCATTAAAAGACTTCTTTATATTACGCTCAAGCGAGCTATTCCCAATATAATCTTCATCAACAATTTCCAACTTATAAAACTCTTTTACTTTCTCTTCCATTTCCTCAATGGATAAATTGAATCCTGATTCAGAAACAGCTAAAGTGCTTATGCTTCCAATACAAACAACTAACATTATTACCAAAACAAAAAATATATTCTTAAATACCTTTTTCATTAATATTTCCCCTTTTTAACTATAATAAGAACGTCTCTATAACAAAAATAGTAATAAGAGAAGCGCATGTAACAGAAATGAAGGCAATGATCATTTTGTATAATTTAATTTTAGGATTATATAAGTAATCCTTTGCAAATGGCCCTGTGTCAAAGTGCTTCGTTTTTCTATTTACAAAGTAAGATATTAAATGATTAAAAAATAAAGATAATGATATTAAGATTACTCCTGCTATTATTTTTCCCCATTCCATTTAGCTCTTCTCCTTTAAACAAAATTTGTAATTGATTTACTATTTTCAAAATTCAACTACATTTCAACCTTTATATCATAAGTATTTTAAATATAGTTTTATATAATTATATTATTCATAACTCTTATAAATCAATATATTTATTATTAATTCTAATTTAACCTGTTGTGCTAGTTAAAAATTACAAATATAAAAACTCCAGCAATTATGTT
>NZ_JBEBOY010000032.1:0-35318 GCF_040396155.1 Tissierella praeacuta
ATTTATATCTAATGATTTTTAACTTTAAAATTATTTAATTATGCTCATCTCTAATTAGATATAATTTCTAATATATTATTTAACACAATTTTTCATATCTATTATATTATTATCTGCATAACAATCCTATGTAGATATTATACAAATTAATTCTTGAAGCCATAATTTAAAATCCTTCTTAGTAAAAATCTTTTTACTAAGAAGGATTAAGCAGATGTTATTATTTAGGTATATTATAAGTCTTATATGACTATAAACACACAACTACTATTTAAAAACAAGGGTATCTTCATATATATCTTCATTTACCTTCCATTTGAGAATTAATTCGCATTTATCACCTGATGTCAACTTATTTCCAAAGACTGCAAAACTAAATACTATTTTCGGTCTTCCACCAAATGTAAGTTTTTCTAAAAAAGAAGGTATGTAATTAACACTTTTATCAAATTCATTATTATCCTTATATCCAGTGTATAATTTTCCATTTACCATAAATATAGTGGATGCTTTTGTTACATTATTCTTTCCTCTATAGTATAGATATCCACTCCATGTTCCTTTTGGGTCTTGGAATTCTCTTCTATAATAAGCTTCCCATTCCCCATCTTTACTTTTTACATGAATTGATTGACTTTTCATATATAAAACTATAGAAAATATAATACTGAATAATATACCTATACCAATTAACGTCTTTTCTCTCTTCATCGAAAAATCTCCCTATTATATTATAAAATATTAATGTTCTATATATAACTTACATTGATCCCTCTAATATTCTAGTACCTTATTATACGATATTGATTGTCACCTTTAGCCTCAGATAACGGATAATTTGAACGGTCATTGGTATGTCCTGAATATAATAGATTTCCCTTAGTTCCTCATCTTATGTTATACAAAATCAATAAATGACAAATGAATATTCCCAAGTAATTTTTATCAACCCTAATCTACATAATATCTTAATTCTTGTAAACAATTAAAAAAATAACTACAACATTTTTTAACGAATTTTAATAAAGAAAATTCCATTTACAGTTTGTATATTTGATTATATCCTAAGTATTACATAACAAGTATATGTTTTTCATTTAGTAAAGCTATCGCTGATTCTTTCGTTACATCATTTTTAACTTTATCATATAACTATGGATTAAGCGTATTAAGTTTGTGATATATTAATTCCTATAATTAATATATTTGTTTCTTCATATATCAACCTTTCAACTTATCTGCCCATCAATGTAATATCTTTAATTTGAGATTTATGTTTATCTTTCGTTGACAGAATAATACAAACCGAATTATCTCTCATATCATAACAATATACATTTTCAAATCCATCACAATCTATTCCAATGAAATAAACTCTATTCTCAATAGGATCTAAACATATATCTTCAATATCATTACTTATTTCATTAAGAGCTATTTCTATCAATTCCTTTGTCTTTAAATCAATAAATTTAAGCTGAACTTTTTGCTCATCATAAAATTCTTTAATCTTTATAAGGGCCATATAATTATTTTTTGAAAACTCATAAACTTCTCCATGAGGCAAAAACAAAATATCCTCATTTTTACTTTTCATGTAATCCCTAGATATAATATCATCACTAAGATAAACTATGTCTTTCCTATTTTTAAATCCTTCTTCAAACTCAGAGATAATACGTGCAGAAAACTTATAAGCTTGTAAATTTAAAAATTCGTCCTCCTTATTTCTATTTTCTTTTCCGAGTTCAAACTCATTAGCTAATTTATCCTCATTTTTATCAAAAAATACAGTATATATCTTTTTAGTCACTAGATTATACCATATTTTATATGCTCTTATATTATGTTCATATTTATGATAATAATCTATCTCTTTTGTAGCCTTATTTATGCATATTGGCTGAAATTCAGGTTCACACACTCCTTCTTGATCTGGCTCATATATCCGTTTCCCAATTAGATAAATATAATCTTTAGTTGATACTATATTCTGGATATCTTGAAGAGTACTGGTCAATTGAGTTATTATCTTATTTTTTAAATTATATGAAAATAGTTGTTCTCCACTATCAACTTCCTTAGAAAAATACAGCATATTATCTGATAAATCCATTATTCCATTAGAATGTTCTGCTGTTTCAACTACCTTTTCAATTTCTTTTCTTTCTATGTCATACATGAAATACTCTGTCTTTATATCTCCATTCTCATTTTCATAAGTCCGTGCTATGGAAATATAGGGTGTTTTCAGCTGTATATCTTCTTTTAAGCTTATTATGCTATTATTACATCCACAAAAGGTTATTAAGCAAATAAAAACCAAAATATATAAATATCTTTTCATATCTAGTTCTCCTTGAAATTAACATTGAGTTTAAATCATAATACATTTATCTTCCTACCATGGTAATATTATTGATTGCAGATTCATATTTCTCATGAGGACCTAAAATAATATTAATGAAGTCATTATCCATATCATAACAATATACATTTTTTAAGCCCTCAGAATCCAATCCAATAAAGTACATCTTATTTCCATACGGATCTAAACAGCTATATGTTATACCTTTTGGTGTAACTTTTAAATTTGTTTCATCAACTGTTTTTGTATTCAAATTAACAAACTCATATTTAATATCCCCTACAGTATAATATTTTGAAGTAGAAATGAGAGCTATATCTTTACTTCTTGAAAATGTAAACATTGCTTTATCGCAAATATTGAAGATATCTCTTTCATTTTTTAATCCTGGATCAAACTCTTTGACAATATGTTCTGCCGGACTATACATTGTAGAATCTTTAGGATTTTTACCAGCTTCATATGCTCGTGACATATGGTTCTCATTATTATTAAGAAATGTAATATATATTTTTTGATTCCAAGGATTATATGAAATATGCTGTGCTTTTGTATGATGATCATATTTTCTATAGTACCCCATAATATTAGTACTTTTGTCTATATACATAGCTTGTATATCAGGTCTAGATTCTCCTTCTACATCCTGCTCAATTAATCGTGCTGCAACAAGATGAATATGATCCTTAGTAGGAATGATATAATTAATAGCCCAAAGATTGTTGGTCAACTGAGTGATTTTCTTAGTTTTTATATCATATGAAAACAATTGATCTCCCGAACCAGTCTTATTTGAATAATATAACTTATTGTCATACAAATCTACTATACCTATGGGATGTTGGGAGTTGTAAGGTGTTTCAGCAATCTTTTCAATTTTTTTATCTTTTATATCATATATAAAATATTCTGAGAACATACTTTCAGTTTCATCCATATATGTACGGGTTATTGAAAGATAAGGCTTTTCAATAACATTTTTCTTACTATCCCCTCCTTGAATAATTGCTTGTATTTTTTCACAGCCTGAAACCATGATTATATTTAAAATAATTAATAATATGAAATATCTTTTCATGCATAATTTCCTCCAAGTTTTAAAGAGATAAAAATACTAAAGAATAACCCTTAGCATTTTTATCTCTAATAAATTAATCTTCTATTTAGAACTCATACCAATATCTTGCGGAAAACCTACAATTTCTATAATCACTTTCATCCCAGCCATTAGTATTGATACCCAATAAAGGAAGCCCCTTCCACCAGATATCTATAACAGCATTTGTTAAACTTCCGATATCCCATTTTTCAAAATCTTCTCTTATATCGTTATCAAAATTTCTTACCCCAATAATAGTTCCACAAATAGCATTATCGTAATTTCTGTTAGTAGCACAATCGCCTGCCACTAATGTATGATTTTTTTGACCAAGATTACTGTTTCCATTACTTTTATAAGTAAAATTAGTTCCATATCCCGTTCCAGTAACACTGCTATCTGTTATAACAAGCTTATTGGCTTTGGTTGAATCAGGATAGTAATGTGTCCCTTTTTTTACGGTACCATAAGAAATAGAACTGGCTCTAGTCTCTGCTAATATAGAATTACCTTTAATAGATGCTGCTCGAATTATATTAAGAAATTCTCCCTTAGCATCGTAAATTATCTCATCTCCCGGATATGCAACAAGGTCGAACTCATAGCTATATGTTGGAAGTAATCTTGCTTCCTCTTTTACCAATTCAAATATAGAATCTTCTTCATAATTTTTAGACTGAGCATTAGTTATTGATTTTAATAGAGTATCTCTTGTAGATATATCCTTAGGAACATAAATATACAACAACTCCATTTCCCCATCTTCTGTACATAAATAAGTTGCATTCGGCTCCGCATTAAATGGGACTTTTATTTCTATTGCATTAGGTGTAGCATATGACGAACCAACGGACGTAATGCAAAGGAAAAAAATAACCAAGATAACATAAAAACCATTTTTCATTATAAACTACCTCCTTTAAGATAATTAGTTAGATACTTTTCTTTTAATGGAAATATGTTATATTCCCATTGGAATCACCCCCAATTCTATATTGGATGTCATTATCTTTTATCAATAATTAAATATCTTTATAGCTGAAAATCTGTATTTATATATCTTGATTTATCATATATACTATGTGCTATCTTTTATTTCATATTTTTATATCTCACTTCTAAGTTCATACGAGCTCTTAATTTGTATCAACTTAATATCTATCTTAGTACAATATGGTAAATCTAAATTCATGAATATTTTTACCAGTCCTTGTTTACATAATATACCAAATCCTATGGACAATCAAATAAATAATTACGACATTTTTCAACAGAACCTAGTAAATAAAATATCGTTTACCCGTATAATTCATAAATTTCACAACAATATAAAAATCCTTCTTAGTAAAAATCCCTTTACTAAGAAGGATTAAGCAAATGTTATTTAGACATCTTTAAATCCTTACAATTTATCTAATAGTAAGTTCATTACTCTTTTTTTCTAATATACCTTTTCCAAAAGGGCTATATCCTTGTATTGATAAATTGCTTCAATAACTTCTTCCATTGCTTTATCTATGATTTTATCCTTATGGTATACAATACTAAAATTTCTTTCCCATTTAAATTCTGGATTATTAATTAAATATATCATCCCATTTCTTATTTCTTCTTCCACTAAGCGAATAGAAAGAACTCCTAAACATTGATGCTCCATTATTGCATTTTTCATAGTCCCTGGACAATTAGTCTCCCAACGAGTTTTTATAGTAATGCAATTATCCATTAAATATTCTTCAAACAATCTTCTTGTTCCACTCCCCCTTTCCCTCATAACAAAATCCATATCTTGTAAATCCCATGGATTGATCTCTTCTTTTTTGCAGAAAACATGCTCATTGCTACAAACAAGAACTAAGTAATCATCTACTGCTGGAATACAAATTAAATTGGGATTAGTAATTTTTCCTTCTACTAAAGCAATGTCCAATTCCGATTTTAATAGTCTTTCTTCGATAGTGCTTGTATTATTTACATAGGCATAGGGGTCAATATTAGGACTATTTTCCTTAATTCTAAGTATGATATCAGAGAGAAGACAGTTTCCTATAGTTATAGTTGCGCCAATATATATTTTAGTAATTCCATTTATAGAAAACATTCTTTCTTCTAAATCATCATATTGTTTTACTACCTTTCTAGCATAGGAAAGTAATCTTTCTCCTTCTGGGGTTATATGTAATCTTTTGCATAATCGTTGAAATAGAAGAACATTATAATGCTCCTCAAGTTCTCTAATAGTCTGACTTACAGTAGGTTGAGAAATAAAAAGTCTTTCTGCTGCAACACTCATCTTTCCGCTATCAGCAACTTCAATAAATATTCTTAAATGTCTTATTGTCATAGCCACTCACCCTTTATTTATTATAAATCAAAACATCTATAGGTTTTACCTATGATTATGATTAGATAATATCACTTTATTAATAGTTAAACAAGTGATATTATAGTAACATAGGGATCGTTAAAAATAATACAAAGGAGTGAAGAATATGAAAGTCCTTATCATTGGCGGAGTAGCTGCTGGAACTAAAGTAGCTGCAAAATTAAAACGTGAAAATCAAGATATAGAGGTTACAATATTAACTGAAAGTAAAGATATCTCTTATGCAGGCTGTGGTCTACCTTATTATGTAGGTAATGTTATTCCTAATAGAGATGAATTGATCGTCAATACTCCAAAAAGCTTTATGGCATTAACTGGTGCAAATGTACTTACAGAAATTAAAGTGACTAAGGTGAATCCTAAGGAAAATACTGTAGAAGCTTTAGACTTAAAAACAAATAGGACTAATACATATGAATATGATAATTTAGTCATTGCTTCTGGTGCCCAACCAATAAAACCTCCTCTAGAAGGTGTAGATTTAGATGGTGTGTTCTTTATGAGAACTCCAGATGATGCGATTTCATTAAGAGATACTATTGAAGCAGGTAAAATCAAACGTGCTGTAGTAGTTGGTGGCGGATTTATAGGACTTGAAGTAGCGGAAAACTTAGCACTTCAGGGAATTAATTCCACTGTAATAGATATGGCAGACATGGTGCCACCAGGATTTGAACCTGAATTTACTGAGTATATTGCAGATCATTTAGCTGAACATGGAATTATGATCTTTACTGGTACAAAATTAGAAGCAATTATAGGTGAAGATAAGGTTGAAAAAATTAAAACTGATAAACGTACTATGAAGGCAGATGCTGTTATTCTTTCCATAGGCATTCGTGCTAATACAGGATTCTTATCCGATACTGATATTGAGTTAATGCCAAATAGAACTATAAAAGTCAATAGAAATTTCCAAACTAATTATAAAAATATTTATGCCGTTGGTGACTGTGCTACTGTAACTAATAAAATAACTGGTAAGCCTGCTTGGTCTGCAATGGGATCTACTGCTAATATTGCTGGTCGTATTTTAGCTAAAAATATTAATGGTGAATCATTCAATTATGGTGGAGTTCTTGGAACGGCAGTTGCTAAATTACCTAATCTTAATATTGGTAGAACAGGACTTACAGAAACTGCTGCTAAAGAAGCTGGTTATGATGTAATTAGCGTTGTAACTGTTGTAGATGATAAAGCTCACTACTATCCAGACGCTTCATTCTTCATAGTTAAAATCTTAGCTGATAAAAACACTAAAAAACTATTAGGCTTACAGGTTTTAGGAAAAGGTGCTGTAGATAAGATAGTAGATATTGCTGTAACTGCAATTACTATGGGAGCTACTTTAGAAGATATTGAAAATATGGATTTAGCATATGCTCCTCCATTTTCAACTGCAATCCATCCTTTCACACATACTGTAAATGTCCTACTAAATAAGATAAATGGTAATCTCAATACTATTACTCCTTATGATTTTGCAAATGGTAAGGCAGAAGGATATAAGATAATTGATGCATCTATTGTTCCATCTCTAAAAGGTGTTCCTTATGTGGATCTTTCCAAGGTAAACGGAGAATTACTAGAGTATAAAAAAGACGAAAAATTATTATTAGTTTGTTCCAAAGGTAAAAGAGCCTATATGTTACAAAATCGTTTGAAACATTTCGGCTATGCTAATACTTTGGTTCTTGAAGGCGGCGCAATATTAAATAAAATATAATATAAAATTTAGGAGGTAAATGAATATGGCGAGTTTAACAATTAGTCCAGAAAATCAAAAAAAAGTAAAAGCATTAGGTTTCCTTGCTAATAAAGGCACAGATAATTTTTCCGGTAGAATAATTACTGTAAATGGGAAAATCACCACTGCACAAAATAAGTGTATTTCAGAAGCTGCAGAGCTTTTTGGAAATGGTACTGTAACTTTTACATCAAGATTAACAATAGAATGTCCTGGAATTCCTTATGATAAAATTGAAGACTTTAGGGCTTATCTTGCAAAAGAGGGTCTACAAACAGGTGGTACTGGTTCTAAAGTCCGTCCAGTTGTTTCTTGTAAAGGTACAACTTGCCAATATGGTTTAATTGATACTTTTGATTTATCTGAAAAAATTCATGAAATATTCTTCAATGGTTATTCTAATGTAAAATTGCCACATAAATTTAAAATCGGTGTAGGCGGATGTCCAAATAACTGTATGAAGCCTAGTCTAAATGATTTAGGAATAGTAGGACAACGAATACCTAATTATGATAATGAATTGTGCAACGGTTGTAGAGTATGTGGAGTAGAAAATATTTGTCCCGTTCATGCAGCTAAAGTTACAGACGGTGTTTTAAAAATTGATGAGGAAATATGCAATAACTGTGGACGTTGTATTGGTGCCTGTCATTTTGATGCTATACCAGATGGTCAAGTAGGATATAAGGTATATATAGGTGGTAGATGGGGCAAACTTGTTAATCATGGAATTCCTTTAAATAAGATATTTACTTCTGAAGAAGAAGTTATGGATATAATTGAAAAAACTATACTTTTCTTTAGGGAACAAGGTGAAACTGGAGAGCGTTTATCTCAAACCATAGAAAGAATTGGCTTCGAAAATGTTGAAGCTCAGCTATTATCTGACAATCTTTTAGAAAGAAAAGAAGAAATCTTAAATGCTGACCTTCACTTAGTTGGTGGAGCTACTTGTTAGTTAAATAAAGGAATTATCTAAAAGGAGGATTTATAAATCCTTCTTTTGGATAATAATTATTTTTTAAATTTATTCGTCTTTTTTTTAACATTGTTTGACATAATTTTTACATTATTTTTTGAGGGGGAGAAAAATGAATAGTAAAAAACTCTTTGGTATTGTCCTTTGTATTGTAATTGCTATTTTAGCCACCTTTATAGGTGGAATGCAAAATATAGTTGGTGCTCCAATGATTGGATTATTCATAGGTATGCTTATATTAAATATCATGCCGTCTATAGATAAAGACCTTAAATCTGGTACATCTTATGCTGGAAAGAAGTTCTTAAAATGGGGGATTGTCTTAGCTGGTGCAACTCTTAATTTTAAACAGGTATTGGGTTATGGCGCTAAGGCGTTACCATTACTTCTTTTCAACATTTGCCTATCATTTACTGTAGCTTATTTTGTGGGTAAAAAATTGGAACTATCAACTAATACTTGTACATTAGTTGGTGGTGGCAGTTGTATTTGTGGGGGGACTGCAATTGCAACTTTGGCTTCAATTATTAAGGCTAAGGAAACTGAAATTGCGTATGCTATGACTGCTATATTTTTATTTGATATCTTAGCTGCTTTACTTTATCCTTATTTAGCTGGATTCATGGGATTGACTCCTAACCAATTTGGATTTTTGGCGGGTGCAGCTATAAATGATACTTCCAGTGTTGCTGCAGCTGAAGCTACTTACAATGTTTTAAATAATCTTGATTCAAGTTTAGCGATTACTATAAAGCTTGCAAGAACTAGTTTACTAATTCTTGTTTCCATTGTCACTACAATTGTAACTGTAAAAAATGAATCTAAAGCAAATAAAGATAGTGGAGAACAAATATCTATAGGTCAAACTGTTATGAAGGTTTTCCCATGGTTTATAGTTGTTTTTCTAGGAATGGCTATATTAAATACCTTAGGAATATTTAACGTAATTCCAGGGGCTTCAAAATTCTTTAAAACTGGTTATAAATTCTTAATAACAACGGCCTTAGCTGGTGTTGGATTTAAAATTCACTTTAAGGACCTTTTTACTAAAGGAACTAAGCCTATTATTCTTGGCGGCTGTACTTGGGCCACAGTTGCTATATCATCCTTATTGTTTATCACAATCTTCTCTAATTATGTAGGATAATTTCAAAAGACCTAGGAACATGTCCTAGGTCTTTTTTTGATTTATTTAATTGCTTTTAATGCCTCATAATTGGCCTTTATAGTATATTCTAACTCTTCATCTGTATGTGCTGCAGACAAAAACATACATTCAAATTGAGCTGGCGGAAGCATTATTCCTCTATTTAGCATTTCTTTAAAATATTTTGCATAAAGATCAGTATCACATTTCCCAACATCATCATAATTATTAAATGGCCCTTCTCCAAAGAATAGAGTAAGCATATTTTTAAACCTAACTATGGTAGCATTTATACCTGTTTTTTTAATATTCTCATCAATACCTTTTTCCAACTTTATAGCCATTTCTTCCATCTTATGGTATATACCTTTATCCCTTTGCAATAACTTTAAATTCTTATATCCAATATGCATAGCTAGTGGATTTCCTGAAAGGGTTCCTGCTTGATATACTCCTCCAAGAGGAGATACCATTTCCATTATCTCTTTTTTCCCGCCATATGCTCCTACTGGAAATCCTCCCCCTATTATCTTACCAAAACAAGCCATATCAGGCTCTATTTTATATACCTCACTAGCTCCACCATATGCAATTCTAAAACCAGTAATTACTTCATCAAATATAAGTACTGAGTCAAATTTCTCTGTTATTTCTCTAAGTCCCTTTAAAAATTCTATTTTAGCTGGAACCAACCCCATATTTCCAGCTACCGGCTCTACAATTACAGCTGCTATATCTTTTCCATACTTCTCAAATGTTTCCTCTAAATCTTCTAAATCATTATATCTGCATACTATGGTATTTTTCACAATTTCTTCTGGTACTCCTAAACTTGTAGGAACTCCATAGGTTATAGTTCCAGATCCAGATTTTACAAGGAGAGAATCATTATGTCCATGATAGCATCCTTCAAATTTCACTATTTTATTTCTGCCAGTATATCCTCTAGCAACTCTTATTGCACTCATAGTAGCTTCAGTACCTGAATTAACCATTCTTATCATATCAATAGCTGGATAGGATTCTACCATTAGCCTAGCCATGTCTACTTCAATTTTTGTAGGTAATCCAAAGCTTAATCCATCTTTTATTATATCCTCTATTCCTTCCATAAGTTCTTCATTTGAATGACCTAAGATAGCTGGTCCCCATGAGCCTATATAATCTATATAGGTATTACCATCTTCATCCTCTATTTTGCTTTTATAACCCTTTGTAATAAAAACTGGTCCTGTATTTACAGATTTAAAAGCTCTAACAGGGCTATTTACTCCTCCTGGAATATATTTAATTCCCTCTTCATATATCTTTTTAGATTTTTCGAAATTCAATTTCATAACCCCCTTCAATTCTATTTAAGAGATTTTGCCACATCCTTAGCAAAATATGAAATAATAATATCTGCAC
This sequence comes from Tissierella praeacuta, assembly GCF_040396155.1. GTDB lineage: Bacteria > Bacillota > Clostridia > Tissierellales > Tissierellaceae > Tissierella > Tissierella praeacuta_A. The sequence goes on from NZ_JBEBOY010000032.1 coordinate 11,134, forward strand.
CTGCTCTTTTTATTGAAATTAGTACCTCCATTATTATTTCTTCTCCCACAATTCCATTTTCTATTGCGTTTTTTATCATAGAATACTCTCCACTTACATTATAAGCTGCAATTGGCATATTAAAATTGTCCTTAACCCTTCTTATTATATCAAGATAGGAAAGGGCAGGTTTTACCATTACAATATCTGCCCCTTCTTCTATATCATACATTACCTCCCTTATGGCTTCATTAGAATTTGCAGAATCCATTTGATAAGATTTTCTATCTCCCCATTGAGGTGCCGAATCTGCAGCCTCTCTAAATGGACCATAAAAAGCAGAGGAATACTTTGCACTATATGCCATTATTGGCACCATTTCAAATCCATTTTCATCTAATATCTTTCTTATATATCCAACCCTTCCATCCATCATATCTGAAGGGGCTACCATATCTGCTCCTGCTTCTACGTGACTAAGGGCAATTTTCCCTAGATATAATAAGGTTTCATCATTATTTACATCTCCATTATCCATTACTATTCCACAATGTCCATGGGATGTATATTCACACATACATATATCCGTTACTATATAAATTTCAGGGAATTTATTTTTAATCTCTTTTATTGCTCTTTGAATAATACCTTGATTTGAATAGGCTTCAGAACCTATTTTGTCCTTATGTTCAGGTATACCAAATAATATTATGGATTTTATACCTAAATCTATAACTTCTTTTATTTCCTCTAAGACTTTATCTATGGAAAAATGATAAACTCCCTTCATGGAGGAAATTTCTTTTTTTATATTTTCACCTTCTACTATAAATAATGGATATATAAAATCATCCACCGATAATTTAGTTTCCCTAACCATATCCCTAATGAAAGGGTTTCTTCTCAATCTTCTAGTTCTGTTCATTATCTTTTCTCCTTCATAAGTAATTCTAACACCCCATCTACTGTATAGCTTTCAGCTTGTTTATATACAGTAAATCCTCTCTCCTCTATGGTCTTAGTAGTAATTGGTCCTATGGATATTATCTTTCCTTTATCCAAAACCCATCTATTATCTTCTAGTATTTCAATAAAACTCGTAAATGTTGATGAAGATGTAAATAGCAAATAATATGAGTCTAAATCCTTTATGGAATTTATTATTTCTTCCTTACTTTCCTCACTTTTAAAGGTATCATAGATTTTTATCTCATCTACTAAGGATACTTTAGATAGTTCTTCTACTAATTCCTTTCTGCCAATTTTTGCCCTTGTAATTAGCACTTTATCATCTTTAGTCAATACCTTTTTTAATTTATCAACTAAACCTTCCCCTACAAATTCTTCTGGAATAAAATCCACATTTATACCATATTTTCTAATGGCATTTGCTGTTTTATCTCCTACAGCTGCAATTTTTATTCCAGCCATATTTCTTATATCTTCCCCAAGTCCGAAAAATCTCTTAAAAAAAATATCAACTCCCCTAGCACTGGTGAATACCATATATGAATATCTTTTAATATTTCTAATTGCTTCATTTAATTCTTCATTAGGAGTTATTTCCTCTATTTTTATAGTAGGGAATGATATAACATTTCCACCTAAATCTTCTATTTTCCTTACTGTATCCATTGCATGGCTCTTTTCTCTAGTAACTACTATGTTTCTTCCTAATAATGGCTTTCTTTCATAAAAATTTAACTTCTCCCTTAATCTTACCACATCTCCTATTACTATCAAACTTGGTGGTTTTATCTCTTCCTTTAGTGCCTTCTCATATATGTTAGAAAGATTGCCCTCCACTACTTGCTGCATAGGAGTCGTTCCCCAATTTACAATGGCTACAGGAGTTTCCTTATCTTTACCATGTTTTAATAAATTTTCCGTTATTTCCTTTAAATTTGAAACACCCATTAAGAAAACCAAGGTACCTTTTAAAGCTCCTAGGGACTTCCAGTCTAATTCATCATTTTTGTCCTTTAGATGTCCAGTAATTACATGAAAAGATGTAGCTATTCCCCTATGAGTAATGGGAATTCCTGCATAAGCAAGACCAGCAATAGCAGATGTAACACCTGGAACTACCTCAAAATCTATTCCTCTATCATAAAGATACTCTGCCTCTTCTCCGCCTCGCCCGAAAACATAGGGGTCCCCCCCTTTAAGCCTTACAACTATATGTCCTTTATTGGCTTCTTGAAATATTATTTCGTTTATTTCAGCCTGTGTTTTAGTATGATTACTAGAGGCTTTTCCCACATAAATTAATTTGCACTTTTCTTTAAGGCCTTCTAATAGTCTAGGACTAGCTAGTCTGTCATATACTACTACATCAGCTTCCTTCAGATACGTTGACCCCTTCAATGTTATCAAACCTGCGTCTCCCGGACCCGCACCTATTAAATATACCTTTCCCTTCATTACCTATTCATCTCCTTAACCATATCCTTGGCTAATTTATATCCTATTTCTTCTATGGAATCTAGATTTCCTTCCATAGTCCTTCTTATCAAAATTTCTCCATTTACTGTCCCTAAAAGCCCCTCTAGATATATCTTGTCGCCTATAATATCACAGTATGCTCCTACTGGTATATGGCAGCTTCCGCCTACTCCCTTTAAAAATGCCCTTTCAACTATTTTTTGAACTTCCGTTTTTCTATGGGAAATACATTCCAAAATATTATCAATCCTATTATCATTTTCCCTAATTTCAATTGCTAATATCCCTTGTGTAGGTGATGGTAATACTATATCCTTATCTAGATAGGCTACTCTTTCTCCTAAATCTAAACCTAATCTATTGATTCCCGCAGCAGCTAATATCACTCCATCTAGATTTTCTTCTTCTATTTTCCTTATTCTGGTTTCTATATTCCCTCTTATACCAATTACCTCCAGATCTGGTCGATATTGTAGTATCTGATATTTTCTTCTCTTACTGCCTGTCCCTATTTTTCCCCCAAAAGGTATATCATTTATACTATTTAGCCCTTCCCTTAGGATTAGTACATCCCTATAATCTTCTCTCTCTGGTGAAAAAGATAATTTTAATCCCTCTGGAAGTTCCCCTGGCATATCCTTCATACTATGTACAGCCATATCTATACTGCCATCCAATAATTCCTTTTCTATTTCCTTGGTAAATATCTCCTTTCCACCTATTTTATCAATAGGAAGATCCTTTACTACATCTCCTTTTGTCTTTATTATTTTTAACTCATATTCAATATTTGGATAAGCATTTTTTATACTATCTATAACCATATTTGTTTGTGTCAAAGCTAATTTACTACCCCTCGTACCTACTATTATTTTCATATCAGCATTTCTCCTTATGTAATTTAGTCCTTTAACTTCATTAACAAATCCTTTAGCTCATCTATGTTTAAGTTCAAAGCATGGTCCATTATTTCCTTTTTTTCTTCCCTATACTTATCTAAAATTAAATATCTTATTTCTTCTAGAGTATCTAAATACTCTTTATTGAATTTCTTGTAAGTATCTTCCATATCCATTCTTATTTTCTTACTTAAATAGGGAAAACTTCCCATTGTAGAAATAGAAATCGTTAAGGTATCGTTATTTATAATTGAAGGAGTTATAAAATCGGAATCTTCTTTACTATCAACAATATTGACCAGTACATTCAACTTATTACAATCTTTTGAAATCTGCTTATTTACTTCCTTAGAAGATGTTGCTCCTATTACTAAAAATGCATTTTCAATATATTTTTCATTATATTCAGCATATATAAAATCTAAATTTTCTTTATATCTTTCTTCTAATTCCTTAAACTTATGGATATTATAAGGACTCAAAACAATTACTTTGCCTCCAAATTCCAAAAATTTTTTTGCTTTTCTATGAGCTACTTCCCCGCCACCAATAACTATAATACGTTTATTACTAATATCTACCATTATTGGATAAAACATATCCCACCTCTAAATTTGAAATAATCTTTTCATTATTTCTATATATTCTTCTGAATTTTCTTCCCCTACTTCTTTTAAAATCTTAATAGGTTCTCTTAAAAATTTCTTTAATGCAGACATAACCATCTTGTCTATTATCTTCTTCTCCCTTTTATCTAATTCTACTTTTCTATTAATATAATCCATAGTTTCTTCTTTGATAGAAAGACATCTTTTATTTAAAGACTCTATAACAGGATCCACATCTAAGGTGCTTATCCAATTAGTATATTTACTAACATCCTCTTTTATTATATCTAAAGCCTCTTCTGAAAGTTCTTTCCTTCTTAATAAATTTTCCTGCGATAACCTTTGTAAATCATCATTATGGTATAAAATTACATTGTCTTCCTCACCAATTCGTGATTCTACATCCCTTGGAAGAGCTAAATCCAATATATATAATTTATTTGGTAGCTTCTCTATATCCTTATAAGTGATAATCGTATGAGGCGCTCCTGTTGCAGTAATTAAAATATCTATATGTTCCAATATATCATATCTACTATCGTACTCTATTGGAATTAATCTATCAAAGTCCCTACATATACCTTTAACCTTTTCGTATGTCCTATTGGTTACATATATCTCATCTAATTCTTCTTCGTAGAGATATTTAATAGCCAACATACCGATTTCTCCGGCCCCAATTATAAGTGCCTTTTTGCCCTTTAATTCACCTATTTCTTTTTTTAAAAGGCCTATCCCAATGTAGCTGGTAGACAATGGTATTTCAGATATCTTTAGTTTATTTCTTATCTTTTTCCCCTCAGCTATGGCATCCATAAATAATCTATTTAATACCTTTTTGCTAAATCCCAAATCCATGGAGAACATCATTGCTTCTTTTATCTGTCCTAATATTTGGTCTTCTCCCAATACCATTGAATCAAGCCCTGCAGATACCATATATAGATGAGTTACAGCATCTTTTCCTTTCTTAACAAAAATATAATCCCCTGCTTGCGAAAACTTAAAGAACTCCTTATAAAATTCCTCAACTTCCTTTATTGATAAATCAATATTATCACTTGCTATATATATTTCACTTCTATTACAGGTAGAAACAATAGTTACTTCTTTTGCAGATTTATCCAATATCTGATCTGATGCTTCTATTTTCATGGACTCAGAAAAGGAAAATCTTTCCCGTACTTCTATTGGTGAATTATTATGATTTATTCCAACTACAGCTACCTCCATCTTTTTCCTCCTATATAAAAACTCTCTTCATCATCTGTTCTAGCAATTCAAATAATAACTAATATATATCCTAATCATATTTCATTATTAAAACTTTGACAAGCTTTTATATAACTATCATAGTTCAATAATTTCAATATCAAATATAGCAAATCTCAATGAATATTATATATATTCAAATTTATATTTATTACATTATATCATTATTTAGATATTTTTCTCAAATCATATTGCCTTCTCAAGTATCCCAACATCTCGAAGTCATCTTACAATTTTATGTAAACTTACCATGTATTGAGGGTTTATTTACCCCTTGCACTAATGATATACTTTTAAAAAATTCAATTTATTACAAATTGATTACAATTTATGAAAGGAGGCAAGTTAAGAAAGTGAAATTTACTCAAATTTTCAAGGAGGAGAAAAATATGTTTACAAAGAAAAGAAAAGTAATTTATTCATTAATCGCTGCTACTTTGTTTAGCTCATCTGCAGCTAGTGCTGCAAGTTTCGAACTTGCAAATCTTAATTGTAACTCAATATTAAACAATTGTATCAAAGAATATATAACAAATTGTAACTATGACTGTAACAAGAATTCAAATACACAACAAAATGCAGCAGATAGTAATTGTTTCAACTTTGATTTGACATCAATTACAAGTAAGCTAGGAAATATTATAAATTTTCCTGCAAACTAAAGATATCCTTTTAAAAAATTCAATTTATGGAAGGGGATCAACTAAGAAAAATTAAATTTATTTAAATTCAAGGAGGACAATACATGTTTACAAAGAAAAGAAAGATAATTTACTCATTAGTAGCAACTACAATATTAAGTTCATCTGCAGCTAGTGCTGCAAGCTTAAACTGCACAAATTTTGATTACAATACACTATTGAATAGTCTTAACAAAGGATATTCTCAAAATTATAACTATAACTGCAATAAAAATTCAAATACACAACAAAACACAACAACTAACAGTTATCCTAAGCTTAATTGGACTGTAATTACTAATAAACCAGGTAAATCAGGAAATGTTATAACAATTCCTAATAAACCAAGTAAACCTACAACACCAACTAAACCTACTACACCAACTAATCCAACAAAACCAAGTAAACCAGAGCCAACAACTCCGGAACCAAGTAAGCCATCTGAAACTGAAACGCCATCAACATCAGGCTTATCAGCAATAGAATCAGAAGTAGTTAGATTAGTAAATATTGAAAGACAAAAAGAAGGTTTACAACCTCTAGTTGCTAGTAGTGAACTATCAAATGTAGCTAGGAAGAAATCTGAAGATATGGCAAAGAATAATTATTTTAGCCATACATCTCCTACTTATGGTTCACCTTTTGATATGATGAAATCCTTTGGCATTAGCTATAAAACTGCAGGAGAAAATATTGCAAAAGGACAAACCTCTGCTCAATCTGTAGTTAATGGATGGATGAATTCCTCTGGACACAGAGCTAACATAATGAACCCTAGCTTCAATAAAATAGGTGTAGGTCATTATCAATCAAGCAATGGAACAAACTATTGGACTCAAATGTTTACAAATTAATTAGAGAATAAAAACATTTTAATATATAGTTTCTTGTGGTATAATAATAATTAGCCTTCTCAAAAGAGAAGGCTAATTATTTTTTATGTAGGTGAGAAAATGTATAAAGAAAACGAAAGAAAAAATTTATTAGGAGAAGAACCCATTGGAAAATTATTAATCAAATTCTCCTTACCTGCAATCACTGGAATGATTGTAAATGCATTATATAATGTAGTAGATAGGATTTTCATAGGAAAAGGTGTAGGGGAGCTTGCCATTGGAGGTATATTTATTAGTTTGCCAATCTCCTTAATCATTATGGCCTTTTCCATGTTAATAGGTATAGGAGGCAATACTTTAGTATCTATTAAACTAGGACAAAACCGCAAAGAAGAAGCAGAGAAAGTTGCTGGTAACTCTTTTATTTTACTAATATTAATATCCTTATGTATTACTGTATTTGGACTTATTTTTCTAAGACCATTATTAAATGTATTTGGTGCATCTGATTCTAATATTCAATATGCCTACGATTACATGAAAATAATATTAATTGGAGCTCCACTTCAAGCAATTGGCTTTGGTATGAATAACTTTATTCGTGGCGAGGGTAGTCCAACTGTTGCCATGAAAACCATGTTAATAGGCGCTATTTCAAATACAATACTTGACCCTATATTTATATTTTCATTTGGCATGGGTGTAGAGGGTGCTGCTCTTGCAACCATCATCTCCCAAGGTTTATCTTCTATATGGGTTATGAGATATTTCTTTAGTGGGAAAAGTATGCTCAATATAAAAAAGGAATATCTGAAATTAAAATTAGATATTGTAAAAAATATAGTTCTAATTGGTCTAGGACCTTTTAGTATGCAATTAGCTGGCAGCGTAGTAACTGTACTATTAAATAATAGTTTAAAAACTTATGGCGGTGATTTAGCTAATTCAAGTATGGCTGTTATAAATAGTGTTACAATGATGATAATGATGCCTATATTTGGAATTAATCAAGGTTCACAGCCAATAATCGGATTTAATTATGGCGCTAAAAAATATAATAGGGTTAAAGCAACGGTGAAGTATGCTATTATGGGCGCTACTGCCATAACAGTATTCGGATTTATATTAACTCAATTATTTCCAGTTCAATTATACCAATTATTTATTCCAAAGGGTGGGAAAATTGGAGAAATCTCTAGGATTGGTGTTCCAGGTATGAGAATATATCTATGTATGTTTCCAATAATAGGAATTCAAGTTGTAAGCTCTAACTATTTCCAAGCAATAGGAAAGCCAAAACAATCTATGTTACTTAGCCTATCAAGACAGGTACTAGTTCTTATTCCTGCCATAATTGTTTTACCAAAGCTTTATGGACTAACTGGAGTTTGGTTAGCTGGGCCTATTTCAGATTTAATAGCTTCCATAATTACTGTATATTGTATAGTTAAAAGCATGAAAAGTCTTGGTAATGATATAATCGAATAAAATTAGGACCTAGTTATTTCTAGGTCCTTTAATTATATCTATAAAGTTTTTTGTCATTCTAGCCGTAAATCCCCAAATAATATAATCCTTATAATGGTAAAACATAACGGAATGTTTTCCTCGTCTCCAATTATATTCTCTTCCTTTAGGTATTAGATTATAAGGAAACTCATCATTTAATACAGTCTGTAAATCCAAATAATAAATATCAGGATTGTTTTCCATAAGAAAATCTAAGGGAACTGTGAATATATGGTCTACTTCATCAGAACTTGGTCTTATGTTATCCACATTTATTCCAGATATTGTGCCCAAAAAACAATGAATAGTAATATTAGCATATGAAACCAAATAGTCTAGTTCTCCAATTATATTTATATTTTCTTCTTTTATATTTAATTCCTCAATAGTTTCCCTTATGGCTGCTTCTTTAAAGCTTTCCATCTCCTCCACTTCTCCCCCAGGAAAAGATATTTCTCCAGGCTGATTATTCAATTTTTTAGATCTAAGCTCATAGATTATTTCCAATCCATTATTGTTTTCAATAATTGGTATAAGTACAGAATAATTTTTCTTTATATCTATAGGTTTGGGAGTTCTATCCTTAACTATATCCTTTATCTTATCTATATCCATTCTGTAACCCCTCTCATATGTAATAAAATATGATTCATTGACTCAAATATATTTATTTAAAAAAAGGAGTCAATATGACTCCTTTTTCCTAAAGTAAATCTTCTCCTTCTTCCCAACCTATTGGGCAAAGTCCACCAGTTTTTAATGCTTTAAGCACCCTTAGTGTTTCATCTACTGATCTTCCTACATTTAAATCATGAATTACTGAATACCTAACTACTCCTTCAGGATCTATGATAAATAATCCCCTTAATGCAACTCCTGTATCTTCTAATAATACACCATAGTCACTAGCTACTTTTTTTGTCATGTCAGAAGCCATTGGGAAATTAATTTTTCCTAAGCTTGAATTGATCCATGCCTTATGTGAGTGTTCACTATCTACAGATACAGACAGTAACTCTGCACCTTCTTTTTTGAAGTCCTCAATTCTCTTACTATATCCTGTAATTTCAGTAGGGCATACAAAAGTAAAATCTAATGGGTAAAAGAACATTACAAGCCATTTACCTTTGTAATCTGATAAACTTACACTACTGAAGTCTGACCCATCTCCTAAGCAAGTATTCATTTTAAAATCTGGTGCTTTTCTTCCTACTATTCTATCCATTTCCTACCTCCATATTTTTATCTTTTATATTTTGTTTATTTATCTGTCATTTTATTTATATCCAAATTAGTACGGGCTAAACATTTAAATGATAATTATTATCATTTAGTTTTTTATTCTCCTTTACTAAATATTATATCTGCTATATCAAGTATAGCCTCATCTTTATTAATAATGGGAAGTATCTCTACTTTTTCTATTAGTTTATCCAATTTACTATTTTCTTCTCTTTCCTTTCTTATTGTTTCATTTTCAACTTCCGATACTAATTCTTCAAAAGTATATATTTTAAATCTTTCTATGTTGAGATTTTCTGACTTTTTCTCCAATAGGTATATTAATAATTCTTCGTATCCGCAATCATCATCAATAGAAATTATAGAACATATCTTTGGAACTATATGCTCTAATAAAGACCTTCTATAGGGGACTTCTGGAAGTTTCAATATTTCTTCCATTTTTCTTACCTCTTCTTCAGATATATTGAGTAAAAATTTAAGATAGTAATCTTGATTTTTTTTAGGTATTATATAGTATCTGCTGCCCTTCAAGCCATTTAACGCCCTTAGTGCATCATAATATCCCAATTCTATATTTGACCTTGCCCTATTATAATCATATTCAAAAGACCTGCCTATACTATCAGAAGGAGATATTATAATGGAGTTTATTCCTTGTAAATCAAGTTTCTTAGTAAACCCCATAGCATGGGTTCTTACTAAAATTAAATCTTTATATCCTTTCTCTACAAGCATTTTAAATGGAAGATTATCATAAAACCCACCATCTAAATATAATTTTCCTCCTATCCTTTCGGATTTAAAAATTGGCAAATAAGCACTAGCCATTAAGTATTCTTTCAACTCTCCTTTTGGAATATCATCTAAAAAAATATATAAAGGCTTAAACGGACTTAAGTTTATGGTAACTATGCCAAAATCCATACCAGTTTTTCTAATCTTTTCCTCATCTATATAATCATCTAATAATTTCTTTAAAGGAGTTATATCAAATCCTTTTGTGCTTATTAGTCCTTTTATTTTATCTCTTAAAAAAGATAAATCTTCTTTTACCAATTTCAATTGTAAAATCTTATCTATTTCATCATCATCTACATCAACTACCATGGAATAAGTAATCTTATTCCATAGATCATAGCATCTATCATAATCATTCTGTACTATCATTGCTCCATTTAAAGCTCCAATTGATGTACCTACAATTCCTTTTATTCTAATTCCTGATTCTCTTAAAGCCTTATAAACTCCTATATGATATGAGCCTTTAGCTCCTCCGCCTTCTAAGACTAAGCCATACATTTCCAACAGCACCTCTTTATTACTATTTTATTTTTATTATTCCATCCTCATTTATAATAGTTTTAAAATCTTTGGAAATTGTATTCATGTATTTAATATTTTCTTTTATTTCATTGCTTTGGACAGGCATAGGTCTCCCCATTATTATTCTGCAAGGTATTATCTGTATACTTTCTATATCCTTACCTATTAAATTAATTTGTCCAATTATAGTATTGGATGTTAGTCCATTTTTAGAACCAAAAACAAAATTGCCCAAACTATAAAATATAGGCTTACCATTATATATCTCAATACCTTGCAATACATGAGGATGATGTCCCATTACAATATCTGCTCCTGCATCTACTAATTTTCTGGCCAAATCTATTTCTGATTTCCTTGGTATATTACTGCGTTCCACTCCCCAGTGTATAGATAATACTAAAACATCCACTTCTTCCTTCATTTCTTTTATTCTATCTACTATTCCTTTTATATGTACATCATAAGCTCCTACAATACCTGATCTCTTATCAGTAGCATACCATTTTACATCAGGTACTACTCTTGAGAAGGACAATACTCCAACCTTAACTCCATTTTTTTCAACTATAATCCCTTCCATTGCTTCTTGTTTATTCTTTCCTCCGCCAACCATTTTTATTTCATATTTATCTAAATAGTTTAATGTATCTAAAAACCCATCATGACCATAGTCCAAGGAATGATTATTGGCTACTGAAACTATATCTATGCCTGCTTCCTTCATTGCTTTTAAATTCTTTGGATCTGATCTAAAATTAAACTTTTTATTAGCCCATTTTGTTCCCTTAGTAGTTATACTAGTTTCCAAATTTCCTATGGTAATATCATCTTCTTGAAAATAATTCTTTACCATCTCCCAAGGATATTCAATACCATTTTTATTTATATGTACTCTCACGCTACCGTCCATCAATATATCTCCCACTAAGGATATGGTTGTTTTTTCTTCTACTTCTATTTGCTCAACCATATTCACTTGCGAACTTGGTATTTCATCATTTTTCACAGGCAATACATTTGAAAAAATAGTTAATACAAAAAACAAGTATAAATTTTTATTCATTAAACCCCTCCATGTCTTCAATTAATAGAATATATTATTTTTAAAATTAAAAACATACATTATATCTTGATTCACCCCATAATAGATAATACTAAAACCTATAATATTGTACCTAGAATTAGCAGATATATGTATAAGGAGTGAATCTTGATATTTATTACCCTTCAATTTTTGAGGTACAGTTTGGACATCTTGTTGCATCTATATGAATTTCCGTCTATAATTACACCAACAGCTAAATCTATTACGTTTCCCTTTATTGCAAATTCTTTAAACTCTTTGAGCATATCCTTCCCTCCTTTAATTTCATTTTAAATATACCCTTAATAATAAAATAAAAACTTTGATTTACAATGAAATACCCTCTATCCAGCAATAGAGGGTATTTCAAATTTTATTATTAAATTATATTTACTATTACACTATCAGCTTGAGAAAGTCCCTCATTACATAAAGTACCTACATTCTCTATGGTCTTCTCAATAGTTGAACCTACTATACCAACGTTTGGCTTTACTATTACATTTTCTAAAGCTAAATAAGCAGATAATACAGCTTCTCCAGCTGAAGTTGATAATTTAAAGGAACAAGTTTCCTTAGCTCCATCACATATCATACCCGTTAAGTTAGAGAAAAGATTATTTGCAGCTCCACTAATTTGTTCATCATTTCCTCCTAGCATCCAAGTAATACCTACAGCCGCACCAACTCCAGCAGCTATGGCGCATCCACACATTGAGGATAATTTTCCTGTATAAAGTTTTATATATTTATTTACTACATGTCCAAAGAATACTGCCTTTAGCAATTTCTCCTCTTCAACATTATTTTCTTCAGCTACAGCTACTATAGGTAATACAACTCCTAATCCTTGATTTCCACTTCCAGCACTAGTCATTATTGGACAATTACCACCGCCCATTCTAATATCGGCAGATGCTGCTGTAAGGATTCTCGCCTTAGTAAATATATCTATTTTGTTCTCTCCCTGTAATTTATTTAGAGTATATCCTAATTTTAATCCCTTATTGAATTTTAGCCCATTATATGCAGCTTCTTTATTCATATTTATTCCATCTTTAATAAATGAAACATCTTCTATAGAAAAACTTTCTATAATCTTTCTTATTTCCTCAAATGTCATCTCTTTTAAAAGATTAAATGAAATATTTTTCTTTTCCTCTAAGATATCACTATATATTATTTCTCCATCTACTTTGATTATTTCTATATGATTGTGACTATCTTTTAGTATTACTTCTACTTTTTTATCATTGGATATTAAATGAATTTCCACATATACATCTGGGCTGCTTTCTAAATATCCCACTGTAATCTTTTCTTCATCTATTAATTTATGAGCTAATTTAACATGCTCTTCATTAATACTTTTAAGTACCATTAGTCCATCATCAGGATTTCCTGCAACTATTCCCAATGCTGCTGCTAATTCAAGTCCCCATTCTTCCGTATTTGGTATCATAACAGACTTTCCGTTCTTAAATATATTCCTGCTTACTAATACTGCCACTTTTTCTATATCAGCATCCATATATTTATTAGCAGTTGCAGCTGCATAGGCTACTGCTACTGGTTCTGTACACCCTATGGCTGGCACTGTCTCTTTCTTTACTATATTCAATAAATACTGTTTCTTATCTTCATTTATCATGAAATTTGCTCCCCTCTTTTGTAAAATATATATAAAATAATCGTTGTAAGATATTATTGCAAATTTCGTGCCAACATTATTAAATAAATAAAAAAACTCCTGTAAGTAGCTACAGGAGTAAAACTAAGATTTTCTTTTCAATTTTCACTCTATAACTTTATTTGCATTATTGCAAACTATTTAGATTACATAAATTACCACGGGCAAATATTCCCTATTTCAACTTTATTCGCATTTATGCAAATAATTTCTCACTATTGCAAATTGTATTTTGTTAGCTTCCTATATAAAGTTGAAAGATTTATATCTAGTATTTCAGCAATTAACTCTTTGTCCTTAGTGGAAGAACCATATTCTTTAAGATATCTTTCTAATATATCTTTCTCATACTTATCTACCATATCTTTTAAGGTTTTTTGATGACCACATTCCATATAATTTTCATTACTTAAATAATCCTTTATATTCATAGGCAAAGCATTATATGGAATTTCTTCTTTCTTAGCCATGTTGACTAAATATTCTACTGTATTTTCTAATTCCCTAATATTTCCAGGCCAGTGATACTTATGAAAAGCATCTTTTACTTCCTTTGAATAAAACTTCTTTTCTTTCTCTAGCTTCAAACAGTTTTTACTAAGTAAATTTTCACTTAATAAATCTACATCTTCCTGTCTTTCTCTTAATGGCGGAATGATTATAGGTATTACATTTAATCTATAATATAAGTCTTCCCTAAATTCCCCGCTAAGGACCATTTCCTCTAAATTTCTATTTGTAGCAGCTATTAGTCTAAAGCTAATATTTATTAATTCCTTACCTCCCACTCTCATAAATGCTTGCTCTTGCAACACTCTAAGGAGTTTAGGCTGTAGGTGAATAGGTAAATCTCCTATTTCATCTAAAAATAAAGTACCACCATTTGCCAATTCGAACTTCCCCATCTTACCTTCCTTCTTTGCCCCTGTAAACGCTCCCTCTTCATATCCAAATAACTCAGATTCCAAAAGATTATCTGGAATAGAAGCACAGTTTATGGCAATAAATGGAGCTTTGTTTTTATCACTTTCATAATGAATAGCTCTGGCAAAAAGTTCTTTACCAGTACCACTTTCTCCCCTTAATAGTACTGATGATTCACTTGGCGCTATATTTTTGGCTATTGATTTGACCTCTAACATTTTAGGACTATTGCCTAATATTTCCTTAAAAGTTACCTTTCTTTCTCCTTCCATTAATTTATAAGCATTTCTTACCATCTCAAAGGTTCTTTGGATCTCTAAGATATTACTAACTGTCCTTCCCTCTACTACAACTGGAATATTCCTTATGATAAAACTATTTTTCTTATTACCTATTTTTATCTTTTTCTCTATGGAAAAACTTTCTTCTCCATTTTCCTTTAAATCTGGAAGTATTTTATCTATATTAGTATCTATTAATTTGCATTTATCTTTTACAAGATAGTTTTCTACATTAGAATTTATAAATTTTATCTTTCCATTTTCATCAGTACAGATAATCCCCTTATCTAAACTATCTATTATCATTCTAGTCTCTTCATGTTGAATAGTAATATTATTTATAGTTTCATAATAATTAATATTTCCGACTATTAAATCAGATAATTTACTTAGAAAAACTAAAAGATCTTCTTTTTGTTCTTGAATTTTCTTTTTTTGTTCGGCCTTAAAAGCTATAAGTCCAATTACTCCTACTAATTTATCTTTATTTAATATTGGATATCCTAAAGTCGCCATTTCAGAACAACTTCCCTTTAAGCTGCAGCTAAAACACTGTTTACTTACATTTGGCTTATTTATTACCTGGGGTTTTTTAGTTTCTGCAACTACTTCAAAAGAACAACTATTGGGAATTCTACTTCCTATAGCATCTCTATATTTTCCAGTGGCTGAAACCCTATACATATTTTCATCTATTATTGTTACATCTACATTTAATACTGCCTCTATTGCTTCTGCTACTTCTTGAACAGAGTCCTGTATCCTAAATAAACTCATCTTACCACTCCCTATCTACTACTTACAGTATAATATATTTTTATCGTTTATGAAAAAACAAATTTAATAAATCTTATTTTTATATGATATAATATAAATTTAGAAAACCCGTGATAATTTATAGAGTTGGAGGAATTTAAATGTCTGATAGAAAGTCTTGGAAAGAATATTTTATGGAAATTACCGAACTAGTAGCGACTCGTTCCACCTGTGACAGGGCATTTGTTGGCTGCCTTTTAGTTAATGATGATAATAGAATAGTATCTAGCGGTTACAATGGTTCTGTTTCTGGAAATCCTCATTGTGATGATATAGGACATACTATGAGGGATGGTCATTGTATAGCAACAATTCATGCTGAAATAAACGCATTATTATATTGCGCTAAGGAAGGTATCTCAGTAAAGGATTGTACTGCTTATGTAACTCATTTTCCTTGTCTCAATTGTACTAAGGCATTAATACAATCTGGAATTAAGCATATCTATTATAAACATGATTATAGGATAGATGATTACGCCGTAGAATTGCTTAATAAAAATGGAATTGGATTTGAAAAAATAGAATAAGTAACAAAAATGGTGCCAGGCACCATTTTTGCTACTTATTCATTAATTACATATAGCTTCCTTAGCTAATTTATCAGCTTCTTCATTATATTCTATCCCTGAGTGAGCCTTTACTTTTATGAACACTACATTTAGTTTATCTTTTATGGAATCATAAAATTCTTTATAGGCTTTAGTTCCATCTTTGTTAGTTTTCCAACTTCCCTTTGCCCACTGTTCTATTCCAGTATAATCAAAATGAAGATATAAATTATCTATTCCCTTTTCAATTGCCAATTCCATAGCTACCATAGCCCCTTTTATTTCTCCTGATACATTGCGCATTTCAGCTAAATCCTTATCACTCTCTCGTCCACTATAAGTTTCTTTACCGTCAATAGTAATAAATACAACTCCATAACTATAGGTCCAGTTATTTATATCAAAACTTCCATCTACATAGGCTATAGCCTCATTTTCTTTTAATTTCTTCTCATCAAATTGTTTAAATTCTTTATTTCCATTATCTATAAAATTCACAGCCTCTTCATATGTAGAAAATTTTTTATATTCTGCTCCTGAATATCCTCTTACTTGTTCTTCACATTTTGCCCAAGTTTCATATATACCTAGAGTTTTTCCCTTTCTCACTGCATAGTAAAATTTCGCCACATCTTCACCTCTACCCTATATTTTAAATCTTATAATGATATAATTTTATATAAGATTTAATAAATATTATTTCTTCTATATCTAAAGTTTATAATACTTTTAACTTCATAGTTAATTTCAATACATTTATATCTACTTCCTGCCTAAAATGACTTTCATTCTATTCTATATAGAGAAAATAGCTATAATTAATTTTTCGAACCATTAATTCACCGAATTATAAGTTAAAAATCTTTTTTCTAAGAAATACATTTAATAAATAAAACATAGTATTATACAAATAGATAAAATAATTATAGCATAAAAAATCCTAGTATAGATTTCAAATTGCAGATTTTAATCTCAATTATGAATAATTATATTATATTTTTACTAACAAACCAATATAATCAATGGTATAATATAGTGGATAATATGTCTAAGGAGGGATTTTGCTAATGGATATTAACTTAATAGGGGTACCATTAACATATGGTTGTGATAAAGATGGTGCTCAATTAGGACCTGCTACACTTAGGGAAAACAAAATTATAGATATTATTAAAGGAAATGGACATAATGTCTATGATATAGGTGATATTTATATTCCTTATGTTGCACCTGAGGATAAATTTAAAGATCATCCAAAAATGAAATACCTAAATACCATAGCAGAAATGAATTGTAATTTAGCAAACAATGTGTACTGTTCTCTTGTGGCACAAAAATTTCCATTTACTATAGGTGGAGATCATGCTTTAGGCGCAGGCAGTATTGCCGGTGCTAGTAAATTCTTTGATGACTTAGCTGTAATATGGATAGATGCCCACGGAGATATAAACACCTTTGAAACTTCACCTTCTGGCAATATACATGGAATGCCTTTAGCAGCTTCCATGAATGTTGGACATCATATGCTTACAAATATTTATTTTGATGGAATTAAAGTAAAACCAGAAAATGTATATATACTCGGTTGCAGGGATATTGACTCAGGTGAATTTGCCTTAGCTGATAAACTGAAACTAAATATGTATACTATGGAAATAGTACGTGAAAAAGGTTTAGACAATATATTAAAAGAAATAGTAGATAAAATAAAAACTTCTAATGTAAATGGAGTTCATATAAGCTTTGATATAGATGTTCTTGATTTATCTCTCGTACCTGGCACTGGAACTCCTGTAGCTGAAGGCTTTAATATGAATGAAGGAAAACAAGCATTAACTGCTTTATTAAATGAAAAGTTTGTTACTTCTATGGATTTTGTAGAACTAAATCCAAAGCTTGATAATGAAGACGGAAGAACTACTAAAAATTGTATGGAAATCTTAGACCATATATTTAAAATGATGAATAATTAGATATCAAATTATTGTTTTAGTTATTCTTAGCTTTATTATTTTTATATTTCTTTTAATAACACTGACATAAAAAAGCTCCTTTCTGGTTTAACTTATGTTTTGATTCTTACCAGAAAAGAGCTTTTATTTTCATATCTTTTATTTTCCTATATATTTTCTTTTATTCTTCTTCCCTTATACTATCTAGAACTAGATTCATTTCCTCATAAGTCATATATCTTGGCACGCCTCCTAATAAGATTCCATCTTCATCTACGAAATATGATGTAGGAAAACCACCTACTAAATATGTTCTAGATACTTCTCCATCTTCATCTAAAAGTACTTCAAATTCATAATTACCTTTTTCTATATATTTTTTGACTTTTTCCATATCTTCCATGACATCTACAGATAGTACAACTAAATCATCATTTTCATCATCTAGTTTTTGAAGGTCCGGCATTTCCTTATCACACCAAGTACACCAAGTTGCCCAGAAATTTATCAAAACTATTTTCCCTCTATAATCTGATAAAGATACCTCATCACCATTTAAGTTTTTAAGGGTAAAATCAGGTGATTCCTTTCCAATAGCTATATCAAATTCCATTTCTTCTTCATCGGCTGCTTCCATATTCTCTTCTGGTAAATTTTCCTCTATATTTTCGTCAGTCTTTTCCAATATTGGTTTCTTACATCCTGTTACTACAACCATTAATAACAAAACCACTAATAAAATTCTTTTCATATTTACCTCCTTTATTGTAATAATCTGCTTATATTTATTACCTTATTAAAAAATACAAGCAATCCGAAAACTACCATGATTAGACCACTAATTATAGGCACATATTTTAAGAACTTATCTGCCTTTTCCATAAACTTAGTAAATATATTTATAAATAAGGCTGTCAATATGAATGGTATACCCATGCCTATGGAATATATGAAGAGTAAATAAACTCCCTTTGAAACAGTGCCTACTCCTCCAGCATAAATAAGTATAGATCCTAACGTAGGACCAAAGCAAGGTGTCCATCCTGCTGCAAATGCCATCCCCATTAGAATTGAGCTAAACCAATTGGTTATTTTCTTAGGTGCTTTAGCTCTTCTTTCAATATCTAGAAACTTTAATTTCAAAATGCCCATCATATTTAATCCAAATAAAATTATAAGCACACCACTGATTTTTGAAAAAAGTTCTTTGTTTCTAATAAATAATTTACCTAAAAAACTAGCAGATGTACCCATTATCATAAAGATAATTGTAAAACCTAGCACAAATCCAATTGTTCTTGATAAGGCAAACAATCTTTTTTCTTCTAGTTCATTTTCCATATTAGCACCAGTAATATACATTATATAAGCTGGTATCAACGGAAATATACATGGTGAAAAAAAAGATATAAATCCAGCAGCAAATGCCATTGGAATTGAAACATTTCCTAAACCCATAACTACCCTCCATAAATTTTATTTTTATACTTTTACCCTATTTTTCTATAAAGAAACAATTTACCATATACCCCTATACCCTATTATGCCTTATATTAAATTTGAAATCAATAGTCAATTGTAGTATGATTTATCTATCGAATTTACTTAAGGAGGTATAGGAATGAATAAGGAAAGTATTATTACTAAATTTCTTGATTACGTGAGAATTCCAAGCCCTAGTTATAGAGAAGGAAATTTTGCCGAAGTACTAAAGAAAGATATGGAGAAAATAGGATTCGATATAATAGTTGATGATGCCGGAAGTAAGGCCAATTCTGATACTGGTAATATAATAGGATATCTTAGTGGAAATAAAGATATAGAACCTATTATGTTTTGTGCCCATATGGATACTGTAACTCCCTGTGAGAATATTGATCCTATTATTGAAGATGGAATAATAAAATCTAAAGGAAATACCATTCTTTCTGCTGACGATAAAGCAGGAATAGTTAGTATATTAGAAGGTATTAGATATATCAAGGAAAATAATATACCTCATGGTGATATAGAAGTAGTATTTACAATCTGTGAAGAAGTTGGTCTTTATGGCTCTAAATACTTAGATTACTCTAAAATAAAATCTAAAATGGCATTTGTTTTAGATGCTAGCGGAGATATTGGAGGAGTCAATGTTCAGGGTCCAGCTCAAGCTCAAATACATGCCAAATTCCATGGTAAATCTGCCCACGCAGGTTTAAATCCAGAAAAAGGTATAAATGCTATACAAGTTGCATCAAGAGCAATTGATAAAATGACTTTACTTAGAATAGATGAAGAAACCACTGCAAATATTGGTATCATCAAGGGAGGTTCAGCTACAAATATTGTGGCAGACTATACAGAAGTAAAATTTGAAGCTCGCAGTTTAAATGAAACAAAATTAAGCAAACAAGTAGATCATATGGTAAATACCATGGAACAAGCGGCAAAGGAATTTAATACAACAGTAGATATAGAAATTAATCATTCATATCCAACATTTAATCTGGATAATAATGAATCTATGCTAGAAATAATAGAAAATGCTATGAAAAAATTAAATATTCCTTATATGCCTAAATCTACTGGCGGAGGCTCTGATACAAATATTTTTAACGGTAATAATCTTAAGGCAGCTACCTTAGGAATAGGTATGTTTGGCGCTCATAGCGTGAATGAATATATAGCTGAAGATGATATTGTTAAGATGGCAGAATTAGTCGTTGCAATAATAGAGAATGTATATAATAAAAATAAATAGAGGTGGAGTAAATGGATTTAAAAGAAATTAGAAATACTGCAAGGGAAAAAATGAAAGGATTTTGTAGAGTATGTCCAGTATGTAATGGAGTAGCTTGTGCAGGAGAAGTCCCTGGTATGGGTGGTGCTTTAACAGGTTCATCTTTTAAAATAAATGTTGAAGATTTAAGTAAAGTAAAAGTAAGATTAAAGACTATCCATAATGCAAAAAGTCCAGACTTAAATTTTAATTTTTTAGGAACACAACTGCAAGTACCAATAATTAGCGCTCCTATTACTGGTACAGCCTTTAATATGGGTACTACATTAACAGAAGAAGAATATATAGATAGTGTAGTAAATGGCAGCCTAGATGCTGGTACTATTGCTATGATAGGTGATTCTGCTGATCCAGAACTATATATATGCGGCCTAAATGCTTTAAATAAAGTAGATGGAAAGGGCATAGCTATTCTAAAACCTAAGGAAAATAAGATAATTATAGATTCTGTAAAAAAAGCTGAAAATATAAATACTATTGCTGTGGGAATGGATATTGATGGCGCAGGACTAATTACTATGGCATTAAAGGGAACTCCTGTTGGTCCTAAAACTATAGACGAGTTAAAGGAAATTATTTCTTCTACTAATTTACCATTTATATTAAAAGGTATAATGACTAAAGAAGAAGCACTTTTAGCTGTAGAAGCTGGAGCTAAAGCTATAGTTGTTTCAAATCATGGTGGCAGAGTATTAGACTCTACTCAATCTACTGCAAAGGTATTACCAGAAATAGCAGAGGCTGTTAAAGGTAAAACCACAATTCTTGTAGATGGAGGAATTCGCTCAGGAGTAGATGTATTTAAAATGATTGCCTTGGGAGCAGATGCAGTTTTAATCGGCAGACCTGTAATCTTCGGTGCATATGGCGGATATAGAGAAGGTGTTTCATTGATAATAGAAAATATGAAAAATCAACTTCTTCAAACAATGATTTTAACTGGAGCTAAGGATTTATCATCCATAGATAAATCTATGATTTCTATAGAATGGTAATTAAGACGGGAAATTTCCCGTCTTAATTAATTTTCCACTGGATATTCCTTGGTCAATTCTCCTAATGCAAAAAATCTTTTTCCTGTATTTGATGAATAATAACATGTCATAAGAGATACTATTGGCTTTTCCCTTTCATCAGCCTTCTTATTATAAAGCATATCCATAGCTGTATCCGGTACTACTACAGTATCATAAATAGTATATTCATAGATAGTTTCTTTATCTGTTATATATACTATAGTCCCAATTTCTATGTCCATTAAAGAACCAAATAATAAATTTTTATTCTTCATCCTATGACCTGCCAATGGATAATTTCCTTCTCCCATTTTCTGTTCAGGAACCATAGTAGTAACCCCTGCTAATAGGTTTGCATTTGTAACACCCTTTAGTATTGGTAAATTTATATCTAAATCTGGAATAATTAATTGACCTATCATAGATTTGTTATCAAAATCACTTGCCTTTATAATACTTGATATAGTTCCAATATCTTCTATAGCTTCATAGTTATATTCTGCCTCGATTTCTAAATTATTGACTATTTCATCATGTGTAATTGTCTCTATTATCTCAGATTTATTTTTAATATTAGATTTAATTATTTCCTCTTTTATATTAGGAATTAAGATTAATATAATTCCAACTAATATTAATGCTATGGATATTAGTTTCTTCATTTCTCCTCCTCCAAAAATAATACAAAAAATCTATAACATAAAATCTATAATATATAGGTGTCTTTACATCCTTTAAAAATCCCTATAGCAAAACTTATATCTTCATTTAAGTTCTGATTTTATTTCTTTATGAAATAAAGCCTTATTTAAACTCTACTTTTCATTATAACAAAATTATATTATATATTTGATAATATATACACTCTTATCTCTTAACTAAACAAGTCCTTTAAAGAATCTCTATTTAGCTCCCTGCCAATTATAATAATTTGACCTATTGGTTTTATTTTCCCCTTTGTCATATTTACCTTTCTAGGTACAAAATCGAAATCAATCCACTGTTCTTCAATATTTAACAATGTTCCTTTAGCTCGAAAAATCTTACCGTATTTATCTTTATCTAATTCATCTAAAATAACTTTCAACTTAGACTCATCATACTTTTTCATAGTTTCAAGGGACCAAAATTCAAATTTTTCTTGAATCCCATCATGATCCTGATGCTCATCATGATGATGACATGAATTACAAAATTCATTGAACTCTATAGAGCCTTTACCTAGTTCTGCAAAATCTAAGATGTGTTTAGCTTCTAATTTATCCCAAGGTGTAGCAATTATATTTCCATGAGGATTTATTTCTCTAATAGAACTAATTACTTTGTTTACTTTTACTTCCTCAACTAATTGAGTTTTACTAAGTATTATTGTACTTGCATGTTGAATTTGATCTATGAAAAAATCACCAAATAATTCAATAAAATCTCCAAAATCATTTGGATCTACTATTGTCATAGCTATATTAGGTTTTACATTCTCACTAATTTTAGCCTTATTAATAATAGATAATATATCAGATAATTTCCCTACACCTGTTGGCTCAATTATAATTCTTTTAGGATTATATTCTTTGATTAAATCTTTAATTGCCAAATCAAATTCTCCAGCAAGTGTACAACATATACATCCAGAAGAAATGGATTTAATCTGAATTCCACTTTCACCAAGTCTGCCTGAATCAATATCAATATCACCAAATTCATTTTCGATTATAGCAATATTTCGTCCTAGGATTTCTTCATCTAATAATTTTTTAATCATAGTCGTTTTTCCAGCACCTAAAAATCCAGAAATAACATCTATCTTTATACTCATAAATCTCACCATCCTTAACCTTATATGTATACTTTTCCCCTTTGGACTGGGAAGAAATTAATGATAATAACATTACTATAAGCTTATAGTACCTTCCTCGTTTACATTGTATATTAACAATTTAAACTAATCTAATTATGTTTGCAAATAATGGCAATAATTATTATAGATAATTTTAATAATAAGTATCCTATTATTGTCTAAGTCCCTTATCTATAACTATATTTGAATGTAAAAACTATATGATATTTACAATCCCATTTCATATGTGATAAACTATTATTATCCATATGGATGCCTCCTTCGATTAAGTTTGGTTGGGTGGTATTCATAAATGCAAAAATACAGGTGGAATTATCCACCTGTATTTTACATTCTACTTCATTTGTTCCCTTGCTATTTCTGCACCTTTTTCTAAGGCTTCTTTGTTTATTGGTAATAGGTTTTTTCTGTTTTCTCCAAATACTGCTGTAA
>NZ_JBEBOY010000033.1:0-34628 GCF_040396155.1 Tissierella praeacuta
AAAAATATTTGAGTGATAGCAAAAAATCACTGTGTAAGATACAGTGATTTCAAGCATTATGAATTATGATTAACGCTAATTTAATAATGAGAGGAGGTGAATACTTGAGAAAAAAATTATTAAAACGATTTTCATATTTATATACTGGTGAGCTAATGTCAGTAGTAGGGTTTATTACTTTGATTTTTTCAAATGGTATCAATCAGTATCTTTACATAGTTTAGGCATTGCTGGCTTTATTTATATATTTGCAGTACTTGAATATATTAACTATTTTCATCTTCAACTTTCGTATGATAATCTTTCTGATATTAAGTATTTATTAAGAGCAAAAAGATTAAAAAAATCATGTCTAAGCAGAGATTTTGACAGTATGGTTTAAATCTTTGTCAATGAGATTTATAAATATAATCCATAGTTTTACATAAGACTAATAATTTACATTTTATTTATCTAACAAATAAGAAATAATCTAAATAATATATATAAAAATTTAGTAATGAAAACTACAAATGCATTAGAATATCAATATCCTAATGCATTTATTTTTTATTCAAATTTTAAATTTAATATAGAAATGCAAAGAGGTGAAGTCTTCGGTCAACTTATGATCGATAGGCTTCGCCTTTTTTTATTTCAAAATAAAGAGAAGGGAATGAGAACAATGTCAAAATTATTTATGTATGGGACATACTTGGAAGGGATAGAACAGCTGATGATTATGGTGCCTAATTTTCAACCAAGGAGAAGCGGTATAGTCATTAATAATTATTTTAACTGGGAAGGAGGTTTATTATAGTATGGTAAATATAGCCAAGAGGGAATTAGGAGTTAAGTAATTAAATGAAAATTTTAAAGATATCAAAGCATTCGACTCAACGGTTATTACAATAGCCTCTTCCTTAGCATCTGAATTGTACTTTGAAAATAAGTCATCTGGAATAAAGATTAGTACTTTACTAAACCTATCTCAAAAGGTAAATATAGTACCTGCAAAAATTAATGATAGAAAATGTATTAATAGGTTTTTTGATAATAAGGAAGCACTATACCTCTTTGATAGAGGTTACTGTGATTATACATGGTATGATAATTTAACTAATAACGGTTATAAATTTATTATAAGGCAAAATTCTAATGCTGTAATTGAAGAGATTAAGCCAATCTATGTTGCAAATGACTTAGTATTTGATACTAAAATTACTATGGGTAGTGACTATAGTAAAAATAAAACACATAACACATACAGGGAAATTCTAACCTTTGATGAGAACGGTGAAGAAATAAGATTTCTCACAAATGTATTTGATATACCAGCCGAAGAAATCATGGAATTATACAGATTAAGATGGAAAATAGAATCATTCTTTAAATGGATCAAGCAAAACTTAAAAATAAAGAGAGGGTTAGGATATAATGCAAATGCTATTAAAATACAGATATATTCAGCATTAATATCTTATATAATATTAGCCTTATTAAAGATAAAATTGAAGGTTAAGGTATCTATGCTTTCAATAAGTAGGATAATAGAATTAAATTTATTAGAAGAGGCATCTGTTCTTGATTTATTAAGTGGATAAAATTTATACAAAAAAATACTTCTTTTTAGCCTTAGTCTCTTATACTTTGACGATGGTAAATATATGATATTTAGTATAATATGACCAAAATGGATGCTCTATTCGGAGCATCCATCATTGTCAAGTTTTAAATTTTACATAAATGCAACACTATTACCCCTAGGGGTCTTTATTATTATGCTAGAGAATTATATTATAATGAAAAATATAATGATGCAATAGAATACTTTAATAAGTTTTTAGATACGGAAAAGGGTTGGATAGAAGATAATATAAGTGCTTGTCATATTCTCTCAAGTTGTTATGATAATATAAACGATAAAAGAAATATGTTAAAGGCTTTACTAAGGAGTTTTGAATATGATATTCCAAGAGCTGAAATCTGCTGTCAGATTGGAGATTATTATTTTAGCAAAGGAGATTATAAAAGATCAATATTTTGGTATAAATTAATTTTTAATTTAGAAAAGCCAGTTGATGGATGGGGATTTGTACAGCATGATTACTGGGGATACATTCCATGTATGAAACTATGTCTATGTTATGATAGGATTGGAAATATAGAAGAGGCAATAAAATATAATGATAAAGCAGCAGAATACAAACCTAATGATTTAGCTGTAGAACATAATAAGAATTATTTTGAAAATATAAGAAAATAAATATAGACTTATATAAATGGATATTTAATTTGAAGTAGCGGGAGCCATTATGCCTTTTACTTCAGGAGCTTTTTCTGCCGTTGCGACAGTTTTAGGCGGATTAGCAGGGACTCATCAGCAATTAGCTTTGGAAATAATCAACCAGTAGCAGTTACTGGAGGACCAGACATTACAACTGTAATCATTGGGAGTGTTAGTGCAGGCGTTAATATTGTATAATAATTTGTAAGGCTAAATATATACGGGTAACATACCCGTATATATTTTTATTTATTTTGATGAACATCGGATAAACATAGTAATATCATGTATTGTAGGACATATATTGTAAGCCAGTATGTAGTAGCTGGAACATTGAATTTTATTTCTTTCTACTATAAAGTAAAGTATTCAATATAGTATGGCCTGTATAAAAATCTCACACCCTTTATACTATTTTTCATATTATATTGTAGGATAAAATATTTAATGAACTGCTACTAAAGTAAAGTACTGAATATAAATTTTATTTTTACTAAATTATATACGCTTTATATTGCATTTCATGTAAAGTGTAGAGAAAATCATTGTATTTGTAAATATAGAAAGGAGATTTAATATGTCATATATGTCTTATAATAATTGGTATGGATCAAGATGTAACCCTTGCAGGAAGGATCATGATTGCTGTAGAAAGTGCTGCAAATTTGACTGCGAATGCGTTCTAAGGTGTCCAACCGGTCCAACTGGTCCAACAGGTCCAACAGGAGCAACAGGAATAGGAATAACAGGGGCAACCGGAGCAACAGGGGCAGCAGGAATAGGAATAACAGGAGCAACCGGAGTAACAGGCCCCACAGGTCCGACAGGAGCCACAGGCCCAACTGGAGGCCTAGCACAAGCATACGGTGGGTTATATGACACGATAGCACAAACCTTTCAACTGATAAGTGGTAGTGCACCAACTTTGATCCCAGTAGCGAAGCAAATGGATTCCGATAACATAATACTGAATCCAGGAAGCATCACTATTGAAGTGCCAGGAACTTACTATATCTCATATACCCTTGCATGTATTGGTAATGCCACTAACCCTAGTGCTATAAGTGGACCTTTTGCTGGAGCTGTTTTGTTAAACGGAGCAATAAATCCCTTGTTAACCATAGCATCTTCTCAAGTTTCGGCTACTGTTATCAGCACTATATCTATCTCTGCTCCTGCCGTTAGCAATATAACATCAAGTGCGATTATTACACTAAGTGCCGGTGATATTCTTCAGTTGGCGATGTTCGCAAACACTATTAGCAATGCTCAAGTTACTTTTACCAGTACAGATGCTTCAAATGCATTTCTATCCGTGTTTTTATTAGATCCTCCAGGCGTCTAAACTTAGATACAGTCTCCTAGCATAAATTTCTTCGAGACATAATGGAAATAAGATGTTAGATGCGGAAGACCCATTAGATATTTTTTCAAATACTTGAATTCAAAGTGGCAGATCATGTTTTCCAAAAATGATTGTCCCAACCGGACCCACCGGCGCTGACGGAGCCGCTGGCGCGACTGGTCCCACTGGTGCAACCAGAGCCACTGGTCGCCGCCCGTGCCGTCGAAATAAAATCCACATCGCAATGCTCCTTGAACCGCTTGTCTTCTTGACAAAAATAAAGATTCTTGAGGTTTAAGCTGATCTCCTCAATTGGGACGTATTCGAAACGTCCTGCGTTAATGATGCCGATCGTATTTCCGTCTATATCATAAATATAAGTGTCCTGTCCTCGCATAAAATCACTTTCTTTTATGGAGGCAATCTTATATATGCGGTTTCCCTGCACTCAATATAGACCGGGTATAGCTTCATAAAGATGATGGCGCCGCCTATTAATGTGCAAAGTTGATGCAGCTTATGATACTGTGCTTCTAAAAAAGAAATCTATTATGGCTTCAAGCTACATGTTCTTACTACAGTAGATGGTTATGTTACAGATTTCGTCCTTACTCCAGCTAATATTGATGATAGAGAAGCTGTATGGGAGTTAGTTGAAAGTTATAAAGATATAACTATCCTAGGTGATAGAGGGTATATCAATAAGTATTTATCTCCAGATTTAAAGACTGAAAAAGGAATTCAGCTGATATTTATGAAAAGAGATAATGCTAAAAACCCTCATCCAAAATGGCTTCGTCAACATATTTTCAAACTCAGAAGACGAATTGAAACCACTTTTTCACAATTATCTGGGCAACTAAATATCAATAAGGTTCTAACCAAATCTTTACTGGGTCTTATTTCAAGACTTAGAACAAAGATTTTAGCCCATAATATTTGTTACAGCATCAATCAAATGTTAGGAAATAACGTAAATCTAGAACACATTAAAGAACTCATATTTGGATAATATTTCCAAATTGCTTTCTTAAGAGGTATCTTTTTTTCAAAAAAATAATTGGTAAATTTATCTAATCTCAAATTTACTAGCACAACAGGTTAATTTAAATATCAAATTACACCTATTATAAACTCCATTCATATTATATATTGGAAGGGAGGGATAGTATGTGTGGTAAAAATAGAACCAAGGCATATGCAAGAATAAGGGGTGGGGATTTATATCCAGATTTACATGGTGTAGTGTTTTTCGATGATGTAAAAGGTGGTACAGAAGTAAGTGTAGAAGTATGGGGATTGCCTCCATATAAGCCGGCAGAGGATAATAAGCAGCCTATAGGACCTTTTGGATTCCATATACATGAGAATGGATTATGTCAAATTACTGATCCAAATAATCCATTTGAATCTGCAGGAGGACATTATAATCCTACAAATCAACCTCATGGAAACCATGCTGGAGATTTTCCAGTATTATTTTCAAATAATGGCTATGCAAGGATGAGTTTTTTCACAGATAAATTTAAACCAGAAGATGTTATAAATAGATCCGTAATAATTCATCAGAATCCAGATGATTATAGGACACAGCCAGCTGGAAACTCAGGGGAAAGAATAGCCTGTGGTGTAATTTATCTATCTTGATGAGAATGTATAATAAAAAGTCAAAAGTCCAGATTATTGGACTTTTGACTTTTTTGTTATATTATTTAATAACATTATAAGCAAACAGTGAAGCATCTTCTAGGGATACATATTACCTGGCCAATTTGAAGTCTATTGGGATCAATTCCAGGATTAGCATTTATAATAGCTTGCACAGTTACATTGAATCTTTGAGCAATTGTAAATAAAGTATCTCCAGCAACTATTGTATATAGAGTGCCATTAGGGCATGAAGGTATAGGTGGAGTTACTCTAGGAATACATATTACCTGGCCAATTTGAAGTCTATTGGGGTCAATTCCAGGATTAGCATTTATAATAGCTTGCACAGTTACGTTGAATCTTTGAGCAATTGTAAATAAAGTGTCTCCTGCAACTATTGTATACAAAAATCCATTAGGACATGAAGGTGTAGGTGGAGTTACTCTAGGAATACATATTACCTGACCGATTTGCAATCTATTCGGATCAATTCCAGGATTAGCATTTATAATAGCTTGCACAGTTACATTGAATCTTTGAGCAATTGTAAATAAAGTATCTCCTGCAACTACTGTATACAAAAATCCATTAGGGCATGAAGGTATAGGAGGAGTTGCTCCTGGAATACATATTACTTGGCCAATTTGAAGTCTATTTGGGTCAATTCCAGGGTTAACATTTATAATAGCTTGCACAGTTACATTGAATCTTTGAGCAAGTCCAAATAAGGTATCGCCTGCTACTATTGTATATTGAAAACTTCCAGTAGGACATGTTTGTTTTATTCCATAGTCATAATTCATAAAAATCACACTTCCTTTCTAAATATAGTCACTATATATTATGCGGTACAAGGGTCAAATGCTAAAAGTATTGTAAAAATTAATTAAATAACTTTTAAATTTAATGATTATATTAATTAAATTATTTAATCGCTTCTCAACTATATGTTTATGATATAATCAATTGTATATAGATTATTTTAATAATAGGAGGCTAAAATTGAAATTATTGAAAATTTTATTTATTATTATAGCTGCTATAATACTTGGATATTTTTATAATTTTAATCAAATAAGTATATTTAGAATAAGAGATATAAAAATAAGTTCTAAAAAAATAAAGAATAGTTTAAAAATAACTCAGATATCTGATTTTCATTCCAACCATTTGATTGATTTAGGGGAGATGCTGGATAGTATAAGAAAGTTTAATCCAGACTTTATAGTGTTAACTGGTGATATTATAGATCATAATGATAAGGATTTAGATACTGTGATTAAGTTATTTAAAACTTTATCACAATTAAATAAAGATATTTATTTTGTACAAGGAAATCATGAAGCTAGACAGAAATTATATGAAGACTTAAAGAATGAAATGAAAAAATTAAAAATAAATATTTTAGAAAACAGTTCTACTACAATTATAGTAAAGGATCAGAAAATAAATCTTATGGGTCTTAAATTTTATCCCAAATCTAGAGAAGATGAAGAAATTGCATATTATAGAGAAGCTACTCAGAGTTTAGACTTTGATTGTTATAATATATTATTAAGGCATTCTCCTAATAATATAGAAGATATTTTAAATGGAGAAGAAGACTTGATATTATCAGGACATACCCATGGCGGACAAATCAGATTTCCATTTGTAGGGGCAATAGTAGCTCCTGGACAAGAACTTTTTCCAAAGTATGATAAAGGAATTTATAAAATAAAGGATACAAATCTTTATATTGATAGTGGTTTAGGAAATAGCGTTAAGCCAATAAGGGCATTTAATCCTGTTCAATTTTCAAATATTACAATTGAGGTGAAGAAGTGATAAAACCATGAATTTAGAAGACTCAAAGAATAAAACAAAATTGAACATTATTCATGTGGATATGGACGCCTTTTATGCATCAGTAGAAGAACAAGATAATCCTAAACTTAAAGGATTACCTCTTATAGTCGGAGGTTTAAGTAATCATGGTATAGTGACTACTGCCAACTATGAAGCTAGAAAGTATGGAATTCATTCTGCAATGCCTATATTTATGGCTAAGAAAAGATGTCCCAAAGGACATTTTATCCCTCCGAGGATGAAAAGGTATAGGGAAGTTTCTAAAGAAGTATTTAGTATATTATATGATTTCACAGATTTAATTGAGCAGGTATCCATAGATGAGGCTTATTTAGATATTTCTAAGATAAATATGGAACCTATGGAAATAGTTCTGAAGATGAAGGAAAAGGTAATGTTAACTACAGGATTAACCATGTCTATAGGGATATCATATAATAAATTTTTAGCCAAGCTTGCATCTGATTGGAATAAACCCAATGGTATAAAGATAATAACTGAAGATATGGTACCTGATATACTGCTGCCTTTACATGTAAGAAAAGTACATGGTATAGGTCCAAAGTCTGCTAAAAAACTAAATGACATAGGAATTTATACAATTGAAGATTTATTAGAACTTTCAGAGGATTTTCTTATAGAACTTTTTGGAAAAGCTGGAATGGAGATATATAGTAGAATTCGAGGTATAGATTATAGGAAGATTGATACTACACGTGAGAGAAAGTCTTTAGGTGTAGAACGGACCTTTGAAGAATCTACAGATGATAGAGAAACACTTACAAAGTATATAGAAAAATTTTCAGAAGAACTATCATATGATTTGAAGAAAAAGGAGATACAAGGTCGAACAATTATTTTAAAAATTAAAGATGAAAATTTCACAGTACAAACTAGAAGTAAGACTTTAAATGAATATATTAACGATTACTCTCAGATATTTAATATAGCTATGGAACTTTTAGATGAAATTGAAATAGATTGCAAAATTAGATTAATAGGGATAACCTCATCAAATCTTATGACTTCAGAATTAGAGCAGCTTTCCTTATTTGACTAAATTCGATTAGTATTATTTACATATATTAAAAAGGATACAACTATGCAGATAATTGCATAATTGTATCCTAATTTTAACTTAATGATTGATTATCATATTGCTTTGGAGGCGCATTTAATATTTTCATAAATTCTTCTCCAGTAATAGTCTCACGTTCTAATAAATATTCTGAGAGTTCATGAAGCTTACCAATATTTTCAGTAAGAATATCTTTTGCTTTTTTATGTGCATCTTTGATTACTTGCAGAACTTTTTCATCTATTCTAGATGACATTTCAGGTGAGCAAGCTAGAGAAGCATCTCCACCTAAGTATTGATTGGATACTGTTTCTAATGCCATCATATCGAAGGTATCACTCATTCCATAGCGAGTTACCATAGCTCTTGCTATTTTAGTAGCTTGTTCTATATCATTAGATGCACCAGTAGTGATCGAATCAAAAATAATTTCTTCAGCAGCACGACCTCCTGTCAAAGTAACTATTTTATTAAAGATTTCTTCCTTAGACATTAAAAAACGTTCTCCTTCTTCTACTTGCATAGTATATCCTAATGCGCCTGAGGTCCTTGGAATAATGGTAATTTTATGAACAGGAGCAGAATTTTTTTGTTTTGCTGCAACTAAAGCATGTCCTATTTCATGATAAGAAATAATTAGTTTTTCTTTAGTAGATATTACAGCACCTTTTCTTTGATATCCTGCTATAACTGTTTCGACTGACTCTTCTAAATCAGATTGATTTACCTTAGTACGCTTACATTTCACTGCACGTAATGCTGCTTCATTTACGATATTAGCAAGTTCTGCACCTGACGCACCAGAAGTAGCTCTAGCAATGGCATTATAGTCAATATTTTTTTCTACTTTAATCTTTCTAGAGTGAACCTTAAGAATATCTTCACGACCTCTTAAATCAGGGAGCTCCACTGGAACACGTCTATCAAATCTTCCTGGGCGTAGAAGTGCTTTATCTAATGTTTCTGGTCTATTGGTTGCTGCAAGGATTACGACACCTTTACTACCATCAAATCCATCCATTTCAGTAAGTAATTGATTAAGTGTTTGTTCACGTTCATCATTACCGCCCATACCAGAATTATCACGCTTTTTACCAATAGCATCAATTTCATCAATAAATACTATACAAGGAGCTTTTTCTTGTGCTTGTTTAAATAAATCACGTACACGTGCAGCACCCATACCTACAAACATTTCAACAAACTCAGAGCCAGATATGGAGAAAAAAGGAACCTTAGCCTCTCCGGCAACTGCTTGAGCTAATAAGGTTTTACCAGTTCCAGGAGGTCCTACAAGTAAAGCACCTTTTGGAAGTTGTGCACCGATTTCCTTATATTTTTCAGGGTTGTGTAAGAAATCTACAATTTCAGTAAGTGCCTCTTTTGCTTCATTTTGCCCAGCAACATCAGCAAAGGTTTTTCCTGTTTGAGCTTTTACATATACCTTAGCATTACTCTTACCAAAGGTCATGGAATTACCACCAAATTTACCTTGTAAATTACGGGAAAATAGCTGACCTATTCCAATAATAAAAAGTGTAGGAACAATCCAAGTTAATAAGACATTGGTAAGAGGTGATCTTTCTCTTGGAATTATCTCTGAAAATTGAATTTCTTTATGTTTATAAAGATCATACAAACGATTTACTAAATCAGGATCATCCATTCTACCAGTTATAAATATACTATCTTTTCCTTTATCATCTGGTGCAATAAAGGCGATTTGATTTTCTTGAACTTCAACTTCTTTAATATTTCCAGATTCTATTTGTTCTAAAAAC
Organism: Tissierella praeacuta; assembly: GCF_040396155.1. Classification (GTDB taxonomy): domain Bacteria; phylum Bacillota; class Clostridia; order Tissierellales; family Tissierellaceae; genus Tissierella; species Tissierella praeacuta_A. Next base: position 9,969 of record NZ_JBEBOY010000033.1, read on the forward strand.
TTTCCATAATCAACTTTAGTTATTTCTTTTTTTAACAATGCTGGAAATACAAATGTATTTAAAATCATTAGTATTAATGTTCCAATAGCATAATAGTAAATCAAAGGTTTTTTAGGATTTTTTTTCGCATTCATAAACATTCCTCCATGTTTAATTATAGATTTTTACAATTGATTCATTTTTATCAACAATTCTTTTAATCTTTGTAAACCAAGGATTATATCTAAGAGTTCATCAGAGTTTTCAATTGAAAATACTGGAGAATACTTTTCTTTTAGAATATTATCAATTTCATTAATAGTTATTAAACCTTTATTAGTAAGTTCTAATTTAACTATTCGTTCATCTGATTTATCTCTATTTCTTTTTAGGAATCCCTTTTTCTCTAATTGTTTACATATAAATGAAGCGTTACCATTTTGTATACTCATAATCTTTGCTAAACTACCAATATTATGATCCTTTTTATCTCTTACCTCTCTTAAAATCTGAGCTTGTATTATTGTTAGATCATAACTACTAATTATAGGGAGAAAGGTAGTATTTATATTCACAGATATATCTCTCATTAAGTCCATCATTTGATTTTTAAATTCTATGGTATCCATCTCTATTCCCCTTTTACATATAATATAAGAAATATATTTAACATATTATATATTTATCATATATAATATTCCACATATAAAGAATTGTCAATATAAATTATATTGATATATATTCCCTTATAATATATATTTGAAACTATAAAATTAAGACTTTTATTTTTATAGAATGTTAATTTATTCTATAATATACGTAATATTTTTATAAGAAATGGAATAAAAGCATGAAAAGAATGAAATTTACTAAGTTAAAATATTTAACATCAGAAATTCATTAGAACTGGATAAAATGGCTAATATTAGATGTAGCTGTTCGCCTATAATGGTTAATTTTACCTCATATGGAATAAAAGGATATAGAATAATTTTTAAAATATTATTTGTAACATTTTCACAATAATTGTGACTAATTATATGAAAGGAGGATTTTAATGAGGGAAATAGAAAAATTATATAGACTTTATAAAGATGATATTTATAGATATTTAATTTCTTTAACTCATAATCCTGACCTTTCGGAAGATTTGCTTTCTGAGACATTTGTAAATGCAATTAAGTCTATTAGAAATTTTAAAGGTAAATCTTCAGTGAAAACATGGTTGTTTTCCATAGCGAGAAATTTATGGCTGCAGAGTATTAGAAAAGAAAAGCGAACAGTTAAATATGATGATCTTTTGGAATTATATGTAGCTGATACTATAGAGGAAAGATTTATTACAGAGGAAACAGCTAATAGAATAAGAAATCTATTATTAGAAAAAGATGAACGAACACAAAGAATAGTAAATATGAGATTAGAGGGTTATAGTTTTATAGAAATCGCAGAGGAAGTAAATATATCGGAGAATTCAGCAAGAGTTATTGATTTTAGAACTAAAAAATGGATTAAATCTATTTTAGAAGAGGAGGGAATAGATTGAAAAATATTTCTTGTAATGTGATACTAGATTTAATTCCCCTTGTAAAAGATGGAGTAGCAAGTGAGGATAGTGAAAAAATAGTGAACGAACATATTAAATCCTGCAATAGTTGCAAAGAGGAATTTGAAGCTTTTGAAGATATTTGTTCAGAACAAAAATCAATAGATGATAACAAGATAATTTACAATATCAAAAAAAATATTTTCATAACACAAATTTTTATTCTTATAATTGGAACTATTACAGGAATAGCATTAACCAATTCTATGGCCATGTTTTATAATTTTATTATAATGCCTTTAATAGGAGGGGTATCTTTTATAATCTTAAAAAGAAAATGGTATCTAACTCCAATGTTCGTATTTATTTTAAGTTATCTATGGCAGACAATAGCATGGACAATAGAAAGTGGATTTGACTGGACAACTTTATATGGTAGTTTATTTTATAGTATTATATACACAAGTTTAATAGCATTAGGCGTAATTATTACAATGCTTTTAAAATTTGCATTTGGGAAAGGTGAATGATATGGAGAATACAAAAAATAAGATAATGAAAATATTTGCAGGATTATTAGCTATATTTTTAATTGGAGGAATACTATTTATTACTAATGCTTTTGTAGGTAATCCTATATCTGCAAAAATTGCGAGAAAAACTATAAATCAATATGTAAAGGATAATTATTCTTTTCTTGATCTTCAAGTAGAGAAGCCATTTTATAATTTCAAGTTTGGTGAATATGTATCAAGAGTTAAATCAAGAACAAGCATGGATACTGAATTTAATATATATTATCGAAATGGCAAAGTCCAATATGATGATTATGAAAGTTCTGTTTTAGAAATGTTTAATACAATTCAAAGACTTTCAGATGAATATACAGATGTTGCAAAGAGAATCATTGCTAAAGAACTTGGATATGAAAAAAATAATACTAGGGTAATGTATGCTAGAAATGTTTATGAAAATGGTAATGATGCTTTAAAACTTGATATGAAATTTGATAAATCATTGCCTATAGATGCAGAGGTTAACATTGGTATTGATGTAAAAGATACAGACTTAGAAGATATAGCCAGGATTTTAATTGATGCACATAAGGCCTTTATAAAGAATAGCTGTTATTTTAAAAAATATGGATTGTTTATTGAAAATGATAAAGTCTTAGTAATGGTTAATAGAGTTAAGCCAGAAGATATTGAAAGTGGTGATTTGGTAAATTTGCTTCAAAAGGCAAAAGACTATGAAGAGGATACTGTAGGTGAAAAAGAAGAGGATTATGAAGAGAGAATGAGTGTTTATATTAGAGATAAAGATTCTGAAAACAACTAATGAGCAAATAGTGTGCTCATTAGTTGTTTTAAATTAAATATTATTAGACAATATACTATTTTTAAGTTTCTTTTTTATTTATCATAGGGTATCATAATAATTGTTAGTAATAGTATTTGAGATAATAATGTTTTTATAATTCTAATTTGTATTATATTGATAATTAACTTAAGTAGATTTTCAAATATAGGATTTTTCATGAAACTTTATTAACCAGTTGACTTGGAATGTTATAATTAAGTATGCTAGAAATATTAGGGAATACAATTGATAAAAAATCAATTAAGATATTAACCTATAGATAAGCTTAGAAAGTAATTAAGAACAAAAGGATGATTTAATATGATCAAAGATAAATTTATGATAAGAATACAGGAACAAAATGAAAATATTAAAAAATATAGTAATATATCTAGCTTAGTTAGTACTATTAGATTTATAATATTTTTAGGGATTATAGCCATTACATATGGAATTATTAAGATAAATTATAAATCAATTTATGTGGTTATAGATTTTGTTTTGGCAATGATATTTGTTGCCTTAATAGTATATCACAATATAATTAAAGATAGATTGAATTTTGCAAAAGAGATTATAAATATAAATAAAAGATATTTAGCTAGAATTGATGGGGATTGGGTTGATTTTAAAGATATTGGAGAAGAGTTTATAAATAAGAAGCATAGATATTCCTTTGATTTAGATATAGTAGGTAAAAAGTCTTTATTTCAGTTTATAAATATAGGGAATACATGGAATGGCAGAAAGATATTAGCAGAGACTTTGCTGGAAGCTAAATATGATAAAGATGAAATATATCTGAGACAAGAAGCAATAAAAGAACTTAGTAATAAACTAGACTTCTGTCAAGAGTTGGAATATTTAGGTGGGAAGCATAAAAAAGAATTGCAAGACCCAGAAAGGCTAATAAAATATGCAGGAAGTAAAGAAAGGTTGATAAAATCACAAGGGATAAGAGAGTTAATTCATTTTCTCCCAATATTTTTTATACTATTATCTGGGATAATTATAATATTTAAAATTAAGAGAATATATATATTAATTCCCATGTTAACGTTATTTCAATTTTTATTATGGATGATAAGATTTGGAAGAATTAATGAAATCATAAGGCCAGTAGGGAGCTTTAAATATAATCTAGAAACCTATGTAGATATACTCGAGTTATTGGAGAAGGAAAAATTTGAATCTAAAAAATTAAATGATATTAAAGAAGTATTATTTAATGAAAAGTACTCATCCACATTAGCGATAAAAGAGCTAGATAAGATTACGGAAAGAATTAATTTAAGACATAATAATGCGTTGATATATCTAATATTTAATGGACTATTTCTATGGGATTATGAATGTGTTTTTCTATTAGAAAATTGGAAAAATAAATATGGGGTAGAAGTTAAGAAATGGATTAAAGCCATAGGAGAAATTGAAGCTTTAATGAGTTTAAGCGTTTTGATGCAAATAGATGAAGGAGTTTCATTTCCAACTATTGATGATTCCAGATTGAGGGTAATGTCAGAAGACCTAGGTCATCCACTTATAAGCAGTAATGATAGGATATTAAATAATATAGAAATGGATAATAGTATTTTTATTATTACTGGATCAAATATGTCGGGGAAAACAACATTTTTAAGAACTATAGGTATAAATCTAGTATTAGCATATAGCGGAGGATCTGTATATGCTAGTAAGATGTCATGTCCAATACTGGATATATATACATCTATGAGAGTAACAGACGATTTGAAAAATGGAATATCAACTTTTTATGCTGAACTTATTAGAATTAAGGGTATCATTGATGCTGCAAATGAAAATAAAAATATTATATTTTTAATTGATGAAATTTTTAGAGGAACAAATTCTGAGGACAGAATACTGGGTGCTAAAAATGTTCTTGGAAATCTTAATAAATTAGGGATAATCGGAGCAATAACTACTCATGATTTAGAATTATGTGTATTGGATAAATACAATAGAATAAAAAATTATCATTTCTCTGAACAGTATAAAGATAATAAAATACATTTTGATTATAAAATTAAACTAGGTAAATCAACATCAACAAATGCAAAATATTTAATGAAATCAGTAGGAATTGAAATACTAGAAGATTAGACGAAAGCAAAAAGTTTTGTTTTATTTCAATTTATAATCTAACACATAATGACTTAGGGTTTTTCAACCAGTGATACTCTCAATCAAAAAATACAAGGACTAAATCCATGGAAGTATTGAATTTTTATTATTTATATCCTCTAGGCAAAACTTAAATAAGCCATACTAAATTAAACATTTAAATTCCAAATAATGGTATAATAGAATTAGATATCATGGGGAGGAATTTAAATGGTAAAGCATTATGATGAACTGTTAAAAAACAAATAATCTCTTTATATGATAATCAGAAATTATTACCAGAGGCTAATAAAAAATATGATCTCACTAAGTCAATGTTTACAATAGGAAATAAGCAATATAATTTAGACTCTTTCTATGTTAATAGTAGTAAAAATAAAGAAGAAAATGAATTGAATAATCTTAGTCAAGAAGATAAAATAGCTTACATCTATGAAAACTATCAAAGTAAAATGTTTGCTATTGCGAAGTGGTATACATGGGATGGGTATTTGGCTGAAGATGCAGTATCAGATCCTTTTATTGATATTATTCAGAAAATTGAGGAAATAAAATTTAAAAACTGTTATAAAATGCCTTCCATAATTAAATATATAGTGAAAAACAATGCAATTGATATCATTCGTAAACGAAATAGATAGATATACGTAGATAATATGGAAATATTTAATATTAGGACTCAAGACGTTTATCAACTAGAAGATTATAAAGGCATAGATTATATAAAATTGGTACCCGAGAAATACGGACATGTTTTAAAATTAAGAATTTTTAAAGATAAGACTCATCAAGAGATTGCAAGTATACTCAACATCAAGGAAGTAACGGTAAGGAAAAGATATGAAAGAGGTAAAAAACTTTTAAAAAATGAGTTAGAAAAGATGAATACTTATGATGAAGAATAGAAAGTGGTCGATGATTCTGAAACGCTATATATTGCATAAGCATTGAAGTTGGAATGACTTAGAAGAAAGAACTAGCTAATAGCATTGATAATTTTGAAAAAGTGTCACAAATCGAGCATCTTAAACGAATTATAGATAAGAACATAGAAGAGATATGTTCTTGAATAAAATTAACAATAGAAAATTATTTAGAGTTTCAAAAGATTATTGGGTTAAAAGAAAGAAGGTGAGATTGTTAATTTATCGTTAATTATTAAATTAACAATAATGTTTAAGGGGGTATAAACATGAGAATTAGTTTTAACAGAGCTATGAAATTATCATTATTGATGTTGATAACTATTTTATTAGGGAGTTTTACCTCGGGAATCGTTTATGGTAAAAATATAGAGAATGTAACAGGGGATTATGAAGTGTATGAAACAACTGAAATTCCTATGAAATTGAATCCAGGAGAAGTAATTAAATTCATAAGTGATAGAGAATATATCATTTTAGAAGAAGGTTCAGAAGAAGAACTTGAAGTAATTAATGAAAATACCGTAATAGATGAAGCAAAATTAGCTGAAGAGGAAGAATTGATAAAAAGTATTCTTGAAGAAGCGAAAAGCTTGCCAAGGATAGAGATCCCAATGCCAAAACCTGAAAAGGGTATTGTGGTTACCTACAATAGCATGGGTACTCTTTGGGAAATATGGTATCCTGATAATGGTTCAACTTGTGACGGCAAGTGTGAAAATGTTCCTAGTTTTGTAACTGAACTCAAAAAGTGTCGTACTGATTATAAAGCATTAAAGATAGGAACGACTTTGTCTGATGGAACTTATGAATATGGTGATAATATTATAGTTATTACTTCCCGTCATGTTTTAGGCACTGGAATTTTTACAAATTTTACTGATGAAAAGGGAGAAGCAGGAATATTAAGTAAGGGTGATTGTGCTACAAAAGGAGATATTGATAATCCGAAAACTGGAACAAGTATAAAGACAAGAAGATTAAATAAATCAGGTGATCCCGTAGGTGATCAGATTACATTAACAAAGCGAGATAACGGATGTTTACCTGATGCTGTACTAGATGTTTGGTATACTGGTGTTAAATATTACGGATTCGAATGGTCAGAAGACTTATCATTTAATGGTAGATATTATTATGAGAAATAATATCTGATTTTGGGAGACGGATAAATGAAAAAACATAAAAAAATTTTATTTATATGTGCTTTAAGTTTAATATTAATAGCTGCTGCCTGTGAAAAAAGCAAACAAGGGGTTAGTCAGAAAAATAATAGTTATCTATCTATTTCATCTACAAAATATGTGAATGGAAATGATACGAATGATGGTATGGAGACATCAATAATATTATTTGATATTCAGGAGAGAAAGGAGGAAAAAATAAATTCCTTTGACTATACTTCTTAATATCCTTTGGGACTATATTCAAAGGCAGATGGTTGCGTATATTACTCTGCAAAAGATAATGATGTATCCGGAGATCAACTTTTTGCCTATCATATTTCAGATAACAAAGTTGAAAGGTTAACAGACAGTCTCTTTGCCATTAATTACATTCTCCCAAGAAAAGAGGATATAATTCTTGCCTCCTATGATAAAAAAAGAAAAGAACTTAAATTTATTAGCGAAGATGATGATATAAATATAGAGTGTATTGGTTTTGATAATTCAAACGGAGAAAAATACTATACAGCAGAGTATTCAGAAAAAGAAGATTTTGAAAATCGTGATAACTTTAATACAAGAAAGGTTAAAAGCCATGTTGCTCCTGTCCATTCTATCTATGAATATGATAATAACGAGAAAACCTTAATTTACAAAACGGATAATAAGATGATAAGTGCAATAACAGCAAATGAAAATTATGTTTTGTGGAAGGAATATAATGAATCCTTCTTAGGGCCTTTTACACTTAAAATGTTAGATTTAGAAACAAAAGGTATAGAGGAAATAAACATAGATGGAATAGGAACTGTATCAGAGTTGTCATTAAATCCACAAAATACTGGCTTTTATTTTTCAGGTGTTTTAGAGGGAGAGGAGAAGCGGGGAATTTATTACTATGACTTAAATACGGAAACCATAGAGGAAGCTATTAGACAAGGACAAAATGAATTCATCAATAATTTTATGATGATGAAGAGCAATTAGACATTAAAATATTTAAAATGTAATTGGATATGAATATTCAGATTTTACTATTTGAAGATAATTAGTTAGCAACAGAAAAATCGATTGGGAATAATTCTCAATCGATTTTTCAATGTTATGTGACTAAATTAATCCTATAGATTGCTTGTAAAATCCAATCAGATATCGGCAAAAACTTTGACAAAAAATAAACTTACAGAATAGTCACAATATTCATTTACTTTAGCATATAAATATAGTATAATCATTTAAACTTACAAATATAAATGAAAATACTAAAGGAGGGATATCATGGATAATAAGGTTAATAATCAAGAAGGAAGGGGATCCTGGGGGTCTAGTTTTGGTTTTATTATGGCTGCTGCAGGTTCTGCTGTAGGTTTAGGCAATTTATGGAAATTTCCATATTTGGCAGGGAAAAATGGTGGTGCTGTATTTGTCGTAGCATATTTATTGATAGTTATATTAGTTGGATTCACCATGATGTTAGGAGAAATGATTATAGGTAGAAAAACACAACTTGATCCATATGGGGCATATAAAAAGCTAAATAAAAATTGGGGATTTTTAGGCTCCATTGGGATTTTAACCGCATTTTTAATTTTATCTTATTATAGTGTAGTTGGTGGTTGGGTTATAAAATATATTGCAGCAACTATGACTGGAAAAATCGGAGCAGATAAGGCAGCATATTTTACAAGCTTTATAGGGGCGCCAGTAGAACCTTTAATTTATCATGGAATTTTTATGTTATTGACAGTGGCTATAGTAATTAAAGGAATATCTGGGGGAATAGAAAAGGCAAGTAAGGTTATGATGCCAGCGTTGTTTGTAATGTTAATTATAGTAGTTATAAGGTCAGTTACCCTTAATGGTGCTTCCGCAGGTCTTGCATATTATCTAAAACCAGACTTTAGTAAATTTAATGCAGGTGTTTTAATTGATGCATTAGGGCAGGTATTCTTCTCATTATCCCTAGGAATGGGTGCTTTAATCACTTATGGTAGTTATTTAAAGGGAGATGAAAATTTAGAGAAAAATGCTCTAATAATACCTGGATTAGATACAGCAGTAGCATTATTAGCAGGATTTGCTGTTCTTCCAGCAGTATTTGCCTTTGGGTTTGAACCTGGCCAAGGTCCAGGGCTTATGTTTATTACACTACCAGCAGTATTTGAGGCTATGCCTTTTGGAGCATTATTTGGTATGCTTTTCTTTGTTTTAGTATTCTTTGCAGCTCTTACTTCTGCCATTTCCTTACTTGAAGTATCGGTAGCATATTGTATTGATACTCTTAAATGGAGCAGGTCCAAGGCTGTTTCTATTACATCAATAATAATGTTTATTATCGGTATATTTGCTTCTTTATCCATGGGACCAATGGCAGATTTTCATATTCCATTATTTAATAGAGGTGTTTTTGATACTTTAGATTTCTTTACTTCTAATATATTAATGCCTATAGGTGGATTTTTAATGGCAATATTTATAGGATATATCTGGGGTGTAGATGAAGCTATAGCTGAAGTGAAAAAGAGTCCAGGAGTAGCATTTAAACTTGAAAGATTTTGGACTATATTAATTAAATATGTAGCACCAGTGGCAATATTTATAGTATTATTAAGCTCTCTAGGGCTATTGGATAAAATCTTTGGAAATTAAGCAATATATAATAAAAAACTGTATCAAAATTTTATTTTGATACAGTTTTTTATTATGTTTATGAATATCACCCGCTTAGCGGGTGGTTCCAAAGAGCTTTTAGCAGTGAACAGAAAAAAGAAACCTCCTTTGATATAATAGAGTTAGGTCTGACCAACCAAACTTAATCAAAGGAAGCATCCATAATGGATAATAATAGTTTATCACATATCAAATGGGATTGTAAATATCACATAGTTTTTGCACCGAACTTAGTGTATCAAGTTTCATGTGATATTTGAAAGGAAAAAGTAGCTTAATGATATTCGATAGACATGCCAATTTAAAATATAAATATGGAAATAGGCATTTCTGGTGTAAGGGATATCATGAGCCAAACGTATTAAGAAAACTACAAAACCCCTTATTCTATGCGGGGTAAGGGAATACCAAGACAAAATATGAGCTATCACATTACACAGGATACCGCCCATGAGGACAAAGGGGCGGTATTTCTGTATGCGGATAGCGGAACTTCGGGCTAACTTGGCTCGAAGTAGAAAGGAAGGATTGCAAATATCCCGTTGGGCTTGATTAAAAAATCAGGCCCTTTTTTGTTGCCATAAAACAGACAAGGAGAAAAAGCACATGGCAAAAAATGAGCCAAATAGGCCGGACGAAGTAAAAACTGCCATGGGATAGGAGGCCATAGAAGAAGAAAAAAACACTCCGCACCCATGCCAGAGGTTAGCGGCGAAACCTCAGCCCCGGAAAAGATCGCCGAGGAAACAGCGGCACTTACCCATGAGGACGGAGCTACCCTGCATGAAACCGATAAGGACGGGCCGGAATCACCTGACCCCATTGACTTTTCTGTCCCCGGTGATGTGGTAGTTTCATTTGACAAAATTAATGAGATTGTTTTGGGAAAACAGGCGTCGGTAAAAGAAACGGAAACAGTAGGCACCACAGATAAAAAGGCAAAGCCAGAAAATCATACCCCGGATAAGGGAAGAAACCCAAAAGGTCGTCCACCTAAAACTGCCGAAAAAACAGAAAAAAATCCTATCCGCCTTGCCAGACAGGAAAAGCCGCCCCTTGCCCCAGAACTGTCGTCCGAACCGAGGGAAGCGCCCCGCCCCGGTGAACAGTCCATCACGCAGATGGTAGAGGACAACACCAATCAGCATGAAAATATCCTGCCCAGTGAACGGGCCAAAGTCCTGCAAATGCAGTTGGAAGCCATCAAGAAACAAGGCGCGCGTATCGGCAATGGGCAACGCCCCAACGAGGTAGTAGCAGAACGCAATAAAATGACGGTGAAGCAGGTTCAGCGGTATATCGCCATTGCCATTAGAGGGCTAGCAGTCGGTTCCCTCACTCTCACAGGCACAGCGTATGCATGACCTTGACCAAAAAGAAGCTGTTAAACCCCGATGTGATTGATGGAACGGAATCATGTTAGAAGAAAAAAAGGAGGCAAACAAAGTGATTATTTCAAGTCAGAAATTGAGCCAGTATTTCGGTAAGGAGAAAACACCCCGCGAAATGAAGGATACCATTATGAAGCTGCTGGAGGAAAACAAGGGGAAACTGAAAGAGGTTTCAGCTCCCTAAAAGAAAGCAGAACAGGAGAAATAAGCACTTCAGGTCAACTTGGCCCGAAGTCGTAGGGTTTGGGGAAGGCACTCCCCAATAAGCAATTTTTGAAATTTTCCCGTACGGGAAAATTTCAAAAATGTGCAAGTGTCAATAAATTTGCCCTGCTTACTGGTTAGTGGCAGAACTGAAATGAATCTTTTTCTATCATTATGAAAAATCAATCTTGACAAGTGACCGTTGGTCGCTACAAGGAGGTATCATCACATGCCAAAAGGAATTATTCTTACACCTGAACAACAAGCAGCGCGTCGGGAAGAAATAATTGATGTTGCTTTGCGGCTCATAGAGGAAAATGGATTTCAAAAAACATCAATGCGGAAAATCGCAGTTTCAACAAACATGGGAAAGTCCAGTCTGTATGATTTTTTCAAGACAAAAGACGAGATCATTGTATACGTAGTTGAGAAGAAAATAGAAGAAACCATTCAAAAAGTTCAAAGAATTATTGCTGATGAATCCTCGCCGGAACAGTGCCTTAGAAAAATTATGATGAATCATCTTGAAGTACCAAAGCAGTATCGAACTGTGCTTATGTGGTTAAATGCAGAATCTGACTATTTAGAAGAAGAATATCGAAAGCGGCTGAAAACTGCGCGTTACTCATATCAGGATATTATAAAATCCGTGATTGAACATGGAGTAGCTGCAGGCATTTTTCGCAAAATGGATGTTGATCTCATAGCACGGTTGCTGATTAATTCCATTTTAGCAATTGTATACACGTCCCGACCGTCAGCCAGTCCAGAAAAAATGCTAGAGGAAACAATGAATATATTTCTACACGGAATTATGAATGGTGGAGGTGAAAAATTATGATTTATTATATCCCGCCCTTGGCACATAAACAGGCAACCATTGAAATAGTCGGCGGAAAAGGTATGTCTTTATCAAAACTCTTGACAGCGGGCATCCCTGTGCCGGACGGTTTTCATGTTACGACTGCCTCATACCAGATTTTTATTGAAATGAACCATATTCAGCCTAAAATTAATAAGCTGCTAGACGGTATTGATTCCAACAATACTAGCCAGCTTGAAGATGTATCTAAGCAAATTGGAACACTTTTCCATGATGGAGAAATGCCGAGGGAAGTGTCGGCGGCAATTAAAACCGCTTATGCCGGATTAGGGAATTTCGCTGTGGCAGTCTGTTCCTCCGCGACCGCCGAGGATTTGCCTGACGCTTCTTTTGCGGGCCAGCAGGAAACTTATCTTAACATACAGGGTGAGAATGAAGTCCTTACCGCTGTAAAGCGATGCTGGGCTTCCCTGTGGACAGCTCGCGCGATTGCTTACCGCGTGAAGAATGATATAAAACAGGAGGTTGTTGCGCTTGCTGTAGTCGTACAAAAGCTTGCGTTTTCCGATGCGTCCGGCGTTATGTTTACGCTAAACCCTATCAATGGCAGATGTAGCGAAATGATTATTAATGCTGTATGGGGGCTTGGTGAAGCAATGGTTTCCAGCTTAGTCACCCCCGATACAATCGTTGTGGATAAGAACGCCGAACGAATTGTATCGTATGAAGCGGCAAACAAAGAGATTATGACGGTTCGCACCTCAAACGGAACGGAAGAAATCCCAGTTCCTGAACGGTTGAGAAAAAAACATGCTCTTACTCGCGATCAAGTCATGCAACTGACACAGCTTGGGCAAAAAATTGAGAAGTATTATCAAATTCCTATGGATATAGAATGGGCACTGGAAAAAGATAAATTGTATATTGTTCAGGCTCGCCCCATTACTGTCTTGCCGCCGGAATGGGTATTGCCGGAAAAAGATGTTATCTACACAAGAGGCAGTCTGGCAGAACACTTGCCAAATCCCGTTACACCCTTGTTCGCCACGCTTGGCCTTGAAATTGTCAACCGTGTATCGGCGCTTTTATGGGTAGATATGTTTGATAAAAGCGCAAAAAGCTACTGCCGGAAAATGGAGCATACACGATTATTAATGGATATGTCTATCTTTCCGCTAAGTCAAAGCCATTTTTGATTGCCGTCAAATCCCTTTCGCCCCGCTCTTTGCGTCGAACGCTCAAGAATAGCGTTGCACGTTGGGAAGCGGCTCGAAAAGAATTTGAAGATGTGATTAAACAATGGGAAGAAAAGCCCCTGCATACGCTGAATGCCCATCAAATAATGGAAGGTATTCAGAGCGTATTTTATGCCGCGTGTATTTATTTTACAAGGATTCAGCTTACATTGCCCGCCGCCTCTATTAGCGAAACATTATTTACAAGATTATTTCAGAGAGCGGCCCGCCGAGCCGGTATGACAGATACTTCCGTTTTCCTGCTTGGGTTTGATACGATTGCTCTGCAATCGGAAAAGAATCTATGGAGCCCTTCGGAATGGGCAAAGCAAAATAACACCCTAGACCTTTATCTGCAAAACAATCCGACAACAAAGATAGCAGAAGATTTCATTTCCTCGGTTCTGCCTGCCGGAGTTTCGCAGGAAGCATGGATAGAATGGAAAACCCGAATCAATCAGTATTTCAAAGAATTTGGCCGTACCGCTTATGAATTTGATTTTGCGTATTCCACACCGCAGGAAACGCTTATGCCTACCCTTGAATCTATAAAAATATTTGTGGAAGGAAAAGGGGAAAGTCCTTTTTTACGCCAAGGCACATTTGAAAAGCGCAGGAAACAGACAGAAGAAGAGATCTTACAGCATATAGGCGGCTCGCGCAAAAAACTGTTTTTTAATCTACTTCATTGGGCACAGGCAACCACTCCCATGCGTGAAAACGCTATTTATTTGATGGGAATGGGGCATCCATTAATTCGCCGTATGTTTCAGGAAATTTCAGAACGCTTCATACGCGGCGGAGCTATTTCACATCTGGATGATATTTACTGGCTCACAAAATTGGAATTGGAATCACTCATAGCACAGTTAGATAAAAATATTCCTTTATCTGATGTGAGCGGGGCGATACCTGCGCGAAAAGCGGAACTCAAAAAGTATCGGGGTTATGTGCCGCCAGCTCAGTTACCTGAGAAGAATGCAAAAAGCATATCAAAGGCACCGCAGAAGCGGAAAGACGGGAAACTTATGTTGACGGGCATTGGTACCAGTACAGGAGTTGTGACGGTTCCCGCCTGTGTACTGAATAGCCCGGCAGATTTTGAAAGCTTCCAGCCGGGAAGTGTGTTGGTTGCCGTTACCACAACTCCTGCATGGACACCTTTGTTTGCCTCCGCAAGTGCGATTGTAACGGACATTGGCGGTCCTCTCAGCCATTATTCAAGTATTGTCGCCCGAGAATATGGCATCCCTGCCGTCATGGCAACACACATGGCTACGCGAACCATCAAGAGCGGACAAATGATAATGGTGGACGGGGCTGCGGGAACGGTGACGATCAATGAATAAAAAGCCTATGTTCGCCTTGAAGATTGCTATCTTTGTGATTGCGTTAGGATATAGCCTAATACTTCCAGTTATGCCGTTTTACATGGAAAACCTCAGTGTGGGAGGCAGGGAACTCGGCTGGTTTACTTCCGTGTATGCACTGACACAAACAGTATGTGCCCCGTTTTGGGGAGTGTTATACGACCGAATTGGCAGAAAGCCGATTATCAGCGTTGGTATTATATGCTATGCCATCAGCTTGTTCCTATTTGGTTTGGCTTCCTCCTTTTGGACGCTGTTTATCGCCCACAGTTTATCTGGTATTTTGTCATCCGCTACGTCCGTTGCGTCTGGGAGATTCCAGTTCGGAGCCGCAATGAGTGTAGGCGTAATGATATGGCCGTTATTAGGCGGCGTTCTTGCGGAGTATTCGCTTGCGCTTTCATTCTTTACAGGAGCCGGAATTTCATTTATCGCCTTTATATTAATTGTAACGATTTTACCGGGGGCAATCGAGCGGATCAGTACAGTCGCACAAAATAGAATCCTTTGATTTTTCATATCTGAGAAGTATGCTTCTTTGCTCCATGGGAATTATTCTGATACTTATATTCATCGTGAATTTTTGTCAAACCGGCTTTCAAGGTATTACGGGGCTGTATGTCGTTGATAAGTTTGGGTTTACCACTGAGCAAGTTGGTGTTATTTGGATGGTGATGGCAGGTGCTTTGATTGTAGTACAAGGATTTTTGACCGGACCTTTAGAAAAAAAGACCGACGAGAAGCTACTAATATTGATAGGCGTATTTTGCAAAGTGTTGGTTGCTTTTGTTATGGTGTTGACGTCAGACTTTGTCAGTGTGCTGGTGGTTTTCAGCCTGTTCGCGGTATCTTCCGCTATTACGGTACCTACACTAAACGCAAGTCTTTTAAAAGTAGCCAATCAGCACAAAGAAACACTCATGGGATTTGCCAGTACCGCCGGAAATCTCAGCAAAGTCGTTGCCCCTCTGTTATCTGGGTATCTGTATGAAAGTAATATTGAATTACCGTATATTATTATGGGATATATAACTCTAATCGGAGCAGCTATTTGCTTTATGTGGATAAAACGGAAGTAGCAATATTACAAGTTTTCAGATTTCATCATACTACACTAAAAGTTTAAGTACAGTGAGGTGATATATCATTTTAAGAAAAGAAGAATGGTTGTTGTGTCCAATCTGCAACAGCAAAACGAGAGTAAAATTGCGGCATGATACGGTGCTAAATAATTTTTCCTTGTTTTGTCCCAAGTGCAAACATGAAACAATTATTAATGCAAAAAAACTGAAGATATCTACTATAACAGAGCCAGACACTAAGACGTAGAGCCGATAATCGTGAGTGAAATCACAATTACCGGCTTATTTTATTTTTAGGTTTCTTGCCGTTGTTATTGCGGTATATCCAGCCTGACGACGGTTTTGAAATGAAAAATCAGAACCACCATCTTTCTTTTTCAAAATAATGATTACGGAGGGTATGATAAGTGCGCCCTCTTTTCTATTGGGTGGTTTTGGAAATGGAGGTTTTCCATGTATCTGAAGTCGATTTTTGTTATCATGGAGGGGCCGCTACTTCTTTGTAACGGCTGTATATAGCAGAAGTTTTTTTCTGCTTAATTTTAAAAAATTACAATTAAAACCAATCCACCAGTACGGTCATTTTTCATTCGACACCTATTGTATAATTTTGCATCTAGGTGTTTTTTTGTATCCTTTTTTCATTGATAATGCATGGGACAAGCCATATCACTTCGGGGCAACTTGGCCCGAAATTCAGCCCTGCTGTCGTTCCCCTCCTGCTCCATTTCGATTCACTATTTCCTAAAAAATCGAAATGGAGGAACGGCCTATGGCTAAAATTAATCTGCGGAATTATTACCCGTTTTATAATTCAGACTTTTTTGTTGAGATACCTGATGAAATCAGGGACGCTTTGCTGGAAGAGGAACGCTTAGAGAAGAATTACATTCACCGCCACTTCTATAACAAAGCCCACTATTCACTGGACGCTGACGACGGAATCGAAAAGGATATTCTTTTTGTATCCCTTTTTCCTTGTGAGATTTACGAATGAAAAATTACTATCGAACTACTACACTCCGCAATCGCTTCCTTACCGGACAAACAGGGAAAACGAATTTACACCACTACATACTTGGCATGAGTAAGTTGGATATTGCACGGGTAGAGCGCGTAAATGAAAGCGCAGTCAGAGATACCATTGAAAGAGGATTAAAAAACATGGAGGAATTTTTGAAAAAAGTATAACTATCTCCTGCGAATGTGCCTTTCAAATCATATGGCTATTAGAAGGAGTTTCTTCTCCATCTGCTGCTCCTTGACAATTGAATACCGATACCCGGATACGTCCAATCAAAAGGGAGTCGGGCCACGGGGGACGCCAGAACCGCCCCGTTGAAAGGGGGAAAGACCAAACGGAGCGTGAGCGATTTCTATCTACTGAGACAAGACTCTATCTACTGAGACAAGACAGATATGGCAATCTGCTCGGCGATAATCTTTTGATTGATACAAATGATACTTACAGTTTGAACGCTTTACAGCATTGACTGTCGCGCCGCTTCTTTCTGTCTTATGACAAGGTGACCTATAACGGTGCGGTATTCTCCCTAGTGATGATAAATGGAGATTTGAACTTCGGATCAAGTTGGCCCGAAGTGTGAGGAAAGATTAACACAATGCAAGATGTTAATATTGCCACAGTGGATAAATCACAGTTGACAGATGTTAGCGGAATCAACTTTGATAACAGCCTGCCTCAAAGGGAACGTGCGGCACATATTTTGAAGCAGGTAAAAAGCTCTTACTGTTTCCGCCATGGAGATACTGCGGTAAAGGTAGAGTTCCCGGAGAACGGCCCATCCTTGCAGGGTGAATTACAAACTTTCTTATACGTCAGAAAAGCGGCCTGTAATTGATCATGTCACTTCAGGGCAACTTGACCCGAAGTAGGTAATATCAGTTATCTAACGGTATTTTAAAACCCTCGACAACATTGTTCGCTTTATGCTGAAATGGTATAATATAGGTGTAATGTGATAGAAAGGAGGAAACATGGCACGAATCAAAAACAGGGAAACAAATACTGCTGTTTCTCAATTTTCGTATAATCCTACACGCTGGAATTTTTCAAAATATATCCGGTTATCCAAAGAGGACTTGAACCGTGGTAAGGACGACAGCAACAGCGTTATCAATCAAAAGAAACTGCTTGATGATTATTACAGGCAACGCCTTGATGAATTTGAAAGCACTGAAACCTGCGTTGATGACGATTGCACAGGTATAGACACCAACTGGGCAGATTTTCAAAGACTGTTAGCCGACATTTACGCGAAAAAGGTAAACTGCGTAATTGTCAAAGACCTTTCCTGCCTTTCCCGTAACTATACGGACGCAGGGAGCCTGATTAAAAATTTGTTTGTTCAGGTGAATGTATGCTTTATCAGCTTGGCAGAGAGCATAGACAGTTATTTGAACCCTGACAGTGTATCCAGTATTCTTGTTCCTATAACGAATGTAATGAACGACCAGTATTGCTACCAGACCTCAAAGAAAATCCGTCAGGTATTTGACTACAAGAAACGCAATGGGGAATTTATCGGTTCCTATGCCCCCATGGCTACATCAAAGACCCCAATGATAAACACGCTTTGTTAGTAGACCATGAAGCTGCTGAAGTGGTAAAGCAGATTTTTTCCGTGTGTCTAAGTGGTATGACCGTCAGGGCTATTGCGAATCATCTGAACGACCACGGTATTATGTGCCCTTCCGTTTACAAGCAAAGTTAGAGATTAAAGTACAAATGCCCCAACGGACAGACACAGCCTATGCACTTTAAAAGCACAAGGCTTGAAGCGGCTGTACTCTATGCAATCCGGCAACAGGTACATCTTGCAGTCAGCTATTCCGCTATTGTATCAAAAATCAACTTGACCCCGCTCAAAAAAGCCAGTTGATACGGCTGAATGAACTGATTACCTCAAAAGAAAAAGAGTTTGCCAAAATCATGCGGTACAAGCAAGCACTTTATCAGGACTGGAAAGACGGTCATATCACATATAATTGATTACCGCCACATGAGTGAAGATTATGAACAGCAAAATGAAGCCATTAGCATCGTGATTGCCAATCTGAAAAAAGAGCGGGACGAACTGGAAAATGGAATTGACACCGAAAATCCTTTTTTAACAACTTTCCGAAAATACGAGAACATCGACAAGCTACGCAGCATTATCCAGTATATCGAAGTCAACTCGCATTTACAGGTAGGATAAGACACCTACACATTAACAGAGCTTGTTGGTTTTCCTAATATATAACACTCATATGTAAGTACAGTAGGTAGAAATAAAAAAGTAATTGAGGAGTATATAAAGAAACAATTACAAGAAGATATAGAATATGACTAATTAAGTATGAAAGAGTTTGTTGATCCATTCACTGGGGAAAAAATAAAAGGCTAGACAAGAAAAAAGCCTCTTTAGGGTTTGCTTGAGAAAACAAAGCGGTTGTCAGACCTTTCAATGTGTCTTAAGACACAGCAAGTACCATGTTTTTATAGGGCTAGAGCAAACCACCCATTTTACGGGTGGTCATGATTATAATTATTTTATTGAAAGAAAATAATTACACCAATGAAGGTATTCAGTATAGTGGAGACTATCTTTTAGAAAAACAAAGTTAAATTCTCGTTCTACATCAAAATCCTTTAGATTTATTTTTACAAGGCTGCCATTGGCAAGATCTGCTTTAACTGCTTCTTTATATAAAAATGTAATTCCTAGATTTTTTTTCACCAATTCCTTTATTACATTTATATTTCCGATTTGAGTTATGTGTTTAAAGCTTTTCATTGTAATATTATGCTCGTATAGAATCTGTTCAAAAATATCCCTTGTTCCAGAACCTTTCTCTCTAAGAATTAAAGGTTCATTAAAAATATCTTGAAAAGAAATATTTTGATTTGCAAAATAATGTTCAGGAGAGCATACTCCTATAAAGCTCTCTTGTGAAAAAAATATTGAATTATATTCTGATTTATCGAAATGACCTTCCAGTATGGCAAAATCAATCTTTCCATCTCGTAATTTATCCAATAATACCTTAGTATTTCCAACTTCCATTGTAACATTAATATTTGGAAAATCTAATAATAATTTTGAAAGTAAATTAGACATTGTATATTCACCAATTGTAAGAGTCGAACCAAAGGTTATGGGGTAATTGCCATGCTGAGGAGATGATAGAATAAGTTTAATCCTATCTGAACTTGTTTTCATTGCAAGGGTATAGTTATATAGTATTTCTCCAGCCTCAGTTAATTCTAAATTTTTACCAATATAATTAAATAATTTTACATTATAGCTATCTTCCAAATATTTAATATGCTGAGATACAGCTGGTTGAGTAATGTGCAAAATTTCAGCAGTCTTTGTATAATTTAATACCTTACAAAGCATTAGGAAAGTCTTTAATCTAAAATCAATCATAATATCCTCCATATATAAGTTATATTTATTGATATATAATAAATCATAATTTGATTTTATACTAGATTGGCAATAGAATCAATAGTATAAGATGATAGGAGGTTAAATATGAAAATTATAAAAAAATATCTATCAGGAATTATACTAACAGTAATTTTAGCTTATGCGGCCATAATTATTAGTGATTTTATTCCAGGAAAACTTATTAGTGCAGGAGTATTTTCATTACTTTTAGGTATGGCTATTAATCCAATTGTTTCAAATTATAATATCTTTAATGATGGAATGAGTTTTGTCTCTAAAAAGATATTGAAGTTTTCTATTATTTTAATGGGTGGAACTTTAAGCTTTTCTCAGGTTTTTGAAGTTGGAAAATATTCATTATTTGTTATGATATTTACATTATTTACTGCATTTGCAGGAGGATATTATTTAGGCAAATTATTTAAAATGAATTGGAAGCTTTCTGGTCTTATTTCAGCAGGGACTGGAATATGTGGAGGCTCTGCGGTTGCAGCCATTGCACCTACCATAGATGCAGAACCTAATGATATAGCTTATGCAATTTCTGCAACCTTTATATTTGATATAATTATGGTAGTATTGTTCCCCATAGCTGGAAAGTATTTTGGAATGAGTGATTTAGGATATGGCTTATGGACAGGGACAGCTGTAAACGATACATCATCTGTTGTGGCAGCAGGATATGCTTTTTCAGATGCAGCAGGGAACTTTTCTCTAATAGTTAAACTTACAAGAACATTATCAATAGTACCAGCAGTGTTAATATTTTCATTTATCAATGAAAGATTAAATTCTAAAAAAGTTACAGGATTTAATATGGAAAAAAGAAATATTAATTTGAAAAAGATATTTCCATGGTTTATAATGATGTTTTTAGTTATGGTTGGTATAAAGAGTTTAGGTGCTATCTCAGATTTAGCTAGCAGCAAAATCTCAGTTGTAAGTAAATTTTTTATGGTAATGTCATTAGGGGCAATTGGATTAAAAACAAATTTTAAGGAAGTATCAAAGTCTGGTTTTTTACCAATGCTACATGGATTTATTATATCTGCCCTTGTTGTAGTAGTATCATTTGCAGTGCAGATGTTCATGGGAAAAATTTAAATTAATATTTAAGTTCCGTATAAAAATCACATAAAAAACTCCTTTATAAGAGAAGATATTAAGAGAGTATTTAAATAATATTTAATAATTATAAAGGAGGCAGAGGTATGTTATTTAATAATATTATCGAAAAGAGGATTGTCAAAGATGGAGTCCACAAATCTATATTGGAAATGACAGCAGATGATTATAACAAGGTATATGATGGTGAATATAGTGAAAAAATAGCTTCTGAGATTATAAATCATCATCTCAATAGAAGGGGAGATGATGGAAGAGCTACTAATGTTCAAATTAAACATGAAGATGACAGTAATATGGTGAGGATTTATGCAAATATTAATTATTTAGGAAATGATCATACGGAATATGGAAGACGATAATGAATAAAGGTACTCAAAGGTTTGAGTGCCTTTATTCATTATTAAAGATTTAAGGAATGAGTATATCTAATTTAAGGGAAATATTGTATAATAAAATAATGAAATCAACTAATATATTTATTTAATATAATATACTGGAGGTAATAAATGAAACAAATTTTGAAGAATAAAAAATTTTTACGGGACATGCTGGCAATAGCAATTCCAATCGCATTACAAAACTTAATAACATCTTCACTAAATATGGTAGATACCTTAATGATATCTGAATTAGGTAAATCTAGTATCTCAGCAGTAGGTCTAGCAAATCAACTGTTCTTTTTTTATTCTTTGATTATTTTTGGAATCAATAGTGGTTCTTCAATTTTTATTTCTCAGTTTTGGGGAAAGAAGGATATAAAAAGTATCAAGAAAGTATTGGGATTAGCGGTGAGTCTAAGTGCTTTGGCAGGATTTATTTTTACTATAGTAGCTTTCTTTTTTCCAGAAATGATTATGAAATTTTTCATTGATGATGAAACAGTAATCAAATTAGGATGCGATTATTTACGAGTAGTATCTTTATCTTATATAATAACTGGTATAGGGTTTGCTTTTAGTATAGCATCAAGAAGTATAGAGAAACCTGAAATGCCTATGATAGTTTCAGCTATATCCTTTATAACTAATACAATATTTAATTATTTACTTATTTTTGGTAACTTTGGTTTTCCTGAGTTGGGGGTAAAAGGTGCGGCTTATGGAACATTGATTGCAAGGATAGTTGAAATTAGTTTTATTTTTTACTTTGTATATACAGGTGTAAAGCCTCTTGCAGCTAGTTTAAGGGAATTAACAGATTGGACAAAAGAGTTTGTTAGCAGATATTTAAAAACTACTTATCCTGTAATAATCAATGAAGCATTTTGGGCATTGGGACAAGTTATGTATAATGTAGCATATGCTAAAATAGGAGTAGAAGCAACTGCAGCAGTCCAAGTCGCAGGGACTATTCAAAATATTTTTTTTGTACTGGTCAGAGGGTTAGGCAATGCGTGTACAGTTATGGTAGGCAATAAAATTGGCGCTGGAGATGAAGAAGAAGCTTATAGCTATGCAACACAATTTTTAACTATGTCAACATTAATAGGATTAGTGTTGGGGGCAGTATTAAGCCTAACACCAGACACGACTTTAAAATTATTTAGAAATCTTGAACCAGATGTATATAATTTATCTAGGAAACTACTATTTATTTCTGGACTCTTTTATTTTATAAGAACATTCAATTCTACATTGATTGTTGGAGTGCTTAGGGGTGGTGGTGATACTACATTCTCTATGTATCTTGAAATGGGCTCAGTATGGTTAGTGGGAGTTCCTTTAGCGTTTATTGGAGTATTATTGCTTAAATTACCTGTTCACGTTGTTTTTATTTTGGTTTCTGCTGAAGAAATAATTAAAGCAGCTATAGGACTACCTAGGGTTAAATCTAAAAGGTGGATTAGAAATGTAACTTAAGATTTACTTTAGTTAAATAATTTTATTTAATATATAGGTTAATAATATATTTGTTAATATTCTTGGAGGAGTTGATAAACGAATGGTTAAATATAAAAAAACATTTAGGATACCCTATTATGATGCGGATAAATATAGACGGGCTACACCTTTGGCTATGCTCACATATTTAGGAGAGACATCGGGAGCACATACAGAACATATTGGATTTGGAGTTGATAAACTGCAAAGTTTAAATTATTGTTGGATGTTGAACCGCTGGAAAGTTAAGATCAATAGATATCCAAGTGTAAAAGAACAAATAACAATTGAAACTTGGACTTCTAGTATAGATAGGTTCTATGCTACTAGAGAATTTATTATATATGATGAAAAAGAAATAGAAATAGGAAGAGCTTCTACAGTTTGGATATTTATAAATATGGAAAAGAAGAAACCAATGAGAATACCAACAGAGTTTATTGAAATATCAGATATTGTAGATGAGAAGACATTTGATTATTTTTATGACTTTAAAAAGGAAGCAGAAGTAGAAGAATATATTGACTTTTATGTAAGAAGATTAGATATTGATTATAACAATCATGTTAATAATACTAAGTACCTTTCTTGGATGTTGGAAAGCATTCCAGAAGATGTTTATGAAAACTATATGTTAAATGAATTTGAAATTTTATATAAAAAAGAAACGACTTATGGAGATACAATATTATCTGGCAATAAGAGAATAGATATGAATGGAAATATGCTCCAATATTTTCATAAGATTTTAGATAAAAATAATAAAGAAATTCATTCATTAGGGGTAACTAGTTGGGAAAGGTTGAAAAAATAAGTTAGGTTCTATACCTAACTTATTTTTTATGTGTGCCCAGCATGTGCAACAACTTAGTGGTGAAAGTCCAATACTCCCCGAACGCTATACAGTAAATATGGCGGTTACATGGGAGGAAGGTTGTTGTTCTTACCTGGGGAGGTCTCATGGACATGGGAAAACAGAGTATGAACCAAAAACCTTCGGAAGTTAGGAGTAGCTTGGGGAAATAAATTAATTATTTACCTCCTACCCGATTTTTGAAGTATTTATAATGATTTTAGAACTTAAAAAGATTCGATTAAAACATACTGTATCTTATATTTTTCTATGACATTTAATTACGTTTATGCTATGAAAATGTATTATATTCTAGAAATTTAATGAATTATATCATGGATTGTAGCATTTTTATTATAAAAAAAGGATTTATAACCTTCTTTCTAGAATGTTTATAGCGTTAATCATAATTCATAACGCTTGAAATCACTGTATCTTACACAGTG
>NZ_JBEBOY010000034.1:0-34218 GCF_040396155.1 Tissierella praeacuta
AACATAATTGCTGGAGTTTTTATATTTGTAATTTTTAACTAGCACAACAGGTAAATTTAATTTTACTTTATATCTATGTTACATTTTTCCAACCTATATATTAAGGTATGTCTTGTTATTCCCAATAATTTACTATGTTATACTACAATATCTAATGTTTTTCAAACTTTAAAATAGATATAAATAAGAGTATATAAAGTATTAAAGGTAAATAAATATAAAAAATATTCCCATTTCATAAACAGATTTTTATTCTTTATCTGTTTATTCCACGAGAACATCTTTTAAGCTTTACTCAGTTAAGCTTTCAGTTATATTATTGCAACGCCTTCAATTTCAATATTTGCACCCTTAGGTAATGCTCCTACTTGCATTAGAGATCTAGCAGGTTTGTGATCTCCAAAAAACTCTGCATAAACTTCATTGATCTTAGCGAAATCATTTATATCAGTTACAAAAACTGTTACTTTAACTAAATGTTCTACACTTGCATGACCAGCTTCCAAAACAGCCTTTACATTTTCTAAGCATAATCTTGTTTCTTTTTGTATGTCTCCTTTTGATAACTCCCCAGTTGCAGGATCTATAGGTAATTGACCTGATGTAAAAATTATATTTTCAGCCTTTACTCCTTGTGAATAAGGACCTACTGCTGCTGGTGCTTTTTCTGTTGATAAAAATCTTGATGTCATTATATTTTCCTCCCTTAATTTAAGTTATTTCTTTCCCTCTCATCAGACCATAGTCTTTCAAGGTTATAAAACTCTCTTTCTTCTTTATGAAATACATGAACTATTATATCATTAAAGTCTAAGAGCACCCATCTACCACTTTGATACCCTTCTTTTGAGAATTCTAACTCTCCTGCTTCAATCATCTTACTTTCTACCTCATCAGCTATTGCCATTACCTGTGTTGACGAGTTTCCACTTACAATGACAAAATAATCCGCAATAGAAGTTAGTTTTGATATATTTAACAATTTAATGTCTATTCCTTTTTTGTCTTCACAAGCTCTAGTGATGATGGATAATTTATTTTCTAAATCTAGCATAAATTTACCCCCTAAATTTTATTTTCTATCTTTTATTTAAATGAACTATCAGATAGTTTCTTGCCTTTATTGTATCAGGATGAATAAGTTTATTCTTTTCAATTAGAAAAGTTATAGTCTTTTCCATTGCCAATATTAAAGCTTTATCTAAATCTTCAAAAGCTAATTTTCTCACTTCCTCAATACCTTGAAAATTCCTATAAGGCTCTATATAGTCAGCAATATAAATTATCTTATCTAATATACTCATATTCTCTTTACCTGTAGTATGATAACAAATAGCATCTAATATTTGAGTGTCTTCTATTCCATACTTTTCTTTCGCTATTTTAGCTCCTAGTGGACCATGTATAAGCTCATAATTGTATTTCATACAAGCATCTAAAATTATATCAAAATCAGATGCCATTTTCAATAAGTATGTTTCATCCATTAACTTAGCAGAATCATGTAAAATTGCTGCTATCTTAACTTTTTCTATGTCTGCATCATATATCTTAGCAAGTTCTATTGCTACTTCCATGACTCTAACTGAATGATTATATCTTCTTTCCCCAATATCTTCTATTAATTTATTCTCTAAAGATTTATTCATATATTTTCTCTCCACTATATAAATCATATTTTAAAATATATTGTTCAACAGATTCTGGTACAAGATATTTTATACTTAATTTATTGTTAACCCTATTTCTAATTTCGGTGGAAGAAATCTCAATAAGTGGTGATTTAACTTTTTTAATCTGAATATTATAATATTCTAAGTCTTTAATTTTTTTATCTATATTCTCCTCTTGTCCAGGTCTATAGAGTAATATAAACTTACATAATCCAATAAGCTCCTTAAAGCCTTTCCATTTTTCTAATTCAAAAAGAATATCAGAGCCTATTATAAAATATATTTCATCCCTTTTATACTCTTCCCTTAATTCCATTATAGTATCTATAGTATAAGTGGTGCCCATCCGATTAATTTCTATAGATGATATTTTAAAATAGTTGTTTGAATCTATAGCCAACAAAATCATGTCCTTCCTCTTATTTGGCTCACTAATATTTTTATTATTCTTAAAGGGATGAGTACCTGAAGGTATGAAAATTATCTTATCTAGATTTAAGGAAGTTCTAGCATATTCCGCCGCTATTAAATGTCCATTGTGTATAGGGTCAAAAGTACCTCCCATTACTCCAATCTTCATAAATTTCCTCCATAATCAATAATTAAACTTCAGAAATATATAAGATTCTGAAGTTTATAATTTCTTTAACTTGGTAATTCAATTTTTTTATTTTCTTTGGATTCTTTATATAAAACAAATTTATTTCCAATACTTTGTACAAATTCTGCATTGATTTCATCAGATATTTGATTAGCAACTTCAGTTGCATCTAACAAACTATTATTTAACACCTTTATCTTTATTAATTCCCTTGCCTCTAAAGCATCTTCTACTTGCTTAATAAAGTTTTCAGTTATTCCATTTTTACCTACTTGAAATATCGGCTCCATAGTATGAGCAAGGCTTTTTAAATACGACCTTTGTTTTCCTGTTAACAACTGCTCCACTCCCCTAATTAAACTTCTACTTCTTTTCTTTGCCTTCTATGCTTTTCGTAGTCTGTATTTCCCTTCTTCCAACCTGTTCTTAGCTTTTCATTTGGTTTATAGTTTTCATTTATCACAACTTCATTTTTCATTAAACAATAATATGTTGGTTGATTTTCTTTACAGTTTCCACAACTTAAGCAGTCCATTTTACTCCTTTTACCTCCATTTAATCAAAAAATTCAAATTCATATCCACAAATAAATACTGATTCATATTCTTGTATTCCCAATTCATTAAGTTCGTCTATTACTCCTTTTTTCCTTAGCATATCTTGGAAATATCTTAAAGAATCTACATCATCGAAATAAGTTGAACCTAGAAGTCTTTCAATAAATGTTCCCTCTACAATATATTTGCCATCTTCTTTTTTGACAATTATTGAAGTATCGTCATCTTCTTCCTCATGCATAAACTCTTCATCGAAAGTTTCATAACTAGTTTCAATACTGGAAAGCAAATCCCACATAGCATATTTAAGTTCATCTATACCTTTTAATGTGGCCGCTGAAACAGGGTATATTTTATATCCCTTTGGTTCAAATTCTTTTTTAATCTTTTCTAATTCTTCATCTGCTCCTAGTATATCCATCTTGTTTGCCACTATTATCTGTGGCTTATCAACTAGTTTTATATTATATTGACCTAATTCCTCATTAATCTTATAGAAATCTTCTACAGGGTCTCTGCCTTCACTACCAGAAATATCCAATACATGTACAAGTGCTCTAGTTCTTTCAATATGCCTTAAAAAATCATGACCTAATCCTGCTCCTTCATGGGCTCCTTCAATAAGTCCCGGGATATCTGCTATAACAAAAGATTTTTCTTCACCTATTCTAACAACTCCAAGATTTGGCTTTAAAGTTGTAAAATGATAGTTTGCTATTTTGGGTTTGGCTGCAGAAATAATAGAGAGTATAGTTGATTTTCCTACATTTGGAAATCCTATAAGTCCTATATCTGCAAGAAGCTTTAGTTCTAACACTATATCTCTTTCCTGTCCTTTTGTACCAGGCTCAGCAAATCCAGGTGCCTGACGTGTAGCAGTTGCAAATTTAGCATTTCCTCTACCGCCTCTGCCACCTCTAGCTATAATAAAAGTTTGATCTTTTTCCTTTAGATCTATTATTACCCCTCCTGTATTTCCATCTTTAACTAATGTTCCTACAGGTACTTTTAATATAATATTCTCTCCTGCCTTGCCAAACTGTTTCTTGCTTCTTCCATCTTCACCGTTTTGACCAGTATATGAACGCTTATATCTAAAATCCATTAGGGTTCTAATCCCATCATCAGCCTTTAGGATTATACTTCCTCCATTTCCTCCATCTCCTCCATAAGGTCCACCAGCAGGCTCATACTTTTCTCTTCTCCAGGCTACAATACCATCTCCACCTTTACCAGCTTTGACATGTATCTTTGCCACATCTATAAACATAGTTCATCATCCTTATCAATTACTTTTCCTATCCTTCAGAAATCTGATAAATTTATTATATCAATTTTATTTAGTCTGTCAATTAATATATTGACTTTTAACTACTTTAATTGCTGATTTTCCTATTTATTTTATTCCGATACAATTTTTTTATACTATAAATATATTTATATAAAAAATATAAGCTTACCACCATGGTAAGCTTAAAATCTACGCTAATTCCTCTGCAGGATAAACACTAACCTGTTTTTTGTCTCTACCTTTTCTTTCAAATTTAACTACACCATCAACTGTTGCAAATAAAGTATCATCTCCGCCTTTACCTACATTATTTCCAGGGTGTATCTTAGTGCCCCTTTGTCTAACTAGAATATTACCAGCTAAAACGAATTGTCCGTCTCCTCTTTTGACACCCAATCTTTTAGCTTCACTATCCCTACCGTTTCTAGAGCTACCTACTCCTTTTTTAGAAGCAAATAATTGTAAATTCAATTTAATCATCAATTACACCTCCCCATTCTTGAGTGCTACATACTCTGGGTAACTTTCTATTATTGAATTAATCCCTACTACTAATGATTCTAATAGGATTTGTGTTTTATCTAATTTAATCTTATCTATATTCTTAGGTAATTCTACATCAAGAAACCCTTTTTTCTCATCTATGAAGTAATTAATGCTATTTTCCTCCACTCCACAAACTTTCACTAAAGACAATAATGTGGTTTGAGAAAGTACTGATATAGCAGCACATACTATATCCTTACCATAGGAATCATAATCTGCATGTCCTTCTATGGTATATTTTCTAATATAATAATTTTCATCTCTATATATCTTAGCTACTATCATATCTTAGCCAACTATATTTTCAATTTTTACCTTAGTAAATGGTTGACGATGTCCTTGTTTCTTTCTTATGTTCTTTTTAGCCTTATATTTGAAAACAACTATTTTCTTAGCCTTTCCTTGTTCTAAAACAACAGCTTCAACTTTAGCACCATCAACATAAGGTTTACCAGCAACTATATCGCCTTCTTTAGATACTAAAAGAACTTTATCAAAATTTACATTTGAACCTTCTTCTGCATCTATTTTCTCTACGAAAACAACATCACCTTGTTGAACTCTATATTGTTTACCACCAGTTTCTATTACAGCGTACATTATGATTGCACCTCCTCTAACCCAGTCTCGCCAATGCAGGGTGCCATGAAGGACTTAAACCCAGATTGAGCGGCTCTACACCCAAGTATTTTAACAAATATCTATACTATTGTCAATAGACAATTTATTGTATACTATAATCAATATTTAACTTACTACAGTATATTTCCTCTTCCTTCACATGTTGGGCATTTTTTATAAAAGTTAGATGATAGAGACCTACTTATCTTTTTTCTTGTTAATTCAACAAGACCAAGTTTTGTTATGTCTATAATATTGGTCTTTATCTTATCCCTTTTCAGATGTTTTCTAAGAACAGATAGCACCATTGAAATATCTTTTTTATCTTTCATATCTATAAAATCTATTATTATAATTCCTCCAATATCTCTAAGCCTAATCTGTCTTGCTATCTCTTCTGCTGCTTCTATATTAGTTTTTAATACTGTTTCCTCTAAAGAACTAGTACCAACAAACTTCCCAGTATTCACATCTATGGCTGTAAGGGCTTCTGTTTCATCTATAACTAGATATCCGCCAGATTTCAATGGTACCATTCTCTGCAATGCAGTTTTTAAGTCTGACTGTATTCCCATATCATAAGATATTGAAAAATCTGTATTTAATTTAATTTTATCTGAGAACTTAAATGGATAAAGTTCTTCAGTCAAAATTAAATTATCATATACATCCTTACTATTAACTATGATTTTCTCCGTAGCATCATTATAACTATCTCTTATTATCTGATAGGCTAAACTCGGCTCCACATAAAGAAGTTTAGGACAAGGTAAAAAATTTCTTTCCCTTTCAATCTTTGTATAAATATTATATAGAATATCATATTCTTCCTTTAATATAGATTCATCTATTGACTCAGAAGCTGTTCTAAAGATTATTCCCATATCATCTTTTATAATCCTTTTACCTATACATTTCAGTTTTTCCACTTCAATAGAACCTTTAATCTTTTTAGAAATATTTACTTTATTAGAAAAAGGAGTAAATACTAAATATCTACCTGGTATTTCAATATGTGTTGTCACCTTTGCCCCTTTATTACCTGAAGCTTCCTTTACTACCTGCACTATTATTTCCTGACCAGATTTAAGGATTTCAGATATCTTATATATTCTTCCATTATATAAGATATCCTTAGGTAAAGCTTCCTTTACATATAAATAAGCATTTTTGCTTTCACCAATATCTACAAAGGCTGCATCCATACCTTGTAATACATTAGCAACTCTTCCTCTATAGATATTTCCAACAATCTTTCTTTCTTGTTCTTCTAAATGAAATTCTACAAGTATATTGTTCTCTACAATACCTACTCTATTAATTCCATCTAAAGAATCAATAAAAATATAATTCATCCTAATTCTCCCATCTTATAGCGGTTTATATATATTCTCATCCTTTTCTGCATATAAACATAATCTCTTTATATTTATGGAATCCATATCTATATTAAGACAAGTATCTCTATTTAGAGCTTCCATAAAATCCATAGGCTTCAAATTTCCATTGCCTCCAGATTTAAGCAAAGCATCTATTGCTATATTTTCATCTCGATTTTCTTTAATAACTAAATTTCCTATAAAGCCTCTAATGTTCTCTTCTTTCTCAATTCTCTTCTTGCCTTTTCTCTTCAATTTAGTAATCATTATTTCTTCTCGAGACAACCATTTAGATAATATATCTTCTAAATCTTTTTTCTCTTTCTTATGGACTATATCAAAATTTATCTCATAAAAGGCCCAAGATATTAAAGAAGCAATTGATTCTTCTTTATCTAAATATTTACCTTTAATTATCTGAATATCTTTCGGCAATACAGCATTTACTTTTTCTATAAACTCATCTATTGGAATGTAATCAAGCTCCACATCCATATATTCCTCTTCTGATTCTATGCCAAGGGATAAAGGGCTTGCTATGGAAAACTTTGGATGAGGATTAAATCCTTCAGAGTACTTTAGCGGAATATCAGCTCTGTTAAATGACCTATGGAATAATCTCATTAAATCTAGATGTCCAATGTATTTCAAATAATTCTTTTTATTAAATATAACTCTTAAAATCATTTACTTACACCACCATTCATTGGGCAGTCCTTAATTCCACAACCCCTGCATTGTAGCCTACAATCATTTGTAGTTTCTTCTTCTAAGGATTTTTTATACTCCTTAATTAAATATCCCTTAGATACTCCTGGGTTTATAAAATCCCAAGGTAATGTTTCTTCCAAGGTTCTATCTCTCAAGGCATAAAATTCACCATCTATTCCTATTTCTTTCATAGTATCTATCCAAACATCGTATTTGAAATGCTCTGACCAGCCATCAAATTTACATCCATTTTCCCATGCTTTTAAAATTAATTTAGATATTTTTCTATCTCCACGAGCAATTATTGCCTCTAGATAACTTAATTTTGGATCATGATAGTTAAATGTAACTTTATTATCTTTTACACTGTTTTTAACTAGGTATATCTTTCTATAAAACTCATCAATTGAATCTTGCCCCATCCATTGAAAAGGTGTAAATGGCTTTGGTACAAAACAGGATGCAGAAGCAGTAACTTTTAGATTTCCTTTTCTCTCTTCCTTTGGCATGTCAAAAAACATATCTTTTACTTTATAAGCTAAATCCTTTATTCCCATTACATCTTCGTCTGTCTCTGTAGGCAATCCAATCATAAAATATAATTTAATAGTAGACCATCCTTCCCTAAATACATAGGAAACTGTGTTTACTAAATCTTCCTCAGTTATACCTTTGTTAATTACATCCCTGAGCCTTTGACTACCTGCTTCAGGAGCAAAGGTTAATCCTGATTTTCTAACCTTTTCTATTTCTTTTAATACGTCAATACTAAATGAATCCAGTCTTAAAGATGGTAAAGAAACTCCTACCTTCTTTTCCTCAAATTTATCCATTAGTCTTGATATCAATACAAGAAGTTCTGAATAGTCACATGAACTAAGGGAAGATAGTGAAACATTCTCATATCCAGTACTTTCGATTAATTTTTCTGCTAATTCAACTATTCTATCTACTGACTTTTCTCTTACAGGCCTATAAATCATTCCCGCTTGACAAAATCTACATCCACGGGTACATCCTCTAAAGATTTCCATGCTAACTCTATCATGTACAGTTTCAATAAAAGGTACAATCATCTTCTCAGGTGCAAACATAGAATTCAAATCTCTTATCATTCTTTTATTTACTACCTTTGGAACCACTTCATCTAATCTTACCATTTCCTTGATGGTTCCATCGTCATTATACACTATATCATAAAATTTAGGTACATATACTCCTTCTAATTTAGCCACTTCTTTTAAAAATCTTTCTCTATTCCATTCTTTTTCCTTATGCTCTCTATATAATTCAAGAATTTCTAATGTAATTTCTTCCCCTTCACCTATAGTAAAAAAATCTATAAATTCTGCTATAGGTTCTGGATTATAAGCACAAGGTCCCCCTGCTATAACAAGTGGATCTTCATCTGTTCTATCTTTTGACAGTAATGGAATTTTAGATAAGTCTAAAATATTTAATATATTAGTATAGCTCATCTCATACTGCAATGTGAACCCTAAAAAATCAAAATTTCTTACTTCTTCTTTATTCTCTAATGTAAAAAGCGGAAGATCTTCACGTCTCATTTCTTCTTCCATATCTGTCCAAGGTGCAAATGCTCTTTCACATGCAAAGTCATCTTCTTGATTTATTAAATTATATAAAATATGAAGTCCTAAATGGGACATCCCTACATCGTATACATCTGGAAAGGAAAAGGCAAATTTTACTTTCACATTGTTTAAATCTTTTATTATGGAATTTTGCTCCATTCCTATATATCTAGCAGGTTTTTCAACTCTTTTTAATACCCTATCTAGAATTTTTTTATTTATCATTTGTTTCCACCTTTCATCAATACTATAGATATTATCTTATCACTTTTCTCTTAATATTAGTAGGAAAATTTTCTTATCAGATTAATACCTCGGGTAATTACCCGAGGTATTAATTAAAATTGTTGGTTTTATTAAATTGTTCCACAAGTTCCTCTATAGTTCCTTTGGAACCATTAACTACTTTTACTAAATAGTCTTTTATCTTTTTTCCATCCTTCTCCATACTAAAATCATAGTATATATTTTTTTCAATGATTTTAATAATAGTATTGGTTGTCTTATTATTCATCATCTTTATTACTAAAATAATTAACAAAATAATCAAGACAAAGATAATCCTATTTACAAGCTTATTGTAGTATTTATTACTTTTAAAGAAATTCCTATTTACCTTATATCTTCCTCTATCCATATAATCACCCACCCTAATTAATAATATTTTATTTATTTAAGGTGTATTTTATACCAAATTAATATTCTTTTATAGTAAAAGATGTATTTTCTTTTCCTAAAGTAAATTTATCCTTCAAATTTTTGCTTATATAAATGGATTTATCCTTTGTGATAAACATAGCCTCCACATCTTCCAAAGAATTTACTAGGTCCTTTCCTTTATCTAAACCTAATACAAATAAGGTTGTAGATAAAGCATCGCCATCTATTGATTTATTAGAAATAACACATACACCTGTAATTTCATTTTCCGCAGGATATCCTGTTTTGGCATCTAAAATATGGTGGTATCTTTTCCCCTTATATTCAAAAAACCTTTCATAATCACCAGAAGTAACTATCGAACTATTCTTTACTTCAAGTATCCCTAAATAGTTTCCTGTAAATTCAAATGGATCTTGTATTCCAATCTTCCAATAGGAGCTATCTAGCTTTTCTCCATGGGCAAAAACATTTCCCCCTAAATCAATAATAGCTGATTTAACTCCGTTTTCTGTTAGTATTCTATTAACTTCATCAGCGGCATACCCCTTTACTATACTGCCTAAATCTATTCTCATATTTTTTTCTTTTAAAAACACCTGATTATCATCTAATAATTCTAGGTTCTTATAATTAACATAAGATTTATTTTCTTCTACTTCTTCAACACTAGGTATGGACGTTCTGTTTTTTTCCCCAGATGAAATATTCCACAAATTTACTAAAGTTCCTATAGTAGGATCTGAAGCACCATTTGAAATCTCTGCATAATGTTTTGCTTCATCTATTACAAAATAAGTATCTTCATTAACAGTAACAGGTTTTATCCCTGCATTCTCATTTATCTTGTCCACATCACTATTCTCTAATGTAGCACTCATCCTATTTTCTATCTCTTTTAATCTTGAAAATACTTGTTCTAAAATCTTCTCATCATTATTATCGTATATTTTAATAGTCATTACTGTATTCATTAAGAATTCCGTCCTAGATATAGGCTCTGTTTTAGATAATGAGTTGGACTCTGGAGGGAGTTTTGTGTCCTTTAATTGCTCTTTATCTGTACAACCAGTGGCAAATAATATTAATACTAAAATTATAATTAATCTACTGTACTTTATTTCTTTCATTTCATCACTCCATATCACTTGAAAAAACCCTAACTAAAAGTTAGGGTCTTATTTTTTCTATTTTGCTGAACTTAATGCTTCATTTACTAGTTCGATAATAGTATTTCTTGTACTTGTTGCTCCTGCAATATCATCTACATTAATATTCTCTGTTCCATTATTATCAATAATCAATTTTTGAACTGCTGGTATTACTTCAAATGGCACAGCATAAGAATAATTATCAGCTGATTTTAAATCTCCTTTTTTAACTCCATCTGAATCTTCTACGGCAACCTCTGAATAATTAACACCTACTATTTGCCCATCTTGAACTCTTACTTCAACTTCTGATAACCAGCCATGACTAGGTTCTTGAGCCTTAGCTTCATAAACTCCATCTTTATAAGCTTCTGTATATGTCTCTCCCTTAGCTGCCTTATCCAATAACATTTGAGCTACTTCCTTGAAACTACCTTTAGTATGAGTGGCTCCTGAAACCGCATCAAAGTCTATTGCATTAAGGTCCTTTTTATCATTAAATTGGTCATTTAAATCTTTAATTACAGCAAGACCCTCTGCATAAGCATAATTTGCCTCTGATTTAGCTTCTCCTGAATCTGCCAAGTATTCATTGTAGTTTAAAGATACTGCTTCTTCATCTTTTACTTCTAATTTTGCCATAGCATAGTTTCCATGATCACTAACTGGCATTTTAACTAAATAAATACCATCAACTAAAGTACCACCTGTTTCTCCTGCTGCTGTAGGTTTGCTTTCATCAACTGGTGCTACATCTTTCTTAGAACAACCAGTAAAAACAGCAGTCATTAGTGCAAATGCTAACATTAGAATAAGAATTCTTTTTTTCATTTTACTCCCCCCGTGAATTAAATATAGTTTTTTCATTTGCTTTATACCCATACTAGTATATATTATACCATAAAATATATCAATGGATATTTTAATATTATAAATTATCTAATAGTTTTGTAATAACTATTGATTATCTTTTACTTTTACTATAGGAATATTTGCTACTAAAGCAGAGATAGTAGAGCTATCTACATCCCTTTTCATCCTAGTCAATTTAATGTCTAATCCTTCTTCGTCAATATCTGCATATTCAGATATTACTCTAATGATATCCCCTTTAATCATATCCAAAAACTTAGGTGAAAGATCTGCCCTATCATGAACCAATACTAATTTAAGTCTTTCTTTAGCAACGTTTTTGCTTTTCTCCTCTTTTTTACTAAATAATTTAAAAAGATCCAAGAAATTCCCCCCTATTTACTAAATAATAATTTTAGGATTTTACTTAACTTCCCCTCTTCATTTACATCTAGGTTTAGTAGTTCTACTTCATCCCCCATTATCCTTCTAGTTATATTTTTATAGGCTTTTCCTGATAATGCTTTTTCGTCTATTACTACTGGCTCCCCTTTATTAGTTGATATAACTATTGCTTCATCATCTGGCACTATTCCTAAAAGATCAATGGCTAAAATGTCTATTATATCATCCATATTCATCATATCTCCTCTTTTAACCATTTCCTGTCTAATTCTATTAATTATTAGCTTAGGATTATATAATCCTTTAGATTCAAGTAGCCCGATAACTCTATCTGCATCTCGCACAGCTGATATTTCAGGTGTAGTCACTATTATAGCTATATCTGCTCCTGCTATTGAATTTTGAAAACCCTGTTCTATTCCTGCAGGTGAATCTATTATAATATAATCAAATTCCTTCTTTAACTCATTAACTAATTCAAGCATCTGCTCTGGACTTATAGCAGACTTATCCTTAGTTTGAGCTGCTGGTAGAAGGTATAATTTCTCATGTCTTTTATCCCTTATTAAAGCTTGTTTCAACCTACAATTTTTTTCTACAACATCTACTATGTCATAAACTATCCTATTCTCTAAACCCATTACTACATCTAAATTTCTCAATCCAATGTCTGCATCAACTACTACTACGGATTTTCCTAAAATAGCCAAGCCTGTCCCAATATTTGCTGATGTAGTGGTCTTACCAACTCCACCCTTTCCTGAAGTGATAACTATAGCAGTTCCCAGTTTTTCTTTATCCATTTATTATCCTCCCTTTAATTATTTCTTAGGCAAATAAGGTTCAATTACTACTTCCCCATTTTTTATTTTAGCAACTTCTGGTAGCCCGCATGTTGCCATATACTCATCTGGCGGTCTGGCAATTTTATCTCCAATTCTTAGTTGAGTTGGCTGTAAATTATAAGATGCAACTATAGCATTGGAATTGCCATCAAACCCAGCATGGGCAACTCCTTTGATGCTACCAACTACTATTATATTACCTTTAGCTTTTATAATCGCTCCTGGATTTACATCTCCTATTATAACTATATTACCATCATATTCCACAATTTGCCCAGATCTTAATGTCCTATTAACAAACTTTGTCATACCACATTTGATACCTTCAAAGGAAGTATCCTCCTTAAGAGCATTTTCTTCATTATATCCTACGCCATCAGACGAATAAGATTCTAATATATGTTTAGGTAGTTCATCTTGAGAAACAATTAAATCATATTTATATTTTAAAATTAGCTTCAACTCTATTAAATCTTCAGAAGACAATTTTTCAGATTTAATACCTAAAAGTTTTGCTCCATGATAAAATTTAGAGGCCTTCTTCATTTTTCTCTCTAACTCTTCTCTAATAGATAAAAGATCGTCACCACTAATATCTAAAAA
Organism: Tissierella praeacuta; assembly: GCF_040396155.1. GTDB lineage: Bacteria > Bacillota > Clostridia > Tissierellales > Tissierellaceae > Tissierella > Tissierella praeacuta_A. Next base: position 13,491 of record NZ_JBEBOY010000034.1, read on the forward strand.
TATTCCTTCTTTTATGCCTCTAAAATTGAGTAGCTCTTCTTTCACTTTCAAAATTACCTCCAATATAATCTGTAATGACTTTCTATATCTATTCTACCAAACTGTTTTTGAAAGGTAATGCTTCTTTTGTCCCAATTGCGTTTAATCCTAAGTATTCTGCAATAATATCTCTTGCCATAGGAGCACCATAACCTCCACTACCACCTTGAAATATTACTGAAACTACTGCGATCTCAGGATCATCATAAGGTGCAAAGGCAACAAACCATGAAAAATCATCATAAGTATCTCCAGTAGAAGGGTTAATCCCTGATTTCTGTGCAGTACCTGTTTTTGAACCTACTTTAACAGGAAAATTGCCAAATACCTTTCTCATTGAACCATCACTAGACACCAATGCCATTCCCTGTTTTACGTGTTCTAAATTGCTATAATCATTTAATTCTATTCTTGTAGATTTAGGTTCATTGTCAAATAAAAGTTTTGAATTATTATAATTTTTAATATTATCAATTAGAGTTACCTCATGTTTATAACCACCATTTGATATGGTTGCTATATAATTTGCCATTTGCATAGGTGTATAGGAGCTCTGGCCTTGTCCAATAGTTACATTTAATGTATCTGAAATATTCCAGCCAGCTTGATTTAAATAAGTATATTTTATCTTATCTGCTAATCCTTCTTTTTCACCAGATAATTTTTTCTCCGGCTCAATACCAAAGGTGTCCAATCTCCTAATAACTTCACCTCTAGTTAGTGGCTCCTCTAAATCTGTCCAACTGACTATGTCTTCTATAATATTTGTAATTTCAGAATCATTTAAAACTATATCTTTCTTTAGATAGTTTCGTATATTTCTCTTAAGATAAGATCTTAGCAATGTTTTAGTAGTTATTATCTTTATTTGAGGATTAGGCACTCCTCCTGAAGTCTCCGCTGGTATATTTATCTCTATACCAGTTTTATCATTTAATCCTAATTGTTTAGATAGATTCACTATATCCTCTATCTCAAGTTTAACCCCTATATTTTCTCCAGTTCTTGGATTTCTACCAAAGGCCAATGAATAGAAATAATAGTTACAAGAATCCCTAATGGCTTCATACATATTTTCATATCCATGAGTTCCTCTGCTTTGATTCCAAATCCAACAGCCTGGACGGTAATTACCTAATTCAACATAACCCATATCCCTTATTTTCTTAGTAGGACTCAATCCCTTATCTAAAGCCGCTAAAGCTGTTACCATCTTAAACGTTGAACCTGGTTGCACTGCTGTTTGTGTAGCAACATTATACAGTGGTCTTGGTGCCAATGGATCCTTATCATTTTCCGGAAATAGACTTAGCCAATCCGTATTAGATATTCCTGTTGCAAATAAATTTGGATCATAAGAAGGATAGCTTACACTGGACAAAACTTCACCTGTCTTGACATTTAAAACTACTACTGCACCAGATGTAGCATTTTTATAGGGTCTATTCTTTTTTCTATTAGTCCCAAACTTATAATTTCCCCAAGGACTTTCATATACTCCACCAACCTGTATTTTTTCTAAGGTTTTTTTCAAAGCATCCTCAGAAAATTTTTGAAGCTTTAAATCTAATGTTAAATAAATATTATTTCCTGGGACTGGTTTTTTCTCGTCAATAATATTTGTTGTATTTCCCACGGCATCAACTTCAACCCTCTTAATTCCATTTTCTCCTCTTAAGGCATCTTCAAAGCTTTCTTCAATTCCAGTCTTTCCTATGATATCGTTAGGTGAATATTTTTTTTCATCTACATACTTTTTTATTTCATTTGATTGACTAATCTTACCTAAATATCCCAATATATGTGCGGCTGTAGTTCCTTCTGGATAATACCTTACTGGTTCTATGGATACCTGTATTCCTGGTAAATCTGCTAGTCCTTCCTCAATCTTAGCTACAGTAGTATCTTGTATTCCATAAGCAATATTTATAGGTTGATAAGCCATATGCCCTTGTTTACTAAGTAATTCATATAATGATAAAACAGCTCTAGATTCATAATTACTTAAACTCTTCGGTATTTCATATTTCTCCTTTAAATGCTCAAGCGCCTCTTTAGTAGTACTGTGTTCATCTATCCCATTATCACTATACCAATTTTTCTTGTTATTGACAAATACATATTCAATATCCTTTGCAATTGAAATCTTCGCATTTATTCCATCTAACAAAAGTTGTTCCTGTGCTAAAGATTTAATATTATTAGAAGTAATAAACTCTCCTAATACACCAGATTTTTTACTATATTCCAATAAAATGTCTATGGGAGATTTATCTCCTATATTGGAACTTCCCATATATTTATATATTACATTGGATTTATCTTCACTTAATTCTATTTTTATAGGCACGTCCTGATTCTTTTCTAAGACCATATCTAAAAGTATTTTTCCAGGTACTAAAACCTCAGTTTTACCTTTATCATTCTCTTTAGTTACTACTTTTTCTAAAAGATTATAAATAGATGACTCAGAAACAATCGTAATGAAATCTTCCTTAGCTGTAGTATTCTCCGTTATTCCACTATATGAATTCATTAAAATCCTTTTCTGATTTTTATATTCTTCATCATAGGATAAAGAGTATTCATCTAAGATAATATTATCAGTCACGCCCCTTTTTTCCATAATCCCATATACTAATTTCCTTGAAATAGGATGATCTATTATCTTTCTTATAATGTTTTTATCATTATCAATTAATTTAATTAATGCATCAACAGGAGAAAAATTATTTGGTATTTTATAATTATTCATCCATTTAGCAGTATCTTCAGATACATTATATTCTATTTCTACTGCATTACCAACATTCTTTACAGTTATGGGTACTTCAATTCCCTTATTTCTTAATGCATTAATAGCTATTTGAGCAGTTGCAAATTGATAGTGTTCCTTATATTCTTGATGAATATAAGAAGTTCTCAATAATTCCAACAAAAGTCCTTGATCAATTATAATATCAACAACCTTATCATTTGGCATGATATCTTGATTAAAATAGTCTTTTTCATCTTTATATTTAAATACATTTAAATTAATAGGAAAATCATTAACATAACTGATTCCATCTTCCTCTAACAACCTTACTAAGGAAAGTAAAGCATTATTTTTCTTTTCTTTATCTTTTATATTTAATTCGTCTTTTAAAATCTGTACAGTAAAGCTAGGATTATTTCCTGCTAAAAGTCTACCATATCTATCTCGTATTTCTCCTCTCGGAGCAGATACATACACTTCTTTTAATCTTTTATTATCTGATATATCTCTATAATAATCTCCTTTAGCAATGGTTAAAGTCGCTAATCTAAATGATAGTGTAAACATAAGTAAGATGACAACATATGTAACAATATTATATCTATTAAATATTTTTTCTAATAATTTCATCTATCTCACCTCTATCTACTTCCAAACCTTATCTTTGGAACAACAAAAATTTTAGAAAATATTTTGTATATAGGAATAGATAAAACACCATTATATATGATTTCAATCAACAATACATCTTTTACAAAGGATAAAAATGGGATATCTCTAGATAAGAAAAACATGAACACATAGTAAGAAAAATTATAATATATTGTACCTTGAATAGAAAACAATATTGGTATAAGCATATTTTCTTTGGTTACTTTATTCTCAACTAATCCCACTAAATATCCTGCAAAAAAGTATATAAATGCATTTATTCCTATTACAGGAGCAAATACTATATCCTGAATAAGCCCTATTATAAGCCCTATAAATCCTCCATAATATCTACCTCTAAACAATGATATAGAAATCACTATAAGAAGAGCTGTATTTGGTACAACTCCTAAAATATTAACATATGGAAGTATGGAGCTTTGCAAAAAAAAGTTTACTAAAACTACCAAAATCAATATTAACACAGTCATATATATCCCTCAATCTTAATCAGATATTACAAATACTTTATACAGCTTCTTGAAATTCATTGCTGGCTTAACTTTTATTTTCTTCATTAAGTCTTCATCATCACTAACTATTTCTTCTACTTCTCCAATATAGATATCCTTGATAAAAACTCCGCCAAGTCCAGAAGTAAACAATTTATCTCCTTTTATAACATCAGCTTTGTTATCAAATAAATATCCTGAAACTTCTCCATCTATGCTCCCTGATATCATTCCGCCGTCTTGGGTTCTTAAAACCTTAAAGGATATACTACTAATTTCATCTACAACTGTAACTATTTTAGCATTATTATCTCCTACATCAGTTACTCGTCCGACTATTCCTTCAATTACAGTGTTTTGTTCCAACTCAATCCCTTGGACAACTGTACTACCTTTTTTTATTCCATCTTTTGTACCTTTATCTATGGTAAATCTATCAAACCAATTTCCAGGTTCTTTTCCTACTACTTGAGCTGGTATTAAATTAAAGCTTGTCTTATCTAAAAGCTTAATTTCATTCTTTAAATAGTCAGTTTTACCTATAATATTTATATAGTTTCTATTTTCTTCTTCTAATTTTGCCACTCGTTTTTTCAATTCTTCATTTTCTTCTTTTAATTTAACAATATTTTTAATATTATAAAAAAAATCAGATAATCCTTTACCAACTGAATTGGATATCTTCCCTATAGGAGTTAGAAGGTTTCCTACTACTCTTTCAAATTTACTTAAAGCCATTCGTTCACTACTAGTAACACCTATTAGAACAATTAGAATGATAGCAACAGCCGTTACCATCATTCTTTCTTTATTCTTATTGAAAAAAGACATAATATCACCACTTAGCCTATTTTTTTATTATTTGAAATAGTCTTTTTAAGTATTTCTATACTATCCAATGCTTTTCCTGTACCTATTGCAACACAATCTAAAGGTTCCTCAGCAATATGAACAGGCATACCAGTTTCTTCAATGATTAGTCTATCTAAGCCTTCTAAAAGAGCTCCCCCTCCAGTTAACATTATCCCTTGTTCCATTACATCCGATGCTAATTCTGGTGGTGTTTTTTCTAAAGTAGATTTTATTGCTTCTAAAATACTGTGGATTGGTTCCTTCATTGCATCATAAATCTCCTTCGAACTTATAGTTCTTGTCTTAGGTAATCCACTAATCATATCTCTTCCTCTGATTTCCATTGTAGAAATTTCTGAGTTCCCATCAGCTGAGCCTATTGTTATTTTAACTTCTTCAGCTGTGCGTTCACCAATCATTAAGCTATATTCCTTCTTAATAAAATTTACTATAGATTCATCTAACTCATCTCCACCTACTCTAATAGACTTGGAAGTTACTATACCACCTAAGGAAATTATAGCTACTTCAGTGGTACCTCCACCAATATCTACTATCATAGAACCTGTTGCCTCCTGAACAGGTAATCCTGCGCCAATAGCTGCTGCCATAGGCTCTTCAATTAAATAAGCATCTCTTGCACCAGCATGTATCGCCGCTTCTTCAACTGCTCTTTTCTCAACTTCTGTAACTCCACTAGGTACACACACTACAACTCTAGGTTGAAGGAATGTTCTTTTCTTCGTAGCTTTTCTTATAAAATATTTTAGCATATTCTTTGTTACATCAAAATCAGCTATTACCCCATCCTTTAAAGGTCTAATGGCTACAATATTTCCTGGTGTTCTACCTATCATTTTTTTTGCTTCTTCTCCTACTGCTAAGACCTGCTTAGTATTAGTTTGTATAGCAACAACCGAAGGTTCTCTTGCTACAATTCCTCTACCTTTTATATAAACTAAAGTATTTGCTGTTCCTAAATCTATTCCCATATCCTTTACAAATCCACTCAATAAACCCATATTATTTGCTCCTTCCTTAATAAAACTTAAATTAGATTCTTTTCCTTAAAACTTATATATCTATTATCTCCAATTATTATATGATCTAACACCTTTATTCCAATTAAGTTACCAGCGTCTACCAAGCGATTAGTTACATTTATATCCTCATTGCTTGGAGTCGGATCACCACTAGGGTGATTATGTATCAAAATCATAGAATTGGAATTTCTTTTTATGGCTGCTTTAAAAACATCTCTCGGATGTACTATGGAAACATTTAATGTCCCTACTGAAATTTCTTCAGTTGCAATTATTTGATTCTTTGTATCTAATAATAAAACTCTAAAATGTTCTTTTTGTAAATATCTCATCTCATCCATATATAGATTTGCTATGGTGTTAGGTTCAGTTATCTTAACCTTTGATAAAGCTTCCCTAAAATTTATCCTCTTGCCTATTTCTATAGCTGCTAATATTTGAGCTGCCTTACATTTACCTACTCCTTTAGTTTCCATTAGTTCTTGTAATGTGGTATCTCGCAAATACACTAATCCTCTGTTATCTCTACTTAAAATCTTCCTAGCTAAGTCAATGGCTGAATCATTTTTGTTACCTGTTCTAATTATAATAGCCAATAATTCCTCGTTCGATAATGCTCCAGGTCCATGACTATAAAGCTTTTCTCTTGGTCTTTCTGTCATTGGAAGTTCCTTAATAGTATGATTCCTTTGAAAATCCAGATTAATATCCATGCCCCCACCCACTTATCTATAATATTTGTATATCAAAAAACTTATTTAATAAGTAGTCAAGTTTTCCTAGTGGTAATCCTACCACATTAGAATAACATCCATCTATTTTTTCAACTAAAATCTGACCATATCCTTGAATTCCATATGCGCCTGCTTTATCTAAGGGTTCCTTTGTATGAATATATCTTATTATTTGTTCCTCAGATAAATGTCTAAATTTAACTTTCGTCATTTCATAGTCTATGATTTTCATATTAGTATTTGCTTTCATAATACAAATTCCAGTAATTACACTATGTTCTTTTCCACTTAACAAAGATAGAATCCTAAATGCATCATCTTCATCCTTAGGCTTGCCTAGTATCGTATCTTCCAAAACCACTATTGTATCTGCTCCAATAATAATTTCACCATTACTAAAGTGATTACTTACCCAAAATGATTTTTCAAAAGCTAAGGACATTGCCACTTGTTTCGGCGATTCTCCTCCTCTTAATTTTTCCTCAATTTGAGCTCCAAATATTATTGGATTTAATTTGTATTTATTCAATATTTCTTTTCTTCTTGGAGAAGAAGATGCTAGTATTATTTTTTCCATATTATCTCCTTAATTATCCAAAATGTGAATTTAGGTTTTTCTTCAAACTTTTAGATATATAGATTGATGAAAGACCTACAAAATATCCAGTAAACAAACTCATAAGCAAGAGAATAGGCAGATAAGAATATATTCTAAGGTTATACATCATAGCTGCAGCAACACTAACTTGAGCAACATTATGAGCTACTGCACCAAAGATACTTACACCTATAAGGCTAAAAAACCTACTAAAATATTTATATACAATAAACATTATTATACAAGATAATATGGATCCTGAAAGACTATATATAAGACTAGATACACTACCAGTTATAAGTACAAGTACTATGCTTTTTAATACCCCTACTACAAAAGCTTCTTTAAATCCAAATATGACTAAAGAAACTAAAATTACCATATTAGAAAGCCCTAGTTTAGCCCCAGGTATTGGAATTGGCAAAGGAATTGCCGATTCCAATACTGATAAAGCAAGGCCTATTGATGTTAATAGGGATAAAAATATTATTTTGTTCAATTTCTTCATTTCTTCTATCATCCTTAGCGACTTATATAATCTATTTCTTCTGTTTCTTCTATTTTTTCTGTTCCTTTTATCTCTATTACTAGTTTATTTGGCAAACATACTATTATTTCACCTGGCTTAGAAATATATCCTTGTAGTACGTCTATTTTATCAGGACAATCAGCCTCTATTACCCTAACCTTGTCCTCTCCTATTTCAACCAAATTATATCCAAATTTAGTTTCAATAGGTATAGTTTTTCCTACCATAGATTTATCAAATATTATTTTTTTATATTCCTTACCATCTATTTGAATACTAATATATTTTTCTTTATTACTAATTGCATTATTTTTAATAAAGCCTAAAGAACCTAAGCTAATTAATATAATAATGATTATTAAATATTTATCACCTTTTGTCATCTAATCATCCTTTATTTACATGCTTAAGCTAATTTCATACATTATTAGTTTACCATTTATATTTTTTATTTACAAGTTACAATTTAATAAAAAGAAAAGAGCCTCAACGGCTCTTTAAATATTAAACTGATGCATCTTTAGCTACATTAGAGTATATAGCCTTAGTAGGACATTTTCCAGCACATATTCCACAGTTTACACATTTATCATAGTTAATTTTTGCTAAATTATTTTCGAAACTAATTGCTTCTTCCGGGCAATTTTTAACACAGATTTGACATCCTATACATCCTGTACTACATTTACTCCTAACTTCCTTACCAGGATCATTGCTCTTACATTTTACAACAAATTGATTATCGTATGGAACTAATTCAATAATAGACTTAGGACATGCTTCAATACATTTCATACAAGCTGTACATTTATCTTTGTTTATAACAGCTATTCCGTCAATTATCTCAATTGCTCCAAATGCACAAACATCTTTACAGGTTCCACAGCCTAAACATCCATAGGAACATGCTTTACTTCCACCTTGTAAAATATTAGCGGCTCTACAATCTTTAATACCTTCATATCTATATTTTTCCTTTGCTTTATCGCAATTACCTTGGCAAAGAACTGTAGCTACTTTCTTTTCTACATTTGTAGCATTAACTCCCATGATATCTGCTATTTTTTCAGCAACTGGTTTTCCTCCAACATTACAAGCATTAACAGGAGCCTTACCATCTGCTATAGCATTTGCCAAACCATCACATCCCGGGAATCCACATGCGCCACAATTAGCTCCAGGTAATACAGATCTGACCTGTTCTACCTTTGGATCTACTTTCACCGCAAAGACATTGGATGCAATAGATAGAAGTATACCAAAAGCAAGACCTAATCCGCCTAATACTAAAACTGGATTTAATATTTCGATCATATTATCCCTCCTAAACAAGTCCGTTAAAGCCTAAAAAGGCTATGGACATTAATCCTGCAGTTATTAACGCAATAGGGAAACCTTTCAAAGCTTCAGGAACATCTGCTAATTCAAGTTTCTCTCTAATACCTGATATAAGTATTAAAGCTAAAGTAAAACCAATAGAAGCTCCTATAGAATTAAAAATAGTTTGAACTAAATTATATCCCTCTTTTATATTTAATATTGCAACACCTAATACTACACAGTTTGTAGTAATTAATGGTAAATAAACACCTAATGCATTGTATAATGTAGGACTCATTTTTTTAATTACTAATTCAACAAATTGAACTAATGCTGCTATAACTAATATAAAAACAATTGTTTGTAAATATTCAAGTCCAAATACATCTAAAATTCCTTTTTGTATAAAATAAGTAATTATAGATGATAATGTAACTACAAATGTTACAGCAACGCCCATCCCTGTTGCAGTTTCCATTTTATTTGATACCCCAAGAAATGGACAAATACCTAGGAATTGAGCTAATACAAAGTTATTTACAAAAATTGTACTAATCAATATTGCTGCTATACTCATTTAGCCTTCCTCCTTCTTTAATTTTCGCTAGAAGCTTTTTTCCTTCTAACCACATTGAAAACACCTATTAATAGTCCAAGTACAATGAATGCTCCTGCTGGTGCTACTAAAATTCCAGCAGGCTGAAAGCTTGCACCGAATAATGACTTTCCTAAAAAAGTTCCAGCACCGAAGATCTCCCTTATACCTCCTAATATAACAAGTGCAATAGTATAGCCAAGACCCATTCCAAGACCATCTACAATTGAAGGTATAATACCATTTTTAAATGCAAAAGCCTCTGCACGAGCAAGAATTATACAGTTTACTACTATTAATGGAAGGAATATACCCAATGATTGATAAATAGGCTGAGCATAAGCCTTCATAAACATTTCAATTATAGTAACGAAGGTTGCTATTACTACAACAAATGCAGGAATACGAATTTTATTTGGTATTACATTTCTAAGCAAAGATATTACTAAGTTTGAACCTACCAATACTGCTACTACTGCAAGTCCCATAGCCAAACTATTTTGAACACTAGTGGTAACAGCCAATGTCGAACACATACCTATTAATTGTACAAATATAGGATTATCGTTAATAAGACCATTCTTGAACACTTTATATAATTTCACTCTTTCCACCTCCACTTACATTAATTTGAAAGTTGTGTATTAAATACTTCTCTAGCTGCGTTTACACCAGCCATTACTCCCTTAGAAGTTACAGTTGCTCCTGATATAGCTTCAACAGCTATTTCTTCTGTTACACTCTTATCTACAAATTTATCATAAAATTCTGGTTCAGCAGCCTTTGAGCCTAGTCCCTTTGTCTCAGAGTGTTCCACTAATCTCATACCTTTTACATTTCCATCTATTGAAAAACCAGTTAATGTAACAAGGTCTCCACCAAATCCTTTAGATATCATTTTTATAGCATATCCATTTATTTCTTCACCGTTATACGCTTCAAATATTTCTACAACTGCTTCATTACTTTCCTTTATTTCTTTAAATTTCCCTTCATCTAAAGGTTTAAATGTAGTCTCTTCACCAAATATTTCTTTTAAAGCTTCCATACTTCCTGCCATTTCTAATTCGGCAATCTTCCCCTTAGTTAAATTATTTGACATAGCTAAGACTCCAGCAGATATTGCTGTAATAATAAATAGAATTAATCCCAATTTTATAGTTTCTTTCATCTATTTCGCCCTCCCAAATATTTTTGGTGCGGTAAATTTCTCTATTAATGGACTTGCAACATTCATTAATAAAATAGAATATGAAACACCTTCAGGGAATCCACCTTTTACTCTAATAAGAGCAGTTAAAATTCCAGCACCTAATCCAAAGATTATTTGGCCAAGAGGTGTAACAGGGGTAGTTGAATAGTCTGTAGCCATAAAAAAAGCCCCTAGTATTAGTCCGCCACCTAAAATATGATACATAAGTTGATTTGCCTCAACACCTAATACTAGTAAAAGTATAGCTGTTGTACCTATATATATAACAGGAATCTTCCAATTTATAACTTTTCTAATTATTAAATACAATGCACCTATAAGCAATAATAATGCTGAGGTTTCTCCAATTGCTCCACCTATATTTCCAATGAACATATTCATTAGTGATGGCATTCCTGTACCAGCTTGAGCTACTGTAGCAGAAGCACCGGCATCTGCACCTCCAAATTTCATAATTGCTAATGGTGTTGCACCAGTTACAGCATCTGCACCTGGCAATACAAAGTTTGACATAATTTCTGGCCATGATGCAAGTAATACAGCTCTTGCTGCTAATGCTGGATTCATAAAGTTACACCCTATTCCTCCAAAACATTGTTTTACAATAATAATAGCAAATCCAGAACCAAATACTGGAACCCACCAAGGTGCATTAGCTGGTAAGTTAAATGCTATTAAAATACCTGTTATTATTGCACTATAATCATTTATAGTAATTTCCTTTTTAAATAATTTTTGTATTGCTGCCTCAAAGAATACAGCTGATGCTACAGATATCAATATTAGTTTTAACGCATTAAGCCCAAAGAAATAAACTGAGCCAATAATAGCTGGTATTAATGCTATTATTACATCTAACATTATTCTCTTAACAGATTCATTAGACCTGATATGAGGAGAAGAAGATACTATTAACATCTCTGGAATTGATGAATCTGTATTTGCAGTATTTATCACTTTACCTTCCATTAAATTTCCTCCTAACTTCTATGATTTTTTCCTTTTAGAAAGGACTTCTCTCTTTGCAAATCTTATGGATTCTACTAATGGCCTTTTTGCAGGACATATGAAAGAACATGATCCACATTCAACACAATCTAAAGCTCCATATTTTTCAGCACCTTCAAAATCCTTTTTAAGGGCATAAGCAGAAATAAATAATGGCTGTAAATGTACCGGACAGGCTTCTATACATTTGCCACATTTTATACATGGGGAAGCTTTTGGAACCTCAGCTTCTTTTTCAGTAAGAACGAGAATTCCTCCTGAACCTTTAATTACTGGTACCTCTGTAGAGAATTGGCTTAACCCCATCATAGGACCACCCATAATTACTTTACCTGGTACCCCATTAAATCCACCAGCTTGTTCTATTACTTCTTGAAAAGGTGTACCTATTTTCACTATAAGGTTTTTAGGTTTTTTAACACCATTTCCTGTAACAGTTACAACTCTTTCATATAAAGGTTTACCCTCTAAGATTGCTTCAGCTATAGCTTTAGCTGTACTTACATTGTTTACTACACATCCAACATCCATTGGTAGTCCTCCAGAAGGTACTTGTCTACCTGTTGCGGCATTAATAAGCCTTTTTTCATCTCCTTGAGGATATTTAGCTTTTAAAGTAACTATTTCTATATTGTCTCCATTTTTGATTACTGATTTTAGGGCATCTACAGCATCCATCTTATTATCTTCAATTCCAATAAATCCTTTTTCCACATTTAGTGCTTTCATTATTGCCTTTAATCCAAATATGATTTTTTCTGGCATTTCTAGCATTAACCTATGGTCTGAAGTTAAAAACGGTTCACATTCTGCACCATTTATAACAACAGTATCAATTTTTTTCTCAGGCGGTGGTGATAATTTTACATGAGTAGGAAATCCTGCTCCACCCATACCTGTTATGCCTGCATCTTTGATGATTTCAATTATCTCCTTAGAAGAAAGTTTGTCCAACTCTCCCTTAGGTTTATTTGTTTCATCTACCTCATTAGTACCATCTGACTCAATAACTACACAGGTTGATTTTATTCCTGTAGGTGTAGTTATACTTGTTATGCTTTTTACAGTACCTGCAACACTAGAGTGAACATAAGCAGACACAAAAGCCTTAGATTCACCTATTTTTTGCCCCACTTTAACCCTATCTCCAACATTAACTATAGGTTCACAAGGTGCTCCTGTATGCTGATGTAATGGTATATATACTATAGTTGGTTCTTTTGCATGTTCTAGAACTTCTTTTTCTGTCAACTCTTTGCTGTGTGGTACATGTACACCACCTTTAAAAGTGAGATTGTCAAGTTTCATACGCTTCCACCTCTCTATTAATATTTTATAATATTTATATCAAATATTTAGGTCCCAAAACTCATTTAGACTAGTAGGACCCCTTATATTATAACACTAAACACTTGTATTGTACACAAAGGCTTGCTGTAAAAGACTGTCAATAACTATACAATCATTGTTAATTTTTTTGTAATTTTTTATGCTGTTTCTACTTTATTTATATATAATATTTATAATTTTATCAAGATATAACTTTATCACAGTTACAAGCATAATGAAAGAACATGTTACAGTCACAATTCTTACATACATGTTCTTAATCCTCTAATAATTTTAAATTAATTAAAATTACATCAACTTTACTAGGTTTAAAATCGTTTAATATTTGTCAATTTTTGGATGTCTCTCACATATCTTGTAATTGTTACAAAAAATTTATATTTATTTCATATATAGATACTCAGTATCATAATTTAATTAAAATTTCAAAATCTTATTACTTAGTTATCATAGTAATCTGAATTTTTTAAGTTTAAGCTTGTCACATATAATCTAAACTACTCTATATATCATATTTCACTAATGAATTTATATGATATTTTTCTAGTTTATCTCTTCCTTTTAAAGATTCTAGCTCAATCAAAAACTCTAACGCCACTATTTCTCCACCAATAGATTCTATTAAATTAACTACAGATAAAACTGTACCTCCTGTAGCTAAAAGATCATCTACTATTGCAACCTTTTTACCTTTTTCAATTGCATCAAGATGCATTTCGAGAGTGTTCTTACCATATTCTAATTCATATTCACAACTAGCAACTTTTCCTGGTAATTTACCTGGTTTTCTAATAGGAATAAATCCAACACCTAAAGCATAAGCAACTGCTGTACCCAGTAGAAAACCTCTAGCTTCTGGTCCAGCTATATAATCTATCTCTTTTCCTCTTAAATCCTTTACTATGCTATCTACTACTTCTTTAAGAGCATTTCCATTTTTCAATAAAGTTGTTATATCTTTAAAGCTAATACCCTGCTCTGGAAAATCTTCAATTACTCTTATCTTAGATTTAAGCTCCAAACAAACCCCTCCATATAATATTAATATATTTACTATATTAGTTTATCACATTTATTAAATTTTTCTATTATTTTTTGTTTTAATAAAAAAGCAAATACTTAGTAAAAGTAGTATTTGCTTTTATTTCATCCATATATTGATTACTTTTTGGTGCGAGTAGTGGGAATCGAACCCACACATCACTACTGATACATGCCCCTCAAACATGCCTGTCTGCCAGTTCCAGCATACTCGCTTATCTAAAAGCCTAACTCAGGGAATTTGTTGGTGAATAGTGTCTACCAATTACACCACCCCTGCAATTAAATTACCAATATATTTTACTACATATGCAGTATTTTTACAATATAAATTTATTGTAACTCCTTAGGTATATAGCACTTTTCTATCCCTTTATATGGATTGAAGAATGTTGGTTCAAGCTCACCCATTATTTTACTATCAATTAATAATGCCTTATTTTTGAAAAATAGACTTACATATGGTAAATCTTGAACTATAAGGCCTTGCAATTCATCATATGCCTTAGCTTTTTCTTCCCTAGATGCCACTAGGAGAGAATTCTGAAGCAATCTGTCCATATTCTCATTAGAATATTTAATAAAGTTTGTCTTATATGGAATTTGAGAACTATGAAAAGCAAAGGATAAATCAGGGATTACAGATAATTGCCACCCAAGAATAGCTATATCATAGTCTCCTCCATTTATAAGCTGATTTACTTCTGCCCATTGATTCTTAATGTCTTCCGCTGTAATATCATCTTGTTTTTTATTTTCTGGATAAATACTAACATTAATACCTATTTTCTTTAAATCATCCTTTATCATTTCTGCAGTTCTAAACCTCATTAAATTATAGGAGTTAGTTAAAATTTTAAGTGAAATTTTTTGTCCATTTTCATCTTCTAATAATCCATCACCATCAATATCTTTCCATCCTATCTTTCTTAACTCTTCCTTTGCTAAATCTAAATTATAGCCAAAGGTATTCGCTTTTTCAGATGATAACCAAGAATCCGGATGAATTGGTACATCTGTTTGGGTTCCGTGTCCTAAATATAGTTTCTGAATAATAGACTGTCTATCTATTCCATATGCAATGGCACGTCTTAGCCCTTCTCCATTTTCTCCAGAAAATAATTCCTTTCTAAAATTGAATCCTAAAAATTCATAATTTGCTGATACAAACTCTAATGCTTTAATTCTACTATTCTGGCTATATTTATCCCAGTCAACATCAACAGTTGTAGCTATATTTATCTGTCCCGTTTCAAAGGCAGTTAAAATATCCTCTTCATTTTCTAATACTCTACCTAGTATCTCGTTAATATATGGTTTACCATCTCTATACTTATCATTGGCAGACAATCTTATTTCTTTCATATTTTCATAACTTTCAAATTTAAATGGACCTGTTCCTATTGGTTTATAGTTATCTACTTCTAATGCCTTAGCAAAATAATTACCTCCTTTGCCAGAAGTAAAAATATGCTTTGGTATTATAGGAAAGGTCAGCACTTCTAGATTATTGCTAAATACTTTATCAAAGGTAATTGCTATACTATTATTACCTGTAACTTTTACATCCATTATCCTTCTAGCATCTGATAATATATTGGAACCCATAGCAGTTGCAAACATTTGCTTGTATGTACTATCGGCACTAGCGTATTTTATAGTATTTACTGTAAAAACTACATCCTCTGGTTCAAATCTTTCACCATCATGCCAAAAAACATTATCTTTTAACTTAATTTCAATAGTCCTCCCATTATCTCCTATATTATAGGATTCAGCTAATTGATTAGTTATATTTAAATTATTATCAAACTCAAATAAACCTTCAAAAATTAACTTAGATAGAAAATGATAATTACTATTTTCTGTGATTAATGGATTTAATGTGTTCAGACTAGTTAAAGGAACAACTATCTGTCCCCCTTCCTCAGGTTTATATTCAACAGTTTTTCCCGTATCTTCGTCCTTAGTATTATTTACTGTAGCTAAATCACTTTGTCCACAGCTTGTAACTGTAATCATTATTACGATTATTAAAATTAGAGATAAGTATTTTTTACATTTCATTTTTATTCCACCTTATCATATGCTTTTTATTATTTCCTTCATAATTTTTCTAATATTATTCAATATATCTACATAAAAAGAATCTTTATCACTGGGATTCATTATATATTTTCTATATACTGTACTATATACCTTATAGCTTTTCTTTACTCTTACAAGATAATCTTCTGTCTCTTTATAAGGAATTATTAACAAAGTACTTTTATCATAACTGTATTCCTCGTCATTTAACCATCCTCTTACTTTTCCGCTTCCTGCATTATACGCGGCTAAAACCAAATCTATATCATTATCAAATTCTTTAAATAATGTACTAAGATACCAAGTACCAATTCTTATATTTATTTCAGGTTCAAACAACATATTTTCGTTATAATTTTCTATTTTTAAAACTTCACTGGCCCATTTTCCAGTAGATGGAGATATCTGCATTAATCCTCTAGCTTCTTTTGGAGACATTGCATCTTTATCATACTTACTTTCAGCATTGATTATTGATGCCACCAAATATGGATCTAATTTATATTCATTAGAATACTTTACTATAAAATTTTTATATCCTATTGGATACCCTATGGTTACAAAAACAAGTCCCATAGTAACGATTAAAAATATAACAATAAAAAATATAATTATTTTTTTGATTTTCTTTATAATTTTAAGCAATAAATAATCCCTCCAAGATTAGATTAATTCACTTAATAATTTATCTATTTGTATCTTTAAATATTCAACATCTCCGCTATTATCAATTATCTTGGAAGACCTTGTTCTTTTATAGTTTATATCCATTTGAGATTTCATTCTACTTAATGCCTCTTCTTTTGATATTCCATCTCTTTTCATTAATCTCTCCATCTGAGTATCTGAATCAAGATATACTAACCAGATTTCATCAAATTTAATATTAAACCTTTTCCATAAATCATACTGTTCAAACAGTAAAGGGATGTCTAAAAATATAATGGGATTATTCAAAGATAATCTATCTATCTGAAGCTTTATATATTCAAATATATATGGATGTACAATGTTATTTAATCTTTCTAGTCTTTCTTTATTATTAAATACAATATTTCCTAATGCTTTTCTATCTATAGATTTATCTTCTAATAATATATTCTCTCCAAATTCTTTCATTATTTTTATATATGCTGGTTTATCTATTTCAACAACTTTCCTAGCAATTTTATCAGCATCAATTAATGGATACCCTTTTTCAATAATAATATTAGAAACAGTGGACTTCCCAGTAGATATTCCACCTGTCAGCCCAATTAATATACGACTATTTTGTATCATACCAACTATCACCTATTTCTAAATCTACTGTAAGAGGCACATTTAATTTTATTGAATTTTCCATTATATCCTTCATCATATTTTTCACTTCTTCAATTTCATCTTTTTCTGTCTCAATTATTAATTCGTCATGAATCTGAAGTATTAGTCTTGATTTTAGATTCCTTTCCTTTAGTTCATTATATACCTTAACCATAGCCATCTTTATTATGTCCGCTGCAGAACCTTGTATAGGTGTATTCATAGCTATTCGTTCACCAAAAGATTTAATGTTAAAATTCTTTGCTTTTAACTCCGGAATATATCTTCTCCTATGAAGAATAGT
The DNA here is from genome assembly GCF_040396155.1 of Tissierella praeacuta. Taxonomy (GTDB): domain Bacteria; phylum Bacillota; class Clostridia; order Tissierellales; family Tissierellaceae; genus Tissierella; species Tissierella praeacuta_A. The sequence continues at coordinate 31,428 of NZ_JBEBOY010000034.1, forward strand.
CTCTACATAACCTTTTTCCTTACCTTCTTCAACTATATCTTTCATATATTCTTTAACCATCTTATAATTTTTTAAATAATTATCGATATATTCTTTAGCTTCCTTTCTTGAAATATCTAAATCTCTAGATAATCCATAATCAGAAATCCCATATACTATTCCAAAGTTTACTGCCTTTGCCCTGCTCCTCATTATAGGAGTCACATCTTCTTTTGATACATCAAATACTTCTGATGCTGTTTTTCTATGAATATCCTCATTATTTATAAAAGCTTCTATTAACTTAGGGTCTTTAGATATATGAGCTAATACTCTCAATTCAATTTGAGAATAATCTGCATCTACAAGAACATAATCCTTGTTTTCTGCAATAAAAGCTTTTCTAATCTTTCTCCCATCATCTGTTCTAATAGGGATGTTCTGTAGGTTTGGCTCTGTACTACTTATTCTTCCAGTAGTGGTTATAGTCTGATTAAAGCTAGAATGAATCCTATTAGTATCTTTATTAATTAAGTTTAAAAGTCCGTCTATATAAGTTGATTTTAATTTTACAATTTGCCTATATCTAAGAACTTTATCAATAACAGGGTGTTGATCCTTTAACTTATCTAGGACTTCTGCATCTGTAGAATATCCTGTTTTAGTTTTTTTAATAACTGGCAAAGATAACTTATCAAATAAGATTTCTCCTAATTGTTTAGGCGAATTAATATTAAATTCCGTACCTGCTAAATCATATATTTCAGATGTTAGTGAATTTATTTCATCATCATATTCATGTCCAAGCTTCTTTAATTCTTCTACATCTATTTTAAATCCGTAGTATTCCATACTCCCTAGAACTTCTACCAATGGCAGCTCCACATTATAATAAAGGTCTAACATTTCTTGTTCTTTGATGATTTCTTTCATCTTAGACTCTACGCTTAATATGGTATCTAATGTAAAGGAAAGGTAACTTCCAATTTCTTCTTTGCTTAAATCACTAAAACTTTTTTTATTCTTACCTTTTCCCAATAATGTTTCTTCATCAATACCATTACTATATAAATATTCCCTTCTAATATCATTTATGGAATATGAAGACTGGGCTGGATTAATTAAATACTGAGCTATCATAGAATCAAAAGTAATATTATCTACTCTAATCCCTAATCTTGATAGTATTACTATATCTGATTTTAAATTATGACCTATTTTCTCAATAGTTTTATCTTCAAAAACAGATTTAAAACTATCAACAAATCTTTCTCTATCTTCTTGTAAATAGATAATATTAGTTTGAGTTTCATTTGTTTTGATACCTACTGCTATTATTTCGTCTTCAATATAGTTACTATCAGATATAATAAATTTAAATCCGAACTTTCCCTCTTTTTTAATAGCATCAATTAAACTATTATAATTCTCTTTTTCTATAAGATTATACTCTAAACTAACACTTGATTCTTCATTGTCTTCTACAGTAGCATCAGAAATCTTTCCCAGTAAACTATTAAACTCTAATTCTCTATAAAGTTTCTTTAACTCTTCCCAATCAGGATCTTCAATTTTAAATTCCTCAAGACTTATATCCATAGGTATATTAACCATGATTTCACCAAGTTTCCTACTTAAAAAGGCAAGATGCTTATTCTCTATTAAATTCTCTTTTAGTTTCTTACCACTAATATTATCTATATTTTCATAGATATTTTCAATTGTACTATATTCCTTTAATAATTTTAATCCAGTTTTTTCTCCAATTCCTGGTACTCCTGGAATATTATCGGATTGATCTCCCATTAGTCCCTTTAAATCTATAAGTTGTTCTGGAGTAATCCCATATTTCTCTATTATTATATTCCTATCAAACTCTTCTAATTCAGTAATTCCTTTTCTTGTTATTAAAACTTTAGTATTATCTGTTGCCAATTGAAGATAATCTTTATCTCCAGTAACTAAAGTAACATCTAAGGAATTTTCTTCTCCCATTTTTGCTAATGTACCTGCAATATCATCAGCTTCAAAACCAGTTAATTCTAAATAACGAACCTTCATAGCATCAAGGATTTCCCTTATAATTGGGAATTGTTGTGCTAATTCTGAAGGCGTTGATTGTCTATGAGCTTTATATTTATCATACTGTTCATGTCTAAAAGTAGGCCCCTTTTTATCAAAAGCTACACAAATATAATCTGGTTTCTTTTCATCTTGTACTTTATATAACATAGTTAAAAATCCATATATACCATTTGTATATATACCCTCTTTAGTAGATAATAGAGGAAGAGCATAAAATGCTCTATGTAACAAAGAACTCCCATCTATAATCATCAACTTTTTTTTATCCATTATATCACTCCATTCTACACTCCATACCTTCTAGTATATCTTAAAAGACCATTTGAGTAAACAAAATGGAAATAAAAATATTGATTAATTATTAATTCTATGTTATTATATTCCTTGTAAGAGTTTTGCCGGTGTGATGGAATTGGCAGACGTAGTGGACTCAAAATCCACCGGTGGCGACACCGTGCCGGTTCGAATCCGGCCACCGGCACCATTATTACTCGCACGAACAGTAAAAGATAGGAAATAACATCCTATCTTTTTTTATTTTAGCAATATTATATTTGATAATTACAGTTTTACATGAAAAAATAAGATTTTAATAGTCTCGTTCAGTTAAACTTATATTTATACTTTTCAATTATTTATTTACTTTAACCCCTTAATACTGTAGAAAACTTTCTTTACCCTGAATTATTCATGGTGATATAAAAATGAAATTTCTATCACCAAAACC
>NZ_JBEBOY010000035.1:0-33721 GCF_040396155.1 Tissierella praeacuta
AGCAACTGACTTGTAATCAGTAGGTTGGGGGTTCAATTCCTCTCGCCAGCTCCAATAGTGTAGTTATTATATGGAAGAGTACCCAAGTGGCTAAAGGGGACGGACTGTAAATCCGTTAGCTAAGCTTTCACTGGTTCGAATCCAGTCTCTTCCACCATTAATTCTATTGGTTAAGTTAATATGCGGGTGTAGCTCAGTGGTAGAGCCCCAGCCTTCCAAGCTGGTTGCGAGGGTTCGATCCCCTTCACCCGCTCCATAAAAAAATATCCTATGCGCCTATAGCTCAGTAGGATAGAGCAACGGACTTCTAATCCGTGTGCCGGGGGTTCGAATCCTCCTAGGCGCGCCAAATGTTGGGGTGTAGCCAAGTCGGTAAGGCACTAGACTTTGACTCTAGCATTCCACAGGTTCGAGTCCTGTCACCCCAGCCATATAAACTAATTAAATATGATCCATTAGCTCAGTCGGCAGAGCACCTGACTTTTAATCAGGGTGTCCCGCGTTCGAGTCGCGGATGGATCACCATGGAGAGGTACCGAAGTGGTCATAACGGGGCGGTCTTGAAAACCGTTAGGGTGCAAGCCCACGTGGGTTCGAATCCCACCCTCTCCGCCAAATTTGACTTTATGGATGTTCGTGAGAACAAATATTTTTTATATGGAGAAGTACTCAAGTGGCTGAAGAGGCTCCCCTGCTAAGGGAGTAGGTCCTTCACGGGGCGCGAGGGTTCAAATCCCTCCTTCTCCGCCATGGTAGGGGCCTTTAGCTCAGTCGGTTAGAGCGCCCGGCTCATAACCGGTAGGTCCGGGGTTCGAGTCCCTGAAGGCCCACCATACCATACATATTGTAAAGTCGGTTTATATTTAGTAGTAACTTAATTAACGTGCCCGGATAGCTCAGTCGGTAGAGCAGTAGACTGAAAATCTACGTGTCGCTGGTTCGATTCCGGCTCCGGGCACCAGTTTTGTATTTTTGGGGCCTTTAGCTCAGTTGGTTAGAGCGCCCGGCTCATAACCGGTAGGTCCGGGGTTCGAGTCCCTGAAGGCCCACCATTAGTATAACTGGAAATAGTTTAATAAAAATAACTTAAGTTAGATTGTAGGGGTGTAGTTCAGTGGCAGAACGTCGGTCTCCAAAACCGAATGTCGTGGGTTCAAATCCTGCCACCCCTGCCAAGAAAGCTTATGGGCGCATAGCTCAGTTGGGAGAGCACCTGCCTTACAAGCAGGGGGTCACAGGTTCGAGCCCTGTTGTGCCCATTAAAATTTTGGGGCCTTTAGCTCAGTCGGTTAGAGCGCCCGGCTCATAACCGGTAGGTCCGGGGTTCGAGTCCCTGAAGGCCCACCATTATTGAAATAAAAAACAGACCTTTTGGTCTGTTTTTTATTTCAATAATGTATGTCTAAAAACTTCCATAAGTAAATTCTTAATATTATCAATACAATATTTCTTTTCAATCATTAATACTAAAATATTTGAAGGTAGTTTATAATTCAAAACATCCTTTAGATTATTAATATGTTCAATTTCAGAAGTATCTACATATATACATTTCTCTTCTTCAGTTAAATATCCATGCTTTAGTTCTATAGACATATGAAACTTACTTAAATTTTTAGTAGTAATAGTATAATTTTGTCCATAATATTTTATATTGTTAGTCAATAAAGGATTTAAAAGTCCATTAATATTTAACATGTCATTCTTTACTTCCATATCTTCAATTGTAAATTTTATAATTCTATTTTTTATTTCAATAGAGAAACTTTTTTTCAGGTCTAATACATCTAATATCATAATTATATCCAGCATATGGACAAGGTCATCGTAATTATGTTTTAGTATATTTTCTTTTAGTAATGTATTTTTAGATTTTAGGTAATCATAATAAAATCCAATACAATCATAACCAGAGTATTTATCTTCTCTATTGAACCCTAAACTACGTTCAATAGTTTTTAATTTTAGATTTGGAAGATTTAAATATGCCTTATTTTTTTTTACTATTTGATATAAATCAAAGGATTTTGTTCTATCAAAAATATAATCGATTCCATATTTTTTTAGACGACATTCTATAAATGGTAAGTCAAAAGATTCGCCATTAAATGTAATGATTTTATCAAAAGATGATAAATTAGCTATAAACTTTTCTAATAAATCTTGCTCTTTATCCATGGAATTAGCAAAATATTGATCTAATGTCCAGTTGCCAGTGCTAGAATCAAAAAACAAAAGTCCTATTAAATAAACCATATTACTATTCCTATTTAATCCAGTAGTTTCAATATCAATAAAACAAACTGTGTCCTTATTAAAATAATTACTTATATTTAAAGAATGAGAAATTATATTAGTTATAGTTTCCATAAATAATTCACCCTAAGCTTTCATTGTGTTATAATAATGATGTTGATATTTCAATTATACATTTAAATAGACATAAAATCAAAGATTGAATATAGAAGAATTCTAGTATTGAAAGGAGAAAAAGTTAATAATGATTAATATAGAAGAAAGTGTTTCTAAGATGTCTAATGAAGAGATAAGAGATAATATAATATCTTTAAATAAAAAGCAACTTAAATTTATTAAGGAGTCTAGTTATTTAAATGCTTTTAATGCAATAAATACACTTAGAAATAAATTAAAAGATAGAAGTAAAAATGAAAATAAGGGATTGATTAGTGAAATCAATTTATTGAACTACTATATAAATAAGATTATAAATCTATTGAACAATTCTATTTATAAATCAGATGAAAATAAAGATTTACAATTAGAGGAGATACTAGATATTAGGGAAGAAATATATGAATTATCTTCGATTATAGATGGATATAGTATAGAATTGTCTTATGTAGGGGAATTAGTAGACCAGTATGGGATTAAGATATTATCTAAAAAAGATTATGAGCATACACCCTATAATATTAAGAGGGTAGAAGAACTTATTGCCATAATAAATGATACCTTAGATAGATTTAAAGATAATTATTATAAATATATTTATGTTATTTCACAAATAATTTTAACCATGCCTATGAGATTGGTAAAAGAAAATTATTTCAATATATTAAAAAATACTCTGATGAGAAATTTAAGATTATATAATAAGGTTCAGGTCGAAAGTCAAATTAACGAGTATAAAAAGCAGTTTGATAGTTCCATAAGAGATGGATATGGCACTAAATTTGACTATTATTTTAGAGGGATTCAAAAGTTGAGAAATCTAGAGCTATCGGATAAAAATATAGATGAATTAGATTCAATAGTAAAAGAAATATTTAATTTGACAAATGAGATTAATGAAATATTTGATTTTATATTGAGATTAGGACTAGTAAGCAATATGGTTATAGTTATTAATTTAGCTGATAATATTTCAGTTTATGATGAGATTAATGAAATACATGAAGAATGGATGAAAACAATAACAAATGAAAATGATGTAAATAATCTTAAGAATACAGTCGAGGAAAAAATTAAAGAAATAGAAAAAGATATATTCGCAGATTTAGATGAATTTAATGCTTTAAACTCTGAGGCGTTAAAAAGAGAAGACTTCGATTATAAAGAATTAGATGAAGATTTACTTCATACTAAAAAGGTACTTACTTACTATAATGATACTAACCTATCAAACCATAAAGTATTATTTGAAGAAGATAATATGCAAATTACACAAGAATATTTAGATCAGATTATTGATTCTTTAATTCAGTATATTAATAGATCTTTGACTAAAATGGGAAATGTTGAGAGAAAGGTTAGAATGAGAAAGTTATTATCTAAGATAGAATTACCTTTCAATGGTATTGATGAATTTAATAATTATATTAGGTATTCTTTAGATAATAAAGTATTATCTAAGGAGGAAATCAATTTTACTATAGATTATATAAATTATTTCTTAGAAGATTTTATAAAAGAGCAATCTGCAGATAGAAGTTAATGTAAGATATAATTTTATTTGTGATAGGTAGAGTGAATCTTTAATCTTCATTAACTATAAAAATAAGATTAGTAAAACTGTTTTTTTATTGTATTAAAAAATAGATATTAAGTAATTTAACTAAATGTTAAAAACCTGCTAAAAGTATTTGCTTTTTAGCAGGTTTTTAACATTTTTATACATTTAATTTTGAATATACAAAATGACTCAAGGGATTTTTCTGTATAGTTTGCCCTTAATTTTCTATATGGTAGTGTAAGCAATTAACTGTAATAGTATAAATATATTTGTAAAAAAATACATTTATACTAAAGATAAATTTCAATATAATAGACCATTATTAGAAAAGGCTATTTTCCTACTGTTCCATATTGATTATTTTAATTTTACTATTACAATTGCCTATGGTAAAATTTATCATTAGAGACATTCTTATGGAAACATTCTTCTTTCTATATTTTTTAATGTTGAAAAGGATTAAATTACATAAATTAAAAATAAAGACTACAAATTCAACACTTATTTACTTATTCTCTTCATATAGACAATAGTATAATTATTGTCAAATCCCATTTTAAGATTAAGAAGACCATTAGTATAAGTAGTGATTTATTATTTTGTAATTAGATTGTATGGTGGATATGATACTTCATTTGCTATATATTTACAAGTCCTATTAACTATGGATGCAATCAATGATAGGGGTATTTGATATATCAGAATGGCTTAATATGTGAAATATATAGCAAATTAGTAAATAAATTATGTAGGAGGCAAATGGAGTAAATATGGAAGCAACATTATCAATTATTTTAACAATTATAGCAGTAATTATTACAGCAAGGTTTGTGTTAAAAAAGTTTAATCCCTCACTAGTATTTCTTGTATCAGGATTTATTATTTTAACAATATTAGCAGTATGGAAGGGGTATACTCCGTTGGGAGATTCTACTACAGGAAGCAAATTGTTAGATGTTTTTGCTTTTGCTGGTGATGCAACAAAGAAACAGTTATCAGGTGTAGGTAGTAATCTATTGCTAGTTGCAGGATATGCAGTATTTATGAATCATATTGGTGCAACTGATAAGTTAGCAGACACTATAACTAAACCTTTATCGAGAATCAAAAATCCATATATTGTAATGTTTTTAGTATTTGTAATAGGCGCATGTCTAAAAACTATGATCACAAGTCATATTGGATTAGTTTTATTATTGATGTCATCTGTTTATCCAGTTTTAATAAAATTGGGGATAAGTCCAATAAGTGCAGCAGCTACTTTACTTTTAACAGGCTTTCTTGATTGGGGGCCAAATGATGGGGCTGTAATATTTGCAGCAGAAACTGTAGTTGGTATGCCAGTAGTTAATTATGTAAAAAGCTATCAAGTATTACCAGCAATAATAACCATATTAGTGACGGGTATTGTTATGGTTATTCATTTTAAGAGGGAAGATGAGAAAGGCATAAATATAGATATAGACCGAGTAGAGGTAACTTCAGAGAAATTGAATTCAGAGTCATTGCCAAGAATATATGCTTTTTTACCAGCAATTCCTCTTTTATTAGTAGTAAGTTTTTCATTTCAGAAGCAAGTTAAAATGGATGTATTTACTGCAAATGTATTAGGATTAATTATAGCTTTTATAATAGAAGGAATTAGAACAAAAAATTGTGAAGTTATTGGAGAGGATTTAAAAGTTCTTTTTCAAGCTATGGGAAATAGTTTAGCAAATATAGTATTATTGATTATCTCTGCAAGTATTTTTGCACAGGGACTTATTGCCCTTGGTGGATTTAATATACTGGCTGAAAAGTTAGCTGAATTTAAAGGTGCTCAATTGTTAACCGTTATTGCTTTTACAGCATTGACTTTTTTTGGAGTAATAATTTTAGGAAATGGAAATGCAACATGGTTTTCATTCGGTCCTTTGGCAGCGAATTTAGCACCAGCAATTGGACTTCAAGCATATCAATTAGGTGTTCCAATGCAGATGTCAGCAAGTATAGGAAGATGTTTATCACCTGTCGCAGGTGCAGTTTTAACTACATCAGGATTGTCCAAAATTACTGCAGAGGATTTAATAAAGAGGGTATCAGTACCAATTGTTGCGGGAGCTTTGACTAATTTAATTGCTTCTTATATTATTCATGTAGTTTTGTAGATTAGGAAGGGATGATAAATTTGGAAAAACTAAAACATAATTTTGATGAATATAATGAAAGAAGAGGGTCGGATAGTAAAAAATATGGATCAGGAGATTATAAAGAAGATGTTTTACCTATGTGGATAGCAGACACAGATTTTAGAGTTCCTGAACCAGTTGCAAAGGCAGCTGTAGAAAGAGCTAGTCATGAACTATATGGATATCCATATAATCTTTCTGAATTCAATATTGTAGTAAAGAATTGGATGAAAAAGAGACATAATTGGGATATAAAAGAAGATGATGTAGAGTTTGTTCATGGAGTAGTTCATGGAGCTTTATATACATTGGAAGCATTTACCCATCCTGGAGATAAAGTAGTATGCTTAACACCATTATTCGGTCCCTTAAAGGAAATTGTAGTCGATAATGGAAGACAAATTGTTTCAAGCTCCATGATAGAAGAAGATGGTTATTATACAATTAATTTTGATGACCTAGAAAAGAAGATGAAAGATCCGAGAGTCTCTATGTTCATTCTATGTAATCCTCATAATCCAGTGGGAAAAGTTTATACCAAAGAAGAATTAGAAAGAATAGGAGACATATGTATTAGAAATAATGTTGTAGTTTTTAATGATGAAGTACATGCTGATATTATTTATAAAGGAAATCATCATATTTCATTTCCAAGTATTAAAAAGGAATTTGCAGATATTACAGTAACAGGTATGAATCCGGGGAAAACATTTAATGTTGCTGGGGCAAGGACTGCAGCAGTTATTATCCAGAACAAGCATATGATGGATAAGTTCTTAATTGCAAGAAAAAATGCTAAAGCATTAGGAAGAACAGTATTTGGTCAGGCTATATTTATAGCATGTTATAGAGATTGTGAGTATTACGTAGATCAATTGGTAGAATATCTTGAAGCAAATGTTGACTATGTTAAAGATTATATTAAGAATAATATTCCAGAAATTTCATTTAGGAAACCTGAAGGAATGTTCTTATTATGGTTAGATTGCAGAAAACTTAGACTAAATCAAAATGAATTAGTTAAATTGTTTACGGATGTTGGCAAAATAGCAATGAACAGTGGTACAAGCTTTGGTGAAGAAGGGACTGGCTTTATGAGACTTAATATTGCAGTTCCAAGATCTGTAGTTGAAGAAGGAATGTCAAGAATTAAAAAAGCAATTGATTCTTTAAGCTAAAAAAATTTTAGAAATGATTTTAATGAGAAAGTGGAGGAATCTCTCCACTTTCTGCATTAAAAATATATTTTTGTAGTTTTATGGATATTTTGGAGGGGTTAGATGAGAAAAAAATTAGTATTCATAGCAATAATATTATCAATTATCTTAGTAATTATATCTTATGGTAAATCGGATAATAAAAATGATGTTTTTCCATCAAAGAATATTAAAATCATAGTTCCATATGGTGCTGGAGGTGGAGTTGATATTACAACAAGGTTATTTGTAGGAGCAGGAAAGAATAACAGTTTATTAAAGGAGCAAAGTTTTATTGTGGAAAATATAAGTGGTGGTGGGGGAGCTGTTGGACATACTAATGCGTATAAGGCAGAACCAGATGGATATACCATAATCGCTTATACTAATGCTGTTGTAAATAATCCTATATTGAAAGATGTTATATATAATAAGGATGATTTTAAAACTTTAGCTATGGTATGTTTTGATCCAGAGATATTAGTTGTACCTCCAAATTCAAAATTTAATAATCTTGATGAGTTTATAGAGTATGCTAAAAATAATGATATTAAAATTTCTACCCCTGGACATTCAACTTCTCATCATATAGCAGCTTCTTTACTGGCTAAAGAACAGAAGCTGAAGTTCAAATATCTTCATAATGATGGTGCATCTGTACAACTTCAACAATTAATGGGCGGACATTGTGATGCAGCATTTATGAGTGTTGGGGAAACTGTATCTCAGTTAAGAGATGGCAGTATTAAAGCACTAGGAGTAATGAATGAGAATAGAATTCACATTATTGATGATATTCCAACCTTTAAAGAAAGAGATATAGAATTGGTTTATGGTGCTTATCGCGGCTATGGTTGTTCCAAGGATGTACCTGAAGAAGAATATAAATTATTAAGAGAATTATTTGAAGAAATAGCTTCTTCAGATGAATTTATTAAGATTATGGAGGACACGGGAATTCCTTACTGTTTTAAGAATTCTATTGATTTTCAAAATTATGTGGAGGATGCATCTAAGGAGATAGAAGATATAAAGTTTTTACTTAGGGATAATAAATAATTTTTTATTATCTCAATAATTTAATCTAGGCGGTGAAAATATTAAATGAGTGATAAAAAAGTGGAATATATATTGCCTATTATTATGATACTATTATCTTTTTTTATTATAATTGAAAGTAGACAATATGGGAGTGAAGAGATTTTTCCTACTATGATAGGAGTTCTACTATTGTTTAGTTCAATAGGTGTAATAATTGATATTATGAGAATTAAAGAGTCTCATATTAAGAAGATTAATTCTAATATTATTAGACCAATAATTGTTCTTCTTGCATTAATAATATATACATTGTTACTTGAGAGCGTTGGATATATTGTTATTACATTATTACTAGGTATATTCATTACTTATATATTAGGATATAGAAATATAACTATAAATATTTTAGTTTCAACTTGTGCGACTTTTAGCATATATTTTATCTTTAAAATATTATTACAAGTACCGTTGCCAAGTTTGTTTAATCAGTGGAGGTAATCATGAATAATATTTTATTAGGTCTAGAAGCATTATTACAACCTTTGCCTTTAATAGGATTGTTTTTAGGGAGTATGATAGGTTTAATTGTAGGTTCTTTGCCGGGGCTAAATGATAGCATAACTATGGCAGTATTAATACCTATTACTTTTGGCATGGATTCAAAATTAGCTTTTTGCTTGCTAATTGGCATATATTGTTCATCATCTACAGGTGGTTCAATTCCAGCAGTATTACTAAAGATTCCAGGTACTGCTTCTGCTATGGTGACTACGCTAGACGGTTATCCTATGTCAAGGAAAGGCAAAAGTGGAGAGGCATTAGGAATTGCTCTATTTTCTTCGTTCTTTGGAGGAATGGTAAGTGCAATACTTTTACTATTATTATCGCCTATTTTAGCTAAACAAGCACTAAAATTTGGACCTCCTGAGTATTTTATGCTTTCATTATTGGGTATGAGTACAGTTATTGGAATGTCTGGTGATAGTATTGCTAAAAACTTGATCTCTATGTGCGTTGGACTTTTTATTAGTATGATTGGTATGAGCATGCAAACCGGAGTTTCAAGATTTACTTTTGGCAATCCTTATCTTTTAGATGGAGTTTCTTTAGTCCCAATGTTAATAGGTTTATTTGGAATAACTTCTGTATTGGAATTAGTTGAAGGCTTAAATAATAAAGTAGATTTTGATAAATTTAGAATAGAATATAAGAAAGTTAAAACTATAATTCCAGATAAAGAACTTAAAAAACGACTATTAGCAACTTGGATTCAATCTAGTTTGATAGGAAACGTTATAGGAATTATTCCTGGAGCAGGAATGGTTATGGCTATATTTATTGCTTATGATCAGGCAGTTAAACAAAATCCTAACTATGAATTTGGTACTGGCATTCCAGAAGGTATTGCTGCACCAGAATCTTCTAATAATGCGGTTGTTGCAAGTTCTATGGTACCATTGCTCTCTTTAGGGGTTCCCGGTAACTCTACATCCGCTTTATTTTTAGGAGCTTTGACAATTCAAGGATTAAGGACGGGACCGAGTTTGTTTTCTGATCATCCGGATATGGCTTATTTAATAATATTTGGATTTTTAATAGCAAATCTTATTATTTTGCCAATGTCATTGATTTATTGTAATTTCTTTGCTACTAATATTTTAAGAATAAAGCAAGAAATACTTAGTGCAATTATTATTATGTTATGTGTTACGGGCGCATTCTCTGTCAATAATAGTGTATTTAATATTGTTATTATCATAGTATTTGGAATTATAGGTTACTTTTTTAATAAGTTCAATATTCCAATATCATCATTAATATTAGCAGCTGTTTTAGGAAAAATGATGGAGAGTAATTGGATTCAAAGTATGGTTTATGCTAATGGTTCATTAAAAATATTTACTACTAGACCTATTAGTCTGATTTTACTACTTCTCACTATTGCTTTTATGATTATACCAGTATTAAAAAAGATTAAAAGAAGAAATAGCATTTGTGACACAGAAAGTAATGAAAGATGTTCATAATAAAATTAATTGTATGTAAAGAGTAGCTGCTATCTGATTATAATATTTGCTGGAATTGGAGAATGTAGGTTGTTTTAAATAAGAATAAAAAAAGGTGCTAATTAAGCACCCTTTCTATTCTTCAACATCAACTATATCTTCATAACACTCTTCTGATTCTAAACTTCTAAATCCTTTTCTGCAACCACCTGAACGACTAGATCTTTCTGAATCTGCGGTATCGCAAACATTATCAACGCTTCCAATACTATCTTCATCTATTTGCCTTGGGAATAGAGTTGGGAAAGTAGTACAAATTGGTGAAGTTTCTGGTGATAATTCAGTGAAGCCTGTTGAAAGTACACATAATTGAACTGGAAGTATTATTTTCTTTTCGCAGGATATACAAATTGCAATGATTAAGTCTATTCTTATTTCTCCAGTTTCTGGGTTTATACGTATATCTCTAGCAATACTATTAGTTCCTAATCTTGTTTCACATAAAATGTTACAGAATTCAGCAAATCTAGGTAAGAAAGCTGAATCAAATACTGAAGGTATACATAGTTCAAAGAAGTTGGTTAGCACTATAGGTGCATTAGCTGATGCAATAGGAACATTAGCTGATAATGTAATAGTACTTCTTCTTCCGTTGGCATTTAAAACTAAAACATCAATTTCTACTAGTACATTTCCTCTTAAACAAATTCTTTGAGTACCAAATACTGGAGTACCTCTTCCTTCATCATCGCATATAGTTGTGTCAGCGAATATTAACTTTTGGTTTGACATTCCATCTGGTCCTACTACCTCTACAAAGTGTCCATGAGCATCTCTAACAAATTCTCCGCCTGAAAGAACTGTTTCGGGATCTATAACTAAATTGCGAGGATCATTAATATTAGCAGGGTTGAAAAATTTTCTACATCTAATATCTATGACTCTTATTATCCTTGAACCTAGAGGTAAATTTGGTGTAAATCTTACATTGCTGACAGTACTTAAAGCTTGTAAGTTTACAAGGGTTGCATCATAAACTTTTTGCACAAATACTGGCTCAGTTACTACCCTTCTTAGGGTACCATCCCATTCACAACCTGTAGTTCCAACGCAACATCTATCAGTGATACTCTGGGTAAGGTCTTCTGGTAATATATTTGAATGCATTATATTTCCTCCTTTTAAATAAGATATTTTCCCTTCTCAATGATAATATATTCTATTGGTTATTATTCTGTTACAAATAAAAACGGTAATATAAGAGAGTATAAGATAATATCTATTACTATAGAGAGATTCTAATATTTTATTAAGAAAGACAAGAAGGTGGTGTTTAAATGGGTTTTTTTACTGATAAATGGACTATTGCTGAAATTGATTCAAAGAATATTATTTTAGTTAGAGAATCAAAAGATAATATTTTACTGGAAAAGGTTATTGGAGATGTAAGTATTAATAGTAGGGAGATTATAGCTAAAAATGTCCTCGAAGAATATGATATCGCCATTGATTCAAAGAACAATATTTACATATTATATCAAAATAGAGAAGGACATCTTATTTTAGACGTATTGGGAGAAAAGAAAAATGAAGAAATACAGCTTACTACAGAAGGATTATCAGAAGTTTTTGATTTGAATATTCTAATAAAAGATAATATAATTCATATATTTTATTTAATAAATGTAGTAGATGACAGAGAAAAATACAGAATTTATCATTATTATTATAAGGAAAATAAGTGGAACAATCATATTGTGGAAGAAATCAGCACAAATGGAGTATTAAACCCTATTAAATTAACTCAGGCAGATAATAATATTTTATTATCATATTATATAGATAGTAAAAAAATAGGTTTAAAGAAATTTAATATTGATAAATTAGAATGGGATAATAAGATTATCCTAGTTGATACAGAGAATGATAAATTATTTTTAGATATTTGTAAAATGGATGATATTATACATTTAACCTATTGTGAATATATAGATGGTAATTTAGTAATAAAATACAATAAATTGTATTATGAGAATGGAGAATATATAAAGTACAGTGAAGAATCTATATCTAATGAAGGAAGTCCGTCTCATCCTAATATAATATTTTTTGAAAATAAACTGTGGATTACTTGGGTAGAATTAAATAAGATAATGAGCAGATTTAGTGAAGACAAAGGTCAATCTTGGAATGATAATATATATATGTGGAATGATTCCAGAGATGTAGATTTTGTTAGATATAAGTATTTAACCATGATGCCAAAGGATGATATTAAGTTACAATATTCTTTTGGAAGTATATATCCAGACATAAGATTTATGGGGTTTGGTCCTTTAGATAATATAACGGAGGTACCAGTAAAAAAAAAGAGATTAATGACTATGCCAAGGATTTAGAATTAAATATAGAAAATTTAAATAGAAAAGTTAAAGAGTTAGAACAAAATATAGCTGAAATTATAGACTTTTTAAATCGTAGAATTAGAGGAGGATATAGAAAATAAGGAAAAAGGTTTCAATATACCTTTTTCCTTTTAAATTATTAATTAAATATATTTTGTTCAATTATTTCTTTAATTTCATTCATATTTTTTGTTAATCCTAAAGCTAACATAAGCTTTATTCTTACTTTTTGTCCAGGTAAATTTCCACCAAAGATTACACCTAATTCACGTAAATGTTTACCCCCCCCTTCATATCCATAGGAATCCAATACCCTGCCTGTAGGGCATCGAGATACCATAACAACAGGAATATTTTGACTAAGGGCTTTTTTAATTCCTGGTATCATTTGTGGAGGAAGATTTCCTCTGCCTAATGCTTCAATAACTATACCTTTATAGTTAGACTCTATATAAAAATCTAATATATCAGAGTCCATACCTGGTACAGATTTTATTAATCCTACTTTTTCCTCTATAATATTAGTATCAATTAATTGATGGGATAGAATATCTCTATAGAATATAACTTCATCATTATCTACGATTCCCAAGGGACCAAATTCTGGAGACTTAAAAGTATCTAGGGATAATGTATTAGTCTTAGTAACTTCACTAGCAGCATTTACTTCATTATTCATTACAACTAAGACACCTTTGTTTTTAGCTCTATTGGAGATAGCAGTACATATAGCAGCAGAAAGATTGCTGGAGCCGTCATATCCAAGTTCAGAGCTATTTCTCATGGCTCCTACTACAACTACAGGCTTGTCTGTTTTAATCCTTAAATCAAGGAGATAAGCAGTCTCCTCTAGGGTGTCTGTACCATGAGTTACTATAACTCCTGTAATATCTCCTCGAGCTAGGATTTGTTTAACTAAATCAGCTATTTCCATCATCATAGATGGAGTTAAGTGGGGACTAGGTATATTTGCATAGTTAATTATTTCAATTTCAGAAAACTTTTCTATATTTGTAACCATACTAATAATTTCTTCAGAAGTTAAGGCAGGTATAGCTGCATGAATACGAGGATCAATTTTCATAGAAATAGTGCCTCCAGTAAATACTATGGCTACCTTATTTTTATTAGACATATTATATACCTCCAATTAATTATATTAAAATTTAAGTACAATACTAATATAGCATACTTTGGGAGTTTATAGAATAAAAGAAATAGTCATATATAAAAATGCATAAAAAAAAGACTCCTAATGGAGTCTTCACCCGTTTTGGATGTAAATAAACCGTTCAAAAGGGGTATTGGGAATAGAGATCTTATTTGAGGTTACCAGGGGGATAACCACATTTAAATTATAGCAAATGCCGACAAAATATGCAAGACTTTTTTTGAAAAAATCATTTTTACGACAAGAAGTCTACATAATATATTGATATATATTAGATTTATTATTTCTCTTTAATATAATATATAAATCCTGTATAATAGTATAAAAGGAATAGTAACTATAGGAGGATTTAAGATGGATAATAGATTTTTAGAATTAGAAAAAGTATTATCAAAAAATGGATTCATGGTAAAATCATTTAATAATATTTTAGAAGCGAAAAAAGAATTATTATCTGAAATAACAAAAGAGGAATCTATAGGCATAGGCGGGTCTATGACTATCCAAGATATGGAAATATATGAAGAATTAAAAGATAGAGGAAATGAAGTTTACTGGCATTGGAGAAAAGACGTTGAAAATGCGGCTATGAAAGCTATAAATGCAGATACTTATATTACTAGTACCAATGCTTTAACTATGGATGGTAAACTTGTTAATATGGATGGAAATGGAAATAGAGTTGCGTCCATGATATATGGACATAAGGATGTATATATAGTTACTGGAAAAAATAAAATATGTAAAGATTATGCTGAAGCTAGAGAAAGAATAAGAAATATTGCAGCGCCAATGAATGCCAAAAGATTAAATCTTAGTACTCCGTGTACACATACTGGAAAATGTATGGACTGTGCTTCACCACAAAGAATTTGCAAGGCAGAAGTTATAATCCATAAAAAACCTGGAGCAACTAATATTCATATTTATCTAGTAGATGAAGAGCTGGGATACTAATTAAAAGAGGTGTATGATATTTGATTTATTTGGATAATTGTTCCACAACAAAGCCAAGGGAAGAGGTTATAAAAGTTATTATTGAAAGTATGAATGATGATTTCGGAAATCCTTCATCCCTTCATAGACTTGGTATGAGGTCGGAAAAGAAAATAAAAGAAGCTAGAGATTATGTTGCTAAATATTTAGATGTAAATATTAATGAGATTTATTTTACTTCTGGAGGTACTGAAAGTAATAATATTGCCATCCAGAGTATTGTAAATAAGTTTAGCAAAAGAGGAAAACATATAATTACTACTAAAATTGAACATTCATCCGTGTTAAACATAATGAGAAACTATGAAAAGCAAGGTTTTGATGTTACTTATTTAAATGTAGACAGTTCTGGCTATATATCTTTGGAAGAATTGAAAAATGACATTAGAAAAGATACAATTTTAGTAGCTGTAATGCATGTCAATAATGAAATAGGTGCTATTCAACCTATATCTGAAATAAAGAAGGTTATTAACTCAGTAAATCCTAATGTATTATTACATGTCGATGGAGTTCAAGGATTTGGAAAAGTGAATATAGCTTTAAAGACATGGGGTATAGATAGTTATTCATTTAGTGGGCATAAAATTTATGGACCAAAAGGAACAGGAGGTCTATTTATAGATAAAAAACATGTTCTTGCTCCTATAGTTTTTGGTGGAAATCAAGAGAGAGGTTTAAGGTCGGGAACTGAAAATCTAACAGGTATTATTGGTTTTGGTGAAGCAGTAAGAATAATGACAAAGAATTTTAAAGATGAATCGAGCCATGTATTTAAACTTAAGGAATATTTTGCAAACAGAGTAAAGGAAGAGATTGAAGATATAAAATTTAATACTTCCTTAGATGAAAAATCTTCTCCATATATATTAAATATATCCTTTAATCATGTTAGAGGTGAGGTACTTCTACATTATTTAGAAGATAAGGATATTTATGTGTCCACTTCTTCTGCATGCTCATCAAAAGGTACAGAAAAGAGCCATGTTCTTAGAAGTATATGTCTAAAAAACGAAGAATTAGAAGGAGCAATAAGGTTTTGTTTCTCCTATGAAAATACTTTTGAGGATATGGAAACTACAGTTCAGGTATTAAAGGAATCAGTATCTGAGATTAGACAAATAACTATGAGGTGATTAGGTGGATAAAGTACTATCTGTAAGTCTAGGTGAAATTGCTCTAAAGGGACTAAATCGAAAATATTTTGAGGATCAGTTAATTAAACATATGAGAAGAGCAATAAAAGACTTAGGATTTGAAAAGATATATAAAGAACAGGGAAAAATCTATATAGATGCAGAAGAAACTAAATTTGAACAGATGATAAATAGATTGAGAAAAGTATTTGGGTTGGTATATATAAGTCCATGTACTAGAGTTGATAAAAATGTAGAAGATATTGAAAAAGCTGTGCTTGAAATGGTGAAAGAAAAAATTGAAAAAGATAAGATAAAAACATTTAAGGTTGACACCAATAGAGCAGATAAAAATTTTCCAATAAAATCACCAGATTTTTCTAAGCAAATGGGAGGAATCATACTTAAAGCTTTTAATGAACTAAATGTAGATGTTCATAATCCAGATACATTAGTATATATTGATATAAAGCAAAATGCATATGTTTATACAGATAAGATAAAAGGACATGGAGGTATGCCGATAGGCACTAACGGTAAAGGTCTATTACTTTTATCTGGAGGCATAGATAGTCCAGTAGCTGGATTTCTAATGGCTAAAAGAGGAGTGGAGATATCAGCAGTTCATTATCATTCTTATCCTTTTACTTCGGAAAGAGCTGAAGAAAAGGTTAAAGAGCTGGCTGCCATTTTATCTAGATATACCGGTAGTATAAAGATATATAGCGTAAATTTATTGGATATCCAAAAAGAGATAAATGCTAAATGTCCGGAGAAGGAAATGACAATTTTATCTAGAAGATTTATGATGAGAATAGCTGAGAGAATAGCTGAGAAACAAAATTTAAATGCTTTAATAACTGGAGAGAGTCTAGGGCAAGTAGCCAGTCAGACAACTGAGGGGATTAGTGTAACAAATTCATCAGTAAAATTGCCTGTATTTAGACCATTAATAGGTTTAGATAAAATAGATATAATAGAAATAGCAAGAGATATAGAAACTTTTGAAACATCTACTCTTCCATTTGAAGATTGCTGTACGGTTTTTTTACCTAAACATCCTGTTACAAAACCAAAGATAGAAGATATTGAAAAATCAGAGGAAGCATTAGATGTAGATTATCTTATTGATAAAGCAATAGAAAATATGGAAGTATATGTAATAGAATAATAAGAACAATTTAATAATTTATTTCAATAAACTAGTATTTAATGCTAGTTTATTTTTTTTATACACAAAACTTAGTATATTAAACTTGGAATATTCCATATATTATATAAATGGGTATAATACAAAGACAAAAGAGAAATAAAAATTATAAAAATCTATTGACTTTTATTATGGATTTTGACTATAATATGATAGTTAGAAAAAAGTTTAGTAAAGATAAACTAATTATTTAATATATGGTTAGTCATACAGGGGGCGTATTTATGAAAATTGGTGACAAAATAAGAAGGATGAGAATACAGAATTCTCTTACTCAAGAGGAGTTAGCCGATAGGTCGGAATTAACTAAGGGATTCATATCTCAAGTAGAAAGGGATCTAACATCTCCTTCAATAGCTACCTTGGTTGATATTTTAGAGGGGCTTGGGACGAATTTACAGGAATTTTTTAATGAATCTGTTGATGAAAAAATAGTTTTCTCAAAGGATGATGCCTTTGAAACAGAGAATGAAGAATTAAAATATGTTTTAAAGTGGATTGTACCTAATGCACAGAAAAATAAAATGGAGCCAATTCTTTTAGAATTAGAACCTGGAGGACAGTCAAAAGAAGATACACCTCATGAAGGAGAAGAATTTGGATATGTTATAAGTGGAAGTATTTTTGTTTATATAGGCAGAGAAAAGTATAAAGTTAGAAAAGGCGAAAGTTTTTATTACAAGGCTAATTCTAATCATTATATATCAAATGAAGGCAAGACAAAGGCCTCAATTATTTGGGTGAGTACACCGCCTAGTTTTTAAAGATAATGGGGGGAATAAAATGCATGCTATAGAATTAAAAAACATTAGAAAAGAATTTAGTGGAGTTACAGTTTTAGAAGACATGAATTTGTATATTAGACAAAATGAATTTTTAACTCTTCTAGGACCAAGTGGATGTGGAAAGACAACTACCCTTAGAATAATAGGTGGATTTGAGGAACCGACTAAAGGTACAGTTTTATTTGAAGAAAAAAATATTACAGAATTGCCACCATATGAAAGACAGATAAACACTGTATTTCAAAAATATGCTCTTTTTCCGCATTTAGATGTATATGATAATATAGCTTTTGGATTAAAAATAAAGAAAATGCCAAAAGATGAAATAGATAAAAGAGTTAAAGAGATGTTAAGGCTTGTAAATCTTCAAGGATTTGAGAATAGAACAATTAATTCACTAAGTGGTGGTCAGCAACAAAGAATAGCCATAGCTAGAGCTTTAGTAAATGAGCCTAAAGTGCTTTTATTAGATGAACCACTTGGGGCATTAGATTTAAAGCTTAGAAAAGAAATGCAGATAGAACTTAAAAATATGCAGAAGAGAGTAGGTATAACCTTTATATATGTAACTCATGACCAAGAAGAAGCATTGACAATGTCAGATACTATAGTTGTAATGGACAAGGGAAAAATTCAACAAATAGGTACACCTGTTGATATATATAATGAGCCTAAAAATGCTTTTGTTGCAAAATTTATAGGTGAAAGTAATATTATAGATGGGATTATGCATGAGGATTTTTTAGTCGAATTTTCAGGAAGGAATTTCCAATGTGTAGATAAAGGTTTTAGTAAAGATGAAGAGATAGAAGTAGTAATAAGACCAGAAGATATTGAAATAGTTTCAGTAGGAGAAGGAAGCTTAAAGGGAGTAGTTAATTCTGTTACATTCAAAGGCGTTCACTATGAAATGATAGTTAAGTCTAAGGATTTTGAGTGGATGATACACAGTACCATAATGAAGGCTGTAGGTACTGAAATAGGAATGAATGTATTACCTGAAAATATTCACATAATGAAGAAGGTGAAAGAAGAATGAAGATGAAAAAAGTTGCTTATCCTTACATTATTTGGATGGCTATCTTTATCGTAGTTCCACTCTTACTTATAATGTATTTTGCATTTACTAGGGGAGACAGTCAAAATTTTGCTACTTTCCAATTTAGTTTAGATAATTTTAAAAGATTTTTTACTCCAACTTATTTAAAGGTATTAGGTCGTTCAGTTAATTTGGCCTTTATTTCAACAGTTGTTTGTTTAGTACTTGGATATCCAATGGCATTTATTATCTCAAAAGAGAAAATAAGAAAAAGAAATATTATGATTTTGATGTTTGTTATACCAATGTGGATGAATTTTTTATTAAGAACTTATGCTTGGCTTACTTTATTAGGTAGAAATGGTTTTATAAATTTTTTGGTTACAAAACTAGGATTTAAGCCACTTGAGTTAATGTATAATGATAAAGCAGTTTTACTTGGAATGGTATATAATTTTCTACCATTTATGGTTTTGCCTATTTATTCCGTATTGACAAAAATAGATAATAACTTAATTGAAGCTGCAGAGGATTTAGGTGCCAATAAAGTTAAGGTATTTACAAAGGTCATAATTCCACTTAGTATCCCAGGAATTATAACAGGAATCACTATGGTATTTATACCAGCTGTAAGTACATTTATAATTTCAAGCTTATTAGGTGGAAATAAATATAATTTAATTGGAAATCTTGTAGAACAGCAATTTAGGTGGACAGGAGATTGGCATTTTGGTTCTTCCATGTCTATAATCTTAATGGTATTTATCCTTATAACGATGGCAATTACATCTAAATTTGATAAGGAAAAAGAAGGCGGAGGTGGGGGACTATGGTAAATAAAGGATTAAAAAAATTATATACTTTTTTGATATTTGCATTTCTATATGCCCCTATCATTGTTTTAATAGTGTTTTCTTTTAACAACTCCAAATCAAGGGGAGTATGGGCTGGATTTACACTAAAATGGTATATAGAATTATTTAAAGATGCTGAAATACTAAGGGCACTTTATTATACATTACTAGTAGCAGTACTTTCAGCAATTATATCTACAATTATAGGGACATTTGCTGCAATTGGTATTTATAATATGCCAGGATTAAATAAAAAAATAGTTCTTAACTTAAACTATATTCCAGTATTAAATCCTGATATAGTTACAGCAGTATCTTTAATGGCTTTATTTAGATTTTTGAAAATAGAGTTTGGATTTACTACTATGCTTTTGTCTCATATTACTTTTTGTACACCTTATGTTATATTATCAGTATTACCTAAATTAAAGCAGATGAATAAACATTTAGCTGAAGCGGCTATGGATCTTGGTGCCACACCGCTATATGCTTTAAGAAAGGTAATTATACCGGAGATAATGCCAGGGATAATAACTGGTGGATTAATGGCATTTACATTATCCGTAGATGATTTTGTAGTATCTTTTTTTAATACTGGAAATAGTGTTTCAAACTTGAGTATTGAAATATTTTCTATGACAAGGAGAGGAATAAATCCTGTAATAAATGCATTGTCAACTTTAATGTTTGTTAGTTTAATGATAATGCTATTAATAATAAATAAAAGAACAGAAAAAAATGAAATAGAAAGAGGTGCTTAAATTTGAAAAGAATAAAATCAAAGGTAGTCATTTTACTTGTAGTTATAATCGGAATTGTTTCAGTTGGGTGCGGGGATAAAAGGCCAACAATTAATGTATATAATTGGGGAGATTATATAGATAAAGATGTAATTAAAGATTTTGAAAAAGAATATAATATCAAGGTAAATTATAGTATGTTTGCAACTAATGAGGACTTATATGTAAAATTAAAGCAAGGTGGAAGCAGCTATGATGTAATATTTCCATCTGATTATATGATTGAAAGAATGTTAAGAGAAAATATGCTTGCTAAACTAGATAAGAATAATATACCTAATCTAAGCAATGTAGATGATAAATTCTTTAATTTGGATTTTGATCCAACTAATGAATACTCCGTACCTTATATGTGGGGAACAGTAGGCATAATTTACAATAAAACTATGGTAGATGATGTTGTAGATAGCTGGGATATCTTATGGAATGAAAAATATAAAGAGCAAATAATTATGTTAAATAGTCAAAGGGATACCCTTGCAGTTGCATTATTAAAGCTTGGATACTCTATGAATACAAGGAATGTAAAGGAATTAGAAGAAGCAAAACAAGAATTAATTAAGCAAAAACCACTAGTGTATGCTTATCAAGGTGATGAGGTAAAAGATGCTATGGTAGGTGGGGATGCAGCTCTGGCTGTAGTATGGTCAGGAGATGCAGTAGCTATGATTAGGAATAATCCAGACTTAGAGTATGTAATACCAAAGGAAGGAACAAATCTTTGGTTTGACAGTATGGTTATACCAAGTACGGCAAAGAATAAGGAAGGTGCCGAGGCTTTTATTAATTTCATGTGTAGACCAGATATTGCAGCAAGAAATACGGATTATATAGGATATTCAACTCCTATACCAAAGGCAGTGGAAATGCTACCAGATGATATAAAGGACTCTAAAGTTGCATATCCTTCTGAGGAAAAAATCAAAAATACTGAGATATTTAAAGATCCAATGGATATCATACAGGAATATGATAGAATATGGACTGAAATAATGTCAGGACAATAGAAAACATAAAAGTTGAAACACTGGATTACAGTAACAATATGTGATCCAGTGCTTTTATATAAATAATATCCTAGAGTTAGTTATTTAAGCATAACTATTTTCTAAGTTTTATGAATATCATTTAAGTTTATGATAAAAATATAATAAGATAGATGAAATAAAAGGTGACATTGATAATAGTAAATTTGTTCAAAGGGTATAATAAAATTACAGAGGTAGACACTAAAAGAAATGATTTATATAAAATCATAGAAAAAAGGAGAAAGGTAGATACGATGACAATAGAAACAGGATGGAATTTAGATAATAGTTATATGAATAATCTTCCAGAATTGTTTTTTACTAAAGTGAATCCAACCCCTGTAAGTTCACCAAAAATGATTATTCTCAATTACCCATTGATAAGATATTTAGGATTAAATGCCCAGATACTTCAGAGTAATGATGGTGTAGCTATATTTGCTGGAAATAAGATTCCAGAAGGAGCTATGCCGCTTGCGCAGGCTTATGCAGGTCATCAATTTGGTCATTTCACCATGTTAGGAGATGGCAGAGCTATTTTAGTTGGAGAGCAGATTACACCTTTGGGAGAACGGTATGACATCCAATTAAAAGGTTCAGGTAGAACGCCATATTCTCGTGGAGGAGATGGGCGAGCAGCACTTGGACCAATGCTTAGGGAGTATATTATAAGCGAAGCTATGCATAACCTTGGAGTTCCAACAACGAGGAGTCTAGCAGTAGTGACAACGGGTGAATCAATAATCCGTGAAACTCGTCTGCCAGGAGCGATTTTAACACGGGTGGCCGCTAGTCATTTACGGGTCGGTACTTTTCAGTATGTTGCAAAATGGGGTACAGTGGAGGATATAAGAATACTTGCAGATTATACAATAAAACGGCATTTTTCATATATAAACCATGATGACAGCCCTTATCTATCATTACTTCAAGAAGTAATAAAGCGACAAGCAGCTCTTATTGCTAAATGGCAGCTGGTGGGTTTTATTCATGGAGTAATGAATACTGATAATATGACTATAAGCGGAGAGACTATTGATTATGGTCCTTGTGCTTTTATGGATACCTATGATCCAGCAACTGTATTTAGTTCTATTGACATTCATGGGCGCTATGCTTATGGTAATCAACCTAATATTGCTGCATGGAATCTTGCGAGATTTGCTGAAACTCTATTACCTTTATTAGATGAAAATCAAGAGAAAGCTGTTAAGTTGGCTCGGGATGCCATTTTAGATTTTGAAAAGTTATATCATAGAAACTGGCTTACAGGAATGAGGGCAAAGTTGGGAATATTTAATGAAGAGTTAGAGGATGAATCCCTTGTTGAAGAACTCCTTAATATAATGCATAAGTATAAAGCAGATTATACCAATACATTTGTGGCTCTTACTTTTGAAAAGTCACCTTTATTTAGTACTGATGAATTTCTTAAATGGCATAGAAGATGGAAAGATAGACTAAGTAGGCAGCAGGAACCCAATGATTCATCTCAACAGCTAATGAAAAATTCTAATCCTTCTATAATCCCTAGAAATCATCGAGTGGAAGAAGCATTGGAAGCTGCAGTAAAACAAGGAGACTATAGCGTACTTGAGCGCCTTCTTGACGTTCTTTCAAATCCTTATGACCATTCTCCTAAACAGGCTGACTATTCCACACCACCTGAGCCATCAGATCGTCCTTATAGAACCTTTTGTGGAACTTAATTCAAAAATATTATTTATTTACGTTAGTTCACTATGTGTAATATATTACACACAGTGAACTGTATTATATGGCAATTTTTCAGAAAGAGATAAGATTTTTATAGATATATATAATTATCCTATATTAAAGATTTCAATGGAAATTATCTGATGGAAAAGTATGAACAAGCTAAAGATGGTGCATACTTTCATACTTCCATTAAGGAATTTTGTACGATGCCTGTATCTGGTAGAAAGATAAAGGGACTTGCATATAGAATTTTGCTCATTATGGAAATTATAAAGATATTGAAAAAATAGAGCGAAGAAATTTAATCAAACACCTTGAAAAGCACAATCAATATGGAATATCACTTTATCAAAAAATACTATAATGAACCAGTGGAATTAATTCCATTAACATAGAGAAAGAGGCTGTATATATTCTTTTAGATTAGGGTAACTGGCTTAGAGATATCATATAAAGATATTACAGAATACATACTGAAATCATGTTAGAATAGTAGAATATCACTGGAGTTTAAGATGCTATAAGATAGATGTTTTAAACTTCGGTGATATTTTTATTTGAATGATAAAATTTTAATAAATTATATAATGTATTCGACAAATAAATGTCGAGAAATGATATAATATGACCAAGGGATGTTTAAATGGGGTGATAAAATGTATAAGGCTTTTTTTGATATGGACAGAGATAGGGTAATGAAGAAGGTTTTCTTAGATATTAGTAAACAGGGAATTATCAAAAAATATCCGAAAAACAGTATAATAGAAATACAGGATAAAAAATTTTACATAGTGATAAAAGGAAGAATTTGTTATTCATTCTATA
The DNA here is from genome assembly GCF_040396155.1 of Tissierella praeacuta. Classification (GTDB taxonomy): domain Bacteria; phylum Bacillota; class Clostridia; order Tissierellales; family Tissierellaceae; genus Tissierella; species Tissierella praeacuta_A. The sequence goes on from NZ_JBEBOY010000035.1 coordinate 24,353, forward strand.
GTATAGAAGGTGGAGAAAAAATCTTCTATTTTGTTAGTGGCGGTGGGGTGTTTGGGGAGTTAGAATATTTTGAAGAGTGTAGAAGTGAGCTAGTAGTAAAAGTCACAAGAGATAGTGAAATATCAATATTAGATGAAGAGCAATTAGAGCAAATTTTTTTGGAAAATCCAGAAATATATAGATATATTATTTACAATCTAACAAGAAAGCTAAGAATATTAATGTCTGTAATGGTAAATATGACTTTTGGTGATTCTAATGGAAAGGTCGCTGACACTTTGGTTAGATGGTTTTATCAAGAGGGGTCAATAGGTGATCAAGACGTAAAAATAAGAAAGCGATTTACGCATGAGGAAATTTCTAAGATACTTGGATGTTCAAGGGCTACGGTAACTAAGGCTTTAAGTGAATTTCAAGATAAAAATTTAATAAAAATCAATGGTGATCAAATAACAATAAAGGATATTGAGGGATTGTCAGAATATATAACTTGGAGATGAGATTAAAAATAAACTCCTATAATAGTAAGTTAACTTACTATTATAGGAGTTTATTTCTATAAATATCTGGGATATTAATTTATTAAGATAAAAACAATTTAACAATGTATTGCAGAACACAGAAAATAGTGTATTTATAAACTATAATATTGATTGATAATTCACAAAATACTAAATATCATGTTAAGGGAGGTATGTCTATATAAAGACTGATTCAGATTAAAATCTAATAAAGTGCTACTAATTTAACGAGGAGGTGAAGTTAGTTAATATTATTTTATATATTAACTATAGGAATTATGGCGAAATATATTATAAAAAGACTTGGTTATTTAATCTTTACTTTATGGATTATTATAACAATTACATTTTTTCTAATGCATTCTGTTCCTGGTGGACCGTTTAGCGTTGAAGATGGAGATCAATGGATGTCGCCAGCAGTGCAAAGGGCAATATTAGAAAAATATCATCTTAATGAACCTATATCTAAACAATATTTTGATTTTTTAAAAGGCATAATAAGATTTGATTTAGGGCCTTCATATGCTTATGAAGGAAGGACGGTAACAGAATTAATAGCTAGAGGATTTCCAGTCACCATAAGGATGGCAGTTCTTCATATTGTTTTGATTATAGTATTTGGAGTTCCTTTAGGAGTAGCTGCTGCCTTAAAAAGAAATAGCTATTTTGATAGGGGAATTATGTTTATTACAACATTGGGTAAGACACTACCAGGATTTGTAAAGGCTACTTTGATTTTATATATATTTGCTTTTAAATTAGGTTGGTTTCCTATATTCGGAATCAATGATGGGTTTAAGAGCTATATACTTCCTTGTGTAGCCATGTCATTAGGATCAATTGGTTCAATGACCAGATTAAATAGAGCATCGATGCTAGACGTTATGGGACAGGACTATATTAGAACTGCAAGGGCAAAGGGATTAAGTGAAATAAAGATTAAATATAAGCATGCATTAAGAAATGCATCTTTACCAATGGTAACAAGTTTAGGTGGGAATATTGCCAGTGCTCTAACAGGTTCTTTTGTAATAGAGAAGATATTTGCTTTACCAGGTGTAGGTGGTTATTTTGTTAAGGCAGTTGGAAATAGAGATTATACTACAATTATGGGTGTTACAATATTTTCTTCTCTCATTTCATTAATTATGGTACTTATAGTTGATATATGCTATGTAGTTGTAGATCCAAGGGTTAGTATAGATAAATAATTAGAAAGGGAGGGAGAACGTAGAGATGGAGAAAATAGATAAAATCTCTCAAATAAGTCCAGAACTATGGAAACCGATTGAGAGACGTGAAGTAGTACAAAGTATAGCAGGTAAATCCTTAACCCACTGGCAGGATGTAAGGAGAAGATTTAGGCAAAATAAATTATCTGTTCTTGGCGTATTTATAATGTTGTTTTTAGTACTTGTAGCCATTTTTGGTCCTTATATTTCCTCATATAATTATTCTGACCAGAATATTGATTTAAAATCAATACCACCAAGATTTCCCATACGAAAGCTCAATGAAGATACTTATTTTTATCTAGATCCAGTTATGGGAGCTTTTATAGTTACAAAAGATGGACGATTATTAGAGAAAGTCACAGATGTTACAGAAAATGTTCAAGAAAAGAATAGAATATATAATATTAGTGGAACAGAAGTAATATTTGATTTTAATGAAAAGCCTTATCAAATAAAGAATTCACAAGGTGAAGAAATTAAGGTTTATAAAAAGGTTTTAAATAAATTACATATATTCGGTACAGATGATTTAGGAAGGGATATATGTGTTAGGATAATTTACGGAGCTAGGATATCTATGATAGTTGGTGTAGTTTCCGCTATATCGAATTTGACTATAGGAGTTTTATATGGAGCTATATCCGGCTTTGTAGGTGGAAGAACAGATATGATAATGATGAGAATAAGAGAAATTTTAAGCTCTATACCTAGATTGCTGTACGTCATTATTTTGATGCTTATATTCGGTTCTGGAGTTAAAACCGTTGCGATTACCATTGGATTAACTTCTTGGCTTGGCATGGCAAAAATGGTAAGGGGACAAGTCTTATCTCTCAAAGAAAGTGAATATGTTCTTGCAGCTAAGACCGTTGGAGCAAGTACGTGGAGAATAATTACAAAGCATCTTATACCAAATACTCTTGGTATAGTAATCATAGAAGCAGCTATGAGAATACCAAATTCAATATTTACTGAAGCTTCTTTAAGTTTTGTTGGGTTGGGAGTATCTGCACCTCAAGCTTCTTGGGGAACCCTTGCTAATGAGGCTTTGCCAAGTCTTATGATTCATCCATATAAATTGTTTTTTCCTTCACTGGCAATATGTTTGACGGTTTTATCTTTTAATTTTGTCGGGGACGGATTAAGAGATGCATTAGATCCAAAATTACGCAAATAGAGAAGAGGTGACTAAATGACTGAAAAACTATTAGAAGTTAAAAATTTAGAAACATCGTTCTACACATATTTAGGAGAAGTAAAAGCTATAAGGAATATTAGTTTTGATGTGAAACCTGGTGAAACTTTGGGAATAGTAGGAGAGTCTGGAAGTGGAAAAAGTGTAACAGTGTTGTCTATAATGAATCTTTTACAATATCCTGGTAAAATAAAGTCAGGTGAGATTAATTTTAAGGGGCAGAATTTAGCCCCCAAAAACCAAAGAGAAATGAGAAGGATTAGGGGTAAAGAAATATCTATGATTTTTCAAGATCCTATGACATCTCTAAATCCAGTTTACACAATTGGAAATCAGATAGTAGAAACGATAACAGAACACCAAAAGACTAGCAAAAATAAAGCAAAAGAAATAGCAATTAATATGCTTGAACTGGCTGGAATACCTTCCCCAGAGAAACGATTTTACAATTATCCATATGAAATGAGCGGTGGAATGAGACAAAGAATTATGATAGCTATGGCATTATCTTGTCAACCAGATTTATTAATAGCTGATGAGCCTACTACTGCATTGGATGTTACTATACAGGCCCAGATTTTAAGATTGATGAAAGAATTAACTACGAAAGTTAATTCATCTATAATATTTATTACCCATGATTTAGGAGTAATTGCGGATTTGTGTCAAAGAGTAATTGTAATGTATGGAGGATTGATAGTGGAAATTGGAACAGTGAGAGACATTTTTTATAATCCTCAACACCCATATACAAAAGGACTATTAAAAGCAGTACCAAGTATAGACTTAGACAAATCTGAAAGATTATTTACTATACATGGTAATCCTCCAGATTTGCTTAATCCACCTGCTGGATGTCCTTATGAGGAAAGATGTGAATATGCTATGGAAATCTGTTCTAAGTATCAGCCTCCTTATTTTGATATTACCAGTGAACATAAGGTAATGTGCTGGAGATTACATGAAGATTGTCCTAGTACAACTAAAATTAATTAGTAAAGGAGGGATTGATATGGAAGATAGAGATATTGTATTGCAAGTTAAAAATTTGAAAAAATACTTTCCTATAAAAGAAGGTTTTTTTACTAGAAAACCAATTTATCTAAAGGCTGTTGATGGAGTAAGCTTTGAAATAAGAAAGGGAGAAACATTTGGTTTAGTTGGTGAGTCTGGATGCGGAAAGACAACTGCAGGAAGGACGATTATTAAGCTTTACGAACCTACAGATGGAGAGGTGATATTTGAGAACCAAACCGTTAGTAGAATGAATATGAGAAATATAAGGAAAGATATGCAAATGATTTTTCAGGATCCTTATGGCTGTCTTAATCCTAGAATGACAGTATCTGAAATATTAGCTGAACCTTTAGAGATTTATAAGGTAGCCAGTGGTATGGAAAAACAAAATATGGTATATGATGCTTTAGCCAGAGTAGGACTAAGTAAGAAATTTGCTAACAGATATCCTCATGAATTTAGCGGTGGACAAAGACAGAGGGTAGGTATAGCAAGGGCATTAATGCTAAATCCTAAATTGATTGTTTGTGATGAGCCTATATCTGCTTTAGATGTTTCTGTTCAAGGCCAGATTGTAAATATGCTACAAGATTTACAGGAAGACCTAGGATTAACATATTTATTTATAGCTCATGATTTGGCTATGGTTAAGTATATATCTGATAGGATAGGAGTTATGTATCTTGGGAAAATTGTTGAGATATCTGAAAGTCATGAGCTATATGATAATCCAATACACCCATATACTCAAGCTTTACTTTCATCAATTCCTATTGCAGATCCTGATGCTTCAGCAAAAATGAAGAGAATAGTTTTGCAAGGGAGCGTACCTAGCCCTATATCGTCACCATCAGGATGCAAATTTAGAGCTAGATGTAAATTTGCCAAAAGTATTTGTGAAGAAATAGAACCAGAATTAAAGCAAGTATCTGAGGGGCATAGAGTTGCTTGCCATCTAATTAATGAAGATAATCGGATCTAGTATTTTAGCTATATTTAAATATAAAAAATTAAAGGGAGTGAGACTAATGAGTAAAAAATATCTAGCTATTGTTATGTGCATGGTTTTAGTTTCTACTACATTGATAGGATGCGGCAATAAGATGGATGTTACCACTGATAACCCTGCCGAAGGAGGGACAAATAGAGTATCTAATTTTAAAGAGCCAACGAGATTTACATGGCGTATTTCTACGGATCCACCTACTTTAGACCCACAAATTAATAATAAAAGTGTGGGTAATACAGTTATTGATAATATATTTGAAGGACTAATCAGAGAAAATGAAAAATTAGAAATTGAACCTGCTCTAGCCGAAAGGTGGGATATTAGCGAGGATGGACTTATATATACTTTTCATTTAAGAAAGAATGCAAAATGGTCAGACGGGCAACCAATTACAACAAAGGATTTTCTATATTCTTGGAAAAGAGCGTTAAGTCCCGAAATGGCAGTACCAAAAGCAGGAGATTATTTCATCATAAAAAATGCAGAGAAATATTATAAAGGGGATATTGAATTATCAGAAGTAGGGTTTGAAATGCCTGATGATTATACAATAAAAATCGAATTAGCTTTTCCAATTCCAGAAGATGAGGTATTATATGAGCTTACATCCTCGGTTTTCTTTCCTCTAAGAGAGGATATAATAGCAGCAAATCCTGATAATTGGACTACCAGCCCTGAAAAAATTGTAACTAATGGACCTTTCAAGATGAAAAGTTATAAGATGAATGAGGAATTGGTATTAGAAAAAGATGAAAATTACTGGGATAAAGCTAATAAAGCAATGGTAAATGAATTACGTTTTGTATTTATTGATGATGGCTTAACTACATTGAGAGCATTTGAAGCAGGAGAAATAGATGGATTTACTGGAGTTCCATCTGAGGAAATACCAAGGCTTACGATGGAAAGTGACGAGTTTTATCTTTTACCCAAAATAAGCTTTTCGTTTTTTGCACTTAATGTAAATAAAGAACCTTTAAACAATAAAAAGATTAGGGAAGCTCTGGTACTAGCAATAGACAAAGTAAAATTAGCGGAAGCTTCAGTATCAGGATTATCTAAGCCTGCGACAGGACTTGTACCTTTTGGGGCTACATCAATTGGTAAAGACTTTAGAACAGAAGCAGATAAAGATGGTCCATTATCACCACCTAATGGTGATATTGAAAGAGCAAAAGCTGCTTTAAATGAGGCAGGATATCCAGATGGCAAAGGCTTTCCTAAGATAGAATACTTATATAATGCAAGTCCATCAAATAAGCAAATGGCTGAAATGTTACAGGAAATGTGGAAGAAAAATTTAAATATTGAAGTTGAACTTACGAATGTTGAATATAAGGTAGAATCAGAGAGAAGACATAGTGGAGAATTTCAACTGGCGAGATCAACTTGGAATGGAAGTCGTTTCCCATTTTCATTCTTAAGTATTTATGCAACTGGAGATTATAATAATAATCCTCATTATAGCAATCTTGAGTATGATGCATTAATAAATAAAATAAGAGCAGAAATAGATTTAGTCAAGAGAGATGAATTGCTTCATCAGGCAGAGCAATTTATAATTGATGAACATATAGTTTGTCCAATAAGTTATGGTACTTCTTCTATGCTATTGAGTAGCAGAGCTAAAGATATTAGAGTTACACCTACGGGTGGAGTAATATTTTATCATGTATATATAGAGAATTAATTTAGAATTAGATTAAGATATATTTTAAGCTTATAACAAAACCCAAAAAGAGAACTTTTTTAACTTACTAAAGGAAATTTCTTTTTGGATTTACATTAAAAAGGTAAGGTGAAAACACATTGAGAGATTATTTGAAAGTAATAGACTTCATTAATGAAACTAAATCTAAATTTTTAAATAATAGATATGTTAATGTAGATGAAGCTATAAATGATTATTTCAAGACTATTAGTCTAGTATGGGAAGAAATAGATAATGTAAATGAACAAGATTTAACAAATATGTACAAAGTACATGAATTTTTAATCAATGAGGTTTGTAATATTCATGATAGAGAAAATAGCAATATTAATGAAGAAGTTTTCAAACAAAACATTAATATCAAAATAGCTAGTGCAAAACTTGAAGATGGTAAAAGAGGCTGTAACATGTATTCATTTAATGATATGGATTATGAGTATTATTTAATAGGTGATATACATTCGGATACTATTAGCCTTAGAAGAATTTTAGAAAAAACTGATTTTTTTAATAAGGTTTTGAGAAAAGAAAAGGTTAGGTTAATTTTCTTAGGAGATTATGTTGATAGAGGAAAAGAGCATCTTAAAACTTTACAATGTCTTTTAACTTTAAAATATATATTTACAGAAAACATATTTCTTCAAAGAGGTAATCATGATGGAGGCTCTTTTGTAGATGGACAAGTAAAAATGTGGGTTAGAAAACCAGAGAAAGATTTGGAAAAAGATTGGTTTCTTCTATATTTGTATAATCTAGCAAATTCAAATAAAACTTTTAATATTGATATTATTGATAAATATTTAGGTTTATTTGATAGTTTAAGTAATGTTTCATTTATATGTAATGAGAATATAGCTCTGATGGCAGTTCATGGGGGGATACCAAGACCTAGAAAAGGAGAGGGAAAATTCTTTAGTTATATAAATAGTATTTCAGACCTTACTAATGAAAATATACTAGACTATTTAAATGGCTCAATAATAAAAAATATGATGTGGAGTGATCCTTCTGTTAGTAATGAAAATCTTAAAGAAGATAATGCAAGGTTTAGATTTACTGAAGAGCATTTCAAAGAGTTTAGAGATTTAATAGGATTTGATATTTTTGTTCGTGGACATCAGGCAGAACCAAAAGGATATCATAAATTTTTCGATGATAGATTAATTACAATTTTTTCAAGCGGGGCTATTTTAAATAATGAGGAGAATATAAACAATGAAACTGCTTATGGTAATGTAGAACCAAAGATACTAAATATAAATAAAAAAGGTGAAGTTTTAATTTTAGATTTAAACTCTTAGGAATAATAAGATACTAAGAATTTATTAAATAGATGTTAGACCAATTAAAGGGGTCGGGACTTATGATTAGTAATAGAGAAGTAATATTAAGGATTGTATTATCTACCATAATTGGTGGTTTAATTGGAATGGAAAGAGAAGCCAATAATAGACCAGCTGGGTTGAGGACTCATGTTTTAGTGAGTGTTGGTTCTGCTTTGATAATGCTTATTTCTATGTATGGGTTTTATGATTTTAAAACTGGATTGCGAATTGGAGATCCATCCAGATTAGCAGCACAGGTAGTAAGTGGAATAGGGTTTTTAGGTGCAGGAACTATAATAAGAACAGGAAGCCATATAAAAGGACTTACTACTGCTGCTAGTTTATGGGTATGTGCGGGAATAGGTTTAGCTATTGGGAATGGTTATTATTTGGGAGGATTATTAACGGCAACTGTAGTGCTTCTAACCTTAGCAAGCTTGAGTGTTTTTGAGAAAAGGATATTCAAAACGAAATATAAAAATTTAGAAGTTGCAGCCATTGATAGAACGGGGCTTATTGGGGAAATTGGAGTTTTATTAGGTAGATATAATATTGATATTATTGATATTTCAATTGTAAATATAAATGATAATGGTAGAAACAATGCTATACTAACATCTTGTATCAAAGTAAGACTACCAATTTCCATAAATTTGGAGAACTTTTTCCAGGACATGTATAATATTAATGGAATATTAGAGGCCATATTTATTGAGGGGAATTAAGATTAAGTATAGGATTGATTTTAAAAAAGATATGAAATAATGAGAGGAGAGTAAAATAAAATGGATTTTTCAAATTTAACTAAGTATGACCCTGAAGTGATGGACATTGTTGAAATGGAATTAAACAGGCAACAAAAACATATTGAGCTTATAGCCTCAGAAAACTTTGTAACTCCACAAGTAATGGAAGCAGCTGGCAGCTATTTAACAAATAAATATGCAGAGGGATATCCAGCTAAAAGATATTACGGAGGATGCGAAATAGTAGATAAGGTTGAGGATTTAGCTCGCGATAGAATGAAAAAAATATTCGGAGCTGATCATGCCAATGTACAACCACATTCAGGTTCTAATGCTAATTTAGGAGTTTATTTTGCAGTATTAAAACCTGGTGATAAGGTATTAGGTATGAATTTATCACAAGGTGGTCACTTAACTCATGGTAGTCCAGTTAATATCTCAGGTACCTACTTCAATTTTATAGCTTATGGAGTAAATAAAGAAACAGAGACAATAGATTATGATGAAGTTAGAGAAATTGCTTTGAGAGAAAAACCAAAGATGATAGTAGCTGGCGCCAGTGCATATCCTAGACAAATTGATTTTGCAAAGTTTAGAGAAATTGCAGATG
>NZ_JBEBOY010000036.1:0-32857 GCF_040396155.1 Tissierella praeacuta
CATTTTCTATACATCTTGCAGCATATGTAGCTAATCTCGTCCCTTTATTTGGATTATATGTGGAGATTGCTTTTATTAAACCTATTGTACCGATAGAAATTAAATCCTCTGTATCTTTCCCTGTGTTACTATATTTTTTCACTATGTGTGCCACTAATCTTAGATTCCTTTCTATTAATACATTCCTTGCATTTTCATCTCCTTGCGAATAAAGTTTTAAATACTCTTCCTCCTCTTCTCTTGAAAGAGGCTTTGGAAATGAATTTGAATTTATCATATATCCGCAAAGTATTATGAAAGGCCTCAATATTACACTAAAGATTAGCAGAATTATATTTTTCATCTATCCCACCTCCCTATCCATATATAATTATATGTGATAATACGTTAATCCTTGCAAGTCCTATTGAAGCTTCCTACAAATTCTTTCAAATATAGGTGCGGCAGATGCAGAACCTGAGTTGGCCTCTTCAGCTAATACCGTAATTACATATCTTGGATTATCCCTAGGATAATATCCTGAAAACCAACCATATATTGTAGGTCTACTCTTTAATAACCCCTCTGCCGAACCTGTTTTACCTGCTGCTGAACCTATATCATCTAATCTTAATTTCCTAGCAGTTCCAGAGCGTACTACTTCTTCCAATAATTCCTTTGCAATACTAGAAGATCTCTCAGATATTACTCTTCTATCTTCTAATTTATTATATGGCTTTATTATTTTACCATCCTTTGTAGTTATTCCCTGAACTATGGTCATGTCTTTTTGAATACCATCATTTGCAATAATTAATAACATATTACTAATCTGTAATGGAGTGGCTTCTATTTTTCCCTGGCCTATTGAAATATTTCCTATAGCTGGACCTAATAGTTCTTCCCCTTCTGGCAAATTCCCCTCTACTTCTTCAATAAGTCCAATATTGATTTTTTGACCAAATCCTAATCTCTTAGCCATCTCAATAACTTTTTTTGCTCCCATTTCTTTTCCAATCTGTATAAAAACAGAATTACATGATTTCGCAAATCCATTTTTTAATGAAATATTTCCATGAGTACTATTACAATTTATATTTACATTATTTATTCTTTCATAACCTTTACAATAGAATTTCCTATCTATAATACTCGGATCTTCTTCTAAAGCAGTCAATAATACCACTATTTTAAAAATTGACCCAGGAGGATAAGAAACCTGAATAGCTTTATTATATAAAGCCATATCTTCTCTATTAAAATATTCTTCCATATGCTCCTGATTAAAATTTGGTCTGCTAGCTAAAGCTAATATTTCAGCTGTATCTATATCCGATACTATTACTGCTCCCTTAGTTTTATCTTCATCTAATATTTCTTCCACTGTTCTTTGAATATTATAATCAGTAGTTAACTTTACTCCAGCAGGTTCATCTGGTGTTATGGAATTATCAACATAATATGAACCTCCCAATACTAAAGATCTATTTTTATCATATTCAATAAATATAGAAGATTTATCAGATTTATTTAGAAATTCATCATATACTTTTTCAATTCCAGATTCTCCTCGATTTTCAGCTTTATTAATATATCCAATAACATGAGATAGTAAATTTGCTTTAGAATATCTATTTGTAATATCAACTAAAAAAGCATTATTAGTCTTTTCAAGAGATATTTCTTCTCTTAAAGGAATCTGTATTAATTTGGATTTTGTATTTAAAATTTGATTTATCTCCATAGGAGATAAATCAGTATTCTGTGTTATTCTCCTCAATATTTCTTCATCTTTAACGATTGTTTCTCTTGGAGCTATTAGAGTCTTTGTATTTTCTTTATTAGTTAAAGGAATTAAATTTCTATCAAATATTGTTCCTCTTTTTGATTTTAGACTAATCTCTGTACTCCTCTGTTTTAAACATTGTAATTTAAGATTTCGCTTATCATATACCTGAAGATAATATAATCTCGTTAATAGACCTGAAAAAAGTAAAATACAGGCAAAATAATAAAATTTTATTCTTGAATCAATAGTATTTTTTCTATATCTAGACATAAAAAAACCTCCCTAAATAAGTGTTTCCACTTTTAGGGAGATTAAACTTAATTATTTAATATAGAATTTATCTTTGCAACCATTATATCTATGGCAACTTTATTATATCCTCCTTCAGGGATTATAATATCTGCATATCTTTTAGTTGGCTCAATAAATTGTAAATGTGCTGGTCTTACAGTTTCCATATATTGCAATATAACAGAATCTAAAGTCCGTCCTCTATCTTTTATATCTCTTAGTATTCTCCTAATAACCCTAACATCAGAATCTGTATCTACAAATATTTTAATATCTAATAAATTTCTTATTTCTTCTTCAAATAATATTAAAATTCCTTCTAGTATTATTATATCTTTAGCTTCTACAGTTATAGTCTCTTTTTTTCTTGTATGATTTTCAAAATCATATATAGGTTTCTCTATGGATTTATTATCCATTAAATCTTTTAGATGTTTTACCAGTAATTCATTATCAAAAGCAAGAGGATGATCATAATTTGTCTTTATTCTTTCTTCAAAAGTCAAATTGCTCTGATCTTTATAGTAAGAATCTTGTTCTATAATCGTAATCTTCTTTTCATGGATTGATTTAAAGATTTCTTTAGATACAGTGGACTTACCTGAGCCTGTCCCTCCTGTTATTCCAATAAGCAATGGTCTTTTCATGATTAATCCTCCCTTTCCTTTCTGATCATATCCATACTGCTTACTGGTTTATCCATAAGAATCTTAATTATTTGTTGAGGATGTGGTGCAACTTCTATTTCATTTCCTTTTTCATCCCACATTTTTTCAATAACTTGAGTAATAAATTCTTTATTAGGTCCAAATATCTCTACTTTTTCTCCTACAAAAATTCTATTTCTTTGTTCAACTGTTGCAATTTTAGTTTCTTCATCATAATCTAATATAAGTCCAACAAAATCATATCCCCTAACATAAGAAGATGTAGTATATACTTGAGCTTCATTAGTAGGTTTTCCTAAATAAAAACCAGTTGTAAAATCTCTATGACTTGCCTTTCTAATTTCTCTAAGACATCTTTCATCAAATTTATAATTATCTGGGTCCCTATAGTATTCATCTATAGCCATTCTATAAGCCCTAATAACTGTTGCCACATAATATGAGCTCTTAACTCTACCTTCTATTTTAAAGCTTATTATTCCTGATTTAACTAATTCTGGAATGTATTCAATCATACAAAGGTCTTTTGAATTCATTATAAAAGTTCCTTCTTCATCCTCAAATACTGGGAAATATTCACCAGGTCTTTTTTCTTCCACAAGATTATACTTATATCTGCAAGCATGGGCGCAATCTCCTCTATTAGCATCCCTACCAGTCATATAATTGCTAATTAAACACCTGCCAGAATAAGACATACACATTGCTCCATGGACAAAAGCTTCTATCTCTAAATCCTTTGGAAGTTTTTGAGTCATATTCTCTATCTCCTTGAAAGATAGTTCCCTAGCTAGTACTATTCGTCTTATGCCTAAATTATACCAAAACATCATTGTCTCATAATTTGTTGCAGATGCTTGGGTACTTAAATGTATTGGTAAATCTGGAACTGTCTTTCTAATTACTGAAAATATTCCTGGATCTGATACTATAACTGCATCTGTATTCATTCCATAAAGCTTAGTTACATATTCTTCTAATCCTATCATATCATCATCATGAGGTACTATATTTAAAGTAATATATACTTTCTTTCCTCTTTCATGAGCAAATTTTATACCCTCTTCTATTTCTTCCATAGAAAAATTCTTTGATGCCTTCCTAAGTCCAAAGCTATCTCCACCTAAGTAAACAGCATCTGCCCCATATCTTATGGCCATTTTCAATTTTTCCAAATCTCCAGCTGGTGCTAATAGTTCTATTTTATCCAAGATATTACTCCTCTCTATATGTTATGGCTACTCCATCTCCTATTGGTATAATACTAGATGTATAGCCTGATATTTCATTTATATATTGTAAAAACTGTCTTAGTCTTTTTACTATAGTCTTCTTTCTTCTAATGACTAAAGCATCTGTAGCCACCATACCTTTATAAAGTACATTATCTGACACTATAATTCCACCTGGTTCCAATACCTTAATAGATTTATTAAAAAAATCCATATATTGTCCTTTTGCAGCATCTAAAAATATAAAATCATATTTTTCATTTAGAGTAAGTAAGACTTCCTCAGCCTCACCCTCTAAAATCTTTATTCTATTTTCATATTTTGTTTTAGAAATATTTCCTTTGGCTAAGTCTATCATATCACCACGACGTTCTATGGTAGTTATATTACAATGACTTCCTGTATATTCCGCTATTAATAAAGCAGAATAGCCTATGGCCGTACCAATTTCTAAAATATTAGTTGGTTTTTTCAATTTTAATAAAACCTTTAAAAATTGTGCCACTTCAGGCTGTACAATAGGTACATGATTTTCCTCTGCATATTTTTCCATATACTTTAAATTATTACTATTATCAGGTAATAAACTTCTTATATAATCCTCAATATACTCTTCATTTATTTGGTTCAAATTTTATCATCCCTTTTATTTCTTTGGTTTTGCATTTAAATGTTCTTGATAAGTTTTAGTAAATGTATGGGTACCATCTCCAGTTAGTACAAAGAACAAATAATCTGTATCATCTGGATTTACTGCTGCTATTAATGAAGCCTCTCCTGGAGAAGCTATTGGCGCTGGGGGGAGTCCTGTATTTATATAAGTATTGTATGGTGATTCTATCTTAGTATCTGCATTAGTCAATACTTCTTTTCTCTCTCCTAGAATATATTGTACTGTAGCACAAGATTGTAACATCATTCCTTTTTTTAATCTATTATGAAAGACACCAGACATAAGTGGTCTTTCATCATCTACCTTTCCCTCTCTTTCCACTATAGATGCCAGGGTTATCACTTCATTTAATGTTAGATCAAATTCTTTAAGTTTTGGTTCTACATCTTTTTTATATACTTTCTCAAATTCATTTAACATCTTACCTATAATTTCTTCTTCTGTTGCACCTATAAATATTTCATAGGTTGACGGAAATAAAAATCCCTCAAGACTTTGTTTATCATTTAGTTCCTTTAGGAATGTATATTTATCTTCAAAATTCTTTTTATCACTAACTAATTGAAGAAATCTATCTTTATCTACTATACCTTCTTCTGATAGCTTTTCTGCCATTTGTCTAAGTTCATAACCTTCTGGTATAGTAAATCTTACAGTATTTTGACTTCTTCCTCCCTTTGTAATACTATCTATTATAGTATCAAGAGTCATTCCTGTAGATAAAGTATATTCTCCTGCTTTTAATTTTCCGCCTGCCCCTTTACTCTTTACCTGATATTTAAATATAAGCTGATTATTAATCAACCCATTTTCATATAATATATTTGCTATTTTTGTAGTTGAACTTGATGAAGGAATAATGACTTTGACATCAGAAGGGTTGTCAACTTCCATTGCACCAAGACTTTCTTTATAATATTTTTGGGCAAAAAATCCTCCAACCACTATTATACATAGTAGTATAAATGTAGGAAATCTTTTCGATTTTGATTTAGTTTTTCTTTTTCTATTTTTCATTTTAGTTTTTTCCATTTCTTTAACAACTCCCCTTATTCAATTGGCAATTTTAAATTATTAATTGACAATCAAACACAATTTTACATAATTGAAATAATAAATAATATTTTAAATTCACAATTCATATATCATAAAGTTTCTAGTATCTTTGTTTTTAGTTAATATTAGTACTCTTTTAAATTTGTCGCTTTATCATAAACTGACAAAATTATACTCCCAAAAATCGCAACTGATAATAACTCTCCTCCGCCTATTCCAAGTACAGTAACAAAATATGGAACCTTTGTAAAATAGGATACCCAAATGGATACAATTAATCCATTTAGCACTACTGGGGGAATCATACCTGCTATTCTACTTTTCATTTTAGATGTTATATATGCTGCAACAAGAGTTACTAAGGATCCACATAATATATCTACTAGTCCAAATCCTGAAAAATATGCTAATAATAAATTAGATAATAAACAACCAACAAAAATACCAGGAACTGCAGCAGATTCTACTATTGGAAGAAGCGCTAATCCTTCCGCAACCCTAAGTTGTATTGGTCCAAATGTAAGATTTATAAATGGCGCCGGTAATGTTTGTATTAAAACTAAAACTATATATATGGCTGCTATTAAGCTAGCCTTTGTTAAATACTTTGTATTCATTTTTACCTCCACTATTTTTAATTACATATAAAATTTGCTACAATTTTAAAATAATTGGCAGTATAATAGGCACTGAAGTTGTACAAATTACTCCAGTAACAAATGCAATTATTGTAGCCTGTGGATCTGTAGATGCAGATATTACTGGAAGGGAAGTATCCATAGCTGTTGCTCCAGCCGTAGATACAGACTCAAGCTTTCCAATATATTTAGCAATAATAGGTATAGATACTAAAGCTATTATCTCTCTAAATACATTAGATAAAAAAGCTAATGCACTAAGTTCTATATATCCTTCAGCTAAAAGTATTGTAGAACTTAACGTATACCATCCTAGTCCTGCACCTACAGCCCCAGCCTCCTTCACTGGCATGTTGAGTAAAAAGCCTGCCAATATGCTTCCTACTACACTTCCTAATATTATTGCTATTGGTACTAATAATATCCTTAGTCCCATCTTTTTCATTTTCCCAAACACATCTTTTTGTTTTCCAATATCTATACCCACAAAAAATAATAATAACATAAGTCCGATATCTATAATAATACCCATATTTGAGGAAATCGTAGATGGTAGAAAAAAATATCCAGCACCAGCACCTAATAAAACCGCTATAAATATTTTAAGACTCATTCCGTTCTCCCTCCAGCACTATGAATTTTCTAACTAGACGTACGAAGATAATACTAAATACAACGGTGAAAACGGCTATTATAACCGCCTTAAATCCTATTGAAAATAAATTAGATATTACTTCATTATTTATACCGATTGTAATTCCCATCATGAATAATAAAAAAAGCAAACACAGATTCTGAATTTTATTTAAATTAGATTGCAATTTTTCACTAACCTTATCATAATATCCAATTAATCCACCTAATGTTAATATTCCCAAATATAACATTAATCTCAATCCCATCACTCATTCCCCCTTTATATAATTTTCTTTTATTATTATACCAAAAACCCTAGTATAAATCTATACTAGGGTTTTTTATTAAACTTCCATTATTATTGGTAATATCATTGGATTTCTCTTTATCTTACCATATAGATGATTTCTTAGGGTATCTCTAATACTAGATTTTAATGTTGCCCAATCAGTTATTTTTTTCTGTTCACAATCATCTAATACTGCTCTTACTACACATCTAGCTTCTTCCATAAGATCTTCAGATTCTCTAACATATACAAATCCTCTAGATATAATATCCGGTCCAGCCAATACTACTCCTTCTTTCTTGCTTATGGTAACTACTATTACAATTAAACCATCTTCAGATAAATGTTTCCTATCCCTAAGAACAATGTTTCCGACATCTCCAACTCCCAATCCATCAACTAAGATATTTCCCGCCGGTACATATCCATTTACTTCAGCAGAGTCCTTAGTAAATTCTATAACTCTCCCATTCTCCATAATAAATATATTTTCCCTAGGCAAACCTAAAGATTCTGCTATTTCAGCATGTTTCTTTAAATGCCTATACTCACCATGTACTGGTATAAAATATTTTGGTTTAACCAAAGTGTGTATTAGCTTTAACTCTTCCTGACAAGCATGACCTGAAACGTGTACATCCGCCAAGGCTTCAAATATAACTTTTGTTCCACTTTCTACTAGGTTATTTATTACCTTTGAAACAGTCTTCTCATTACCTGGAATAGGTGTAGCAGATATTATAACCAAATCCTCTGGTTGAATTTCTATCTTCTTATGCTCTCCTGCTGCAATTCTAGATAACGCAGACATTGGCTCCCCTTGACTCCCTGTAGTAATAAGAGTTATTTCATTACTAGGATATTTATTCATTTCGTTAATATCTATTAAGGTACCATCTTGAATATGCAAATATCCTAATTCAAGAGCTACGCCAATGGTATTAGTCATAGACCTGCCTGATAGGACTACTTTTCTGTTATTTTCCTCTGAAGCATTTATTATCTGTTGAATTCTGTGAACATTAGAAGCAAAAGTTGCAACTATTATTCTATGTTCATGCTTAGAAAAAATATCTCTAAAAGTATTTCCCACAGTTCTCTCACTCATAGTATATCCTGGTCTTTCAGCATTAGTACTATCAGCAAGAAGGGCCAATACTCCTTTATTCCCCAATTCTGCAAAACGATTTAAATCTATTACATCTCCATCTATTGGTGTGTAATCAATCTTAAAATCCCCAGTATGAACTATTGTACCTACTGGACTGTGAATAGCTAGCGCCGCACTATCTGGTATACTATGACCAGTCTTAATAAACTCAATATCAAAAGCTCCTAATTTTATAGTTTCACCATGCTTTACAATATTTAAGCTTACATTCTCTAGTTTATGCTCTTTTAACTTATTTTCAACTAACCCTAATGTTAACTTAGTTCCATAAATAGGTAATCTTAGCTTTGCTAGAACATAAGGAAGCGCACCGATATGGTCTTCATGTCCATGTGTTAATACTATACCTCTTATTTTATCCTTATTCTTTAATAAATAGGTTACATCTGGAATAACTACATCAATCCCCAGCATTTCGTCCTCAGGAAAAGTCATTCCACAGTCTATCAATACAATATTATCTTTATATTCAAAAACTGTAATATTCTTTCCTACTTCTCCTAATCCTCCCAGGGGAATAATTTTAATTTTATTTGGTTTTCGCACTGAATCACTCCTCTTCTTATTTTATTTTTTCCATTTTTCAAGTTTATAATCTTCTAAAAATAAATATTCGCCCAAAAAATAAATCCCCATAGGGATTTATTTTTTACACTCACTACAATATCCATAGAATTTCACATTATGATCAACTATAGTAAACTGTCCTTCGTTTTCAATTTCTTCTTCTAAGGCCTCTAATAAATCAAGCTTCACTTCTGTAACCTTTCCACAATTTAAACAAATCAAATGATGATGGTGATGATTTTCCGAATCCGTACTTAGTTCATACCTACTACATCCATCATCGAAGTTTAATTTGTAGACTATGTTGAGCTTTTCAAATAATTGTAAAGTTCTATATACGGTGGCAATACCTAAATCTGGGTATTCCTTCCTTACAATATTATATATCTCATCACAGCTTAAGTGTTCATCTTGATTATCTACTATAGTTTTTAATATAGCTCTTCTTTGAGTTGTAAGTTTATATCCTTCTTTTTGAAGTTTCCCTTTTATTATATTAATATCCATTTTTTCACCCGATTATAATACTAAATTAACCATACTACTATTTCTTCTCTTTGTCAACTATTGAAGATTTTCTTTTTGCATTTCTTCATAAACTTCTATTGCATCTTGCAATTCATCCTCATCATCAATACCAACTAAAAGCAGATCCCCCATATCATCTCTCTCCATCCTTAAAATGTAAGTAGGTCCTTCTATTTCATTTGCTGGTATTAAAGCTGCATAATCTTCATCATCTAATCCAAAAGTAGCTAAGATTACAAATTCCTGTTCTTTCCCTAATTCATCAAGTAAAGTTATTCTTTCATTCATCATATTACCTCCCTTTCCTATCCAAATAAATTTGCAATATAAATGTAGCAGCAACCTTATCTATTACAGTTTTTCTTTTATCTCTTCTAACATCTCCTGATATAAGCATTTTTTCTGCAGCTATGGTAGTTAGTCTTTCATCTTCATAAATAATTTTAACATTATATTTATTTTTAAGCTTCTCTGCAAACTTAATAGTCTTTTCACCTTGAGGACCTAAAGTTCCATTCATATTTTTAGGTAATCCTACTACAACTTCTTTGATATTATATTCATTTATAATCATTTCCAAAGCCTTATAATCTTTTTCTTTAGATTCTCTTCTTATAGTAGTTATCCCTTGAGCTGTCATCTGCAGTAAATCAGATATGGCAACTCCTATTGTTTTATCTCCTACATCTAATCCCATTATTCTCTCCATTATTCGCTCCTATACTAAATTACTTTTATACAAAATTCAGGACAAACCTTAGCACAGTATCCACATAAAATGCATTTTTCATTTGGTGTAGCTACTCCATTTACTAATTGGATTCCATGCTGCTTACATCTTCTAACACAATTGCCACAACCTATGCAATAATCTGCAACTATTAGTTTTCTTTTTTTAGTCCTCAATTTATTCTTCAAATTCTCAGGTATAAATCCATTCTCAAGTAAACTTATATTAGCATCAACTTCATCCTTCGATTGCATCCCTATGGCAATTGAATGAATAAAAGGAATATCCTTTACAAAATTAAATGCTGATTCTGCTTCTTTTATTAGATGTCCGCCGCCTAAAGGTTTCATAGCATAAACACCTTTTCCCATTTGATAAATTTCTTCAATTATCTTGAGCATCTCTTCTATATCTCCATCCTGTATGCCAATGCCATATTTATTTACTATTGGGTGGATTATTTCTAATTCCTTTACTTCCCTTACCGCCAGTGTTCCTGCAATTCTGTGTGTAGATATTCCAATACTTCTAATCTTACCTTCCTCTTTTGCCTTTAAAAAGTATTCTATTGCTTCAAAATGACCTCTTACTGTATGAATACTTTCTTGCTCATGCAATAAAAATATATCTATATAATCCGTATTTAATTCCTTAAGTGCTAACTCTAAACTGTCCTTTGCCATCTCTTTGGTATATGCATATGTCTTTGTTGATATATGATAGTCTTCTCTCCTTATACCCTTTAATGCTTCTTTTATATATTTATAGTTCTCATAGATCTCTGCCGTATCAATAAAATTTATTCCTTTATCATAGGCATATTCTATAAGGTATCCTCCTTCCTTAACAGTTAGTCCTGCTTGAAAAGGAGTCATTGTTAAAGAACCAAAGCAAAGCCTTGATACTTCAATACCTGTATTTCCTAATTTAATTCTGTCCAATTATTTCACCCTATTCTATGTATTCTAGATATAGTCTTGATGTTATTAAGTTCATACATATGGCTGCAAGAATCAATCCAGAATCATTAAACAAAAAACCCCCTATAGCTCCTGATAATCCTGCTATATTAGCAATTGAAATCTTACTGTTTATTCCCTTAAAATAAAATATCAAAACATGTAAAATCATATGTAATAATAATAAATATATCCAAAAAGAATTGTCCACTAATTTTATATTCATAAATAACTTTCTAAATGCTATTTGATTTAAATGTTTTAAACCATTACTTTTAATAAGCAAAGTTGTATTACCTAAATGAGTAATATTATCATTAAATCTTATATCTATATAGCCCATCATTGATACAAAAAGTATAATTATTACTCCAATAAGAAATATTATCTTTATACTCAAACTTCTGTTAAAGGTCTCCGCAACATAAAAAACTATAGCAACTATAAATGCCATAGTTCCTCCAATATTAACTCCGTAGCGAGGATGTCCAATTAATATAGCTGACATACTCAATAAAATTAACGGCAATATACTCTTATTATTTTTTCTCAATATTTCTACTGATAAAACAGATAGAAGTCCTAAAAACAGTCCTACCATTTCATTTCCCATTCCATAATATCTTGCACCTATTACGGGATCATGGGATAAAACCGAAAATTTGCTAATCTTCCCTTTTAAAAGCAAATCTATCATTATTATAAAAACTGAAATACCCACAATATATATAATTTGATTGTTATTTTCTTTAGTCTTCCATATTACAAATAAAGATAAAATACTTAAAATAAGTAAGATTGAAATAAAACTATAAATTTCTCTTGGCTTAAATATTGAAGCTATAATAAAAATACTTGGAATAATCAATATCATAGTAAATAATGTCTTTACAATATCCTTTGTATTTTCTGATAACCTTATCTTTGCACCAAGGAAAATTATTGATAGAATTAATATAATTATAGAAAAAATTCCATATAAGTATAAAGTATTATATCTTACTTTAGATATGGTATTTATTTGCTGACTGTACTTTATTATATCCTCTAAACTTATATTCCTTGATATTGAACTAATATTAGCTCCTGACATATTACTAGTAGATGCTCCTAAAAAGCTCATAATAGTAGGTCCTATATCTATATTTGTGACTAAGCCTTCCCTATTAGTAGTTTTAGAAACTAAAGTTCCCTTCTTAATTCCCTCTCCCCAAAGTATTATTGGAGATAGTTTATTATCATCTACTTTTTTGTCCCCATCATTTGGACTCGTAATAATCAATAATGAATTATTCCATTCCAACGTAGATCTTAAATTACCAATAAACTTATCTATATCTATCAAGATTTTTTCTCGAAGATATAAAAACTCATTATCAGATAAAAACTTACTATATCTATATAATCTTTCTAAATCACCTGTGTCTCCTACAATAAAATCCGCTGAACTATTTCTAATTTCATTTGAAAGCTTTTCATAATCAGTTTTTATGGAAAAAGGATAGTTATCTTCCTCTATTGTTATATTATCTATATTACCATAATCAATCAACCCCATTGAATCCATGGGAATCAATGCAGAAGTCTTAAGAGGTTTATCAATCAAATCACTATTTCCATAAATCCCAGTCTTTAACCCTGTTCTATGGAGATTATCTCCCATAACACCTATATGAGGAGAAAATTTATTATCTTTATTTAAATTAATTAAACTCCTAAAAGAATTATTCACTATGAAACCATTAGATTTATTAGTTCTAAAATCTATACTAGTATAGTTAGAATTTGCTTTTCTTGAAGTATTTATTGTAAGAAAACTTTCAGCACCAGTATATCCTGATACACCTCTAGTATTCATCAATCCAATACTTCCTTCTTCAATTATTCTATTTAAATTGTTCATAGATTCTATGTCTTTTAGAGTTAGTTTGTTTATAACTATAAGATATACCTTTGGAGCATCATTAGCCCCATAAGATATATCTGGTGTTAATAATATAAATAATAAACAGAGCAATAAAAACTTTTTTGCTTTCAAATTAATTCTCCCTTATCTTACTGTCTACTATCCAAATAAGATTTCAATAATTCTTCTAATAGTTCATCCCTTTCTATACGACATATAGTTGATCTTGCGTTATTATGGCTAGTAATATATGTTGGATCACCAGATAGTATATATCCTATTATTTGATTAATCGGATCATACCCTCTCTCCTTCAAAGAATAGAATACTGACAATATTATCTCTTCTACAGACTCGACTTTCTCAATTGGTGGTTCGAATTTCATAGTTTCATTAAATTTATTATTCACAGAAACACCTCCTAATATACTACTATTATACCATATAAGTCCTATATTATTTTATTTGTGTTTTAATTAAATCTGCAACAATTGAGAGAGCTTCCTCAGCTTTAGTAATATCTTTGCCTCCCGCTTGTGCCATATCTGGTCTTCCGCCGCCACCACCGCCAGTTCTCATAGCAACTTCTTTTATTATATTTCCAGCATGAATTCCTTTTTCTACAATATCTTTGGTTACCATACCTATAAATGAAAGTTTACTATCTTTTACACTTGCAAGCACTACAACACCAGAACCTAGTCTGTTTCTTATTTCATCGCCTAAATTTCTCAAACTATTCATATCCAAATTATCTACTTTATAAGTAATTAAAGATATCCCCTCTACACTTACTTTAGAAGATAATATTTCATCTGCAATAGATAGCGCCATCTTTGCCTTTAAGCTTTCAATTTCTTTTTCCTTTGTCTTTATATCCTCTGTCAGAGTTTTAACCTTTTCTAGTAGGTTAGTTTTATTTGCCTTTAATATGCTAGCTAATTGATCTATCTCTTCTTCCATATTATTTATATATTCATAGACTCCATCTCCTGTTATTGCCTCTATTCTCCTAACTCCAGATGCAATACTTGATTCAGAAACTATTTTAAATAAACCAATATTTGAAGTATTAGAAACATGAGTACCTCCACATAATTCCTTAGAATAATCACCCATCTTTAGTACTCTAACCTCATCTTTATATTTATCTTCAAATAGTCCTACTACTCCCATTTCTTTTGCGTTTTTAAGTGAAGTTTCTATAGTTACAATCTCTAAAGCTTCAAGTATCTTAGAATTTACTATTCTTTCTATCTCCTTTAATTCCTCTTCTGTTACAGCCTCAAAATGAGTGAAATCAAATCTAAGTCTATTTGGCATAACTACAGACCCAGCTTGATTAACATGTTCCCCTAATATATCCTTTAACGCCCTATGAAGAAGATGAGTTGCAGAGTGGTTTCTTCTAAGAGAATCTCTTCTGCTATCATCTACAGAAGCCACTACCTTATCACCAACTTTAGCTTTTCCTTCTAGGATTTTTACTATATGAATTAAATGATCACCTTTAGAATGTTTGGTATCTAAAACCATAGCTTTAAAATCAGTACTTTCTATAATTCCTGTATCTCCTACTTGACCACCAGATTCTCCATAAAAAGGAGATTCATTTAATATAATAATTCCTTCATCTTCTTTATTCAACTCATTTACTTTCTCATTATTGCTAAATAGTCCTATTATTTCAGCTACAATATTAGTCTTTTCATACCCTCTAAAAGTAGTTTTTAAACCTTCAAAAATATCTTGGTCACTACCAGCAGACCATCCGCTGTCTCCCTCTTCTCTAGCTTTTCTAGCTCTATTTCTCTGTTCTTCCATATTACTATTAAATTCTTCTTCGTCTACCTTTAAATTCTTCTCTTCCAAGATCTCCTTAGTTAAGTCTAGAGGAAATCCATAAGTATCATATAGTTTAAATGCTTTTTCACCACTTAAGACAGTTTCATTATTTACTTTGATTTCATCTATATAATCTTCTAAAATAGATAATCCTTGATGAATAGTTTCTTGGAATTTATCTTCTTCAGCTTTGATTATTTTTTTGATATGCTCTTCTCTCGTCTTCAATTCAGAATATTCTATTTTCCATGAGTTAATTACAACGTCTACAATTTGACTTAAAAATCCTTCTTCTATTCCTAGAAGTTTGCCATGTCTTGCTGCCCTACGGATTAATCTCCTTAGTACATAACCCCTTCCTTCATTACTAGGTAGTACTCCATCTGAAACTAAAAATGTCATAGCTCTACTATGATCAGTAATTACCCTTATAGAAACATCCTTTTTAGAATCACTACCATACGTGATCTTAGAAATTTCTTCTACTTTTCTTATTATTTCCCTAACAACCTTAGTATCAAATATGGTCTTTGTTCCTTCCATTACGCAAGTAATTCTTTCAAGTCCCATACCAGTATCAATATTTGGATTTGGCAATGGATTGTACACTCCATTCTCATCTTTATCAAACTGAGTAAATACTAAATTCCAAACTTCAATAAATCTATCACATTCACATCCAGGTTTACAATCTGGTGAACCACATCCATGTTTTTCTCCTCTATCAACATAGATCTCTGAACATGGACCTGATGGGCCAACTTCTAACTCCCAGAAATTATCTTCTTTGCCTAATCTAACTATTCTCTCAGCAGGTAATCCGATCTCTTTATTCCATATTTCGAAAGCTTCTTCATCTTCCAAGTATATAGTTACCCATAAATCCTCTTTATTTATTTCCATTCTCTCTGTAAGAAATTCCCAAGCCCAGGCTATAGCTTCTTTTTTAAAATAATCTCCGAAGGAAAAGTTCCCTAACATTTCAAAGAAGGTACCATGTCTATCTGTTTTACCTACATTATCAATATCACCTGTCCTAATACATTTTTGACATGTTGCCATTCTTTTACTAGGTGGTGTTTGCTCTCCTGTAAAGTATTTTTTAAGTGGTGCCATCCCTGCTCCGATTAATAATAATGATTTATCATTTTTGGGCACAAGTGAAAAACTAGGTGCAGCTAAATGTTCCTTTTCTTTAAAAAAATCTAAAAATTCTCTTCTTATTTCATGTAATCCTATCTTTTTCATTATATACACCTCTCCATTTAAGATTATCCATAGACTCCAATTTATTCGAAGCCATCTAAATTTAATCCGTTTTATAAATTGCAAAAAACGTCCCTATTAGAGGGACGAAATTCTCTATCTGATATATTTGGATTATAATTTAATATTCGTTATTTGTCAATAATTAGGACCTTTAATTCTGTATTCTTGGTGGTTTCCTAAGTTTATCTCTTATAAAATCAAACAAAATTAGAAAAATAGCTACTACAGGAACAGCTAAAATCATTCCCAATACTCCAAATACTCCTCCTCCAACTATTATTGAAATAAGAATTATCAACGGATGAATTCCCGTTGTTTCACCTATTACTTTAGGTGCAAGTATATTATTTTCTACCCATTGTATGGAAACAAAGAATATAGCAACCCATATTGCCTTTAATGGACTTATTAAATATGCAAAAAATACTGCTGGCAAAAATCCTAAGAAAGGACCTATATATGGTATTATATCAGCAATTCCAGTTATAAATCCAATAACAATTGCAAAATCAACTCCCATTATAAGTAGTATTATAGAAGTTGCAATACCTACATAAGCTGCCATAATTATTTTACCTCTAACAAACTTAGATAAAGAATCATCAATTTCATAAAACAATCTTTTACAATCTTTTTTATATTTTCTAGGAATAAATCCCATTAACTTCTCTTTAAAATAATTTTTGTCTACTAGAAAATAAAAGGTTAATATAGGAGTTAGTATTAAACTTACAAGCTTTGAAAAGGTATTCATTATTCCCCCAATAAAATTTTTAAGTCCATCTACAACCATGTGCTCTATCCCAACTATATTCTCCATTACAACTTGTTGAACACCTTGGAACATTGGAGGTAAATCACCTAAAGTAGAATAATATTTATTATATAATTCATCTATTACTGACGAAGCTTTTTCTAAATATATTGGCATATATACTACAAGCCTTTTTATCTCAGTACTTGATCTTGGTATCACTAAGAATGCTACAACCAAAAACATTGCAACTATTCCTAAATATAATAAAAATACTCCCTTTAATCTACTGATTTTCTTAGATTCTAAAAAATTAATAACTGGATTAAAAAGATATGCTAAAATTGCAGATAAAATTATGGTATAAAAAGTTTCCGATAATATTGCATGTTTTTTAAATAAATTGAAAATCAAGAACAAAAAAACTAATCCTATTATTATAGGTAAAATTTTTTTATCATTAATCTTAATCTTTTTCTTATCTGATACAAAATTATTTCCTATATTAATAAGATAATAAATAACTAAAATTAGCAATATAGTGAGAAGTGTCCATATAAATTTAATAAAAAAACTTGGAGGCTTCATGGTTTTCACTCCTTTAAAATTTGTGAAAAGGCAGCATAAGCTGCCTAGCTCCACAAAGAACTCATTCCATCTTTTAAATTAGCTCCCATTTTTCTTGCAGATTTCATTACTCTTTTTCTACTCATTGGTGTAATTGCTGAACTAATGACTATACCTAATGATGTTCCTATAACAGTTCCCCAAAATGCTTTACTTTTATCTCTATTGTTAAACAATCTATCATCTCCTTTTTTATATTTATATTATATATATTGTCACTAAAAGGAGATAATAATTCTGTTAGTATTATCTAATATTAGAATTTACTAGAAAAAATATTTATAATATCTTTATAATTCTTCTAAATCTTGGTCATGATGATCATCATCAAAATTTATATCATCCAATCCTTCAATATGAATATTATTCTTTTTTGAATAATCTAATAAAGCAGCTTTAATAGCTTGTTCGGCTAATACTGAACAGTGCATTTTTACTGGTGGTAGTCCGTCAAGTGCTTCTGCAACAGCCTTATTAGTTAATTTCATAGCATCTTCAATACTCTTTCCTTTAATCAATTCTGTAGCCATACTGGAGGATGCAATAGCAGAACCACATCCAAATGTTTTAAATTTAACATCTTTAATAATATCGTCCTCTATTTTAAGATACATTTTCATTATATCCCCGCACTTTGCATTTCCAACTTCGCCAATGCCATCGGCATCCAATATTTCTCCAACATTCCTTGGATTTTGAAAATGTTCCATTACTTTTTCTGAGTACATTAGTTTTCCTCCTTTATCTTTTCATATAGTGGAGACATTTTTCTTAATCTGTCTACTATTTTAACAAGCTTTTCTACAACATAATCTATTTCTTCCTCAGTATTGAAATCTCCCAATGATAATCTTAATGAACCATGGGCAATTTCATGAGGTAGACCAATAGCTAATAGAACATGAGAAGGGTCTAATGATCCAGAAGTACAGGCTGAACCGCTTGAACCAGCAATTCCTTCCATATCTAAACTAAGTAATAAAGATTCTCCTTCAATAAATCTAAAACACATATTTACATTTCCAGGTAATCTACGAGTTGGATGACCATTTAATCTTACATGAGAAATATTTGATTCTATCTTTTGAATTAAACTATCTCTTAATTTAATTAATCTTTCATTATGTTCATCTAAATTTTCATAAGCCAATTCAATAGCCTTTCCCATACCAACTATAGCTGGAACGTTTTCTGTTCCTGCTCTTCTGCTTCTCTCTTGTGCTCCTCCAGATATAAGGGAATCAAGTTTCACACCCTGTCTAATGTATAAAGCTCCTATACCCTTTGGTCCATAAAATTTATGAGCTGACATTGATAGAAGGTCTATATTCAATTCTTTAACATCTATTTTTATATGTCCCATTGCTTGAACTGCATCTGTATGGAAATATATATTTTTTTCCTTTGCTATTTCACCTATTTCCTTAATTGGCTGTATAGTACCTATTTCATTGTTTGCAAACATAACTGATATAAGTATTGTCTTATCAGTTATGGATTTTTTAAGTTCTTCTAAATCAACTAAACCATATTCATCAACATCTAAGTAAGTTACTTCAAATCCATTTTTTTGTAAATATTCACAAGTGTGTAATATTGCATGATGCTCAATTTTAGTAGTTATTATATGATTTCCTTTATTTTTATTTCCATATGCAATACCTTTTATAACCCAGTTATCAGCCTCGGAACCTCCACCAGTAAAGAATATTTCCTTTTTATCTGCTCCAATACTATTAGCTACTTTTCCCCTTGCTTCTTCAATAGCTCTCTTTGACATATTACCTAGAGAATAAATAGATGATGGATTACCATACTTTTCCGTAAAATATGGCAGCATTTCTTCTAATACATCTTTTTTAACTTGAGTTGTAGCAGCATTATCCATATATATATATTTTCCCATTGATTTTTCCTCCTAAGTTTACTCTTTTCTATTTAATTTGTTTTCATCATCCACCATATCCTGTAATGTGATGGAATCAATTACTTCATCAATACTATCTTTTATTTTTACCCAAACTAATTTAGTTACACATTTATCTTCCCTAGAGCATTCAAATTCATCATCCATGACGCAATCAGATGGTGCCATATTTCCCTCTAAGGCTCTTAGAATAGTGCCAACTGTAATCTCTCTTGGTTCCCTTGATAACATATACCCACCTTGAGCACCTCTAACACTATTTAATAATCCTTCTTTTTTTAATGTAGAAAATAATTGTTCTAAATAATTTTCTGATAAATTCTGCTCATCGGCAATTTGTTTTAAAGGTATAGGTCCATCACCATGATATAAAGCCAATTGAAACATTGCTTTTAATCCGTATCTTCCCCTTGTAGATAATTTCATCCTTTCACCTCTTTTTATTACCAACTGATTTCCTTGGTTTTCCTTAATAAGTATATTATACCCTAGTGTTTTTGTCAACATTCATATTTTATAAAATTAAATATATTTTTAGTTCAAAACTACATAGTTTTAATCTAGTAAATTACCAAAAACTAAATAACGGATTCTCTAGAATCCGTTTTTAGCTTAATCTACATTTTTTATTCATGCCTATGGCTCAGGAAAGCAGTCTAGCTGAGGCGGGAAGAACTCTGGAAATGGTGCATATTCTAGAAAATCTTCACATATGTCTTCTGGACTAAAATCTTCACATGGAAGTGGTGGTGGACAGTATCCAAAAGCTGGTATTAAGAGTTGAACTGTACCTACTACCTTAATTATAATAAATACTCCCACAGTGAAAACAAAATCCTCTCCTGTTTGTACAGGTGGTAATAATACCTCAGAACTAGTTTCAACAACTATTCTAAAATCAAACTCATCTCTAGCATCTGGAATATATAGTATTATGTCTTTATATATATCTGGTAAGAACCCTTCTGCTATTATGTTCCCATTACAATCTAGAACCTGGAAAGGAACTCTTATAGTGAATCTGACTCTCCTAAAGTTAGGAGTCTCAGTATCTGTAACTATTAATGTATTAGGTACTATGAATCCAGGTCTAAACCTTATTCTTTCGAACTTTTTCTCACTCATTTTTACTTCAACTTCAGGGAAACATTCTCTCTGTTGACAGCTTGCGAACACTTTATCAACAATGATACAGTCGCAGTCAAAATCATGATTAAATTGTGCCAATTTTTCCATGATATTAAATTCAGCCATGTTTTTCACTCCTTTTATTTAATAAATTCATATCCACTAACATATTATGTATAGATATAGTAATGTGCTACTAATAATTTGTGGGGGTGAATTAAATGTTTGAGTTAAATATTAATATTGTTATCAATTCTAAAAAAGAGATATTTATATTTCGATTAACAAATGATGGAGAAATCAATTATACTATTTTTGATTCATCGTTAACATCTCTATCTTCTAAAAATTTATATGATAAGAATATATTGAAATATTCAGTTATTATTGATAAAAATGATGTAATGCATCTTGTTGCATTACTAAACACTGGAGAATTAAATTACTATAAATATATGGATGAAAAATGGGTAAAAGCTACTATTGCAAAATTTGATATGATATCAAATATATACAATCAAATAGAAATCTTAATGATTAAAAATAAACTTCATATAATTTATAACTATTCCAATTTGATAAACTCCAATATTTGGACTATTCAACATGTAATCTATGGTGATGAAGAAAAACACAATGCCATTAGATATATTTCAAAAAGGATTCCTGATCCTTTTGCAATTGATGTAGATAATCAAGGCACTATTCATTTATTATATAGAAACAATATAAATAAACCTCAAATATATCATATATTCTATAGTCATTATACTAAAGCATGGAGTCCTCTATCCAAACAAATATCTTCCGAGACTAGTCAGAGCTCCTTACCCTTTTTATTTATAGACTCTCAGGATAACTTACACGGATTATGGCTAGAAGAAATAGATGGTAAATATCAAATTAGGTATCTAAAGATGAGCTCTGGTGGAAAAGAAAAATATATATGGAAAGAAATTAAACTTCCATATATACAATTATCAAAATATCCACCAATAATTTTTGAAGAAAATAATAAGCTGAAGTTAATATTTACATATAATGATAATATTGATTTTCTTTATTCCTCTAATTTCGGCAACTCTTGGCTAAAAGGGGAAAATAGTCAAAGTCTAAGTCAAAATACAATACTAGCTAAAGTTAGATCAAATATAAATAAAATCAATTATATTTATTGTAATATTTCTGAGGAACCTAAATTACATTTCTTAGATTCATTTCCAGATAAAAAAATTTGGAATACTAATGAAAACTTAAAAATAGAATCTGAAAATAAAACAGAACTTTCAGATTCTACTAATAAAGAAGATTTTTCTATTTCTGAAAGCGAGGAAGTAATCTTAGAAACTAGCGAAATAAACTCCAATATTTTAGATGAACTAGAGAATAAATTTATAGATATATTAGATAATTATAAAGCTATAGAATCTACTTTAATAAAAATCCTAAATAATCAGGAAACTATAAAAAACGAATTAAATAATATACAGAATTCAATTAATCAGAAGAAAGATTCTTTCTTCAATAAGTTTTTTAATTAATATTAACTTTCTTATATTTATATCTTCCATTTATTTTTTCAGCATAAAATATATCGAAAGCTCCAATATTTAATTCTTTTGCCTCCCTGGCTAAAATATCTGCATATCTTATATTGATAAATTTTATTGCATAATTACACCCAGCTTTTATTGTGCAGGGAGTAGACACTATTTGAAAATTTTTATATCCCATTGTTTCAAGTACAGAATATAAAAATATTGCTTTATTCTTTGTTTCAAATACAGCTATATAATAATTATGGTCCATATAATTACCTCCTTCTATATTATAAAATATTTCCCTTATACCATAATGGTTCCACTTTTTTATAAACCCTCCAAACTTTTTATATTTGGAGGGTTTATATTTATTTATGCTACTCTTATAACGTTTAAAGAAGCGCCTGCTCCATCTCGTAATATTGCTGCGCCTATTAATCCATAAAGTTCTAATCCTAAGGAATCGCCAGCACTTAAATTAGCTATAACGGAAGCATTATATTGAGTTCCTAATAATGGCTGTACATCTGAACCCGCAAGAGGACTTCCATTGACTGTTATTCTAGATCCTACAGCTAATGCTACTGTTAAATCTATGTTGTAATTTATATAATATCTACCTGTTACTGGAACTGTAAATGATGTGTTAGTTCCATCTGCAGTAAATGCATCTAAATTTTGAGCATCTGGTAACGGAACTGAAGTTCCTCCCAATATTACCCCTATTGTCACACTAGAAGTGTTACTAGCAGACATTGAATTTATTGTAACTACTTCTCCAGCAACACCTGCTGGGCCTGCCGGGCCTTGTGGACCTTGTGGACCTACTACGCCTGCCGGACCTTGTGGACCTGCCGGACCTGCTGCGCCCTGCGGACCTGCTGGACCTGCTGGACCCTGTGGTCCTTGTTGACCTGGCGGACAATTGCAGTTATTATCTCTTAGACAACATGACCACCAAGGAAATCCTCCAAAATGACAAGGTGGCGGAGGACAAGGTCTCCATCTATGGCAATTACAATCTATATTTCTATTTCTGAAAGTTTTCGGTATAATACATGAATTTGACGGAATATATTCGTTTTGGTTATAACAACCGTACATATCTTGAACATATTCGTATTGATTGTTCATATATAACATACTCCCTTCTACTATCTATTTGCGATATAGAGCTTACTAAATCAAGAAGCAAAAACAATCTATAGCTTGTTTTATTCCCATTAATATTGTATGTTCTAGTAAAGTAAATGGTTACACATATAAGTTAATTTAAAATAGAAAATAATAAATTTAAAAGTGTGAAATCTATAATTTTATCCATGACAAAATTAAAATATTTTTCCTAATATTTACATGAGAAAATAAAGGACTTTATAGTACTAAGTATCAATAGCTAAAACATAGCTCTATCTAATATAAAATCTTTATACAATTTCTATATTTGAGCTAATTTTTATAAAGATTTTGCTGTATATAGAATTCTAAAATAAATTGATATAAAAAATAAATGTATTACAAATTATTGTAATACATTTATTTTTATTATATTAAGTTAATAACTGCACAGATATCAAATTATGTATAAATCTACTTATAAAGTATCTTATAAACAATTATTCATAGTAATAAATACTTATATAAGCTTAAATATTTAAACCTCTACCAGATAAAATATTAAAGTTATCAAAAAAATTATATTTATAAAATTTATATATTAATCAATTATAAATACTTTATCCATTCCATCAACTTCTTTAAAATTAACCTTTACGTTCTCAGATTTAGATGTAGGTACATTCTTCCCTACATAATCTGCCCTAATTGGAAGTTCCCTATGTCCTCGATCTATTAAAACTGCCAATTGTACTCTAGAAGGTCTTCCCTTATCTACTAAAGCATCTAATGCTGCCCTGACAGTCCTTCCTGTATATATAACATCATCCACAAGAATAATAGTTTTCCCATCAATATTAGCGTTAAAATCATTATTTACTATAGGTTGTTCGCTAATTTCTGTTAAATCATCTCTATATAAGGTTATATCAAGAGAAAATACCAGAACACTCTCACCTTCAATCTCTTCTATTTTCTTTGCCAGTCTTTCAGCAAAGGGACATCCTCTGGTTTTAATTCCAACTAAAGCAATATCTTTTATTCCTTTATTTCTTTCGATTATTTCATTGGCTATTCTAGTAGTCGCTCTTTGTATAGCCTTCTCATCTAAAATAACTGCCTTAATATCCATATTCATCCCTACTTCCTCTTGTTTTCTAAAATATTTAAAATGTTCTTAAAATACTCAGGCAAATCAGTTCTAAATTCCATATAATCTCCAGTTGATGGATGATAAAAGCCCAGTTTATAAGCATGCAACATTTGTTTATTCAAATTAAACTCATTCTTTACTCTAGAATATACTGGGTCGCCAACAACTGGATGATTAATATAAGACATATGTACCCTTATTTGATGTGTCCTTCCAGTTTCAAGTTTAACCTCTATTAAGGTATAATTATTATATCTTTCTAATACCTTATAATGTGTTATAGCCTCCTTGCTATTCTTTGAAGTCACCGTCATCTTTTTCCTATCAGTTCCATGCCTGCCTATTGGAGCATTAATAGTGCCTTCATCATTAGATAATATTCCATGAACTAAGGCCATATACACCCTTTTAATATTTCTTTCCTTTAAATTTTCAGATAAAATTCTATGGACTTTATCGTTCTTTGCCACAATTAATAATCCAGAAGTATCCTTATCTAATCTATGAACTATTCCAGGTCTGATTATTCCATTTATCGAAGATAAATTATCAATATGAAATAATAATGCATTAACCAAGGTTCCACTATAATTACCTGGGGCAGGATGGACTACCATATCCTGGGATTTATTAATAATAGCTATATCTTCATCCTCATATACTATGTCTATTGGTATATCTTCAGGAATAATTTCTAATTTCTTAGGCTCAGGCATATTTACTTTTATAAAATCGCCTTCCTTAACTAAATAACTAGATTTCACATTTTTATCATTTACATATATCAACTTTTCCTTTATCAATTTCTGTACATAGGACCTAGAAATTTCATTTAATTCTCTAGCTAGATAAGCATCTAGCCTTTCTTCACTATCATCTTCATCAACATAAAGTTCAACAATATCCATCATGACCTCCTACGCTTCGTATCTATCAAACAACACTAAAATTAATATTATAAAAGTCCCTAAAACTATGGCAATATCTGCTATATTGAAAACAGGAAATTCATATCTATTAAATAATCTAAAACTGAAAAAATCTACAACATATCCAAATCTAATTCTATCTATAAAATTCCCTATAGTACCACCTAACAACATTCCAAGTCCAATCCTCATAAATATATTTATCTTATAATAATTCTTCGTTAAAAATAAAATAAGAAAAAACACAACTGCACAAGTTATAATAATAAAAAATATCTTCTTATTTTGTAAAATTCCAAAAGCAGCACCAAAGTTTTCAACATAGGTCAATCGGAAATAGTTAGGAATTATAACATGAGAAACAGATTCTTTTAAATACTTAATAGCCGCATATTTACTAATTTGATCCAATAAAATAATAACAATCGATAAAATAAATATCAAATTTAATTCCTCCTAATCATCTAAATATACTTTCTATTTTATATTATTATACTACTAATATCAATAGTAGGAGGATTTAAAAAAGTTCTCTGGAGACATTATCCAGAGAACTTTTATTTTAAAGTTTCATCATAATATTCTTGAGATATTTTCTCGACTTCTTCAACTCCATCACCACCAGTATTATCTTGTTCGTCCATAACACCAAGATGGTCACCAGTAGCAAATGAAGGATCATCAGAAACCATATTAAATGAAGCTACTTTTTGATAGGCATCCTCCCTATCAAACTCTACTATTTCCTCCGTAGTATCACTAAATGAAGTTCCTTGTTCTTCATCTATGGGCACAAATTTTCTTGCATTCATTTCCTTATCCGATGGAATTGTAATACTATCAGCACAATCTACACAATTTTTTAAATAAGGTATAAGGTCAAGTCTTTCCTCGTTAATTTCTTTTTTACAACTTTTACATATTCCATAGTTCCCATCTTTTAAATCTTCTAAAGAGCTATCTATTTCATATAAAGTATCTTTCATACTGTTTTTAAATCCATTATCTTGCTCCATCATGAATAATTCTGTACCTATGTCAGCAGGATGATTATCATAATTAGATAATTCATTATGATATATATCCATAGCTCCAAATTCCTTCATATTATTCATATTATTTAGTGTCTTCAATATTTTTTTCTTTTCTTCTAATAGTCTTTTTCTAAAATGGTGAAGTTTATTTTTATCCATAGCTGCCTCCAGTTTTATGAAATTAATTTTTATATCTTGATTAATAATATAACCAGTGGATAAATAAACATTCAATTTTTAGAATAGAATAAATTTACATTATTTCAAACAATATAACTATTTAAAATCTCTATATAAATTTTCAAATCCCTCAAAATCAAGGGATTGGAAACCATCTGATAAAGCTTTATCAGGATTTGGATGTATCTCTACAATTACACCGTCTGCCTCCAATGCCTTTGCAGCTTTTGATGCTGGATGTACTAATTCCCTTCTTCCAGTCCCATGAGACGGATCCACAAATATTGGATAATCTGTTCTCTTCTTCAATATTGGAACACTCATTAAGTCTAAAGTATTTCTAGTATAATCCTCAAATGTTCTAATTCCTCTTTCACACAAAATTATTTCTTCATTACCTTCCATTCTAATATATTCTGCTGCCATAATCCATTCCTCAATAGTTGCACTCATTCCTCTTTTCAACATAACTGGTTTATGAGTTTTTCCAACTTCTCTGAGCAATGAAAAATTCTGCATATTTCTAGAACCTATCTGAATAATATCAATAGAATCCTGTGTTTTTTCTATATCCCTTGGATCCATTATTTCAGAGATCACTTTAAGATTATATTTTAATTTGATTTCATTTAGAATTTCAAGTCCTTCTAATCCTAAACCTTGAAAAGATTTAGGGCTCGTCCTTGGTTTAAAAACACCACCTCTTAATATTCTAACTCCTAAACTAGATAAAAACTTACCGATATCATCCATCTGTTCGTAATTTTCTATTGCACATGGTCCAGCAATTATAGTAAAAGAACCATCTCCAATCAATATTTCATTATCTATATTAATACTTCTAGTCATCTAAATTCCTCCAACTACTTTTATATAAATTCCCCATTAAAGAAAAAAAGAGGCTATTATGCCCCTAAATGATCAACTTCATCTAATTTTTCATCTTCTGATATCTTCTCCTCATCAAATGCTATCTCTTTAGGTTGACTTTTATTTTCATAATCTTTATAAAACTCATCTATGGAAATAAGCTGCGCCTTTATAAAGGATTCATATCTAGTCTTAAATATAAAAATTTCCTTTTTCAAATTGTCATATTCTTTCATTATATTTCTGACTTCATTTACTGCATCATTAATTCTATTCTTAGCTTGTAGTTCTGCATCTTCAATTATTAACTCTGCCTTTTTCCTTGCAGAACTGGTTACATCGTCAGCAGTACTCTGAGCAATAACTAAAGTACTCTTTAGTGTTTCCTCCAAATTATTATATTGTTTTATTTGGTCAGTTAATACTCCTATCTTATCTTTAAGTTCAATATTCTCTCTGTATAATATCTCATAGTTATCGTTAATTGCATCTAAGTAATCATCAACTTCTCTTGTATTATAACCTATTAAAGACTTTTTAAATTGTTTGCTTTGTATGTCTAATGGTGTAATCATTTATCTCACTCCATCTAAATTAATATTCTTATAGTAGCTTTTATTTTCCCCTTTTTACTTAATCCCTCAATAGAGTGAAGAATAGAACGCCCATATCCTCTAACAGAAATTATATCTCCTACTGTTGTTTCCTTTGCAGGCTTATTTATGGATTCCCAATTAATCTTTACATGTCCTGACTTTATTATTCCCATACTTTCTTGCCTGGATAAATTATAAATAGAACTAATAAATACATCAATCCTATATGAAGATAATGTTTTATTTATCTCTTTATACATATAAGGAACAGCGGATATAGAATCTAAAGGCTTTTCCTCTATTTTAATATTTCTATTTGCTATTTTTTCTAGATTAATTAAAAGAAATTCACCTATCTCTTTTTTTACTATAACATCAGTATAATCTTTACTTACTAAAATATCCCCGATTTTAGCTCTCTTTATACCTAGATTAAGTATTGCACCTAAAAAATCTTTATGAGACAGTCCTTCCAAATCTCCACTTATTCTTAAAGCAATAATATTTAGTAGGGTATCATCAGGATTGTAATAACTAGGGTAAATATTTATTACTTGTCTTTCTGCTTGTGGAACTCCACCATTTTCTAAATAATCTACCTCCATAAATCTGTTAAGAATTGATTTAGCCAATAATCTTTCATACGGATCAAAAAAATCTGTAGATTCACAGGAGTGATTGTTCAACACTATCTCAATTTTGTCTATTACTCTTCTCATATCAATTACTTTATCATTATCTGTTATATGAGATATATATTTGTCTTTATCAATTTTCATTTAAATACCCTTCTACAATAATATTCTACCAGCAATGCTATATATTATTCTTAAAAATATAATAGCCAATAGTGGTGAAAAGTCAAACATTCCTGTATTTATCCTTAAGCTCGCAATTAATTCTCTTGCAGGCCCAAGTACAGGTTCTGTAAGCTCATAAATGATTCTAGTAAAAATATTGTCACTATGAATATTTAAGAAAGAAAGCACAATTCTTACAAGAATTAACATTTCAATCAGATTAATTAATATTTCGATTGATTTATATAAAAGTATCATTAATACAATCTACTCCTTTTCTACCAAGAAAATATGCCTCTATTCTTAAGTTCTTCCTTTAAGCCATCAATTTCCACATTACTTGGCGCAAAAATAAATATATCTTTTGTTACCTTTTGAATATTTCCCTCTAATGCATACAATCCACCACTAATAAAATCAAATATCTGTCTTTTAACTCCACCGTCTAATTGCTCCAAATTTACAATAACTGCTTTTCTCAAACTTATATCATCTATTATGCTAGGTGCTTCGTCATAACTAAGGGGTTCATGCACTACAATTTTCATGTTACTATTAGTATGGATATTTACAACTTTATTATTTATCTTTTTTGTTTTAGTAGGCACTGCTACATCATAGTCGTCCTCATACTCTTCATAATCATCTTGTACTTCTTCATCCTCTAAATCCTGTACACCTATAAAATACTTGACTTTGTCCATAAAGTTACTCATTAGTACCCCTCCTAATAATTTCTTTTACCGAAAATAGCTGATCCAATTCTGACCATATTGGATCCTTCCTCAATTGCTAATTCATAATCGTTTGTCATTCCCATAGATAAATAATCCATGGATAAATTTTCATAATTTCTGTTTATTATATCTTCTTTTAAATTAAATAATGTCCTAAAAACATTCCTTAACAACTTAGTATCAGTTGTATAAGGTGCTATTGTCATTAATCCCCTAACTTTAATATTATCAAGATCTAAGATTTCTTCTATAAAATATAATACTTTATCTACTTCAAGGCCAAATTTAGTTTCTTCTTCTGCCACATTAACTTGTATAAGAACATCTGTTGCAATATCATTGTTCTTAGAGCGCTTATCTAACTCTTTGGCCAATGAAATTCTATCTAATGAATGTATCAATCTTGTCTTTCCAATAATATTTCTGACTTTATTAGTTTGTAAATGACCTATCATATGGTAATTTACTGTATCACCAATTATATTATATTTCTTTTCTAACTCTTGTACTTTATTTTCTCCTATATTTAAAATACCAGTTCCAATAGCTTCATTTATTCTTTCTACATCTACTGTTTTAGTAACAGCTATTAGTTCCACCTTTTCTCCTTTTCTGCCAGCTGCATTTAAAGCTTTATCTATATTTTCTTCTATCATAATTATATTATTTTGAATAGATATTTTTATCGCCCCCATCTTAGTTAATTATTTGTCCCTCTTTTATATTAATAGTATTTAAAAATATCTCATCAAATAAGGAAATTGTCCTTGTAGGTTCTTTTTCATCATCAATAGTAATATTTCCACTATTATCTCCAGTATCAACAAAGGTATAATTATCTTCTTCTCCAATAGCTATAATTGGCCTAAATTTTACTATACCACTTTTATCCTTGATATATACCCCCTTCACTGAATCCTTGTCCACTATTGACTTAGTAGGTATTCTATACCCTTCCTTTTTATATTTTATAATATCCACCTTAGGAAATCTTATATTATATAAATCATGTAAAAATGTATTGAGCCTTACTATAATAACCCCCTTATTCTTTGAAGGATTTATCGCAATAATTTTTCCTTTAATTTCTCGCTTGTCCCCTTCTATTTCAAGCCTAATAATGTTTCCTACTTCAAAGTCTTTAACCTGCTTTAAATCTTCTATCTTTAAAGCAATATACCACTCAAAATTATCTATAACCTTATAAATGGGTTCATCTACTGTTACATTAGACTTTATTTCCCTATGCTCTATTTTTTTTGGAACTAAACTATCATAAGTATAATTCTCAAAATCCTTAGGTATGTAAATCTCTTCATATCCATCTATTATATAAGATATAATTCCTCCACTATTAGTATAATATTTCATATGATTACTCTTAATTTCCGAATTAATACTATCCTTCTTTGATTTTAAATTCTCAAGACTTTGACCTACTAAAGTATTTGATGATGAAATATCTTTATTCTTTTCATCATATATGGCTAATTGGCTTTTTAATAAATATACTTCATCAAATTTTCCTGCAATAATGCTATTCTGTAATTCATAAACTAAGGATTCCTTCAATTCCTGAACTTTTTCTTTCTCATTTAAAATCAACTTGGTTTCCGTCTCAGATTTTTCTAAAGCTGATATAGATTCCTCTATTTGTAGAAGTTCTTGTTTAAGAGATGAAGTATCATTCATTGAATTGACACTAGCAATTTGAACACCAGCTGCTACTCTATCACCTTCGGCAGGAGAAATCTCCACTTCACCATTTACAGTTGATTTAACCACTGTTTCATTCTTTATCACAAATCCTTGTGCATAAACTTTTTCAATCAACGTTCCTTTTTCAGGTAGTACCGTCTTTGCATTGCTTGCAAGTAATGAAGGGACTGATCTAAAAATGAAATATAAAAGAACAAAAGATATAGTTATAGTGCGAAATACTTTTCTTCTTTTTCTATTTTTTTCCCTCTCACTATAATTCATCCATTTCACCCTTTAAGTAAAAAACTTTCCATACTTGCTTACTATTTTGAATTTCAAAATATTATCTATTGTAAAAAATTTTACCTCATTTTTATGTGTAACAATCATTATTGATTTATCTTTTTTCTTTGCTCCTAAAAGTATTCCATTGTATTTCTCGTTTTCCTTTGTTATAACTTTTATTTCATCTCCAGCTTTTAATCTAAATCCATCTAAAATAAATTCCTTCATATCCACTTCATTTAAATGTTCCTGAGTCACTGCTTTTTTATCTATAATAATTATATTGTTTTTTAAATAAATCTTTTCTTTCAGTATTACAAATATATATCCAAATATACTTGCTATAAATAATAATATCAAGATAATTTGTATATAAAATAACAAAATTACACCTCCAATATATAAATCATATCAATAGTATAACATAACTATATGCTGTTTTAAACTACTTTGCGAAATCAAAATATCATTTTTTTTTACATAAATAAGAACAAATATGAAATTCGAGTAATTTAATTGAAATATAAGTAATATTAATGTATAATAAAAGTATTATATTGTAATTTAGTCATATATTGTCGGGATGTGGCGCAGTATGGTAGCGTACAAGTCTGGGGGACTTGGGGTCGCTGGTTCAAATCCAGTCATCCCGACCATTTTATATTTTTGTATAGGCTTACAGTCTTGTAAAATAGCCATTTCTTTTTCTGAATTGTATATATTTGAATACAATTCGCTAAAATTGGATCGAATAGCTCGCAAAACGGCACATATATTAAAATTTAATAATTATGACCAACTGTACCAATCATAAAATAAAGTACTCCGAAAAATTAGACATATTAAATTAAACTGCTAATAAGGATTAAGTTCTATATTTA
Organism: Tissierella praeacuta; assembly: GCF_040396155.1. Classification (GTDB taxonomy): domain Bacteria; phylum Bacillota; class Clostridia; order Tissierellales; family Tissierellaceae; genus Tissierella; species Tissierella praeacuta_A. Next base: position 32,486 of record NZ_JBEBOY010000036.1, read on the forward strand.
ATGGAACTCAATCCTTTTATATTTTCCTTGTTTAAATTTTCTCTAAACTTATCTAACCACTCCACTAGATATAAATCTTCTCCCTTATTTATAGTAAAATAAAGTTGACATATTTCAAAAATCGATATTTCTCTAATAATATAATCCAATCCAATTAAAAAGTGGACTAATCTACTACTTAATCCACTCTAAATCCATTATATTTAATCTCTTTTATTATACTTATTATTTTAATCTGTTATCTGCCCTAAAGCAATATATTTATAAATATAAATCTGATAAAATTATATCTCTAACTTCTTAATAAAAAAATCTATTAATTTAACCTGTTGTGCTAGTTAAAAATTACAAATATAAAAACTCCAGCAATTA
>NZ_JBEBOY010000037.1:0-31965 GCF_040396155.1 Tissierella praeacuta
GTGGCGGCATAGAAAGTTAAACTTTTTGTGTCTAAGCTATTGACACAAGTCCAATTAATTCAAAATGGTATAGGTTTGATAAGTTTGTATTTAATAAAATTATGGATGAAAATAATGAAATTTATAATAGTGTCAGAATAAAACTAATAGAAGATGGGCTAATTGATTATAGAAACAACAATGATTTATTTAAACATGGGAGACAAAAGAAAAATTCTGGACTTTACGAAAAAAACACTATTTTTTTTAAGATAACTAATAATTGTAATTTAGCCTGTGAGTTTTGCTGCGCTTCATGCTCAAATCAAATTTTAGATAAGGATATGAGTATTACTGATTTTAAGCTAATGTTTAATAAAATTAAAAAAATAAAAACAAATAGATTTGTAATAACAGGTGGAGAGCCGTTAATGAATCCAAATGTGTTGGATATATTAAAATATTGCAAAGAAAATTGTGATAATAAAATTATTTTATTAAGTAATGGTTTATTGATCAATAAAAATAATTTTGAAGACATAGCAAATAGTATAAATTTTATTGTATTAAGTGTGGAGAATTTATTTGATCTTCAAAATAAAACTCTCTTTTTATCAAAATTTAAAAAAATAATTGAGAACTTTAAAAGTAAATTAGTTGGAGTTACTTTATCATTTGTGATAACTAAAAAGAACAAAAAAAATGTTTTGGATTTTATTGATTATTGCAATAAATTAAATGTTGGCATTTCTTTAAATGTTGTCGCACCTATGGGTAAAGCTAATGATAATACTAGTTTGCTATTAAATGAGGACGAAGTATTTATGTTGTTTATGGATATTTACCAGTATATTAGAGAACAAAGATTTGTATCTGACATTATAAAAGATTCTTTATTTCCTGAATTTTATCCAAGAGAAGCTTGCTCTGCTGGTAAAAGAATTTTATCTGTAGATGTAAATGGGAGTATAGATGCGTGTCATAGTATTGAGAATGATGATTATAATTATGGAAATATTAATGCTGAAGAAATTGGAATAATCTCTGATACTTATAATAAAAAGTTCTCTAAATTATATGGATTAAGTATTGATAAAAACATGGAGTGTAGAGATTGTGAATATAAATACTTTTGTGGTGGAAATTGTTATGCAGAGATACTAGATAATGAGAATATGGGAAAAAGAGTAATGTGCAAATTTTATAAAAAATTAATTCCATATAAATTATTATATTTCGATGGAAGGAAAGACTTTCAGAGTAATTTAGATGAATTTTTTAATTATTGCAAAATCAATAGTATAGCTGGAAGTTAATGTCTTTAGTGATTATTATATAAGGGGTGAGCAGATGGAAGAGGCCGTATGTTTAAAAAATATAACTAAAAGTTTTAATGGTCAAGTGATTTTAGATAATATTAATTTATCTATTAAAAAAGGTAGTATAGTGGGATTATTAGGTAAAAACGGAGCAGGCAAAACTACTTTAATGAAATGTATTACTGGCCTTATAAAGCCTGATACAGGAGATATACTTTTTCGGGATCAGAATTTTAAAGATAAAAGAGTAAATTTAAAGACTAAAAGCATAGGTTATATTATTGAATACCCTGGATTTTACCCAGATTTATCAGCAAAGGAAAATTTGAAAATATTTTCTCTATTATATGGAATAGAGGATAACAAAAGAATCGGTTATGTATTAAAAAAAGTAGGATTATCAAATACACAAAACAAACCATTTAAAAATTTTTCTTTAGGAATGAAACAAAGGCTTGGTTTAGCAAATGCGCTACTGTCAGAACCTGAAATTTTAATATTAGATGAACCTATAAATGGTTTAGATCCCATAGGAATATCACAAATGCGAGATTTGTTGAAACAATTATGTAAAGTCGAAGGGAAAACAATACTAATATCAAGTCATATTTTATCAGAAATTGAATTAATAGCTGATGAAATATGTCTACTAAACGATAAAAGAATTATTGAACAGGTAAAAGTAAAAGAATTAGAAAAAAACAAAGATTCTTATATTGTGATAGATACTGATAATTGTAAAAGAGCTATTGAAGTAATACAAGATAGACTAGGAATTAAATTAATTTATAGACAAGTTGAGCGTGAACTTAGGATTTTTAATAATGGAATAGAAACTTATCGTTTAAACGATATATTGGTTAATAACGGAATTAAAATTAATGAAATATATAGAGAGAAAAGCGGCTTAGAGGAACATTTTAAAATGATGTTAGGTGAAAGAAATGATTAATTCTATTAAACGTCAATTTAAGAAAATAAAAAATAACAATTTAATGAGAAATTCAATATTAGTTATATTAATTTTTTCTTTATTTATTGTCTTTAAGGATTTATTTGTAAACACCTCAGTTAGCAAGCAAGGAATAGATAAGTGGATATATTCGAATATAATGATCTGTAATTTTATTTTGTTACATACTATTAGTATCTTTTTTATTACTTTCATCGTCCAAGACGAATATGCAAATAGAACAATAATTAATTATCTACCATATTTAAAACATAGGTATTATTTTATTATGGAAAAAATGATTGTTTGGTTTGTATTACATGTAATAATGACAATAACTACATATTTGGTAATATCTATAGGTTCACTATTCATTTTTAAGACAAATAATATTATAGAGAGATTATTTTATATTGGAATTAGATATTTAAGAACTTGTATACTAGGATTTATGATCTTGAGTCCAGTTATAATATCTACAATTAAGCAAAGGGAGTCGTATCTACGATCTATTATAATAGGGATTATGAGCATAATTTGTTCGGTAACTTTGATTCAGCTAGATGGAATTCTACCATTTATTCTTCCTTGGAGTGCATCACTTATATTAAGTACAGGCATTGAGAATCCATTAAGTGCATTTGGTCTATTGAGCGTTATTATTTTATTTATTTTGAGTTTGCTATTTAGTTTTAGAAATATTGAAAAACAAGACTTATAATTCAAGTACTAGGTGGCATTAATATGAAATTAAATATGAAAAGGACTACCCTGGTTGTATTTTATACAATTATAACTTTTATATTAATTTGGACTTTTAAAGGAAATAAAGATAAATTATGGGAAGAAGCTTATCAAAAAGGAGATTTTAAAAAAATGCAATCTCATTTGTTTATAACAGATAGGTATGATGAAGATTTAAATAAAACTATAGAAAAATTTGTTGAGGAACATAAAATAGAAATAAAATTTATATACAAAGATGAAATAATTAAATATAAGTCCGATTTTGATGGACAAATTAAAGAAGAAGATGTTCCCTCTATTTTTTTGATTGATGAAGGGAGTATAAAAGATAGTTTGAATTTACAAGAATATAGAGAATTAGATATGGATGAAATGAATAAAGAATTAGTAACTTACTTTGAAGTTTATTAACAATTTAAAATAAATCTACTTGGTAAGGATAATAGGAAAATCAATATATAGAAGTAAAATTTAAAACTTAAAAATAATGTGTAAATTAAATATTTTGTATAATTAAATATTTTAATAAAAAGCATCAAATATAATTTAATTTAAAAAACAATTTTAGGAGGTTTTCAATTGATTGAAGCTTTTAAAAAGACATTAAAAATTGGGATAATTGATAGTTATTTTGATGCAGATGGCTTGTTTTTAGGAGACAATATAAAGATTATATGTGAGAGAAAACAAATATATGGAATAAAGGACAATAATCATACAAGTAGAATACTAAATATTATAGTAAGTGAATTAAAAAATATATCAGATATTAATGTTGAAATATATATTTTTCCAATATTGAATGATGAGAATAAAGGGATTAATAGAGACCTATATCATGCTTTTAACGAATGTATACGAAATAGAGTTAATATTATTAACTTAAGTTTAGGAACTGTAAGAATATATAAAGATTATGTATTTGATAGGTTGGTAGAGGAGGCCTTTAATAATGACATATATGTAGTTTCTGCTTATTCTAATACAAATGCAATAACTTATCCAGCATGTAAAAAGAATGTAATAGGAGTAAAGTCTCTGGTAGGTGGATATAGTTATATTTATAATAATGATGATTTTATATATGCTAATAATGATATATGTTTTAAATATAATTACATAAGTGTAAAAAATAAATATGACATTCCTTTAATAGGCAATAGTTTTCTTTGTGCAAAAGTTACAGGGATAATATCTAATCAGTTAATAGAAAAAAAATTTAGGTTTAATAGTGTATCCGATGAATTAAAAAAAATGGCATCAACAAATTTAAATATTGATTCTTTAAACAGAAAAATTGTTTTGCTTTATGAAATAGAAGAGAATATTAAACTTATAGAGATAGATAGTGATAAATTCATAGGAATACTACAATTAAAAAAAATAAGCTCAATATAAAGAATACGAGATTGCAATATAGTGTTTTGGATTATAAGTTATATACAGATTATTGTTTCTTGGAAGATTGTAATATTTTAATTCCTAATTTATATAAGTATTTTTCAAAAGAGGATATCAGCCAAGTATTTGGAGAACTTTATGATATTGCAATAAAAAAGAGATTTAATTTAATTTCAAGGTTTGATTTATATGACTATATAAATGAAGATATAAAAAAGGTGTTTTGTACCAATGGCTTAGATATATTGAGGATTTAGATAGATTATAATTAGAAAGTTTAATAAGTTTTTATTATGGTTGATGAAATAAATATTTCAATAATGGGTTGATAAAATGTTATTTAAAAAAATTCGTAATTACAAAAGAATAAGGAGAAAAAATAATTTTATAAGTTTTTTAAGGGAATTCTGTATAAATAAAAAACTTATAATTTTATATGTTATCGTAGTTTTATTTATGATTTTAAATGCTATTTTATCAATATATAGACCAAAATATCAGGGCATAATTATTGATGGATTATCTAGAGCTTATTTAATTAATATAAATAAATTGCGTAATACGCTATTAATTTTTCTGGGAATGGTAGTTGTTCAATATGTTATTGTATATATTAGAGATATTCTTGATGTTATGATTTCAGAAAAAATAGCGGAAGATTTAAGAAATAAAATTTTCTATAAATATAATTTTATAAGAATAATGTTATTAGAAAAATATTCTCTTAATGATATTATCTTAAAAGTTGAAAAAGATATAAATCTAGTGAAAACATGCGGAATTAATGCAGTCTTGTGTATAATTTCAAATATTATAATAATTTTTAGCATATTTCCAGTTATTTTTAAAATTAATTTAAATGTTTTTGTAGTGACGCTTATTATGTTCTTATTATATATATTAACTAATTATATCCTTAGTAAGAAAATCATGAAAATAAGTAAATCATTTTTAGATTCATATAATAATTATGTTTCTATATTATCAGAAATACATAGAAATATAATTGTTAGTAAAATTTTCAACCTTTATGAATATACCCTAAAAAGATATCTAGATAGTAATAGAGAATATAAATTGCAACAAGTTAATCAAGAAAAAACATATATTATTAATAGGATGATTACGATCTTAATTCAATATTTAGGACTTTCTGTAACTTGGATAATTGGCTTTGTTAATATTATTGATGGAAATATGACTATTGGAACTTTGATTGCACTTATTAGCTATCAAAGTATATTGATGAACCCAGTAATTAGAATTGTAGACTCAGTTAATAATTTTAGTAGCGCAAAAATAGCTCTGGATGATTTATATGAATTTTTTAATGAAGATGAAATAAATGAAAATTGTAAACTTAATATTTATAACATAGATAATATCGTAGTTGATGCCCTAACATATAATTACGTACAAGGAGATAGATACATTAAGTATGATAATTACAGCTTCTTGAAAGATGAGAAACTTGTTTATGCTATAGTTGGAAGTTCAGGTTCAGGTAAAAGTACATTTGCTAAGATATTAGCTGGGATAAAAGAGGATTATATAGGAAATATATTAATTAATGGTAAAAATTTTAGAGATTTAAATAAAAAAAGATTCTGGGAGTGCATTGTTTATATAGAACAAAATTCTCATTTTTTTGACGATACAATGATTAATAATGTGTCTTTTGATAAACAAATAGAAAGAGATGAAATAATTCAAAGAAGTAAAGAATTAAGCTTGAACAAAGAATTTGAAAATCGATGGGATGAGATTATAAATGGAAATGGAAATAATATTTCTACTGGACAAGCCAAGCGTTTAGATTTACTTAGGGGTATTATGAAAAATAATGTATCAATGTATATATTTGATGAAGTTACCGAAAATCTTGATTATAAAAATAGATGTAGAATATATGAGATTCTAAACCGATTGTCACAATCAAATATAGTTATCTATATTACGCATAATGAGGAGGAACTGAAATTCTTAAAGCATAAAAGAATAGATCTTTAATAAGCTATTTGGCAGAATTGATACATATAGCTTTTAATATAATGTAAAATAGGGGGATGATAGATGAGAGTATTAAGGAAAGTAATATTCTGGATAGTTATAATAGTAGCTTTTGTAAAAGTTATATATGTTAATGATATTTATTTGATGGATATATCTGAAAAGATCGTTTACTATTATAGAACTTTTGCAGTAAAAGAATATGAATGGGAAAGTTTTAATCCCAATATTGAAGGGATATATTATATAGGATCTGTTGATTGTAAATATTGTAGGGAATATTTATCAAATTCTATTGAAATTTTAAAAGAAATGCAAGAGGCAGACAATGATCTTGAAATAGTTTATCTTAACATTAATATGGAAAAGGATTTTGAAGATTTATCTTTTATCAAATTTTGTGATGAGTACAATATAGATACTATTCCAGCAATTATAAAGATTAAAAATTCGAGTTATAATTTATTTAGTACTAAAAACATAAAGAAATATAGTAGGCGACAAGATGGAAAATTTTCGCAATAGTAGAATTGTACAGGTATTTTTAAATATAATTAATATCTTAACCATATTGTCTTTTATTCTATTAGTGTTATCGTTGTTGTTTGTAAATAAATTTGAATCGTTGCATATTACAAGTATATTACGTAAGATTGGATATTTTATATTTAGACCGTATTTAATAACTTTATGGCTTTGGACTTTTTTATTTAATTTGTTTTTATTAAATAAAAATGGAGTAAATAGATTTATATTTATGTTATCTACATTTATAGTTATCATACTAATATCTGTAGTTACTTTTGCTAACGCACCATATATTAAAGGAATCAGTGATTTACCATATATCTTGAAAATGATTTTGAAGGCTTTTTTTCTTTTTTAGTGAATGAGTTAGGGGGGCATGATGAATAAATTTAAAAGTTTTTTAAGAATGGGTGTATTTGTATTAGCTCTTACAATATTAGTTTTTCCAACTAATATTTTTGCAAATACTCAATCCATAGGAGAGAGTTATTATGAGGTAGAAAAAATAGGTGAAGTTGTAACTAAATATATAACGGTTAATGAAGATCAAATTTTCTTTGACGAAGAAAAAGCTAAAGAGAATAATGAAAATGAAGAAGTTATAGAACTAGGACACTTATTAAAATCTGTAAGTGATTCTTATTCTATTGGAGTTGAAGAATCACCTACACATATGAGCGCTATTGGATTACCTATATGGGGAAATTATTGCGGTCCAGGATACGGAGGCAAAAATTCCACAAAACCAGCTAAGGATGTGTTAGATGAAGGGTGTAGAAGGCATGATAATTGTTATAAATGGGGAAGAAATAATTGTAACTGTAACAGGGAGTTAGTTAGATATATAGATGAACATAAAAGTGAAATGAGTGGAAATATGGCAAGAGTTGCATGGGCAATTAGAACATATTTTAATACTATAGGAAGTATTGGATGTTAAAAAGTTAGAGATAGAAGTGGATCATTAATTTCATAAGATATAAATGCGTTAAAGTTACTACAGATTACAAGAGTCGATATGAATATATTGGCTCTTATTATTTTGCGTTTTTATTTAAAAAACTCTAACTTATATACAAAAGTTAGCTGACATTAAATATATTTCAAAATATAATTTAAGTACAAAAAATAAAAGGGGGAAGACAAGCATGGAAATGTTATTAAAAAGAATTGATAGAGCTACAAACGAGGTGATTAATAAAAATGTAATTATGGATATGACAGAAAGACAAATGGTTGATTTAATTTCTGAAGATGCAATCTTTATAAAATCTATATCAAGTGCCTGCCCTACAAGCTTTTTGGCATGCTGTTAATTAATTATAATACAAACTTTAAATTTAAATAAGTATAAAATAATTACTATGGAGTGTCTTAAATGAATATTTGGGCATGGACAAGTAGTTTTGCAAAGCATTTGTAAGCCAGAGAGAATAATTATATCAGATGATAACTAATGATTCTAAAAAATAAGTAATATAAAACAAAGACCACTTGGGTCTTTGTTTTATATTTGTAGTGGAAATTATTCTTTTGGTAATCGGACTAGAAAAAGTATAAGGAAAATCATATAAAGAAACTATTATAAACTCAGTGATTTCAAATAAAATATTACCACTGGTTAATTATTATGAATAAAACATGAGGATGGTTCACTTGTTGAGATTAAAGATATCTGCTATTCTATATTTAGCAAAGATCTTAGCTATTTCGATAGATTGGAGATGCATAATAAGGGATTAGGTATATATTTTATGAGGTGGAAGAAATGTGAAAGTTTAATATCTTGAGTATTAAAAAGACCAATAGAATTGCGACAAAATAGGACAAAGTTTAGATAATACTTATGATACAGTATCCATAATATTAAAGCTAGATATTATAATGTAGATTATTATTAGTTGGAGGTATCATATGTATAAAAAAACATATGTAAAAATAAAACTATTACTATTTCTAGTTGTGTTCTTATTTTTATTTGTCGTCTATTGCGTAACTATGCCTATAGGGGATGTTCATTATAGGGAATACACCTTTCATTTCTTTAACATGATATTATTATTTATAACCATGATTTCGATATTGATTTTAGAATTTCAGAGTTACTCAAAAAAGGATTGGGTTATTGCTAGCTTGTTTGGATTATTGTCAATAGGCACTACTACGCCTGTTAATGTAACTGGTATAATAAATGGAATTTGTGTCTTTTTTTCATATCTTGCAAGTAAAACGCTATATGGTGATTATGATACGGGAATGGAACTATTGAATGTAAAGAATGTTCAAGAATTTCTCGGCGATTTGAAATGGATGTTTATTGTCAGTGGTTACTTTATCTTAATCAAGTTTATAAGGGTTTATAAATCCCATAAGCCATTTCAGTTTTACTTACATTGGGATGCATTATTTCAAGCCTTAGGTGCTAGTATTTCTGAGGAAATTGTTTTTCGCTTATTTCTATTTGCTGTTGTTGTGCATATTAGAAAAGGTGATGTTAAATTAAGCTTTCTTGCCATCTTAATTATGGTTCTACCTTTTTCATTATTTCATTTTGTAGAAGTGGGTATTTATGAAGGGATATTAGCAGCATTCATAAATGGGATGAACTTGTGTATAGTTATTACAGCTCTTACGTTTTTGGCTTTAAAGCGTAATATATTTACAGCGATAGGAGCCCATTTCTTAATAGATTTTATATCTTTTGTATTTTTTAAGTGATTAGTAATACAATGCTTATAATATAAGTAAGGCATATTTTATTTATTAATAATTCGGGAGGCCAATATGATTAAAGTAGATGGTTTATATAGAATAGAGAATTATAAGAAAATAACCAATGATAATTGTCCTAGTTTTTCTGGGATAGTCGCTGGAGAATGCAAAGGCAATTTATGGGTTGATGATATTGAAAATCCAAACATTGCAATTGTAGAATCTTATGCAGTTGGAAGCTTTGCGTTTTTAGGAGAGATTAAATCTGATGAAGAATATAAAAAAGTTGAATCCTTTATTAAGGATGAACTGTTCCCAATGTTAAAAACAAAAGGTATTAACTATTTTGAGTTTACAATTGAAAATGATAATTTAATAGGACATATACTTAAGATGTTTTCTAATAAAGAGATACAAAGGGAAAAAGAATATACATTTAGAAAGAGCGATGAAGTTTCTAGACTTCTTAGCCTGCCAAATGAATATACGATACATAAAGTAGATTATGAATTTTGGGACCTAATAAATGAGGGAAGTATTGAAAATGGAATTCTAGTGACTGAAAGGATAGTGGAATCGTGGGAGAGCTTTGATGATTTCTTTAAAAAGAGCTTAGGATTTTGCATAATGTGCTCCAAGAAAATTGTTGCAGCTATTGTAGGGACTGGAAGATTTAATAATATTATTCCAATTGATATAGAAACTGAAGAAGATCATAGACATAAAGGACTAGGATTAATAATGACTAGAGAGTTTGTCAATGAATGTATAAAGAGAGGGATAATTGCCCAGTGGGATTGTGTAGAATCAAATCCTATATCACGAAAACTGGCAGAAAAAGCGGGATTTAAATTTATGAAACAAAATGAAGTATACTGGTTTAATATATAATATTTTGATATGTGTAATAGCTGTGTATGAACTTTGAATAAAAGATATGATTTGCAGGTGAGTTGTTTAATATATATCATATCTCGCCCGAAACTGAAAAAATACCTGAGGAGTTAATTACTGAAGTTTGTTTTCCAATTAAGAAAAACTAATATATCATTGCTATCGCTTAAAAACGATAGCAATTTTTTTTGTTTCGAAAGCTTGACTCTAACATTATGAGAGGATATATACTGGTAAGTAAATACAAAAATGAAAGGAAGATTTAAACATGAAGATTTTAGAACTGCCACATTGTCTTTCTGATTATTTATGCCCTGTAAATGGTTTATGTGATATTTACCAATGGAAAACAGGGAAAAGGTTGCCAGAAGAACTTATATTTTATTCTCATACAGGATTTCAACTTATTTCGCAAAATAAATCTAATCCTCCTAAAATGATTTTTTTAGGGAATACAAGTATTGGAGAGAGACAATTTAATTTTTGGAAAGATATTATAGGATACAATATTTTTTCAAACGAAGACAAAACATTTGTAAGTACACTTTCAGAAATTAAAGAGTTGATTGATAAGAATATTCCTGTTATTATTTTTGGACTTGACATGTTTCATCTTGAATATCAAACAAAATTTTACCATAAAACACATATTCCAGGGCATGTAGTTTTAATGGTCGGATATGATCATAAAGGCATTTACATCCATGATAATTCAAAGCAGGGAATCCAAAGTATATTTTTAGATGATCTACTACTTGCATGGCAAAATGATTATATTGGTATCAGTAAGAAAAATGCATATTTCGGAATTGATATGAAAGAACCTAATGTTAACGTAGGAAATATTATTAAACGAGGACTTCATAAAACAGCCAATTTATTTCTAAACCCACCTGTTTCTTTTATGGGATCAAAAGGATTAGAGCGTTTTTTAACTGAATTTTCAACATGGCATACAGTTTATAGTGATAAAATTCTCAAAAGCATCTACTTTCATTTTATTACATTTACTGGTAGCACATTGCCAGAGCCACCATCAGAATTTAATAATAATGCATCTGAAATTAATAATCCACATCAAGCTGCTAGAGATGCTTTAGCAGACGCTCTATTAAAATATATCGATAATTTTGGTGAACCATCATGGAAATTATATGCTCAAGCATTTAAAAAAAGTGGCGAGATTATTGAACAAGTAGTTCATGGATTTACTCAAGATATTTTGAGTAATACATTTAATAATAGCCTTAAGTATGCCGAATTGTTTAGGCAGATTAGGGATATTGAAACACAAGCATATAAAAATTTCTTATGTTCATCACAAGACTTGAATCTAAATCAGAGGAACAAAATTTAAACATTGCTTTTTAATTATATTTGTTTTTCAAACTGTAAGTTTAAATATAGAAACCTAAACAGGCAAAGTATACGGTTAAATTATACTTCACCTTTTTTATTTGAAAAAAGAAAAAGGCATATCAATATACTGTAATCTAATATCTATATAAACAAGAAAATGAAATAGGAGTGATCTAAACTTTATAACATAGCCTATAGAATATACTATCAATACTTTAATCTTTTCATCTATAAATTGCATTGTATAATTCTTTTATTGCTATAGGTATATTATTAAGACTAATATTTCCAAAACCTAACATTACTTGATTTTTGGGGCATTTGTTTTTTTGAAACCAATAGATATCAACTGGATAAATGGTCACATCATTAATAGCTGCTTTTTTAATTAACTCGGTTTGCTTATATGGAGAGTTTATACTTATCAATAAATGTAAACCAGCACCGCTACCTTGTATTTTAGCATCTTGTTTAAAAATATCTTTAATGGAACTACATAATAGTTCATATTTCTTTTTATAATATGTTCTTAATGTATTTAGATGTTTTTCGAAGTAACCTTTTTCAATAAATTCAGATAATGCAATTTGTAACATCTTAGGAACTGTACAATTGGTTAACTTGAATAAATCATTATATTTTTCATATATAATATCAGGTAATACCATGTAGGATATCCTTAAATCTGGTGATAGAGATTTTGAAAAAGTACCTAAATATATGGTTCTCATATTATTGTCTAAGGATTGCAAAGAAGGTATGGATAGCATATTATACCGCAGTTCGCTGTCATAATCATCCTCGATGATATAGCTGTTATTTTCATTAGCCCAAGCTAATATTGAAAGACGTTTCATGATTGAAAGTACACATCCTGTAGGGAATTGATGAGAAGGAGTAACATATAATAGGGTTTTGTTTAATTTAGATAACCCATCTGTACTAATTCCATCATCTTCAAGTAGTACAGGATTAATAGTGTAATTACTAGATTCAAATATGGCTCTGGTTCCATCATATCCAGGTTCCTCCATTGAAAAAGTATATTGGTGATTTGGAAATAATTTTGTAAGGATTTCTAAGGATTGCTGATGTCCACTGGTAATGATGATTTGTCCAGGAGTACACCGAACTCCTCTAGCTTGATATAAATAGCGTGCAATTGCTATTCTAAGTCGAAGTTCTCCTTGTTTCTCCACATATGTTAGAGCAGGCTGAGAGGTAATATGGTCAAGTGCCAAAAGTATACATTTACGCCAAGTATTCATAGGAAAAATATTGGTATCTATATTACCATATTGAAAATCAAATTTATTTGTCTTTAATTCTATATTTTTAATTTGAATATTATATGGCAAAATATCTGAATCAGAATTATGTATTGAAGTAAATGTTGAAACTGGATTTACATAAAAACCAGATCCTGTAACAGCTCTTATATAGCCTTCGATTTCTAATTGGTGATATGCTGATATTATGGTATTTCTTCCTAAACCTAGATCAGCAGCAAGAGTACGGGTGGAAAGAAGTCTGCTATTTGGTTTTATAATACCATTCAATATATCATTTCTTATTTGTAAATAAATCTGTTCGTAAAAAGGTTGTTTTGATGCGCAATCAATATGTAGCATTTTTCCCTCCTGATTTCTTAATTGGTTCTATTAAAAACTTAAAAACTGGTACTTTAATATAAGCCAATCATAACATATAATGAACTAAAAACAAATAATGGATTATTAAAGGGGGAGTCCATTAAGATAAAAGTCAGATAGAGGTGAGAGCTGCTGAGATATTTATATTTAATTATTGGATTTTTATTTCTTGCAATTGGTTTAGTAGGTGTGGTTTTGCCAGTATTACCAACTACCCCATTTTTACTAGTTACAGCTTTTTGTTTTGCAAAGGGTTCTAAAAGGTTCCATAATTGGTTTACTGGTACCAAGCTATATAAAAAACATTTGGACGGCTATATAAGGGAACGAGCAATGACATTGAAAACAAAACTATCAATTTTAATTTTGGCATCATCTATGATGATAATTACTTTTTTCGTTATCAATGTCTTATCAGCAAAGATTTTTCTTATATTTGCTATCCTTTTTCACTGGTGGTATTTTTTCTTTCGTATTGAAACGAAATAGATGGAAAGGTGATGTTATTATATATTATCTTCATATCCATTTTGTAATCAGATAATTAATAAATATAAAGGAGGAATTTACTATGCAACACAGAATGAAAACACATCCATTAACTAAAGAGCAAATAGATAACTTGCTAATGGAAATACAGACAGGTTGCCTTGCAACTTTAAATGCCAATGGTTTTCCATATGTTACACCTATACATTTTTTATATCTTGATAATGCAATTTATATCCACGGTTTACCAAAGGGACAAAAAATCAACAATATTAAAGCAAATCCTAAAGTAAGTATGACTGTTTATGAAATGGACTCACTAATACTTGACCCAGATGGTAATCCTTGCGATACTAATACTAAATATCGAAGTGTGATTATAATGGGAACTGCGGTATTACTTGAAGATATGGAACAGAAAAAGAAAGTACTTAATGGAATTATTGAGAAATATACGCCTCAACTTATTGACAAACCTTTACCAGAAAATATGATAAAGGGGACTGCTGTAATGAAAATATCAATAAATGAAATTACTGGAAAATATTATTAAAGAGAATTTTAAGGTATATGAAAGTTAGATTGATGGATATTTATTAAAATCGACTTATATCAGAGGAGAGTTTAGATAAATTTCTGCTAAGAACCTGTTTTTACATAGAAAAGAAGAAGTGGTTTCATAACTAAAACTAGCTATGAAGCCACTTTTTTTATAGTTTAATAATATTTCCTATAATCACAATATCTACAACAACATTTCTTTTTACAGTAGTTACAAACTATTGTACCTATTGTTACTGTAAAGAACTCTCCCTTTTTAGCAAACCAGATAATTATTGTTATTGGAATAGTAGGGAAAATACGAGGACAGGTTTATTTAGAATTGTCTCAAGAAACGGCGAAGAATATAGTTTCTGCAATGATGGGGAGGATGACTGTAGTTGAGATAGACGAAATAAGCAAAAGTGCTATTTCAGAAATGGCAAATATGATCATGGGGAATACATGTATTCTATTTGGACAAAGATCTGTTCAAATTGATATTACACAGCCATCTTTGATGCTAGGTAATAATATTGAAATATCGAACAAGCAGCCAACAATCGCAATTCTGCTTAAACTTAGGGAATATGGTCAGTTGACATTAAATGTAAGTATGGAGCATTAAACAGATTATGTTAAATTGAGGTCGTAAAAAGTGCGGATACATGCAAAGAAGAGAGGCTATTATTGTCAGAGTTTTCATCTTAAAAACGACAATTGGTTTACATAATATATAAAAAGGTCAATTCTATAGAGAAATCGACCTTTTTCCTTTTCCAAATATATTATAGCCTAAAAATACCAAACGTACAAGAAAAAATTTAAAATATTACGAATTATAGAGATAATGTGATATAATACTCCTCTTGTATAATAGTATCATGTATTTATTGATATCATGGACCTTTATTTTTTCTTGTATATTATATAGTATTAATGTACTGTCATTTCACCGCTTAAACGTTATTTTTATATTTATAATTTTATATAGGAGGTGTAAGTTTTATGCAGGTTCAAAAACATCCGGCATTTGATGCAGAAAACAAATACTTAGAGGATACATGTAAATGTATAGATGGGGAGATAGATTATCTTTCTGATGAAGTGGAGAAAATGGATGAAGAATTATTAAAATTTAAAAAATCAGTAGGTGGTAATTATAGTGATGATGTCATCGTAAAAACTACAATTCATGAAGCAAATAAGAGAAAACTTAATCAATTAAAGAGGGCAGGGGACAAACCGTATTTTGGAAGGATTGATTTCAAAGATATTGAAAAATCTCAGTGTGAAACCTTTTATGTTGGCAAAACAAGTTTAACTAGGAAAGATAACAACAAAATGCTTATTGTTGATTGGAGAGCTCCTATAGCAAGCTTATATTATAGTGGTGAAATAGGGGAAGTAATGTATAAGGCACCTGGAGGATTAATAATAGGAGATTTGGAACTTAAAAGACAATATGAAATAGAGAATAAGAAATTAATTAATATTTTTGATAAAGGCCTTACTCCTATGGATGAATATCTGCAAACAGCATTATGGGAAAAGAAGGATAATAGACTTAAAGATATTGTCAATACTATACAGAGTGAACAGAATGATATCATAAGAGCAGATAAAGGAAAGGTCCTAATAGTACAAGGTGTTGCAGGAAGTGGAAAAACTACAATTGTCCTACATAGGATAGCATATCTTATGTATACTTACCAAGAAATCTTCGATGCTGAAAAGTTACTTATTATAGTACCAAATAATCTTTTTCTAAATTATATATCTGATGTATTACCAGACTTAGGAGTTGAAGAGATAAAACAATTTACATTTGAAGACCTTGCATTGTCTTTATTAAATGCAGAATATGAGTTAGTAGATATTGAAACTAAGTTTTATCAGCTTTTAGATTATCAGAATTTATCAGAAGAATATAGAGAGAAATTACAGTTAAGTTCTTTTTTAAAAGGTTCTATGATGTTTAAAAATATAATAGATAGATATGTTAGAGACTTATCTTCAAATTTAGTACCTAGAATTGATTTTAAAATTAATGACTTTATTATATATTCATATGATGAAGTGTTAAAAATGTATGAACAAGATTATAGTTACCTTCCAATTGTGCCACGCTCAAAGAGAATACAAAAATATATGGAATCAAATATTTCAGATAAAGTTAAGACTATTCAAGAGAAAGTTATCAGAAAATGTAACAATAAAATAAAAGAGTTGAAGGATTCTGTAGAAGATATAGACTTTATTAGAGATAAGATTATACGAGTATATGACAAGAGAGATAAGATTAATAAAAATTTAGAGGATTCCATGTACAAAGCCATAAAACGATACTTTGACCAATGGGAAAACCTTGATATCATAACATTATATAAAGGTCTAATATCAGATTGTGAGAAATTGGAAAGATATAATAATGGAGAATTTGATAAAGAGATTATTACATTTATAAATGATTATTCTAAAAAGATATTTGATAATGGAATGTTAGAGAGGGAAGATTTAGCTCCTTTATTGTATCTTCATTTTAAACTTGAAGGATTGTCTTTAAAAGGGAAATACAACCATATAATAGTAGATGAAGCACAAGACTATAGTGAACTTCAAATGTATATATTAAGACAGCTTAGCAGCAATGATTCTTTTACAATAGTAGGTGATATTTCCCAAGGAATACATTCATATAAAGGTATAGGCAATTGGGAAGAGTTAATGGAAAATGTATTTATAGGCTGCGATAAGGAATTACTGAAATTAAGAAAATGTTATCGTTCTACAATGGAGATAATGAACTTTGCTAATCAAGTAATAAAGAAATGGAAAAAGTCGGATATAACCCTTGCGGAGCCTGTATTAAGGTCAGGAGACAAGCCTTTAATTATAAAAAAGAATAATGATGAAGAGATCATAAAAGATATAGCCTTGAGGATAAAAGAACTTAAAGAAGAAGGTCTTAAATCGATTGCTGTAATATGTAAGACCACGGAAGAGAGTAAAGATACACATCAGGCATTGAAGGATATTATGGATGAAGATATACATTTAATTACTGATAAAGACATTTCCTATGGAGGTGGGATAGTAGTAATTCCAACATATTTATCAAAGGGATTAGAGTTTGATGCTGTTATAATATTTAATTGCTCAGATGAAAATTATATTGAGGACGAACTTCATATAAAATTGTTATATGTTTCAATAACAAGACCTTTGCATAAGCTTTTTATATATTATAAGGATAACCCATCAGTATTATTGGATATTGAAAGTGATTATTTTAATGTCCTATAGAGATATGGATATTGATAAAATGACCAGCCTTTAGTTCCCATGGATTATATATGTACTGCGCTACTAAGGTAAACAAAGATTTGCTAAAAATGATAAAAGTCTTTTACTAATTATGTCAACTAAAGGATTTTTGTACAGATTGTCTTTATAGTAAACTAATTTGATGTTAATATACTTCTCGATATACAAATTATTTAAGATATAGTATAATAAGCATAGTTAGTATCAACTAACTATGCTTATAAATTTGTTATTGAGGAGCTATAATTATGCAAAATAACAAGAGAAAGAAAGAAAATTTTAATAAAGAGAGTATAGCTGATGAAATTCGAATCTGGGAACGTTCATCAATTTCTTTAGTGGATATACGTCATAGGATTATAAGGCCAGAGGAAGGAATTAAAGGCTATCGAGTACCTTCTAATATGTTTCTTTATACTGGTGGAGGCAAGGCAGAAATAATATTAGACGGTAAATCTTATATGTCAGAACGGTTTGGTATTTTTCACGGAGGCAAAGGTACAGAAGTTTCTATACGACCTATGTGTGACTTGCTGGAATACTATATGGTACTGTATAGGTCAGGAGAACCCCCTTTTTATAAAAGGGAGTTTATACGAATGCTTGAGAAAATAGATCCATTTAAGCAACAATATGGATTTTCACCTACTAATCCAATTTTCTTTATGGAGCAATTACGAAAAATGTATGAATATTGGAAGTTTCCAGAACCATTGGAGTTATTTTATGAAAAAACAGCATTTTACCAACTAGTGTATGAAATTTATAAGGAATTAAATACCGGAAATATTCATGTTTTTCAGCCGGATGTAGTAGCAATGGCGAAAGGATATATGGATGAACATTATGGAGAGCAGATTTCAATCCAGTTGCTTTGCAACTTATTGAATATTAGTCGCAGTCACTTTCATAAGATATTTACAGAACAAACAGGAAAAAGTCCTAAGGATTATTTAATCAACAAGAGATTATCTGCTGTAAAAAAGTATTTATCCCAAACTGATTATACTTTAAAAGAAATTGCTCCTATGTGTGGATTTTCTGATGAATTTATTTTAATGAGGACTTTTCGTAAGCATTTAAAAATGACTACAAGAGAATATAAAGACATAAGTACATATGAGCAAAGACATCAAGTAATGGAAAGTGATCCACCATTCCCTTATAATGAAGAAAGCTTGGTTAGTCTAAGCAAACTTAATATGGAAGGGGTATGTTCTATGTTTAAACAGATAAAAAGCAAAACAGTAATTGTAGCTGCTTTAAGTTTAATGTTGCTTCTTACAGCTTGTAATAGTACTATAGGTACAGAGAGATTTAGTCAGGAACCACAGTCAGTTACAGTTCAAACGCCGGAAGCTGAAATAGAGGAAACCAGAGTAATTAATACGGTCTTAGGTGATGTGGAGGTACCCTCAAATCCTAAAAGGGTGATTGTGGATTATATAGTAGGAGATATAGCTGCTCTTGGAATTGTTCCAGTAGGGATTTCGAAGGTGGAGGATAGAGGAGTAGGGACAGCTTTTGAAGAAGGCATAAAAGAGGCTGCTGTTGTAGGAGAATGGGAGCTTGATCCTGAGTCAGTAATGGCGTTGGAGCCTGATTTGATTATTTTATCATTTTCAGATAATCAATATGAGGATCTATCTAAAATTGCTCCTACGGTATATGTTCCCTATGGATCTATGACCACAAAAGAACGCATTACTTATTTAGGAGAAGTGCTAAATCATCAAGAAAAAGCTCAAGATGTTCTCAATGATTTTGAGAAAAAAGTAGACCAGGCAAAGAAAAAACTTCAGGAAGTTGGTTTAGAAAAGAATAGTTTGACAATTCTTCAAAGCGATGAAGGAGGAGGTAATTATGTAGCTGGATCTAAACATGCAGTTGGTGTTCTGGTATATAATGAACTTGGTTTGATTCCTCCTGAGAAGGTAAAAAAGGAAATTATTGATGCAGATAAATACTGGGGAAATCCTTCTTTAGAAGTATTGGATGCATACTGTGGAGATTATTTAGTTCATTTAGGAGAGATTCCAGAATCATTAAAAAGCAATCATATCTGGAATTTAATTCCTGCTGTTGAAAATAGACGAATCATTAGTGTTGATACAAGACTATCATGGTATACGGATATTCTATCGGCAGAGTCAATTATAGATTTATTGGTTGATAACCTAATAAATATGTCTGTTTCTCAATAACTACTGTAAATAATCAAAAAGATTCTACATTCCATAGGACAAATAAAGATATAATATGATACTAGTGAATTTGTAGATTTATCTAAGACTAATGAGAGCTTCAAATGTGGTAGAAGATCTAGTTGTGGAAATCTTAGATAAAGATTATATGAGAATTTAAGAGATGATAAATTGGAATTAAGATAAACAATAGGAAAAAGAACTTGAAATTGGGAGTATTGAGGAAATTAAAAAATAGGAGATTTTAAATATGAGGATATGGACATTGCAATCAATTAATGTTTTGGAGAAACTAAAAAAAGAAAAGATTGTCACCTGTGATGAGAAGTTAGCATTCTATTTAAAAGATGAAGATTATTCATTTTTACAGCAATATAATTGGATTAGGGATAAAATGATAAATAAAATAGGTGATAGCTCTTATAAATCTAATATATATCCTATATGGGGATGGTACATTTATGAAGGGCAACATAAGAAACCAGATTTAAGGCACTCTGCTCATGGGCCATCGGGAGAACAAATGGCTTGCATTGAATTAGAGATTCCAGATGAGAAAGTTTTATTAAGTGACTTTGAGTTATGGCATTATGTTCTAAATAATTGGTATATAGGAAATAGTACAAATGAAGAAGAACTGGATGCTGAATGTGAATGGTTGGATTCATTATCAAAAGAAGAAAGACAAGATTTAAATGAAAAATCATGGGATAAAATATTTAATATAAAAGAATGTCTTAATAATGAAATTTACTCTTCAGGAGAATATATTCAAGGTACGTTTTGGGAATTAAGACTTGATGAAGTAAAAAAGGTACAAATATTTAAAGCAAGATAAGATTTTATAGTACTAAAAAGTTAATACAGGAGGATTTGTTGAATGGGGAATTCATGGAGTGGACTAAGACGAGAATTAGAAAATGATTATATATGTGAATCCTTAAAAGGAAGACGATGAAGGTTAAAAGAGGCGAAATATTCGGTCACATTGTGATTGATAAATTCGCCTCTTTTTATATATGGTAGAGTATTTAATGAGTTATATAATTCTTATATGCAGTAGAGTAAAGTCAGCCATATAAAGTTAAAGTCTAATATAACTAAAATAATTGAATACCTGTATTGTTTTGATATAATGAAACTAAAATATGGTAAATGTTACAAGTTCATTAATACAGATATTTAATGTGGAGAGATGAAATTATGAAAGGAGAATATAAGGATGACGAAAATTCTAATAGTCGAAGATGATAAATCTATTAATGATCTTATAGCGATGAATCTTTCGATTATAGGATATAATTGTGAAAAAGCTTTTAGTGGCGATGCAGCTGCAGAAATGATAAAACGGGACAAGTTTGACTTGATTTTATTAGATATTATGTTACCTGGAGTTAGCGGTATTGATTTGTTGAAATTAAATATATGCGAAGATACTAAAGTAATTTTAATTACTGCAAAGGGAGGATTAAATGATAAACTTGAGGCATTTAATCTTGGAGCCTATGACTATATTGTAAAGCCATTTGAAATGTTAGAACTAATTGCTAGGGTGAAAGTAGCATTGAAAGATGGAAATGATAAAGATAATATAAAAATAAAAGATGTTGAGATAAAATTAAGAGAGCATAAGGTATTGAAGGCTGGAGATGAAGTGGATTTAACTATTTTGGAATATAACTTATTGGACACACTTGTTATGAATAAAAATGTAGCTTTGTCGAGGGAGAAACTTTTAGAACTAGTTTGGGGCTATGATTTTATAGGTGACAGTAGAACTGTAGATGTCCATATTATGAAATTACGTAAAAAATTAGATTTTGACGATGTTATTAAAACTGTTTATAAAATGGGATATAGACTTGAGGTAAGCAAATGAAAATAAAGTATAAATTGATTTTAGTTACTGTATTAATCTTTATTATTACTATAAATATTGTGGCGGGTATAGCTATAAGTCAGTATAATTCTTTATTCATGGAAAGAGAAATAAACTCAGCAAAAAATGAAATGAATTTTATTATAAATAGTATTGAAAATTATGCAAAGGATTTACAGGCAAGGGGTGGAATCTATAATAAGGACAGTTTGATTTCAATTATTAAAATTTATCAAAAATACTATATAGCTCAAAATATCACTTTAGATTATGGTGATGAGAATAGTAAAGATAGTATATTTTGGGATACAGAAAATGGAAGTATTATAATCCAAAATAGATTTAATCAACCTTTTGAAAATATTTCTCTTATTTTTAAGAAAAGTTTTAGAGATATTTATGACTTACAAAAAAGTTGGAATTTCTTTTTTATAAAAGTATATTTATTTCTCTCTGGAATATTAATTTTTTTACTAATGTTTATTATTGGCAGGATATTTAAGCCTTTAGATAATTTAATTGATAAGACAGAAGAAATAATTTTTGAAAACTCAAAAGAAAAACTAATTGTAACTACCCATGATGAAGTTGGAGAACTTAGTATGAAGTTTAATGTAATGCTTGATTTACTAAATGAAAATATGGATAAGATCAGGGTTTAGGAATAGAGAATAAAGATTTATCTTATATTTTCGACCCTTTTTATAAATTGGATAAAAATAGGTCTGCAAGTTATAAAGGTGCTGGATTGGGACTAAGTTTATGTAAAAGAATTGTGGATTTACATAATGGAAATATGGAAGTTAAAAGTGAAAAAGATAAAGGAACTGTATTTTATATATTGCTTAATTAAGTTAAATTTACAACTTGATCATAACTTTATAACATCTTTATTAAAAAATAATGTTAGTATTGATAAAAAGAAAGAGGTGTTATATTATGAAAAGATTAAAAAAATTAAAGGATTTCCTGTCATTGGTGTAGGAACAATGCTATTAATATCTGCAATTGCTTTTCCTACTGTGGCACAGAATATTCAGGTTAGAGGAATTGAAAAGGCAAATAAAAACATAAAGATTAATTCTTCAGAAATTCCAGATATTATTACTGTGAAGAATCAAGGGGAAGCTAAAACTGAAGATATTATTACAATGACAGAGGAAGAAGAGGAGATATTTGATGATATTGTTTTATTGCTACAAAAATCTACATTATTAATATCACCAAAAAATCGGGAACTTAGTGAAACTGAATCAAATAGGATGATAGAGCTGAGAAAACAGTTTAGGGCAGGAAAGATTAAGAGTGAAAAGACCATGGCAATAGGAGAAAACCTTGAAAAACCATATTATAATCCTGGAAATGAAACATATTATTATCCTGAGACAGAAGCGACAGATGAACAGATACTTCAAATCATAGATTTTGATGAAAAACTTGATAGAGCATTCTCTAAGTTTTATGAAACTTATATTCAGGAGGTTGTGGAGAACTCAGACTCTAAAATTTCAGAGGAAGAAGCAATAAGGTCAGCTAAAGATATTATCGAGAAGGTATATAACGTGGAACTTGATAATATGAAAATAAGCTGTAGTTTCGATGTAACTGGGTTGAACAATGAAAGTTTTTGGAGAGTTGTATTTCTACCTGAAAATTTGGATACTTTAAGAGAACAGGAAAAATTATATTGGGAATATTTTTCAAAAGTTGACATTTATGATGGCAAAGTAGAATATGTTGATTCATTTTATAGCAACCAGAGAGCAGAAAGAGAAGGAGCAGAAGAAACAGATTTAAATAATATAGAGGAACATAAAAAGATATCTGAAGAAATTCTAATAGAAAAGTTGAATATGGAGAATGTGGAATTCCTTAAAGCCTATGTTCGAAAGCCTAATAACTTATTATCACATAAGATAACCAGTAAAAGCCTATATCTAGTATTCAAGGCAGAAGATAGGTATGTAGAAATTGAATTTTTATATGGAAGTAAAAGAATGGTGGCATTATTTTTCTATAATGACCCAGTAGAGCTAAATGAAAGAATTAATGAAAGAGAAGAAAAAGGTATAGGTAATATTATAGTAAATTGAAGTACAATAGTATAAGTTAATTGAAGAGAAATCTCTGTTAATGAATAAATTCTTCACTGAAGACCTCCAAAAATAATTTTACAAATTATATGATAGATCTACTTATTTATTGATTGATTGTATTTATATGATAGATATCTATGGTATACTATATAAATAAATAGGTAATCAGTTGTCAGAAAGTGGGGGAAAATATATGGTATGGTCAATATTTCCATATGAAAATAATTTTGTTACAACAACAGCAGAGAAAATAAATGGAGTTCCATGTTTAAAATTTAGACCTAAAAATCATGAAGGGTTATTACCAACAATAATAAATTATCATGGATGGCATTCTAGTAAAGAATTTAAAAAGTTTGAGTCTATGACTATTTGTACCAATGGATATCAAGTAATCGTACCAGATGCGTTATATCATGGAGATAGAAATGCTATAGATCATGACGATCCTGAAAATATTAATAAATATTTTTGGGAAATAGTGTTTCAAGGAATTAAAGAATCAAGACAGTTTATAGAATCAGTTATTAAAGAGCATGATACTGATCCAACTAAGATTGCAGTTATGGGGGATTCAATGGGAGCTATTACTGCTAGTGGTGTGTTTCTTCATAATCCTAACTTAAAATGTCATATTAATTTTAATGGAAGTTTATCATGGGGAGAGAGTATTAAAAATAACAAATTACCTAAAGATGAGGGAGAATATAAGGAACTCATAGAATTTTATGATCCCATAAAGAATGAAGAGAAAATAAAGGAAAGAGCTATTTTAATTTTACATGGAACAGAGGATACCTCATTATCAATTGATGATCAAAAGTTATTTTTTAATAAAATGATTTCCTTATATAACGAAGATTCAGATAAGCTTCAATTTATAGAAGCAACTAATATAAATCATAGAATAACTACAGGGATGTTGGAAAAATCAATAATGTGGATGAAGGAATATTTGTAAACTTTGAGTATGAATATTTTAACATAATCAACTTTAAGTAACATTATAAGCTTATTGTAATGATATGTATTTTATATTCCTCAGTTTGAGATTAGTCAACTGCTAAATATATACACTATATGATAAACAATTTAAAAAGTGTCTATTTGGACTGAACCTGATTATGTAGACTTAATAAATAGTCTATTTGCTCAGGTTCAGTTTTTTTATATTCTAAAGCAATCCTATTAAACACAACACGCTTAAAAGCACGACAGCATTCACCTCTGCTGATGTGAACCAAGGCTGCGATCTCCTTTAAAGTGATTTTTTCTATAGAAAAAGAAATATTAAAAACTTGAAACAGATTGGCACATATGGGAATAAACTATATTATACTAGGACAGCCATTAAATACTTTATCTGGTGGTGAATTGCAAAGGGTGAAACTTGCAGATAAACTTGAAAGTAAGGGAAATATCTATGTACTAGATGAACCAACTATAGGATTTCATATGTTAGATATATCACAGCTTCTTAAAATTTTAAATCGTCTTGTTGAACAAGGTAGCACCGTAATTGTAATAGAGCATAATCTAGATATTATTAGTCAAGCATATTGGACTATTGGTTTAAGTCCTTTTGCTGGGCAGAATGGTGGCAGAATTATGTTTCAGGGACCACCAAAAGATTTAATAGATTGTGATTTATCTATTACTGGACAATATTTAAAAAAATATATTAAGTAAGGAGCATATTTATGAGTAAAAAAGAGTTAGAAAACTGTTATATTCCTTTTCAATGTATGATCATAAGTAATATTAATAGTTTTAACATTGAAGGGGTAACAACAGCTCAGTATAATGTTTTAGATATTTTAAATAAAAAGGGCCCTAAAACTACTAAAGAATTGGCAGAAATTCGTGGTATTTCCCAAGCTGGAATGTCTAAGTTGACAAAAAAACTTTTGGAGAAAAAATATATTATACAAAAACGTCAAGAAGCTGATAGACGTGTCTATGATATTTTTATTACCCCTGCTGGTAAGAGTTTTCTTTTAAGATCAGAAAAATTTAGAAATCAAATCATGGATTTAATTGAGGAGACATTGACAGAAGAGGAACTGCATTGCTTTATAAAATTATGTGAAAAAATCACCGATTCATATATAGAAAAATAATTATATAGATTAGAAATGTATAGATATGACTTATTATCCAGAGTTCACATTGTTTAAATACTATTTGGATTAAGCAGACTATAAGAATATTATGATGAGACTTATGGAAGAGTGTATCTAACTGTTTAAAGTAAAAACCTTAGGATTTGAATAATTATATCCTAAGGTTTTTGATTAATTAGGTTAATAAAAATCAATAATTTATGCAGGCGTGAATTGACTGTTATAAAGTCTTTCATAATAGCCGCCATTTTTTAATAGTTGATTATGAGTTCCACTTTCTACAATGTTGCCATTGTCCATGACTAAAATAAGGTCTGCTTCACGTATTGTTGAAAGTCTATGCGCTATAATAAAACTTGTTCTACCTTCAACCATTTTTAGAAATGCTTTTTGTATGTGAATTTCTGTTCTAGTATCTATATTACTTGTAGCTTCATCTAAAATAAGCATTGGTGGATCAACAAGCATTACCCGGGCAATGGTAAGGAGCTGTTTTTGTCCTTGGGATAAATTTTCACCAGTATCGGAAATAATTGTGTTATAGCCATTAGGCAAACATTTTATAAAGCTGTGAGCGTCAGCAGCTTTAGCTGCTGCAATAATTTCTTCATCTGATGCATCTGGCTTACCATAAGAGATATTATCTCGTATAGTACCTGAAAACAGCCATGTGTCTTGAAGCACCATGCCAAAACTGGATCGCAAACTGTCGCGGGTGATTTTCTTAATATCAATACCATCAATAGATATGGAGCCGCTATCGACATCATAAAACCGCATAAGTAAATTTACGATAGTTGTTTTACCTGCGCCGGTTTTACCCACTATGGCAATTCTTGTGCCAGGATTTACATTCAGGTTGAAATTTGTAATCAGCGAATGATCGGGATTATATGAAAAAGCTACATTGTTAAAGTCTATCTTGCCTATACTATGATTAATATTAATAGCATCTTTAGCATCAGCTTTTTCTGATGGTATATCAAGAATATAGAATATACGCTGCGCTGATGCAACTGCAGATTGTATTTGTGTAACTATGGCAGTCATATCATTAAAAGGCTTTGCAAATAAATTTGAGTAAATAAGGAAACTTGATATATTTCCAACTGTGATTTTACCTGAAATAGCTAAAATACTGCCGATAACACCTACGATAGAATAAGTAATGTTGTTTATAAGACGAGTCGTAGGTCCAGATAGTGAACCATAAAACTGTGATTTTACTCCTGAATCATATAATGTATTGTTAATTTCCTCAAAATCTTTAAAAGAACGGTCCTCATAATTGAAAGCTTTCACGACTTTTTGTCCGCTAATAAATTCCTCTACATAATCATTTAATTCTCCCAGGCTTTTAGCCTGAATATTAAACATTTGCTGTGAACGTTTAGTAATAAATCGTGCCATTAAGAAAGAAGCAGGAGCAGAAAAAAGCACTACTATTGTCATAATTGGACTTATATACAGCATAAGTCCAATTGCACCTACGATGGTGGCTATAGCTGTGAGTAATGTTGATATGCCATGAAGCATTCCATCTGAAATTACATCTATATCATTTATAAAACGACTTATTGTATCGCCATGAGGGTGATTGTCATAGAATTTTAAAGGTAATGTATTAATTTTATTAAAAAGCTGATGACGCATATCATTAACAGTTTGATATGATATCCAATTCGTTAAATAGGTTAAAAGCCATATAAATAAATTGCCAATAACATAAATCAGTGCTAAAATGATTAAAGTTTTAAATAGTAATCTAAAATCTACGGTACCTATTCCAATCATATGGTCAATAGATTTGCCTATGAGCATTGGGCCAATCAAGCTTGATGCCACGCTTAAAATGGCAGCCATAAAGGATCCAAAAACATAAACTTTGTAATTTCCAATATATTTTAGAATTCTTTTTAATATATCCTTGTTCATATAGAAACCTCCTCATTTGAAAGTTGTGATAGACATATTTCTTTATATACTTCACAGTTATTTATAAGTTCTTTATGTGTGCCAAAACCTGCAATATGTCCGGCATCAAATACAATGATTTTGTCAGCTTCCTTTATTGTGCTTACTCTTTGAGATACGATTAGTACAGTCATATTCCTGCTAATTTCATTAATTGCTCGTCTTAAGGCTGCATCTGTGGCAAGATCTAATGCGCTTGCAGAGTCATCAAGTATCAAAATATCAGGATTTGAAACTACAGCACGGGCAATGGTCAGACGCTGTTTTTGACCACCTGAAAAGTTTAATCCACCTCGTGTTACTCGAGTGTTATATCCGTCTGAAAGCTTTGAAATAAATTCATCAGCCTGTGCAATTTTAGTTGCTGCTTCAATATCTTCATCTGTGGCATTTTCTTTTCCCCAACGAATGTTTTCTGCTATGGTTCCTGTGAATAGGATAGCATTTTGTGGTACAATGCCAATTTTGTCACGTAGTTCATGAAGCTGATAATCTTTAACATTTATTCCATCTATAAATATACTACCTTTTGTAGCATCATAAAACCTAGGAATAAGGTTTACGAATGTAGATTTTCCTGAGCCAGTACCGCCTATAAGTCCAATGGTTTCACCGCGATTAATAATTATCGAGATATCTTCAAGGACCATATCGCCTGTAGTATTATAAGTAAAAGAAACGTTGTTAAACTGAATTGGCGGAGTATTGTCATTAATAATGCTGGAAAATTGCTTTGTATTGTCTGGAATTGATGTAGTAATGGCTAGTACCTCATTTATGCGATCAGCAGAAGCAACTGCCCTAGTAAATATAATTATAAGGTTGGATACCACCATAAGTGCAAGAAGTATTTGAGTAATATAATTGACAAAAGCAATAATTTCTCCATGGGAAAGCCTTCCTGTATTAACATGGAATCCAGCAATCCACAATATAGCTATGATAGCAGCATTCATTACAAATGAGGTCATAGGATTGAGCAATGAAGATATTTTACTTATACGAATAGCAGAGGTTGTTAAATCATCATTAGCAGTATAAAATCGTTGTTTTTCATTTTCAGTTCTGGCAAATGCGCGGATTACTCTTATTCCAGAAAGATTCTCCCGTAATATTAGTCCGATTTTATCAAGCTCATTTTGATATTTATGGTAAAGTGGGGAAGATTTACTTATAATAAGATATAATATAATTGCAAAAATAGGTGTAGTAGCTAAAAAAATCAATGATAATCTAAAGTCTAGTATCATGGTCATGATAATTGCGCCTATACATATAAAAGGTGCACGTATGACAAGGCGTATGAGCATGGCAACTGCAAGCTGAAGTTGATTTATGTCATTTGTAATTCGATTTATTAGGGACGGGGTACCAAATGTATCTATTTCTGCATAAGAGAAAGAAGATATATGTTTAAAAATAGTGTTTCTTAAGGTTGTACCAAACCCTTGTGAGGTACGTGCCGCATAATATTGGCATATCATAGAACTACAAAATCCAAGGATTGCCATTAAAAGCATAAGTCCGCCCATTTTAAGCACATAGTCTATGTTATGTTTATCAACACCATTGTTAATGATGAGTGCCATAATTGTAGGCAGTAATAGCTCAAAAATCGCCTCCAACAATTTGAAAGATGGACCAATTATACATTCTTTTTTATATGGTTTTAAAAAAACTGCAAGCTTGAACAAATTTATCATCCTCCATTGTAATATAATAATTAGAAATATATTGTATGTTTTCATATTTCCGGCTATAATTGTATCATAGGAATTACCATATTTAAAATATCTATTATATATGTATAATATATGAAAATTATATACATTTTGGAGGCTTTTATGGACATACGACAACTAAAATATTTTCTTACAATTGCAGAAGAAGGACAGATAACTTCAGCAGCTAAAAAACTTCATATGGCACAGCCGCCATTAAGTCAGCAACTTAAACTTTTAGAAGAGGAGCTTGGTGTAAAACTTCTAGAGCGGGGCTCAAGACATGTTAAACTTACTGATGCTGGGAAAATTTTAATGAATAGAGCACGCCAAATCTTGGAGCTGTCAAATTCAGTTGTAAAGGAAATTGATGATTTCAGTAAAGGGCTAAAGGGAACATTATCAATAGGCACAGTTTCCTCTTCAGGTGAAACACTTTTAAGTGGAAAAATATCGGCATTTCACAATGAACATTCTGGTATTAAATTTGAAATATATGAGGGTAATACTTTTACACTTATAGATCTGCTAAATAAAGGTGTTATAGAAGTAGGTATTGCTAGGACACCATTTAATACATTAAATTTTGAGTGTAAATATACAAGGCCTGAACCTATGATAGCTGCAATACCAAAGGAATACTCTTGGAATCCAGCCCATTGTACTATATCAGTTAGTGATTTAAAAAATAGGCCATTGATCATTTATAGAAGGTTTGAGCACTTAATTTATGAAACATGTATGGAGCACGGATTCGAGCCAGAAATATTTTGTAAAAATGATGATGCACGTACAACGCTTTTATGGGCAAATGCAGGGCTTGGAATAGCTGTTGTCCCCAAGTCTGCATTTGAACTTGCTGCTAACAAAAATTTGATTTATAAAGAGATAGAGAGCGAAAAGCTTAGAACTCAAATAGCTGCAATATGGGTAAAAGACAGATACATTTCTCCTATTACATTAAAATTCATAGAAAGTTTTGGCAGGTAATAAAAATGATGTGTCAGTTCGTTCTCCATACTAATAGGATATATACACGAAAGAAGCATTTGAGTATGGAGAACTATATTCTCTATGATTAATGTAAAGTATTATATTTTGCGAGGTGAAGTAGAATGAATAAAGTTATAACGCTAGATGTAAATTTTCAATATCAAAATGAAACTCGGACCATACATCCGGTTTTATTGTTAAGTGATAATGATGTTGTTCTAGTGGATTGTGGATATCCTGGATTTTTACCTTTATTAGAATATGAGATGAAATCAAAGGGCGTCGATCCTAATTCATTAACAAAAGTGTTGATTACTCATCATGATGATGACCATATGGGAGCTTTATTTGAAATTAAAGAAAAGTACCCTAATATTAAAGTTGTGGCAAGTCGTATAGAAAGTGAGTATATTTCTGGTGAGAAAAAGTCACTGCGATTGATACAAGCAGAAGAAGTGTTAAACATGCTGCCGCAAGAACAAAAACAATTTGGGATTCAGTTTTGTGAACATTTAAGAAAAATCAAACCTGTATCTGTAGACATAAAAGTTGAGGATGGAGAATATTTTGATTGGGCTAGTGGATGTGAAATAATAGGTACTCCTGGACATACACCAGGACATATTTCTTTATATCTAAAGGAGAGTAACTCTGTTATTGCGGGAGATGCTGCAGTCATTGATGACAATAAGCTAATTATTGCAAATCCACAATTTGCTTTGGATTTAGACATGGCGGAAAAGTCTCTTAAAAAACTTATATCTATGGATGCAGATAATTATTATTGCTATCATGGAGGAAAGTATGAGAACAAAAGAAAATGAACATAACTAGGAGTAAGAAATTCTGTTTCCTATACTTACAAAATTCTTTAGTTACTTTTAAGTAACAGAGATGCATTTATATTTAGAGAGGAAGATTTCTATGGAACAGAAAAAATGGCTGTCAATTATTTGGAAAAGTCGAACCATGTTTTAGTGAATATGGATAATATTTCTTCAAAAAAGAGTTATAAACCTGAATTATTCATGGTGATATAAAAATGAAATTTCTATCACCAAAACCT
>NZ_JBEBOY010000038.1:0-31279 GCF_040396155.1 Tissierella praeacuta
AAATAAATTATTTAATCCTTTAGAGGAAGTAGATAATACAAAAAATAATATATTATTGCTTCATGGAGATATATCTAATAATTCAAATTATCTTCCATTAAATATTCAGGAATTAAATAATCTAAATATGGATTACATAGCATTGGGACATATTCACAAACCACAGATTATATCTGAAAGAATAGCCTACTGTGGTTGCCCTGAACCTTTAGATTTTGGTGAATTAGGAGAAAGAGGCATAATTCAAGGATTGATAGATGAGAAAAAGTTAGAATTTGAATTTGTTCCATTTAGCAAAAGAAAATTTATTGAAACTGAAATAAACATTGATGAAAGTATGGGGTATCTCGATATAATTAATGAGATAAAAAATATTAATGTGGGAAATAAAAAAATGGATTTTTTTAGAGTAAGACTTAATGGATTTATTCAGAGAAATATTATAGTAAAAGATTTAAATGAGGATTTAAACAACTATTTTTATCATATAGAATTAGTAGATAATACTATTTGGGACTATGATTTAAATCAGATAGAAGAGGAGAATAAAGACAATATAATTGGCAGGTTTATAGCTTCTATGAAAGAGAAAGGTTTGGACAAGCCTGTAGTAAAAGATGCATTATATTGGGGATTGGAAGTACTCTTAAAGGAGAGAAATTAGATATGCTTCTTAAAGAATTAAATTTAATTGGATTTGGGAAATTCAAAAATAGAAGTATTATTTTAAAAGATGGCATCAATTTAATTTATGGAGAAAATGAGGCTGGGAAGTCTACTTTACATAACTTTATCAATGGTATGTTTTATGGATTTTTAAAACCAAATGTGAAATCTACTTTATATTTAGAAGAATATGAGAAATATAATCCTTGGGATAAAAGCAAATATGCTGGCATCATAAGATTTGAATATAATGGAAAGATATATAGAATTGAAAGAGATTTCACTAAAGGAGAAGAAAGTACTAAGGTATTAGAAGAAACTACTGGAGAGGATATTACTAGAAGTATAGATAATGGCTTGGGAAGAGTATTGCAGCCAGGTATTCATTTTTTCGGCTTTAACACTAGAGTTTTTTCTAATACAATATCCATTAAGCAATTGGAAACTAAAACAGATGATAAACTAGCTAATGAAGTAAAGGAAAAGTTAATTAATGTATCTACGGCTTTAGATGATACGATATCAATAGACTGGGCATTATCTGAGCTAAAAATAAGAATGATGGAAATTGGAACAGATAGAGCTCCTACAAAACCATATGCAAAAAATCTTAGAGAAATAGAGGAGCTTCAATATAAAAAGAAAAATATATTTTTAGAAAGAGATAATTATAGAGCATATCTAGAAGAGAAAATAAGATTAAATAATAATCTTGATGTGGAAATAAAAAAAATAACTTCTTTAAAAGAAAAGCTATTAAATGTGGAAGCATTAGAAAAATATAAGACTTTAGAGGAAGCTAGAATATTATCAGATGAGATTGCAAACTTAGAAATTAAAATAGAGAAATTATCATCCTAT
This sequence comes from Tissierella praeacuta, assembly GCF_040396155.1. Taxonomy (GTDB): domain Bacteria; phylum Bacillota; class Clostridia; order Tissierellales; family Tissierellaceae; genus Tissierella; species Tissierella praeacuta_A. The sequence goes on from NZ_JBEBOY010000038.1 coordinate 1,528, forward strand.
GCTAATATATCTATGAATCAATATAAGGAATGTATCAATTTAAATAACTCCATTGATTTTATAGATAAAGCTATAGTTGAAAACAAATTAGAACTAGAAAATATAGAAAATAAATTAAAAGCCATAACTGAGAAAGACTCCGATGGTTATGATGAAAAGAAATTTCAAGAAATAATTAAAGATTACAATAGCTATGAGGAAGTTGAAGAAGAGAAAAGTAAAATTTTATATAAAAAAGAAAATAATAAATTAGAATTTTTAAATAGAGATTTTAAAGGTTATGGGTATAAGATATCAAGATACAAAATATTGCAGGGCTTTATGATTATATTATCAATGATTATAATAATCATAGGGGTAGTATTAAATAGGTATCTGATATTTGGTCTATCAATACCATTTATTGGTTTGTTTATCTGTTCTTATATTAAGGCTAAAAATATCAAACTAAATATAAAGGGTATAAAATATGAAATAGATACTATATATAATCATGAAAAGGAAAATCAGATTAGAATAGAAGAAATTGAAAAATTTCAAAAAGGTTTATTAGAGAAATACAATGTTGTAAATAAATTGGAACTTAAAGGCTTATTAGATACATTACAGATTAAAACTTATACAAAGAAAGAACAGATTGACTTATATAAAGAATTAAATATAAGGAAGAAATCTCTAATATATAAAATCAATGAAAATGAATTTAATAAAAAAGAAATAATAGTTAAATTAGAACAAATATTTCGTGAAAATAATGTTAAAAACATAGAAGAATTTAGTCAGGGTATAGATAGACATGCTTTATTGGAAAAGTGTATGAAGGAAGTAGATGGAAAGAAAGAAGTTCTTAGAAGAGTATTAGGACAAAATACAATAGATGATTTAATTGCTGAACTTGATGGTTTTCATTTAGATATGGGTAATTTTATTTTTGATATGAATAAAAATCAGATAAAATACCAGATTGATAGAGTTAATGAAAGTATATTAGATATTAGAATTGCATTAAAGGGAGCAGAAGAAAATCTTAATATCTTAGGAAAGAATATAGATAAGCTTGTTGAAATAGAGGAAGAACTTGACAGGAAGATGAAATATAAAGACATATTACAGAATAAATATAGTTCCCTAGAGTTGGCAGTTAATACTATTGAAGAGCTTTCAAAAGATATTCATAGTCAGTTTGCTCCATTTATAAATAAAAAAGTTAGTAATATAGTTGAAAGAATTACAGGAGGAAAATATAATAATATAAAGATTAGTGAATCTTTAAATATTAGTGTTGAAAATCCCATTACTAAAGAAATAATAGAGCTTAACAGTTTAAGTGGGGGAACAATTGACCAACTATATTTTTCCCTTAGATTTGGTATAATTAATTCTATGGGAAGTAACAAATTTCCTTTAATATTAGATGATTGTTTTATACAGTATGATGATAAGAGACTTGAAAATATGATAGGATTTTTAGTTGACATCTGTAAAGAAAGGCAGATTATTTTATTTACGTGTCATAATCGAGAGAAAAAAACATTAGAAAAATTAGGAGTAGAATTTAACTTGATTAATTTAAGTTAAAGCATTACATTAACTAACAATATGTTGAAAACACTAGGTTTTAACTTAATGTTCATCAACAACATTAACTGAGGTGGTATATTGATATTTGCTATTGGTGATTTACATTTTGATAATACTGGTGAAAAGCCAATGGATGTATTTGGCGAAAGCTGGTTGAACCACGAGGAAAGAATAATAAGTAATTGGAAATCTATTGTAGGGGAAGATGACTTAGTTTTATTAGCTGGCGATACATCATGGGCATTAAAACTTGAAGAAGCATATGATGATTTATTAAAAATAAATAAATTGCCTGGGAAAAAAATAATCATAAAAGGAAATCATGATTATTGGTGGAATAGTTTAAGGAAGTTAAATAATCTTGGATTAGAATCAATTGATTTTATTCAAAATAACAGTTTTATATATAATAATGTTGGGATTGTAGGGACTAGAGGATGGTCATCCATAGATAGTAATATTGCTGATGAAAGGGATCATAAGGTATTTAATAGGGAGTTAAATAGATTGAAACTATCTTTAGATTCCCTAAAAGAAGATGTAGATAAAATTATTGTGATGTTACATTATCCGCCTTTTAATCCTGACCTTAGTTCAAATGAATTTATTGATATAATGAAAGAATATAATGTTGACATCTGTATATATGGACATTTGCATTCTGCAGGGCATAAATATGCAGTTGAAGGAATAGTTGAAGGAGTAGATGTCCATTGCATATCCAGTGATTATATTGATTTTATGCCAAAAAAAATATTATAGGGAGTGAAAATATGAAAATAATAGTTGAAAAGGATTATGAATCCATAAGTAAAATGGCTGGGAAGATATTTATAGAAGCAATAGCAAAGAAACCAGATATTATCTTAGGACTAGCTACTGGAAGCACACCAATTGGTATGTATAAAGAGATGATAAGAGCATATAAAGAAGAAGGGCTAGACTTTTCTAAAGTTAAGACCTTTAATTTAGATGAATATGTAGGACTATCTCCAGAGCATCTAAGTAGCTATAGATATTTTATGAATAATGAACTTTTTAATCATATTAATATAAATAAAGAGAATACGCATGTTCCTAATGGAAATGCAGAAAATGTAGAAGAGTACTGTAAGAAATATGATGAGATGATAAAAGAAGCAGGTGGAATAGATATTCAAGTATTAGGAATAGGACAAAATGGTCATATAGCTTTTAATGAACCAGATGATTCCTTATCTGTAGGAACAAATATTGTACAATTAGCAGAAAATACAATAAAAGCAAATTCAAGATTTTTTGATTCAATTGAAGAAGTGCCAAAGGCTGCAATAACAATGGGAATAGGTAGTATATTTAAAGCGCGAAAAATACTTCTTTTAGCAAGTGGAAAGAATAAGGCACCAATTATAAAAAAATTACTAAATTATAATAAAGTAACGACTCAGTTGCCAGCATCATTTTTATTACTTCATTCTGATGTAACTATTATAGCTGATGAGGAAGCTTATAATGGCTAAAGGAGGATATAAAAATGATAGAGCTTGAAGTTAAAATTTTAAATGTTAATTTAGATGATATGGAGTTAAAATTAAAGGCTTTAGGTGCCACATTAATAGATAAAGAACTTCAAGTAAATACATTAATAGATTCTAAAGAAAATTTTATACAAAGAAACCTAGATAGCTATTTGAGAATAAGAGAGACTAAGTCTATGTTAAACAATAACATTAAGTTTACATTAACTATGAAGAAGAACATCAATAGAGAAGGAATTAGAGAGAATATTGAAATCAATACAGATATATCTGATAAAAATGCTATGCTGGAAATTCTCAAATCTCTAGGATATTGCGTACTAGAGGAAGGCTTTAAGGAAAGAACTTCTTATAGTTTCAAAAATATAAGATTTGATTTAGATAAATGGGATGACTCTACTTATCCTTATCCATATATGGAGATTGAAGTTAATGATGAAGATGAACTTGAAGGTATAATTGAACTATTAAATATCCCGAAAGAAAATATTTCAACTAAGTCTATAGTAGAACTTAGAAAGGAAGCAAACCTATTGTAACAAAAACCTTCCTATAAGAATAATATGTATTAATTCAATATAGGGAGGTTATATATTATGCTGAATGGTTTATTTGGTGGTTGTGATGATAATAACAATATGTTATTGATTATTATCCTAATATTTTGCTTACTAGGTAATAATGATTGTGGATGCGATCGCGATAGAGATTGTTGTGATGGAGGAATCTTTGGCGGAGGCAATATAATATGGATACTTATACTATTATGCCTAGTTGGTGACTTTTTTTAAAAACAGCAGAAATTCTGCTGTTTTTTTAATCTTTGAAAATATAGTAACAACTTGTATGTTAATTTCATAAAATACAGTGAGGAATAAATACAAGGAGGTTATTATAATGACTGAAGAATTAGGTGCAAGATCAGAACGCAGAGGTATATTTGATAGATTAGGTTGTGAAGATGATTCATTACTATTTTTCTTCCTGATATTAGTTATTATATTCTGTAATTCAGGATGCTTTAATGATAGAAATGATGACTCATTATTATTTTTCTTCCTTTTATTAGTAATATTATTCTGTGGAGAAGGATGCTTCTAAATATACCTAAGGTAAAAATCCCGTTTTGTACGGGATTTTTTTGTGTATTTGCATAATATAAGGATTAAACTTGGGTAAAATATTAAGAAAAATTAATATAAATAACTCAAAAAAAACATTATATAGTATAGCACAATTAAATATATATGCTATAATATATAATATAAAATCAAATAGGAGGCTACACTAATGGGCGAATATAAATATATTAAATGGTTTAATGAAATTGATAAAAACGATATTCCAGTGGTTGGAGGTAAGGGAGCTAACTTAGGAGAACTTACTCAAAAGGGGTTAGATGTACCACCTGGATTTTGTATAACTGCAGGAGCTTATACTCATTTTATTGATTATGCAGAACTAGATGAAATAATCAAAGAATTGATTGGAGGCTTAGATGAAGAAAATTCTGACATGCTTCAAGGAATCAGCAGGACTATTCAAGATAGAATAAATTGCGGAGAAATACCAGAAGATTTAAAAAAGGAAATTATAGAAGCTTATAGAGAATTTAGTAAAAAGGTTAATTTAACTAATCCAGAAGTGGCGGTTAGATCATCAGCTACAGCAGAAGATTTACCGGAGGCATCTTTTGCTGGACAGCAAGATACTTATTTACACATAAGTGGTGAAGAAGAACTACTTAGGTATGTTAGATCTTGCTGGGCATCTCTTTGGACAGCTAGAGCTATTTATTATAGAGTAAAACAAGATTTTGAACATTTTGACGTATCTTTATCTGTTGTAATTCAAAAGATGGTAAACAGTGAAAAATCAGGAGTTATGTTTACTGCTAATCCTGTAAACAGCAATACAAATGAAATAATGATAAATGCTAGTTGGGGATTAGGTGAAGCAGTTGTATCTGGAATAGTTACTCCAGATGAATATCTAGTAAATAAGAAATCAAAGGAAATCCAAGAAAAACATATTGCAGAAAAAAATATTATGGTAATAAAGAGAAAAGATGGAGTAGGTACTGAAGAAATAAAGATTGCTGATTACTTAGGTTTTGAAAATGTAAATAATCAATGTCTGTCAGATGAAGAAATAATGACTTTAGTAAACTATGGAATAAAAATAGAAGAAATGTATGGCTCACATCAAGATATAGAATGGGGTTTTGATAAAGATACTAAGAAACTTTATATATTACAATCAAGACCAATAACTACTTTAAAAGGAGATGTTAGTATGGGTGAAGTAAAGGAACAAAAAGAATTAAAAATGCTTGTAAGAGGTTTACCAGCATCCCCTGGAATTGGTAGAGGAAATGTTAGGAATATTAAAGATATATCTGAAATTGGAAGAGTTGAAGATGGTGATATCTTAGTTACAGTAATGACAAATCCTGATATGGTTCCAGCCATGAGAAAAGCAGCAGCTGTAGTTACAGATGATGGTGGCAGAACTTGCCATGCTGCCATAGTATCTAGAGAACTTGGCATACCTTGTATAGTAGGGGCAAAGAATGCCAGCCAAGTTTTAGTAGAGGGATTAGAAGTAACAGTTGATGCAAGTAGAGGAGTAGTTTATGAAGGTACTGTACTAGAAGAAAAGGAAGAAAAGAAAGTTGAAGGGGGAGCAGTAGGCATAAGTGAAGAAATACTGGCTCAATTATCTCCAATAACAGCTACAAAAATCTATATGAATCTTGGAGAGCCTTCATTAGTAGGAAAATATAAAAATTTACCTTTAGATGGTATTGGTCTAATGAGAACAGAGTTCATATTTACCAATATGATAGGTGCTCATCCAATGTATTTAGTAAAAACAGGTCAAGGTCAATTATTAATAGATAAAATGTCTGAAGGAATTCAAATGGTAGCTGGAGAAATCTATCCAAGACCAGTTGTTGTAAGATTATCAGACTTTAGAACCAATGAATTTAGAGGACTTAAAGGCGGAGATGAAGTAGAACCAATAGAGGCAAATCCAATGATTGGATGGAGAGGAGTATCTAGATATATTTCTCCAGAATATGAAGAAGGATTTAGACTTGAATGTAGAGCATTAAGAAAAGTTAGAGAAGAATTTGGTTTAACAAATGTATATGCTATGTTACCTTTTGTAAGGACTACATGGGAATTAAAGAAAGTAAAAGAAATAATGGCAGAAGAAGGATTAGTTCAAAATAAAAATTTTAAGATTTGGATAATGGCAGAAGTACCATCTGTAGTATTTGAAGCTGAAGAGTTTGCTCAAATGGTAGATGGATTCAGTATAGGCAGTAACGACTTAACTCAACTTGTAATGGGAGCAGATAGGGATTCTGGTATATTAAACAACATGGGATATTTTGATGAAAGAAATGAGGCTGTTAAAAGAGCTATATCAGTACTTATTAAAGCAGCTCATAAATATGGAAAAACTATTTCTATATGTGGTCAAGGGCCTAGTCAATATCCAGAATTTGCAGAGTTTCTTGTTGAAGAGGGAATAGACAGTATGAGTGTTAACCCAGATACTGTTGCTTATACAAGAAGATTGGTAGCTTCTGTCGAACAAAAGATTATATTAAGAAAACTTAGAAATATATAAATTTTATATAATATTAAAAACGAGATAACATAGGGTTTATCTATGATATAAGGCATTGACATAGATCGATGCCTTAATTTCTATTTTTTTATAGTTGTCAAAATTCAAGAGGTATAGTATAATTTTCTTATTATAAGTTATCAAAAATAAGCGAATAATCGTTTTTTTAGAATTTTCAAAATACAGGCAACAATATGTATTATTTATAAATTTGTAAATATGAAAATTCTATTTAGGCGATTGAAGCGAAAAAAAAATAAGGAGTGATTCAATGTTTAAAAACAAGAAAATCTTATCACTGGTGACTCTTACTCTAGTCCTATCACTTGTTTTAACAGCTTGTGGTGGAGGAGGTAAGGGAATTACTAGAAAGAACCCACCGGATACTTTGGTTGTTGCACAAGGGGCAGATGCTAAGAGTTTAGACCCACATGCAACTAATGACCAGCCATCATCAAGAGTTACTAAACAAATTTATAACAGCTTAGTATTCGCTACTGAAGATATGGACATAGTTCCAGCTTTAGCAGAATCATGGGAAAAACTAGATGATTTGACTTGGGAATTTAAACTTGCACAAGGTGTAAAATTCCATAATGGCGAAGAATTTAAAGCTTCAGATGTTAAGTTTACATTTGATAGAATGTTAGATTCACCGTCTGTATCACATATTCTTGGACCTGTTTCCGAGATTAATGTTGTAGACGATTATACAGTGCAAATAATTACTTCGGAGCCATTTGCTCCATTGCTATCTCACCTTACTCATACAGCTGCTTCAATATTAAATGAAAAAGCAGTTACAGAATATGGTGCTGATTATGGCCAAAAACCAGTAGGAACTGGACCTTTCAAGCTTGCAGATTGGCAATCAGGAGATAAGATTACTCTTGAAAGATTTGATGATTATTTCCAAGGACCTGCAAAGTTGCAAACTGTTGTATTTAGAAATGTTCCTGAAGGAACTAACAGAACAGTTGGACTTGAAACTGGGGAAATTGATATAGCTTATGATGTTGAACCAGTGGATAAAAAGGTAGTTCAAGATACTAATGGATTAGAGTTAATTGAAGGACCATCCTTCTCAAGCCAATACTTAGGATTTAATACTAAAAAAGCTCCATTTGATAACGTTAAAGTTAGACAAGCTATTAACTATGCAGTAAAGGTACAAGAAATAATTGATGTAGCACTTGAGGGTGCAGGAGAAGTAGCTAAATCACCTTTGATGGAATTAATCTTTGGTGCAAATGAAGAGATCGAAGGATATCCATATGATGTAGAAAAAGCAAAAGAATTATTAAAAGAAGCTGGATATGAAAATGGATTTAAAACTTCTCTATGGACAAATGATAACCCAGTGAGAGTTAGAATAGCTGAAATAGTTCAAGCTCAACTAAAAGAAGTAGGCATTGATGTTTCAATAGAAGTAGTTGAATGGGGTGCTTTCCTAGATAGAACATCAGCTGGAGAACATGATATGTTCATTCTTGGTTGGACTACAGTAACTGGCGATGCAGACTACGGACTTTATGCTTTATATCACAGTTCACAACACGGAGATGCTGGAAATAGATTCTTCTATACAAATCCAGAAGTAGACAGATTATTAGATGTTGGTAAAACAGAAGTAGATACTGAAAAGAGATTAGAGGCATATAAAGAAGTACAAGAATTAATAGTAGAAGATGCACCGCAATTATTCTTATACTTCCAAACTCAAAATGCTGGCGAAAATAGCTTAGTACAAGATTTTAAATTACATCCTGCTGGACATCACTCATTATATAATGTAACTATCCAAGAATAAGAAATGTAAATTATGATGAAGCGGGACAACCATGTCTCGCTTCAAGTTCTTTAGTGTGATAACGAGAAACAATAGTAGTGTATATCCATCAGATTAAGGAGGGAGAAAGGTGCATAAATATATTTTACGTAGATTATTACTCTTAATACCAGTAATATTAGGAGTTACATTTTTAGTTTTTACAATTATGTACTTTACACCAGGAAATCCTGCAAAACTTATCCTTGGTGAAAGTGCACAACCTGAACAGGTTGCGGCGTTAGAAGAAGAAATGGGTTTAAATGATCCATTTATTGTACAATATTTTAGATTTATAACAAAAGCATTAACAGGAGATTTTGGAAGATCATATTCAACTAAGAGACCTGTATTTGATGAAGTATTTGCAAGATTCCCTGCTACTTTAAAACTTACAGTGGCTGCCATGGTTATTGCAGTATTAATAGGGATTCCAGTTGGTATTATTTCCGCAACTAAACAATACTCATTGTTAGATAGTGTAGCTATGATTGGAGCTTTAATTGGGGTTTCAATGCCAGTATTCTGGTTAGGACTAATGTTGATATTAGTATTTTCTGTACATTTTAAAATTTTACCATCCAGTGGATCTGAAACTATATTACATTTAATTTTACCTGCCTTCTCATTGGGAGTTGGTTCAGCCGCAATTATTACTCGTATGACTAGATCATCAATGCTTGAGGTAATTAGACAAGATTATATAAGAACTGCAAGGGCAAAAGGTGTTGCAGAGAAAAAGGTAGTAAATAAACATGCATTGAAAAATGCATTAATACCTGTTGTTACTGTAATAGGTTTACAATTTGGACAATTACTTGGTGGTGCAGTACTTACTGAATCAGTATTCTCATGGCCAGGTGTAGGAAGATTAATGGTTGAGGCCATTAGACAAAAAGATAGTCCTATGGTTTTAGCAACAGTTGTATTTATATCTGTAACATTTAGTTTTGTTAACCTTCTAGTCGATCTATTATATGCATTTATAGATCCAAGAATTAAATCACAATACAGATAATTAAATTCTCAAGTAAGGAGGTAGAATAATGGATAACGAGATTATAAAGGATAATGAAAATGCTTCTAGTACAAAAAGGAAAAAGAGAAGCCAATGGGGAGAAGTATGGAGAAGATTAAGAAGAAATAAAATGGCAATGTTAGGACTAACTATAATAATTATTTTAATATTATTGGCTTTATGTGCAGATATGATTGCTGATTATGAAGAAGTAGCAATAAAGATGAATACTTCCATTAGACTTCAAGGACCAAGTAAGGACCATATTTTAGGTACTGATGAGCTTGGTAGAGATATATTTGCTAGAATGATACATGGTGCTAGAGTATCTCTAAAAGTAGGTATAATAGCAGTTGGTATTGCCATTATAATTGGCGGTACATTAGGAGCAGTAGCTGGATTCTACGGTGGCAAGCTTGATAATATTATAATGAGAGCAATGGATATTTTCTTAGCAATACCAAGTATATTGCTTGCTATTGCAATAGTATCTGCTCTTGGGTCAAGTATGCCTAACTTAATGATTGCTGTAGGTATATCATCAATACCTAACTATGCACGTATTGTAAGGGCTTCAGTTCTTTCCATTAAGGACCAAGAATTTATTGAAGCGGCTAAGGCAATTGGAGCTAAAGATACTAGAATCATATTAAAACATATATTACCAAACTCAATGGCGCCTGTAATTGTACAAGGTACTTTAGGAGTTGCTGGTGCTATATTATCAACAGCAGGTTTAAGTTTTATAGGATTAGGTATCCAAAAGCCAGCTCCAGAATGGGGTGCAATGCTTTCATCTGGTAGACCTTTCCTTAGAGAAGCATGGCATGTTACTACATTCCCAGGTATAGCTATTATGATCACTATCTTATCATTAAACTTACTTGGTGATGGTTTAAGAGATGCTTTAGACCCTAGACTAAAACAATAAGAGAGGAGGAACTGAAATGAATAAGGAATTCTTAAATATTAAAGATTTGCATATTCACTATATAACAGAGGAAGGTACTGTTAAAGCTGTAAATGGTATTGATATAGATTTGAATAAAGGTGAGACACTGGGCCTTGTTGGTGAAACAGGGGCAGGTAAGACAACAACTGCTTTAGGAATCCTAAGATTAGTTCCTAATCCACCTGGAAAGATTGTCGAGGGTGAAATATTTTTAGAGGGACAAAACATATTAGAATTGCCAGAAGAAGAAATGAGAATGATAAGGGGTAATAAGGTATCTATGATATTCCAAGACCCTATGACAGCTTTAAACCCAGTAATGACAGTAGGAGAACAAATAGCGGAAGTTATTGAAATACATGAGAAATTATCAACTAAAGAAGCAGAAGAAAAATCTAAAGAAATGCTTGAACTAGTTGGTATACCAGGAGCAAGAGCAAATGATTATCCACATCAATTCTCAGGTGGTATGAAACAAAGGGTAGTTATAGCTATAGCTTTAGCATGTAACCCTGGACTTTTAATAGCTGATGAGCCTACTACAGCTCTTGATGTTACTATTCAAGCACAGGTTTTAGACCTTATGAATAAATTAAAAAAAGATTTTAATACAGCAATGTTATTAATTACACACGATTTAGGTGTTGTAGCTGAAGTTTGCGATAAAGTAGCTATAATGTATGCTGGAGAAATAGTAGAGTACGCAAATATTGAGGAGCTTTTTGAAAATCCAAAACATCCATATACTAAAGGATTATTTGGATCTATCCCAAGTCTTGATGAAGAGGTAGATAGATTAAAACCAATAAAAGGATTAATGCCAGACCCTACTAATTTACCTTCAGGATGTAAGTTCCATCCAAGATGTGTATATGCTACTGAAGCTTGTAAAGATAATCAGCCTAAAGACGTACAAGTAACAGATGGACATAGAGTAAAATGTTTGATTTATTCTGGACAAGTAGAGCCAAAGGGGGATATATAAATGGAACCAATATTACAAGTTCGAGATTTAAAGAAATATTTTAATACCCCTAAAGGATTACTTCATGCAGTTGATGGTGTTACTTTTGATATTAATAAAGGAGAAACTCTTGGAGTTGTAGGGGAATCAGGTTGTGGAAAATCAACTTTAGGTAGAGTAATACTCCATTTACTAGAAGCTACAGATGGAGAATTATTTTACGAAGGTGAAGATATAACAAAGCTTACAAAAACACAATTTAGGGAATTGAGACAGAAGATGCAAATTATTTTCCAAGACCCATTTTCATCTTTAAACCCTAGAATGACAGTTAGTGAAATCATTAAAGAACCACTAATAATTCATAAAGTAATAAAAGATAAGAGAGAATTAGACAAAAAAGTGTCTAAATTAATGGATACAGTAGGTTTAGCGGATAGACTTGTAAACACATATCCTCATGAGCTTGATGGAGGTAGGAGACAAAGAATTGGTATTGCACGTGCATTAGCACTTAGTCCAGGATTTATAGTATGTGATGAGCCAGTATCAGCTCTTGACGTATCTATCCAAGCACAAGTATTAAACTTAATGCAAGATTTACAAAAGGAAATGGATTTAACTTATATGTTTATTACCCATGACTTATCTGTAGTTAAACATATATCAAACGATATTCTTGTAATGTATCTTGGACAATTAGTTGAAAAAGCAAGTTCTAAGGATTTATTTAAAAATCCATTACATCCTTATACAAAGGCTTTACTTTCAGCTATACCAGTACCAAGCTTAAAATATAAGAGAGAAAGAGTATTATTAAAAGGCGAACTTGCTTCGCCAATAAATCCAAAACCAGGATGTAGATTTGCTCAGAGATGTATCTATGCAAAAGACAATTGTCATGTTGATGATCCAGTAATAGAAGAAGTAATGCCAGGTCATTTCGTAGCATGTCATCATATAAGAGAAATAAATGGATTAAAATAGTTCGAAATAAAAGAAAAAGGCAGATTATCTGCCTTTTTTCTTTTATTAAATATTTAATTATAGTATAATAAGATTATTACTTAGATGAGTAACGGTTGTATTTACTAATAAATTTAAAAGGATTTAGGAGGGTGAGTATGATAATTAATGAGAGATTGAGGAAACTAAGAGATTTAATGAAAGATAGGGGTATTACTGCATATGTAGTAAACACAGGAGATCCCCATCAATCAGAGTATTTGGCTGATTACTACAAAAGCAGAGTTTGGATATCAGGATTTACAGGTTCAGCTGGTACTGCAGTAATTACTCAAGACGAAGCAATTTTATGGACTGATGGAAGATATTTTATTCAAGCAGAGAAAGAATTAGAAGGCTCAGAGTATAAATTATTTAAAATGGGGATTATTGGGTTTCCTACTTATGCTGAATGGTTGAGAGATAATCTGAAAGATGGAGATACTCTTGGATTTGATGGAAAAGTATTCTCTCAGTCTTTAGTTGAAAATTTAGAGGATGAATTTAAAGAAAAAGATATTAAATTTATTGATGAATATGATTTAGTAGGAGAGATTTGGGAAACTCGACCTAATCTTCCAAATGGAAAAGTATTTATTCATGAATTAAAATATACAGGCAAGACAGGTAAAGAAAAGGTTGAAGAAATAAGAGATGAAATGAAAAAGAATAATGCAGACTATTTCCTCATAGGAAGTTTAGATGATATAGCATGGGCATACAATATTAGAGGAAAAGATGTATTAAATAGTCCTGTTGTACTTTCCTATGGTTTGATTTCAATGGACAAAGCTTATTTATTTGTAGATAAGAAAAAGATAGATGCTGAAGTTGAATCTTTTTTAGATGAAAACGAAATAGAGACTGCTGAATATAATCAAGTAATTGATTATGTAAAAGGAATAAATAAGGAATTAAGAGTATATTTAGATAAAAATAGAATAAATAGATGGCTTTACAAAGCTATACCATCTGAATGTAAAATAATAGATAAAGTGGATATAACAACAAAATTAAAGGGAATGAAAAATCCTACTGAAATAAAGAATCAAAAAAATGCTTATATTAAAGACGGAGTCGCATTAGTTAAATTCTTATACTGGTTAGATAAAAGCGTAGGTAATATTACAGTTACTGAGATATCAGCACAGGAAAAATTGTTAGAATTCAGACAAGAACAAGAAGGATTTATTGAACCAAGTTTTAATACTATTTCAGCATATAGAGAAAATGCTGCCATGATGCATTATTCGGCTAGTGAAAAATCCAATGCTAAGATAGAAAGAAAAGGATTATATCTAGTTGACTCAGGAGGACAATATTTTGATGGAACAACTGATATTACTAGAACTGTAGCTGTAGGTCCTATAACAGAAGAGGAAAAGAGAGATTTCACTTTAACATTAAAAGGACATATAAATTTAGGAAATGCAAGATTTCTTTATGGTGCTACAGGACATAGCCTTGATGTATTAGCAAGATATCCATTATGGCAGGAAGGTCTTGACTATAAATGTGGAACAGGACATGGAGTTGGATATTTACTAAATGTACATGAAGGTCCTCATAGAATAGCAATAGTTCCAAATGCTGTAGTATTGGAAAAAGGAATGGTTGTAAGTATAGAGCCGGGAGTATATAAAGCAGGAAGTCATGGAATAAGAATAGAAAATATAGTTGTAGTAGAAGAAGATATAAAAACTGACTCAGGTCAATTTATGAAATTTGAAACATTATCATTTGTCCCAATAGATTTAGAGGCAGTAGATGCATCTATGCTGTCTGAAAAAGAAAGAAATTGGTTAAATGAATATCATAAAGAAGTATATAATAAACTTTCACCTTATTTAAATGAGGAAGAAAAAGCTTGGCTAAAAGAAGAAACTAGAAACATATAAGTAAATAAGTATCATTTTTGGTGCCTGGCACCAAAAATGATACTTATTAATCAGAAGGAGGAATAAAATGAATGTAACAAAGGTTATTGATGATACATATTTACTTTCAGTAAATGTAGAAAACATATTATTTGAAGGGCTATGGGATATCCCAAATGGAGTTTCATTAAATTCATATATAATCAAAGGCGAAAAAACTGCAATAGTAGATGGAGTTTGCGGATGGGATGGAGTCCCAGAATCTTTATTTGCTCTTTTAGATGAATTAAGTATAGATCCTAAGTCAATAGAATATCTCATAATAAACCATATGGAACCAGATCACTCAGGTTGGATTGAGGCTTTCAAAGAAATAAATCCTAATTTTAAGGTAATTTGCAGTAAGAAATCAGCTGAATTATTAGATGCTTTTTATGGACATACAGAGAATATTACTGTTGTGACTGATAATGATACTTTAGATTTAGGAAATGGACATACTCTAAAATTTGTAGAAATACCAAATGTTCATTGGCCAGATACAATAGCAACCTTTGATACTTTAACAGGTACTTTATTTTCATGTGATGCCTTTGGGTCATTTGGAAATCTAAAGGAAGCTAATTATGATGATATGCTTGATTCACAGGCAATAGATTTTTATGAAAATGAGGCAGTTAGATATTATGCGAATATAGTGGCATCTTTTTCTATGCCAGTTAAAAAGGCCATTGATAAATGTTCTCCTTTACCTATTAAAATTATAGCACCAGGACATGGAATAGTGTGGAGAAAAGACCCTAATAAGATTATAGAAGATTATGCTAGATATGCTTCTTATCAAAAAGGGCCTGCAAAAGAAGAAATAACTCTTATATGGGGATCAATGTATGGAATGACAGAAAAGGCAGTAGATTATATAGTCAAGATATTAGAAGGAGAAGATATAAAAGTTAATATCCATCGAGTTCCAGAAACTTCATGGGGAACTGTATTAGCATCTGCTTGGAATTCAACAGGGATAATTCTTGCCATGCCAACATATGAATATAAAATGTTTCCACCAATGGCAGCTGTATTGGAAGAGTTAGGTAAGAAAAAGATATTTGGCAGAAAGGCATTTAGACTTGGTTCTTATGGATGGTCAGGCGGAGCTCAAAAAGAACTTGATGAAATAATGAATAAATATTGTATGAAATGGGATTTTATAGATCCAGTTGAGTTTAAAGGAACTCCAAGAGAAGAAGATTTGCAATTAATCGAAGAGAGAGTCAAAGATTTAGTAAAAGAAGTAAAAAAAGCAGTAAATAGTGTAAATGAATAATAAATAAAATGCGATACTAATATTGGTATCGCATTTTATTTATAAAAAATATGATTTAACAACTAAAAATCAATAAGTTTGCTATAATAGAAATAAGGTTCTACTAATAATAACTAGGCTAAAAAACTAGAGAAAATTAAATTTAAAATTGCATAAATTTAAAGGGTGATAAAATGTTCAATATAGAAGAAGAGTTAAAAAAATTACCTGATAAACCAGGTGTTTATATAATGAAAGATAAAAATGATGAGATAATTTACGTTGGTAAAGCCATATCCCTTAGAAAAAGGGTGAGACAGTATTTTCAGTCTGGAAAAAACAATCCACCCAAAGTTAATGCTATGGTTAAGCATATCTCTGAATTTGAATATATAATAGTTGATAATGAAATAGAGGCTTTAATACTTGAAGCAAATTTAATAAAGAAGCATAAGCCTAAGTATAATATCTTATTAAGAGATGATAAACAATATCCTTATATCAAAGTAACAGTTAATGAGAAGTATCCTAGGGTGATGAAAACTAGACAGGTTTTGAAGGATGGAGCCAAATATTTTGGACCTTATCCCAGTGTATATGCAGTAAATGATGCCATAGAGATTATTCGAAATATATATCCCCTTAGAACATGTAATAGAAATCTAGATAAAGATATAGGAAAATCGAGACCTTGTTTAAATTTTTATATAGACAGATGCTTAGGACCATGTCAAGGCAATGCAGACGAAAATCAATATATGGATATGATTAATGAAATACTTTTATTTTTAAATGGAAGAGAAGATAAATTAGTATCTATAATAGAAAACAGAATGAAAGAAGCAGCTCAAAGATTGGATTTTGAATTAGCGGCAAAATGTAGAGATCAGATAAATTCTTTAAATTTACTTCATGAAAAGCAAAAGATAGTATCTACTACAAATGTAATAGATCAAGATATAATTGGAATGGCAAGAGGAATTGAAGAAGTATGTGTTCAGATATTTTTCATTAGAGATGGAAAAATAGTTGGTAGAGAACATTTTATATTAGATGATATTTTTGAGGAAGATAGAAAGGAAATACTTAGTTCATTTATTAAACAATTTTATATAGGGGCATCCTATGTACCAAAAGAGATAATAATTGAAGACGAAGTCCCGGATATGGAAACTATAACTAATTGGCTAAGCGAAAAGAAAGGTACTAAGGTAAATATTCTAGTGCCAAAACGTGGAGATAAAGTGGACTTAATTGAAATGGTAAGAAAAAATGCATTAGATATGTTAAATCAATATGGAGATAGATTTTTGAAAAAGGCTAGAGAAAATCAAAAGTCTTTAGAAGAATTAAAGGATATTCTAGGCTTTTCTAATGAATTAAATAGAATAGAAGCATTTGATATATCTAATATTAGTGGAGTAGAATCAGTTGGATCTATGGTAGTCTTTGAAAAAGGTGAGGCTAAGAAATCAGATTATAGAAGATTTAGAATTAGAAGTATAATAGGTCCAGACGATTATGGCAGTATGGAAGAAATATTGTTGAGACGATTTACTAGAGGTATAGAAGAAAGAAAGCTTTTAAAGGAAAATAAAATAGAGGTAAAAGGTTTTTCTATTTTTCCGGATTTAATAATGATGGACGGCGGTAAGGGGCAAGTCAATGTTGCAATTAGAGTATTAAAAGAATTAAATATAGATATTCCTGTATGTGGACTTGTAAAAGATGATTTTCATAAAACTAGAGGAATAATATATAATAATAAGGAGATAAGTTTGGCAGAGGATTCTAAAGGTTTTAGATTGATATATAGAATTCAAGAGGAAGCCCATAGATTTGCTATATCTTATCATAGATCTTTAAGGAGTAAAAAAATGTTTAAATCTGAGTTAGATGATATTAAGGGGATAGGGGAAAAAAGAAAGGTAGAATTATTAAAACATTTTCAAAGCATTGATAAGATAAAAAATGCAACAATAGAAGAACTATTAGAAGTAAAGGGTATGAATAAATTAGCTGCAAATGAATTATACAATCATTTTAATAAAAATAAAGGGGGGCATTAATTGAAAAAATTATATTTATCAAGTACGGATAAGAAAATAGCTGGAGTATGTGGAGGTATTGCGGAATATTTTGAAATTGATTCCACCATAGTGAGACTAGGATGGATAGTTTTATCATTTTTTCCACCTTTTCCTGGAATATTAGCATATATATTAGCTTGGATAATTATTCCTAAAACAGATTTCTAGGAAATTGGCTATATAGGACTTAAAAATTTCATATAAGAGAATATTGCAAATAGTCTATCTTTAAAAAATGGGTCTTTCAGAGATTGACTTTCGTTACAATATTTCATATACTTAAGTAGGAGCAGAATGTCATGAAGTACTAATATGTCAATTGACAAAATGTTAAATTTTTTACAATCAATGTTAAGTTTTATAATAAAAAAGGAGGTCTATATATGGCAAAATTAATGAAAACCATGGATGGAAATACTGCCGCTGCTCATGTTGCATATGCTTTTACTGATGTAGCTGCAATCTATCCTATTACACCATCATCAACAATGGCGGAATTAGTAGATGAATGGTCTGCTAATGACAGAAAAAATATATTCGGACAGGAAGTACTAGTTACAGAAATGCAATCTGAAGCGGGAGCAGCAGGAGCGGTACACGGTTCCTTATCAGCAGGAGCATTAACTACTACTTTTACGGCTTCACAAGGATTATTACTTATGATTCCAAATATGTACAAAATGGCAGGAGAACTGTTACCAGCAGTATTCCACGTTTCAGCTAGAGCTTTAGCAGGACATGCACTTAGTATATTTGGAGATCACCAAGATGTTATGGCAACTAGACAAACAGGGTTTGCATTACTTGCATCAGGTTCAGTTCAAGAAACAATGGACTTAGCAGGAGTTGCTCATCTTTCAGCTATAAAAGGCAGAGTTCCTTTCCTACATTTCTTTGACGGATTTAGAACATCTCACGAGATACAAAAAATTGAAGTAATGGACTATGCAGATTTAGAGAAACTAGTTGATCATGATGCACTTAATGAATTTAGACAAAGAGCATTAAATCCAGAAAAACCTTATACAAAAGGTACTGCACAAAATCCAGATATTTATTTCCAAGCTGTAGAAGCTGCTAATCCATACTATGACAAGGTAGTAGATATAGTAGTAGAATATATGAATGAAATAAATAAAATAACAGGAAGAAACTATAAACCTTTCAACTATTATGGAGATCCAGAAGCTGAAAGAATAATAGTTGCTATGGGTTCAGTTACTGAAACTATAGAAGAAACTATAGATTACTTAATGGCAAAAGGTGAAAAAGTAGGGGTTATTAAAGTTCATCTATATAGACCTTTTGAACCAAAATATTTCTTTGATGTATTACCAAAAACAGTGAAGAAAATAGCTGTATTAGATAGAACTAAGGAAAAAGGTGCTATTGCTGAACCTTTACACTTAGATATTAAGAACATATTCTATGATGCAGATATGAGACCAGTTATAGTTGGAGGAAGATACGGACTTGGTTCAAAGGATACTACTCCTTCACAAATATTAACTGTATATGAAAACTTAAAGGCTGATAAGCCAAAAGATAGATTTACTATTGGTATAGAAGATGATGTAACTAATTTATCATTAGATGTTAATGAAATTATAAAAACTGAACCAGAAGGAACAATTAGATGTAAATTCTGGGGATTCGGTTCTGATGGAACAGTTGGAGCTAATAAATCTGCTATAAAGATTATTGGTGACGATACTGATATGTATGCTCAAGGATATTTTGCATATGACAGTAAGAAATCAGGTGGAGTTACTATATCTCACTTAAGATTTGGACATAAGCCAATTAAATCAACTTATTTAATTACAGATGCAGACTTTGTTTCATGTTCAAAACAATCATATGTACATCAATATGATATACTTAAAGGATTAAAAGACGGAGGAATTTTCCTTCTAAACTGTACTTGGAGTCCAGAAGAATTAGATAAACATCTACCAGCAGAAATGAAGAAATATATTGCAGAACATAATATTAATTTCTATACAATAGACGCTACTAAGATAGCTGTAGAAATAGGTTTAGGCGGAAGAACTAATATGATAATGCAATCAGCATTCTTTAAATTATCAGAAGTTCTACCAATAGATGAAGCAATTGAACACTTGAAGAAATCCATAGTTTCTGATTATGGTACTAAGGGTGATGAAATTGTTAAGATGAATTATGAAGCAGTAGAAAAAGGTATTGGTGCATTAGTTAAGATAGACGTTCCAGCAACTTGGAAAAATGCAGAAGCTGAAAAAGCAGCAACTAAAGAAGTACCAGAATTCATTGAAAAAGTATTAACTCCAATGAATAGACAAGAAGGAGATAATTTACCTGTAAGTACTTTTGTTGGCAGGGAAGACGGTTCATTCCCACATGGAACATCAGCATATGAAAAACGTGGTATAGCAGTAGATGTACCAAAATGGATTAAAGAAAATTGTATTCAATGTAACCAATGTTCATTTGTTTGCCCTCATGCAGTTATTAGACCAATTCTAGTAGACGGAGAAGAAAAAGCAAATGCACCTGAAACATTTGAAACATTAAAAGCTACAGGAAAAGGATTAGAAGATTTAGGATTCCGTATGCAAATCAGTCCATTAGATTGTACAGGATGCGGAAACTGTGCTGACGTATGTCCAGCTAAAGAAAAAGCTTTAGTTATGACTCCATTTGAAGAAGAATATGAAGTTGAAGCTAATAACTGGGAATATGCTATGACAGTTAAAGCTAAAACTGATGTAATGGATGCATATAGCGTTAAAGGTTCTCAATTCCAAGAACCACATCTTCAATTCTCAGGAGCATGTGCTGGATGTGGAGAAACTCCATATGTAAAATTAATCACTCAATTATTTGGAGATAGAATGATGATAGCTAATGCTACAGGTTGTTCATCAATCTGGGGAGGTTCTGCACCATCTATGCCATATTGTAAAGGTCAAGACGGCAGAGGACCATCATGGGCAAATTCATTATTCGAAGATAATGCTGAATATGGCTATGGTATGGCAGTAGCTGTTAGACAAATGAGAGATAAACTTGAAGTATTAATGAAAGAATTCATTGAATTAAATATAGACGAAGAATTAAATGGCTACTTTAATGCTTGGATAGAAGGTAAGAAAGATGCCAAAGCTTCAAAGGCAGCTACAGGAATGATCTTACCAAGATTAAATAAAGAAGTAGCTAATGCAAGAGGAAAAGAAATTCTTGCTGAAATCGAAGAACTTAAAGATTATCTAATTAAGAGATCAATGTGGATATTCGGTGGAGACGGTTGGGCTTATGATATAGGATTTGGAGGACTTGACCATGTTCTAGCTTCAGGAGCAGATGTAAATATACTTGTATTAGATACTGAAGTGTATTCAAATACTGGTGGCCAATCATCTAAGGCAACACCAACTGCAGCAGTTGCTAAGTTCGCAGCTTCTGGTAAGAGAGTAACTAAGAAAAACTTAGGTCTAATGATGACTTCATACGGATATGTTTATGTAGCTCAAGTAGCTCTTGGTGCTAATATGAATCAACTTATTAAGGCGCTTAAAGAAGCAGAATCCTATGATGGACCATCTATAGTTATTGGTTATGCACCATGTATCAACCATGGTATTAGAGTTGGAATGGGTAAAACAATTAAGCAAGAAAAGAAAGCTGTAGATACAGGATACTGGCATCTATTTAGATTTGACCCAAGACTTAAGGAAGAAGGAAAGAACCCATTTGTTCTTGATTCCAAAGAGCCAACAGAACCATTTATGGACTTTATCAATTCTGAGGTTAGATATACTTCATTAAGAAGAACATTCCCAGAAGTAGCAGATGAATTATTTAAAGCAGCTGAAGAAGATGCTAAGGCAAGATATGAACAATATAAGAAATTAGCAGAATAATAATATAAAACAAAAAGGTTATGGTGACGACCATAACCTTTTTTATATCCTTATAGATAAAAAGACTTACGAAATTGACTAGGTGTAATTTTATGAACATCTTTAAAAGCTGCAGTAAATTTACTTGAACTTTCATATCCGCATTGAGTTGCTATGTTTTTAATACTTAGTTCATCGCAAGCTAACATAAGCATTGCTTTTTTCATCTTTTCAATGCGAATATATTCAAATATAGTCATTCCATAAATTTGTTTAAAGCAACGATGAAGTTTGCTTATACTCATTTCTGCTGTTATGGCAAGCTCTTCAATTAATGGTGGATTTAATATATTTATATCAATAGAGGTTTTCACATTGTGAATTTTTTGTTCATTTTCCCAAGTAACATGATATCTTCGATTATGATTATAATACCATTCATTATAGCCATTTCGTAAAATAAGAGTCAATAACTCTCCCATCTTGCATTCAAAGTTGAAAGTAGGAGTATCAGCCTTTCGAACACCCCATTTAATTTGTTCTAATACCAATGTTATATCAGGTGTATTATATTGAAGTTCAGTCCATTTCTTGGCATCATTAATTGAAAAAGGTTTATAAATAATTCTATTATTTAAAAATTTTTGTATAAAATCATCAAATACTAAAACGCAAGTATAACATACATGGATATCAGCAGCAAAAGTGATTGTAAAGGGTTTCTGAGGATTTACGATGACATGATTTATAGATGTCAATTTCTTTTTAGATTTTCCTTTTTGGGAAATTGTAATATCTCCTTCATCTACACAGTAAATCCACATACATGGTTTTTCAACCTCCATAGTATAAGATACAGTTTTATAAGGAGTAAACCATGAGCTAGAAACAAATAACCCATCAGCAGCATGTACATCCATTATCCATCCTTCTCCTAGCTCAGAAGGGAAATGATAAGAAATCGTATTTCCTACATAAGATTTTTCCATACCAAGATTTAGAGCCATTGCCCCATTGCCAAGATTATATTCATTTGTTGTAATGGTTACTCATCCTCTCTTTTATTAAATAGAAAGGTTAGTCTAAGCTAACTTAATATAATTATTATAACATAAAATCAATAAGACTCCAATGGATAAAATATCCCTAAATAGGACATTCATATCCCAAAATAATCATCTAAAATTTAAGATGAGGTCTATAATTCTGTAAAATTACAGTGTATTAGCTAATTTAGTTTATAAGGAACTTAAAATTATCTTTATTGACAGTGTATAATTGCAGATGATATAATTTGTGAAAGTTAGCACTGGCTAACTGAAAGTATAATAAAATTTATATTTAAGTATAAGGGGGAAGGAAATGAGTAAAGGTTTCATTAAGAAAACTATAATTACCCTGTGTATAGGGGTTATTACCATAATAGGGATTACAGGATGCAACAAAGAAGATAAAATTGAAGTTATTAAGAAAGAAGATAAACAATCAGGAACCCGTATTATACCTACTGAAATGGGGGAGGTAGAAGTACCAGAAAGTCCAAAAAGAGTTCTTGTTCAGTATGTAATTGGAGATGTTTTAGCATTGGGGATTGAGCCAGTAGGGATATCTGAAGTATATGATGGAGCAGCCTTTGAAGAATTAATTAAGGATATTCCATCTGTAGGACATCCCTATGATTGGAAGCCAGAGAATGTTATGAAATTAGAACCAGATTTGATTCTCTCTATTAGTAAAGATGATTATGACAGCTTTTCTAAAATCGCTCCTACAGTATATGTTCCCTATGATACTCTTTCCATGGAAGAAAGAGTAAGATTAGTAGGGAAAGCTTTAAACAGGGAAGAAGAGGCAGAGAAGGTACTAAATAATTATTATGAAGAATTAGAAAAGGCCAAAACTAAATTGGAGAATGCAGGGATATATAAGAAGACAGTTTCTATGGTAGAAGGTGGACTTAATCAAATGATTGTAATGGGACAGAAACATGGAGCAGGAACTATTTTATATGCAGTCCTATCTTTAAATCCTCCTGAAAGTGTTCGAGATAATGTTATAAATAAGGAATTGTTTTCAGAGAGTATTTCTTTTGAAGTTCTACCTGAGTATTGTGGAGATTATTTAATCAGAAGTTCATATGAAGGTATGGATGATTTAAGTAAAAATGAGATATGGACATCTATTCCAGCTATTAAAAATAATAAGTTTATAGAAATGGACTTTGGTTTAAGTTATTATACGGATATTTATTCAACTAAGTATCAAATTGACTATATTGTTAATTCTTTACTTGAAGTTACAAAATAAAGATATATAAATCTAGGGAGGACAGAAAGATTATGAAGAAAAGAAAAAAGAGTTCAGCATTATTGTTTATTACAGTTATAAGTATATTGGTATTAGTTGGATGTAGTAAAAATAATAATTCTACTGCAAATTTGGATAATCCTGTTTCTGATACTAAAGAAACTAGAATAGTATCCACAGTCAAAGGTGATGTGGAAGTTCCTATAAATCCTGATAGGATTCTACCAACTCCATATAGACATGGGGATTTAATTGCATTGGGAGTTATGCCGGTGGCAATAGGAGAAACTTATGAGGGTGCAGCCTTTGAAGATATAGTTAAGGATATTCCAGTTATTTCTACATGGGAAATAGAAGAAATTATGAAACTGGAACCAGATCTTATATTTACTAGTGATGAGGAAAAATATGATAAATTAAGTAAAATTGCGCCTACAATATTTATTCCTTTTGATATGGAAGGTATAGATAGAATTCAATTAATGGCAAAAGCATTAGGAGTTGAACATAAGGCAGACAAATTTATTGAAGAATTAAATAATAAAATTGAAATTAGTAAGGAAAATTTAGAGAAGGCAGGATTGTATGAGAATACTTTTAGTATTTATGAAGGTTGGGAAGGAAGTACTATGATGATAGTAGGTAATAAATGGGGGCGAGGAGGAAATTTAATATATGATTTTCTTCAGTTACCTCCTAATGAGTTAGTGAAGAAGGACATATTAGAGGGTGAAGAACCTTATAGTATATTATCTTTGGAAGCTATAAACCAGTATGCAGGTGATTACATTTTCTTATCTTCTGGATGGGAAAGTGATATAGATTTTTCTTCCAATCCAGTTTGGAATAGTATTCCAGCAGTACAGAAAAATCATATTATACCTATTGATGCTCATTTCTTTTACTATGACGATATGTATTCCGTTATGGCTCAGATTGATTACTTAGTAAATTCTTTAATTGATATAGCACAACAATAGTCACTTTTATAATGGAGGATTGTCAGATGATAGAAAATAATACCCTAAAAAAAGACCAAAAAGGGGTAGTGAATTTTAGTATATATATGTTAATTGGATTTATTCTTTTAATACTATCTGCAGCTTTATCTATATCCTTTGGTGCTGCTGATATGGATTTAAAAACAGCATGGTCAGCAATATTTAAATTTGATTCAAATATAATAGAGCATCAAATCATTAGAACATTACGTTTTCCACGTACAGTAGCAGATATAATAGTGGGGTGTAGTTTAGCGCTTACAGGGGCAATAATGCAGGGAACAACCCGCAATCCCCTTGCAGACTCAGGACTTATGGGGATAAGTTCAGGTTCTACCTTTGCAATAGCTTTATGTTTTGCATTTTTACCTAACCGCACATATGCTCAGACTATGCTCTTTGCTTGTATTGGGGCTGCAGTAACAACAGGGATGACATATTTTACTGCATCTTTAGGAAGAAGGGGAATGACTCCACAGAGATTGGTTTTGGCTGGAATGTCTATTTCTATGTTATTTGGTGCCTTTAGTTCCTATATATCTATTAAATATCGAATTGGAAAATCATTAACATATTGGACATCAGGAGGAACTGCAGGGGCAGCTTGGAATGAGCTTGCAATTATTGCTCCATTGTTTATTTTAGGAACAATTGCTGCCATATGTTTATCTCCTTCAATTACAGTAATGAGTCTAGGAGAAGAAGTAGCAATGGGACTTGGGCTTAATACAAAACGTGTAAAAGGTTTATCTACTATAATTGTACTTGTTTTAACAGGGCTATCAGTTATTATAGTAGGACCTATAGGATTTGTAGGGCTTATAGTTCCTCATATTGTAAGATATATGGTAGGGGTGGATTATAGATATATAATACCGGCTTCTGCATTATATGGAGCTGTGTTTTTAGTAGTTGTTGATTTATTTGGAAGACTAATAAATCGACCCTTCGAAACTCCTCTAGGAATTATTTTTGCTGTAGTTGGAGTGCCTTATTTCTTATATCTCTCCAGAAAACAAAGGAGGGAATTTGAATGAAAAAGGAAAAGAGAAACCTTTATAGAAATCTTAGCATTATTTTGATTTTATCAATTTTGATTGTTCTATCAATTGTTATAAGTATAAATTCAGGAAAAATGAATTTATCACCAAAGGCAGTCTTAAATGTTTTATTGGGAAAAGGAACTGATAAGGAAAATTTAATTGTTTTTGAATTTCGTTTGCCTAGAATAGTATTGGCAATTCTTGTAGGTATTGGCATGGGAGTATCGGGAGTTGTGATGCAAAGCCTTCTTAGAAATGATATGGCAAGTCCTGGGACTTTGGGAATCAGTTCAGGATCTGGACTTTTTGTATTACTATTTATTAGTGTATTTTCAGGAAAAGGAATGTTTTCTATAGTGGCGTTGCCATTCTTATCATTTATAGGAGGAATTACGGCAGCAGCATTGATTTTTTTTCTTTCTCATCATAAGGGTAAGGAAATTTCACCTACTGAGTTAATTCTTACAGGTGTTGCAGTTAGTACTGGATATAGTGCATTAACTTTGCTGATAACTTTGAAACTTGATGATAGTAAAATGGAGTTTATTCAGAGGTGGATGGCAGGAAATCTATGGGGAGCAGATTGGAAATATATTAAAATTATGCTTCCTTGGATATTGATAATATTTCTCTATATTTTTTATAAGTCTAGAATATTAAATGCTATTAACTTAGGAAATCAAACAGCTGTAGGCTTAGGGGTAGAGGTGAAGAAAGAATTTTTAAAACTTTCTCTAGGAGCAGTTGCTCTATCTTCAGGAAGTGTAGCTTTAGGAGGAAATTTCTTTTTTGTAGGAATGATAAGTCCTCATCTTGCACGTAAGCTTGTTGGATCTAATCACAAAGTTTTAATACCAGCATCTGCTATGATAGGTTCATTAATTGTATTAGTAGCAGATACCTTAACAAGAACAATGAGTTTTGATACGGATATACCTACTGGAATTATAATAACTGTACTTAGCACGCCGTATTTTTTATATCTTTTGGCAAAGGAAAATTAGGAGGAAAATATGAAGAGTATTGTAACTAAAAATTTAGATATAGGGTATGATGAAAATCTTATTGTAAAGAACTTAGATATGGAAATAGCAAAGGGTAAAGTTACGTCAATAATAGGACCTAATGGATGTGGGAAATCAACGGTTTTAAAGGCAATAGGACGTATTTTGAAACCTAAGAATGGAATGGTATATCTAAGTGGAAGTGATATAAGTAAACTTTCAACAAAAGAAGTAGCAAAGAAAATGGCTATTTTGCCACAGACACCAACAGCTCCCAGCGGGCTAACGGTTAGTGAATTAGTTGCATATGGTCGATTCCCTCACCAAAAAGGATTTGGAAAAATCAATAAAGAAGATAGGGAAATCATTAGATGGGCACTTGAAGCAACGAAACTCATTGAATTTGAGAATCGTAGTGTTGATGCATTATCTGGAGGACAAAGACAAAGAGTTTGGATTGCAATGGCATTGGCACAACAGACTGATTTAATTCTTTTAGATGAACCTACGACTTACCTTGATTTATCCCATCAATTGGAAGTTCTTCAGCTATTAAATGATTTGAATAGGAAACAGGGGTGCACTATTGTGATGGTTCTCCATGATTTAAATCTTGCTGCAAGGTTTTCTGATTATATGATTGCAATTAGAGGTGGAGAGATTATTTGTTATGGAGATTCTGATAAGGTTATGACACGTTCAGTGCTTAAAAAGGTTTTTAATATTGATGCAGAAATTGTACGAGAGCCTCGTACAAATAAATTTGCTTGTATTACTTATGACTTAGTAAAATAATGATTGAAGGTGATTATAATGAAAGTTTGTTTGAGGATTATAAAAGAAGCAAAGGAATATTGGAAATATATTTTTTTTGGTATGTTAGCAGTTGTTGTATCTACCATAGCAAGTTTATATGCACCTTGGGTAATGAAGAAGCTGACAGATATAGCAATAGGTGGAGATTCTCAAATGGCTTCAAAATCTCTTTGGCTAGGATTTACTCTTTTAGGAGTATATGCACTACAGGGAGTATGTAGTTTCCTAAGAGGGTATCTGACTCATTATGGAGCCTATTATTATGTAGCTGATTTAAGGACTAAATTATATGATAAAATACAACATCTTTCCCTTGGATATTTTAACGATAAACAAATAGGTGATTTAGTTAGTAGAGTTATGAATGACGTTGTAAATGCAGAGCTACTCATAGCTCATGTAGTTCCAGATTTAATTATAGATGTACTTACATTTATAGGAGTGGCTATTATGCTTTTCTCAATAAATGTGAAACTTGCATTAATTAGTTTAATATCAATTCCTTTCTTGCTTGTGGCTAATATAGGATATTCAAAGGTTGTTTTACCACGTTGGAGATTAAACTCAAAGGCTATGGGGGAATTAAGCGGTGCTTTACAGGAAAATTTTTCTGCTGTTAAGGAAATCCAAGCATTTAATCAGCAAAGCTATGAAACTAATAAAATTAGAAACTTAGCATTGAATCATTCTAAAGCATTTTTAAATGCCACTCGCTCTGGAGAACTATTTTATCCATTTATAACATTTTTCAGTTCTGTAGGAACAGTTGGAATTATAATTTTTGGAGGACATCTAGCTTCTAAAGGAGAGGTTTCCATAGGAGATATTATTGGATTTATTATGTATCTAGGACTATTCTATCAGCCAATTACAAGTCTTTCCAATGTTAATGATCAGCTTCACAATGCCATTGCAGGATGTGAGCGTGTATTTGAAGTTATAGATGAGATTTCCGATGTAAAAGAATCGGAAAATCCTAAAGAATTAAAAAATATAGAAGGTACAATTGAGTTTAAAAATTTGACATTTCACTATACACCAGAGATTCCCGTACTTGAAAATATAAACTTAAAGATTAAACAAGGACAGACAGTAGCTTTAGTAGGGACTACAGGTGTTGGAAAAACCACAGTAGCAAGTTTAGTAAGTAGATTCTATGATCCAGTTGAAGGTTCTATATTAATTGATGATGTTGATATAAAAGATGTATCCCTTAAAAGTCTCAGAAATAATATTAGTATGGTTTTGCAAGATACATTTTTATTTAATGGAACAATATATGAAAATATTGTCTATGGACTAAAAACAGCAGATTATGCTAAAGTAATTGAGGCAGCTAAAATAGCCAATGCTCATGAGTTTATACAGGGGATGGAAAATGGATATGATACAATAATAGGAGAGCGAGGAGTTCGATTATCAGGGGGGCAGAAACAGAGGATTTCCATTGCAAGGGCTGTATTGAGAGATACTCCGATTCTAATTTTAGACGAAGCCACTTCATCCTTAGATACAAAAACAGAGAAAGAAATCCAACAAGCATTAGATAGAATTTCTAAGAATAGAACAACTTTGGTAATAGCCCATCGTCTATCTACAATTAAGTCAGCAGACCAAATTATAGTTCTTAGGGGGGCTGGAATAATAGAGAAGGGAACCCATGACGAGTTAGTAGAAAAAGGTGGAACATATGCAAGATTTTATGCATCACAGGTATCTTAATAAATATTGATGATAAGCCAGTTGAGATTTAAAGTTATAGTCCTAATTGGCTTATTTGTACATAAATATATTATGATAGATATAAAATAAATTAGTAATACTATAGTAAATTTGATACAATAATAAAGATATGGAGATTATACAAGTCCAGCTAAGAATTGTCAATAAAAGATTTTAAATTATTTAATAGAATGTACA
>NZ_JBEBOY010000039.1:0-30927 GCF_040396155.1 Tissierella praeacuta
ATATGCTTAGAAGACTTAATAAAAAGTGCTTCTAAACATATTATACGAGGAGGATGACTATGAAATTCGGTGAAAAACTCCATGACCTTCGCCAAAGAAGCGGATTAACCCAAGCTGAATTAGCTGAAAAAGCAGGAATTTCTTTACGTACAGTTAATTATTATGAAAGTGGAACTACTTATCCAAAGAAAAGAGAAATTTACAAAACTCTTGCCGATATATTAGATGTAGATGTAGATTATCTACGAAATGAAGGCGATGAATTTATTACCATGGCAAGCCAGAAGTATGGATATCGTGGTGCAAAACAAGCAGAAGAACTTGTTGCTCAAATTGGTGGATTATTTGCAGGTGGTGAATTATCAGAATCTGATAAAGATGCAGTTATGCAAGCCTTGCAAAGAGCCTATTGGGATGCAAAAGAAGAAAATAAAAAGTACACTCCTAAAAAATATAGAAAAGACACCGATTAATATTTAATCTATGGATAATCATTTAGTGGACAAATAAGGAGTAGACTTCTTTTTAGGAGGTGCTATTTTGATTGACTCTTTTCAAATATTTAATAAAGCAGATAGTATTGTAAAAAAGGTAGGAACTAGGGATCCCCTTGCCATAGCAAATGAACTTGGCATTAAAATATATTATGGGGATTATAAAGAGTTATTAGGGATGTACACCTATCTTTGGAAACAAAGAATAGTCCTGCTTAACAATAGTTTAGACGATTATTGGCGACACATGGTTTTGGCTCATGAAATAGGCCATGACATATATCACAGAAATTTGCTAAAGATAGTCTTAAGGAATTTACTCTTTTTAAAACAGTAAATTCTACAGAATATGTTGCTAATGCTTTTGCTGCTCATCTGCTGTTGGATAATCATGAAGTCATATCATACACCTGCCTTAAACTGTAAAGAACAATCTGCAAGCCATCCACTTACAAGATCACGTTTTAATTCCTTTATAGTTGCAATTGAAAAACAAGTAAATTCATTTTTTAGAGTTTCTTCAAAATTATCTATAATTTCATTGAAGAGGGTGTTGTTTAATGACTTGTCCCTATTCATTTTTGACTTTGCTGATACATCACTTTTATATTGTTGCTCTAACTCAAAAAGTTCTTCATAAATAGAGCCACAGGAAATCTGGAGTTCATTCATAATCTCAATTCCCTTTAGATAAGCTTCTGCCCAATATTTAAGCATGTCCTCAAAATCATCATCTTCATCTGGCCCCATTATCGCTTTCAACTTACGTTTTATATTATCAATTTTATCTGTATCGCATGATGCCCAATCCACATCTTCTATAGATTTTACAGCAGCATTTAGTTTTATATCTACCAATGGATTGCGTATAAGTCTCACCAATTCAACTTTAAAATCTTCTGCTGTCTTAATCACGAGGCGTATATCATCATCTATGTAAGAGAAAGTAGTTGAATCCTCTGCTTTTGCTTCAAGAACTTCCAGGCGTTTTTTTTCAAGATGTTCAATAATTCTCTTATCTTTATATTCTGGAACTACAAAATGCCATTCTTTAACATTATGGATACCAAGATTGGATATTCTTTTTGCATTGTCCTTGCAAATCAATTTACCAATATCATTAGTAACCTTTATTCGTAAATGTTCATACAATTCATTGTCTGTATAGTGCTTTTCTGGGCAATAACATTGGTACACAACACCACTCATGGTAAACCCTTCAATTCCTACATCTCCCGAATGAGATGCAGGAATCTTTGTAAAATTATCTGATTGATACCTATCTCGATAACAGTCATCACACCATTTTTCCCATGTGTCACCATCAAGGTTATCTCGTATAAAATCAAGTATCATAGACAATTACCTCCCAATAAGTTAATGTTAATTGTATGTTCAATAACAGGTTTCTCTGTCAACAGCTCAGAGTCAATCACAAATTCTTTTGATCCATCAATATAACGTACCTTACTCAATCCAAATTTTGGATATACCTTAATAAGCACTACAAGTTGATTCATTAAATATATCTTTTTAATCTGTTTATCCTTTAGAGGGTAAAATTTATTTGTATCCATTCTTTACCTCCCTTGGAGTTTTTACTAAATCTATAAAACTTCTTTTATTACTAATATGTATAATATAGGTTAAAATTTATTTAACTCTTTTAAACATTGGATGATTTTCATTAAACTCAACTAAGTCCCACAAGTTACCATATAAATCTTTAAATACTGCTACTGTTCCATAATCCTGTTCTTTAGGTTTTCTGACAAATTCTATCCCGTTCATCACCATTTCATTGTAATCACGCCAAAAATCATCAGTTCCTAAAAAAAGAAAAACTCTTCCTCCTGCTTGATTTCCTATAAATGATTCTTGTTCTAAATTAGATGCTTTTGCGAGTAATATTGTTGTTCCATTCGAACCTGGTGGAGATACTACTACCCACCTCTTATCTTGCTCTGGCTGATATGTATCTTCTACTAATTCAAAATGAAGCTTTTTTGTATAAAACTCGATTGCTTCATCATAATCTTCTACTACTAGAGCAATGTGTACAATTGATTGAATCATTGTTTAGCCTCCCTTGTTCTATTAAAAATAACTAACAGAAAATTGGAATTTAACATAGAAGTCCCCTAATATTTTTAGCCTTCCTCCCACCAAATTCCTATTTATCAGCATTTCTAATTAAAATTTATATTTTATTTTTTACTTATCCCAAAGATTATAATTATAATAATAAGAAGAAATATTGTTACATCATATCTATTATATGAATATATTAACAACGAGAGCTCAGCTTTTGCGATATCTAAAAATTCATTAATTTTTGATATATTATAAGTCTAAAGTAAATAATACTAAGATAACTAACAATGTAGTTATAATTTTATAACATATTCCAATATTTCTCAACATAAGACTACATTATCCATTAAACATTTTGAAATTTTCTATTTATACCTATTCAATTTGCAATAATAAAATACTCAGAAAAGCTGAGTATTTTATTATTGCCAGATTATTGTTATTATGATAGCAGTAAATCTCTACTTATCTTCGTTGCTGCCCCTATTATTCCTACTCATAGCAATATAGCATCTGTTCCTAATAATGCCTAATTAAAATTGTATCTCCAATCTTTTCAATTTTGTTCTTTTCTATTATCTTGATTAAATCCTTATCAAAGTTGAATTTTACCATTATTGTCCTTTAAACATCAATTTATGTTGATAATTATTTTTAATGTATTCTCCTAAAGCCTTTCATGTTTGTAAAGTAATAAAGGGACAAAACCTATAGTCTTGTCCCTCCCATTTTGGAATATTTGGTTACAGGCATTACCCATGCCTTCCAATGGTACTAGTATTATATTCAATTAAAGTTTATTTATTCTATCATAACGTTCTTGCCAATCAGATGGAAGAATTTCAAACAAATACACATCAAACTTAGTTTTTCTAACAAGCTTATCAAGATCTAACTTTAATTGCTTTGCATCATTTTCATTGAGTATTTTTTTCAATGCATAAATTCTTGAAAATAAATCTGTATTAGTAACTAGAATATCATCTTCATCAAATTCAGGCAAAACAATCGAAGATGTTTTACCGATAAGTTTATTATGGTGTGAACATACATTTCTTAAATTTCTAGTTGCATCTAGCCATGTATCCATTTGTTTTGTTACTTGTTTACTGTAATTCTTCCTCGAATAGCCATATGTAAGCACTGTTTTTCTCAAATCACCTCTGAGAAAAGCATATATATTTGTTATTATTCCAAATTCAAAGTAAGAGAATGCTGCCCAACAAGGAATCTTTTTTCTTGAACGGCTCCCACCATTTCGATACTCTTTTAACTCTGGATATTTATTTACATTTTGGCGCAATTCCTTTTCCTGTGCTTGTAAGTTCTTAAAAAATTTATTATTAAAAAACTCTATGTTAGATTTTCTCTTATTTTTATCATTATCACCCTTGGATGGGGTATAATATTGCCTGTCCAAATAAAAGGCTGAATCATTTGCCTTTAATGAAACTGCATTTGCTAAATGACTCTTAAACTGTATTTCTACTTTCTTTACGTAATCAAAAAACAATCTCCTTAATTTAACATCAAAATCATATGCCTCAAACAATAAATCTTGATTTGGTTTTGATTTGATGATATTAGACTGTGATAATAAATATTTTCCATACCGACTTAATCTAAAATAACCCGTGTAAATCAATAACTTTTTTACACGAGTTTTTCTTTTGAAAACTATATATTTTTTCATCAATTCTGCTTGTTGATCTAAATCAATTGGCTGATCATGATTCATAGTAATCTCCTTAAAATAAAAAAAAGAATGGTATACCATTCTTAATCCCGCTAATGGAATATTTGGTAACAGGCACAACCCACGCCTTCCAACGGTTAACTAAAGTTTAACACAAAATATCACATCTGTCAAATTGTTTTTTGATAATTTGATTTTTTGATACTCAATTATATTAAATGTGTTATCCTATTATCTTTAGAAAATTAAGATTTCTATATTTTAATTTTATCATAAATTAATAATTTCGAATAGATATTTTTAAATTTTATATAATTGTAAACTTTGCTATTATAACTGCTTCTTCTTAGTACTCTAAAATACCTTCTTTTCATCCCTGCTTAACTACTGATACCTATTAGAGCAGTAACTTATCTTCTTTCCATGTTACTGCTCCTATACCCCTAATCATAGTAATCTACCGTCTGCTTCATCACTATCCCTGATTCAAACTGTATCTCCAGTTTCTCTCCTTTATTTACTCTTATGGTCTTGATTAACCTCCGTACCAAATCCTCATCAAATTCTTTCACCTGTGGTCTCACTGTCTTTAAAGTTCTGTCCACTTCAGCTAGTCGTTGGCCATATCTATCTACCTGTTTCTTCTCCTGTACAAGCCTCAATTTTGTCTTTTTCAGCTCATTAATCTCTTCGGATATCCTTTTGTATTCATCATCAAACTCTTCTGCTACAGCTCCTTGCTTTGCGTTTTTTTCGATTAAGGTTAGCATTTCTTTTTGTAGTTGTTCTATTTTCTCATCATATTCTGTAGGGATATCTTTTGTGGAGTACCCACCAATAATCCTGATTACATTCTCCCTGAATGCCCCTATAAACTCTCCATTGTTTTCTACTACACTGTTTATGGCTGTCATTATGGCATTATGTAATGGTTCTTCTTTGAGTGTAGGTGAATTTTTACAAGTGGCTTTTGTTCCATTCTTTAACCTATTTTCACATCTCCATACTGCACTTTTTTGTCCATACTTTGACCAGACTTGTCTTCTATAGGGATGTCCACACTCGGCACATACTAGGATTTCTGTCAGTGCATATTTGGAGTTATGTGACATGTCACATAATGATGGTTATGTGCCCAAAAATAATATGGGACGAAGTGATATGGAAATGTCATAAACATAGACGTTTCTCAAAAACTTCGTCACATATTGTTTTTATAAACCTATCCATTTCCTTTAAAATATAGTTAGGGCTTTTTAAAGCTACTAAATATTTTGGAGGTTTTTATGAAAAAGAAATTAGATGAACTAACTGAGGAAGTCTTAAATGAACTTGAAGCATCTGGTTACAGCAAATTAACAAGGGACAATTTCAGATATTTTTGGAATGGTATGATTCGGTATTTTGAAAGTAAAAATATTTACGAATTTAACCCTGAAATTGCACTGGAATATTTTGAAATTAGATGTAGCAAAACAGATTTGAAAAAACGTAGTAAAAATTTTATTAAAAGGGCTATTTTGATTTTAGACCATTACAATCAATATGGTGAAATTCCCCTAAGATGCTACATTCCTGTAACAAAATTGAATAATCTTCAATACATTGAAATTTTAAATAGTTACGGAAAACATCTGGTAGAAGGAGAATATTCTCCCCGTACTATTGAAGGCTATCTAAGTAATGTTGTAAGATTTATGCAATTTTTAGAAAAAGGTGAATGTTTATGTGTAGATACATGGTCCGCGGAAATAATGTTTAAATACATTGAAACGCTTTCAGAATTCAAAAAGCTACTATTAAGCACAATACAGGTGCAATAAGATTGTTTTTACGCTATTTGTATTTAGAAAATATCACAAATGAAGATTTATCACTATACATTGGTACTGTGCGAGGGACTTATCATCAAAAACTACCATCTTTTTGGACAAAAAATGAAGTGAGTCAATTACTCAATGCAATAGATCAAAACAATCCAAATGAGAAAAGAGATTATGCTATGATATTACTTGTGGCAAGACTTGGACTTAGAAGCAGTGATGTTAAAAAATTAAAATTTGAAAATTTGCACTGGAAAGAAAATCAAATAGTTATTATCCAATCTAAAACTGGTGAACCTCTTATATTACCACTTTTACGAGATGTGGGCTGGGCGATTATTGATTATGTTCAAAATGCCAGGTCAAAAGTGGATAATTCACATGTGTTTTTAAGGCATTTACCACCTTATACTGAGCTTTCTGAAGGAAATCATCTATACAAAACAATAGAAAAATATATGTTAAGAGCAAAGCTTCCCATAACTGCTAAAAAAAGAAATGGCATGCATTCACTTAGACATTCTTTGGCAACTACTCTTATGGAAGAAAATATACCTTTAAGTGACATATCCGATATATTAGGTCATACTTCAACGAATTCCACATCAATATATTTAAATATTGATGTTAATAGACTTCGGGATTGCGCTATTGAGGTTAGTGGATTGGAGGTAGAACAAGATGGCGAATTTTAATGATTTTACATTTATTAGTGAATTTGCAGATGATATTGAAGCTTTTATTCGATTAAAACATGGACTGGGCAACGTATACTATAGCCCTTCAATAGTTTTAAAATCCTTCGATGATTTTTGTTATGATAATTTTAGGAATGAAAATATTTTATCTAAGGATATTGTAATGGCATGGCACAAACGAGGAATAGACAGACATCTCACTCCCAAAACATTACGATTAAATATAACACCTATAAGTCATCTTGCCAAATATCAATGTGATAAGGGTATCCCCGCATATGTTTTTCTGACTAAGACATTACCTCCAGAAAAAAGTTATACTCCACATATATACAGTACAGAGGAACTTATTAGTTTTTTTAATGCGACAGATAGTTGTCATGTTTCTCATAAAAATCCGAATAGACATTTAATAATGCCTATATTTTTTAGATTGTTATATTCCTGTGGATTGCGAGTTTCAGAAGCAACCAATTTATTAACTGATAATGTGGATTTAGAAAACGGTATATTAAAAATTGTTGACTCAAAGAACAATGGTGAACGACTTGTTCCACTATCACAAGATATGCATAAAAGATGTGAAACTTATTATCATTCGGTTCATTTTAATAGTCCACACAAATCTTTAATGCCATCAAAGAGTTCAAATTCATACATGGATTCTGCAAGTGCAAATACTTCATCAATAGTTCGAGGTTTAATATGGTCCATAAGTTTTTCAAAATATCTTATATTTTGATTTCCCATCTCACTATAATACTTTGATAGTTTATTTAAGGCATCTACCTTAATTACCGATGTTGTACTTGCAGAAACAATATTTAGTATACTGTCAGGAAAACTATGGCTATCAACTTCCACTTCACAATCATGGAGATAAGGTATTTCTAATCTCATCAGTGCCTTTTCAACTTCAACATCTGAACAAGGAAGATAGATATATTCATTCTCTCCCTTTGCAGTCAGCTGTACTGCTGCTATTGTTTCTTTACATAAATATGGGGGGAACTGCTTTCCATTATATACTTGCTCAGGTACATTGCTGTTTTTATATAGAACTCCATATGGTGTGATTATAGGATTAGGATTATTTTTTATTACATCCATTGTATATGATTCACCATCAACTTCATCTAATTCTTTTGTGGATACTGCTTGCCTCTCTGTTAGATATAGGTCTTTTCCCACCTTTTCTAGATTATTAAAGTCAGATACAAGACTATAGCAATGCATGTTAAAACTTAGATTTATTAACTCTGCTATTGTCTTAGGGCTTTCTGCAAAAGATGCAGCATAAAACCTTTCTATCTCCTTTTGACTAAATCCATCCAGCCTTTTCATTATATAGTTCAGCTCATCTATGTTACAGTTTTTATCATGCAGTATGTTTAGAAAGTTTCTATCCATACTATTTTCAATATAGCAATTTGGTTCTGTAGTCATTTCTATTCCTAGTTCACTGCATATCTTATCTAGATTTTCTTCTTCCATGGGAAACCATATGGTTCTAGCCTTTTCATTTTCTCCATTAGATTTTTTAATTGTTATGTTCAAGTCTTATCCCTCCATTCTACTTTGTAATTAAAAATATATCTGTACCATACCTTGTAATCAGTGAAGCATTAATAATAGTCTTAAAGGCCTTATTATCAATTAAATCTACATCGGCTATTTCATTAATCTCAATGCTTTCTTTTCCTGTCCATATGGTTTTAGCCATCTGATATATGGCATAACCTTCTGTACTTATTTGTTTAAGGCTGCACTTATTAAAATCAAATCCATTTGGTTTTACTGTATGCTCTAGTAGATTCCATAGAGTTTCATCAGAAGTAAGGAGAAATATGACAGCAATATATCTTGGAGATATATCATAGATATCAAGGTCTTGTTCGTAAACCACACGGTAAAATCTTTCCTTATGATTGGAATGTAAGAATACTTCCCCTTTAAAGCTATCAGAAAGATGTTTCAACCTATCTTTAAATGAATAATTTCGTATTTTTCTAAAGCATTCATTTATTAAACCTTTGTACCTGACCTTATCCATATTAGATAAGAAACTAGAATGAATGCATCCACAGTCATTGCATCTATTACTTACATTAATCAAACTGGAATTACAATCTTTAACACCTCCTTGGCAGTTAAAATAATTATTGATGACTGTACCGCTTTTCCTTGGTTGAAAATTTGGCACCATAACCATTAGTTGCTCTATCTCTTCCAAAGTTGTACCATGCATAAATAACTTTGACATTGTTCTCAGTCCTTTCTTTTAGTTTTTGAAATAAAAAAAAGCGAAGCCTATTGATCATAAGTTGACCGAAGACTTCGCCTCTTTGGATTTCTATATTTAGTTTTAGATTTATATAAAATAAATACATTAAAATTTTTATATCTAATTTGTTATGTCTTTTACAATTCTAACTTTCCCAAAAGTTCCTCTCTGGTTTCTTCAGTTAAATATCTTGTTGGAACAATATGTGCAGTAAATCCACTTAAATAAATGAGTATCATATCATCATAGATTTTTATATCTTTTATACCTTCTTTTGATGTTATTTCAGTAGAGTGTTCATTAATAACTTTTATATCATTTTCTTCTATTATCATAGTATTTTTGCATATCATAGATGAATTATCCCCATCTTTCAGCATATCTTTAGCAGATTTTTTTATTAGTTTTTTATATGTTTTAGGAAACCTTATTATCCATATTAAAATAAATATTATAGCAATAATACCCCAATATATCTTAGGTTGTTTATGTAAGCTTGGACCTACAAAGAATATTACTGCTCCACATAAAATGGAAATCCAATATTTCATTATATTATATGCTCTTTTATGAGATCCTGAATCTTTTGCATGATATATATTGAACTTTATGTAATCCTCTTCTGTTACTTCATAGTTAATTTCCATAGTATTTCTCCTTCTTCTTTCCATACTTAAAGTAAATTCAACATTACAATTTATGAAAACAATAATTTATAATTAAACTTTTTATTGTCTTTTAATTTAGTCAAAAAGCCCCCTTCCTTTATCTTTAATACTTTAACAAACGAAGGAGGCTTTTGTAAATTAATTGATTAATATATATTTACAACTAATAGGGATTGTACTTTCCACTTATTCATCCCATTTTTCTGCACCTGCTATTGGCTTCTTGTTTTCATCCAATATTTTTGGTTCATAAGGTGATAAAATATCTACAACTGAATTTGTACCTATTATGCAAAAGTGTTCTAAATTATCTCCTTCAACTCTACAGCTATCCTTTTTGATAAAGTCCACATATGCTGATTCTTTAACTTTAAAGAATGTCCATCTATTATCATTTTCATCTAAATTTATTAAATTTCTTGCTCTACTTTTACTTTCCATATAAGATACATAGCTTCCTGACCAGTGTATATATATAGTTTTATGTTTTTTATTCTCAGCTTCTACAATTGAATCGGGTACTAATTCTATAAATAATCCTTCTATACAATCCTCTATAGCTCTAACATCATACATGGAGCATAAATTGGCATACTTAGCAGGATACCATTTTTCTAATTTATAATTCTCATTAAATTTTGTATAATTTACTTCGGAAGATAATTCCTTTTTATATTCCGTATCAACTTCATCAATCTTTTTTTCGCAGACTTTCTCCCAAATGTTTAATAGTTTTTTTGTTTTTTCATCCATGTCTTTGTCAATATAAATTCCTTCGGAAAAGCCTTCGCTAAATTTCACATATCCATATTTATCTGTATATGCAATTGTAAGAGGGACTGTACTTATAGAAATATGAGGACATAAATTTTCTAAACAATAATCTCCTGGTTTTCCAGCCCCATATTTACAGAATGAGGGAGTCTTAGCATTTTTGTTGGTTTCCAATCCACAGATTAATTCAAACAAACCAATTCTAAACCAACTATCGTCTCTCATCCAAACTCTACCATCTTCATCAATTACATTGCCCTTATCATCAACAACATGCCCATATTCATCCACTGGTTTCTTATCCATACAGAATACTCCTTTATATAAAACATTTAATGATAGTCCACTATTTCTAATATTCTAACAGTTCCCTTTGTAACTTCATACACAATTCTTAATTTACCTCTACCACGTCCAGAACCTTTTAAGTCTAAGTCTTTTTGTCCTTTCCTGTCCCCTTTTAGAGCATGGTCTCCTAATTTCATTTTTATAAAAAGTAAGGCTAAGGCGAAAGAGAATATAAAGGTTCCTAATCTTTCCCTTAGCCTTAAAAAATTGTAGCAGATGAAACTACTCTCTAAATATATCTAAATTCTAAAAGGATTTAAGGCTTGGCTTTTGATAATATAAAAGTTATTTCACAAATATAAGTTTTTGATACTTAGTGGATAATATTCAAATCAACAGGATCTCCCTAGTATATTTTATAAAATATATAGGCTATCTTTCTCATATTCTTTTTTATCAAAAATATCCTTCAACAACCTCTTGTCTATTGAAAAATTAACAAGTTCATTAATAAGTAAATTATTTTCTTTTGACTTTAGAACATTTAAAAGTTCCTCTTTGGTATCATCACAATAGATTTTCCACTCTTTTTCATAAGTTGTTATTGAATAATGTTTATCATTATATACAAATTCAACTTCTCTACCTATTTTTATTTCATCTATTAATTCTTGGAAATTCATGATTTTAATCCCTCACTTTCCCAGGATTTTTCCAATAATGTCTATGTGGAAATTTATGCCCAACTCCTCCATGACTATAATCTATATCAAGTTCAGCATTCCCGTTCTTATCATAATACCTTCTTTGTTTAAGTTTTCCATTTTTATCTTTTAAGTCTTTAGAAAAATATTTCTTACCTGTCTTATTTAATCTTGACCCTGTTTCAGTACTATGATTTTTAGTTTTTGTTCCCTCTTCTTTAGCAGATTCATACTCTTTAGCTTCTGCTCTTGCTATTAACCATGATTTAACTTTACTAGCAACTGAAGAACTAACTTTAGTAAGAACAACACCACCTACATAGATAGCACCTGCCGCTACAACTATTTTTCCAATTCCTGGAATATACCAAGTTCCAGCCATTATCTTCATAACATCATCCATAGGCATTGCCATGGACATGAATCTAGTATTAATATTACCCACAGGTTCTTCTATATAATCATTTAAAATATTTGTTTCAGAAGAAAGTTTATAAATTTCTCCCTCATAAGCTTCTAAAATTTCAATAAATTCTCTTTCTGTTACCTTCTCACCATTTTCAAGAGTAATCATCAATACTTCTTGATTCGTTATACTATCTGCAAATACGCCATTTGCAAATGAAAACATCATTACAATTACCATAAGTAAACTTATTTTTCTTTTCATAATATAATCTCTCCTTTTATTTTATCTTTTAAATATTCACGTAGCCATAAATAAAATTTATACCCTCATATTAACCACCACCTTTCTCTTACTGGGTAGTTAATATTTCTGTTCACTGCTTGTAATGGTCTTTGTTTCTTTATCTCCATTGTGTATAGCAGTTACTTTTGTCACAACTCTATATTTACAGCCCTTTGATACCCTTGTAGTTTCATATATTCTTATACGATGTGAGTTGTCTGAATCAGAGAAGGATGTAACCTTTGTCCATCTTCCATTTTTATATTGCTGTAATTCTGCATTTATACTTACTTTGTCTGTAATCCCCTTATAACCATCAATTGATGCTGTTACTGTGGCATTACCTTTTGAATCAATGATTAGATTTGCAGAAGCTCTTGCTGTATATCTCATGTATGGGACTATTATAGGTATATTGCCAACTGGTTCTGTTAGCGTTAAAACATGTCCTTCAGCAAAAGTCGGCATTGCGACTTGCAATAAAATTACAGTTGATAATCCAATTTTAATTAGTTTTTTCTTAATCATAAAAAGACCCCTTTCATTTGTTCTTACTATATCAACGAATGAAAGGAGCTCTTTGTGACACTTAATTTAAATATATTTTATTTTTATCTATTATACTTTCAACCATCTTTATTAACTCATTTTTATCGTATTCTGAAATGATTGTATATGTATAATTATCATCATACCAATATATTTGGTTTACATTTTTATTGGTAAAATAAATAATTTTTTGTTCTCCTATAAACTTCTCTTCTACTTCTATTCCTTCTGTATCAGTTATAATAGCATTCACCATAATCTTAGCTTGTTCAAACATAATTTCAATGCCATTACCATTTTCCCAATAAGCAAATTGTTCATAAGAGTTAATTTCATGCTCTACAATTTTAAAATCATCTGGGATAAACGTTGGATTTATTGGTATCAATTTTACATCATCTATATTCTCTTTATTCTTAAAAATTATTGATGTGAATTCTTCCCACACTTCTTTAATTACTTCAAAAAATTTAGTCCTATATGCTTCCACACTCATTGTTGTAGTAAATACTATAGATATGATTACTAAAAATATAATTGCAACTCTTTTACCATGATTTACGAAAGATTTCATGAAGGGAGATCTCTTTTGTTGTTGTATCAATTTATTCATCTTTCTTTGAAATCTCTTTGAGAAGTTATAAGATAATTCTTCTTCCTTAGGCAAACTGTCAAGCATTATATTTTCTGCACTTTTAACATATGTATATAGAAAATCATCATCAATTACATATTTACTCATAAGCCTTCTCACTCCCTTCTTCTAATATTTTTTCTAGTCTTTTTCTCCCTCTCACTAACCTTTGTCTTACATTTTCTTCAGATATACTCAAAATCTCTGAAACTTCTTTATTATTGTATCCTTGAGAATATTTTAATCTTAAAACAGCGGAGTAATTTATAGGAAGTTTTAATATAGCTTCTTCTATATCATTTGTTATTAAATTACTCTTACTTTTTATATCTTCTATATAAATCGCCACCTCTTCAAAAGATATACTATCTTCACGTTTTCGTTTACGATAAAAATCAATTGCTATATTCTCTACTATAACAACGATGAATCTTTTGGTTTTGTGACAATCAATTTTACCTACTTTAGATAAATTATCAACAATTCTTAAAAATGCCTGATGAACAACATCCTCTGATAAATATTTATCTTTAAGTATCCTATTGGCAACATAAAACATTGTTTGTTTATATGTGATATATAGCTGCTCAAATTTACTTTTATCCTCTTCTAATTCTATCATAGATAAATAAATCATCATAAGATTCACCCCACTTTATTCTTTCAAACTTAGTATCATCACCCAAATTACCCTATGTCATCTATATATTACCCTATTTTTAAGGGTCAAAAACCGGTATTTTTTCACCGATTTTCGACCCTTATTTTGCCCTCAAACCACTATATATTGTGGTCAAACCCTATTATTTCGCCTCCGAACTACAATACGTCATCAGAATTATACTCTCCACATGCCTTGAGAGTACAATAATGATGCCGTAAGATTCTGGTCCCTCCTTGGTGGTAGATACTTTTCTGAATACAAAATACTTATTCAGTAAGAGATACTCTTTTGTCCAATGTCTTGATTATCTTCACCAGAACTGTTTCTATATTATATGAGAGAATACCAATACTCCTATCTTCTAGTAATAAATCAAAAGCGTAATCTAAATAGATTAATAATTCAAATAGAGTCTGTATCAGTGCCACTGCTCTAAAGAAACATTTCAAGGCTTTATATGGTCAATCCCTTGCAGCTTTTATGAAGGAATATCGAATACGAAAGGCGGCAGTACTGCTTTGTGAAAC
Organism: Tissierella praeacuta; assembly: GCF_040396155.1. GTDB lineage: Bacteria > Bacillota > Clostridia > Tissierellales > Tissierellaceae > Tissierella > Tissierella praeacuta_A. Next base: position 14,589 of record NZ_JBEBOY010000039.1, read on the forward strand.
GGAACAGAGCATTGCTGATATTTCTGTCTCTGTCGGTTATGAGAGTCAGAGTAAATTCACGGTTGCTTTTAAGGATTTGATGAAAGTCACTCCATTGGAATACAGAAAGATTCACAGATTAATGGGAAGTCAATAATATTTATTCTTATCTTCCCATTTTTCATATCTGCTATTGCTGTTTTTCATCTTTTCCTCTACCAGAATCACATTCCAGGTGTAAATGTGAAGAGTCATGCCATTCTTTTTACCTAAGTGTCTGAAGATTGCCTGCTCATCTGTGGCAATCAGATATTTACGGAGTGCCCACACGCATCGGAATGTATTTCTACAAATAAATCAGTTCATGAAAAAAACGTCTTCGACGTGTTAAAAAAATCGGCCATTTAACTTAACTTGTAAAAACTGGTTATTTTCTTATCTTGATTTATTTTCATTTCTTTGCTATAAATATCTTGGTGATATTATGACTAGTAAAACATTTAAAATTAAAGATGTATTTAAAGATCATTGAGATGCCTTTGTAGCTCAAGGCTATCCTATTCATTCTGCTGTTTTAAAAAATATTGGTAAAATCATTAGATGTGGCGAACCATCCATGGCCCATGCCATTTATCATTGTGAGCACTGTCGTAATATAAAACATGTTTATTTTACCTGTAAAAGTAGCTTTTGTAATTTTTGAGGCTAGTGCCTATCCTCGCTTGGTTTTATAAATCAATAAATCTGAGAATTTTAAACCTGGTATTATTTCCACTATGCACACCTTTGGTGGTGATTTAAAATGGAATCCTCATATACATATACTTTTAACTGAAGGTGCCTCTGGAAATAAAACCTTCTGGAAGAAAATTTCTCATTTCCCTTTTAATATGCCTCGTAAAAGATGGCAAGCTACTATATTACATCTTCTTCACAAATATCTTTGTGATTCTTTTTATAGACTTAAATCTTATCTATCTAAGACTTATCCAGATGGATTCTAAGTCTTCTGATACAAATATATTATTCGTTATTATGGCCTTTATGCTAAGTAATATCTCCACTCTTCTAAGCTTTACCTGTTGGATAGCTTAGCAAAAAAGAACTTTAGGAAAAAACATTCTCATTGCCGTGCATCCCTTCTTCTAGCTTTTGGGGTTTGATCCATCTATTCCCCCACAACCTGATTGTCAAGTTTGTGATGGTATTATGACCCCAAAATCTTATACTGATATTCGTGGTGTTCATTACAAATATAAAAAATGATCTACTTTCATTAGGTCTTTTTGATATGCCATAAAATTGCCTCTCGCCAATTTATGGCATATTTTTATTTAATCAAAAAAGTAGAACTTTCCTATTAAATAAATTGAAAAATAAGAAAAGAGTCTAAGTCTATAGGTCAACTTTAATGACCTATAGACTTAGACTCTTCTTTCTATATGAAATTATATAGAATAATTATATCTTAACTTATAAAGGTTATGCTATTTTTGTGTATGTCATAGGGGTATATCTCATACTATCAGTAAGTCGTTTGTAAACTACAACAGCATATGGCAATGAGCAACCTTACATTTCCATATAATCATCAATTATTCAGGCTAATACCAGACAATTTGAAAGTTAGGTTCAATTCTGATGTCTTATAATTTTTCCTGCACAAATACCTGTAATCTGATCATTCTTGACAGCAATCCGACCATTTACTAGAACATACTTTACTCCCTGGTTTGGAGTGCCCGGATTGGTAAAATCAGCATGATCCTTAAGGTTTTCATAATCGAGGATAACTAAATCGGCATCATAGCCTACTTTAATGATGCCCTTGGTTTTAAACCCTGCAAATTCTGCCGGCATGGAAGTCAGCTTTCTGATGCCTTCCTCCAGCGGAACAATCTTCCTAGAACGTATGTAATCACTGATGATTCTGATAAAGGTGCCTGTTACTCTTGGATGCTCTACCGGCATTTCATCAATCATGCTCCCTCCATCTGATCCTCCCATGGTATAGTGATATGCCATAATCCTTTCTATGTCGATGTCATCCATCTCGAAATAAACTGCCGTTACATTCCCATTATTTTCAACGAGCAGATCAAATATTACTTCATACGGATCTTGATTGGTCTCTGCTGCTATTTGAGCAATCGTTTTTCCGCATACTTCTTTTGTCTTTGGGGCTACAACGATCAAAATACCTTCAAACCCGTTGGAAACAATCATATTCTCAAAATCCCCATCATTTTTAATGATCAGCTGTTTTATTTCCTGTCTGATCGCTTGATCTTTGAGCCTTTTCATAAGACTGTCCAGTCCGTCAGCTTCATATTTGGGTGGTAAAGTACTGGATAAACCCGTACAGGAAGCAATATAAGGATATTGATCCAATCTGACTTTAATACCCGACTGATTGGCTTCTTCTATCAATTTCAATGTCTCTTCAGATTTGCCCCAGTTTTGCCTTCCGGCAATCTTATGATGCGAAATCAGAATAGGCAGCTGAGCCTTCTGCCCTATGCTGATTGCTTCCTGTACAGAATTTATGACATAATTTCCTTCATCTCTGATGTGGGAAGCATAAAACCCGTTATATTCGCCAACGACCTTTGATAATTCAACCAGTTCATCTTCTTTCGCATAGACTCCAGGCGGATAAAGAAGTCCTGTGGACATTCCTAATGCCCCTGCCTCCATTGCCTCTCTGACCAAGCTTTTCATCTGCTCCATTTCAACATTACTCGGAGGTCGATTCCCATTTCCCATGACGTTTTCTCTAATTGTCCCATGACCAGCCAAAAATGCAATATTTGTTCCCAAAGAGCTTTGTTCGATATAATGAATAACGTCTTTTGCATTCCAGGGAATGTTTAGCAATGCTTGATATTGTTCGTCATAGATATATGGTTTTATTTCCTCAAAAAATCCATCAGTAGAAGTTAATACAGAATCGCCACAGTTTCCAGTAATTTCAGTCGTTATTCCCTGAAGCAGCTTGTTCCTTGCCCTAGTTTCAACTAATAACGCTACATCGCTATGGCTGTGGCAGTCGATAAATCCAGGAGTAATTAAAAAACCCTCAGCTTCTATTATCTCTTTGGCTGTTTGATCGTAATCGTTTCCGATATAGACAATTTTGCCTCCTTCAATTCCTATATCCGCTTGATACCTCTTTTCTCCAGTTCCATCAATAATGATACCATTCTTAATTAATAAATCATACATAGTCATAATTCATTCCTTTCGCTATGCTCAAGGCACAAAACGAAATGAAATGTCTTGGCTTCGAGCAAATCTTTTATTATTCTATAGTCATAGAGATAACAGTTAACTACAAATCACGGGGAGGTGAGTGGGTTGCTCCAACTGTAAATCGACCGCATAGTTATATGTGTAGATTGCCTTTCCAAGCACAAATAAGTATGACTATTGATCACGCAGACTTATCTTTGTATAAACATTTCTCGTTTATTTCTGGACAATCGGTCAATGCTGTCTATCCCTGTAATTCTAAGAAAGGAGTTTTCCCTATGGATTTAAATTTTTAGGAAATTTCTATGATTGTTTAAATTTAAATTCCTAATAATACTGCCGCTGTAATAAGTATAGCCTGTAATATAAAAATCATTACAAATAATGGGGTAATAAATTTATACCATTTATCCATTCCTACTCCTATTAATCCTGCCTCTAGTGCTACAGCTGTAGGCCAAAACATATTTGAGAATCCATCTCCAAATTGATAAGCTAATACCGACACATCTCTGCTTACCCCTATTAAATCGGAAAGTGGTGCCATAATTGGCATCATTACTACAGCCTGCCCAGATCCCGATGGAATAAAAAAGTTAATTAAATTTTGTACTACCAACATACCAACTGCGGAAATACTCTTAGGTAAAACCCTAACCATATTTGATAAATATAATACTGCCGTATCAATAATATTAGATTCGGACATAATAACCTGTATAGATCTCGAAAGACCTATTAGAAGCACACCATATATAGCTGCTTCTGAAGATTCTATAAAGGCTTCAGCTATTTCTCTTGAACTCATTTTATTAATTATACCTGTAAATACCATCCATATCATAAATAAAGCAGATAACTCTGTTAAATAAAATTCATACACTGAGACACTAATAGCTAAGACTACAATAAGTACTAAAAAACCAACCAATGTAACTTTTTGAGGTACAGTAAAAGGTAAATTCATTACCTCTTCTCTAGTAAGAACTTCCTTCATATCATGAACTTCTTCTCCATAAACTATAGATTTAGTAGGATCTTTTCTTATTTTTTTTGCATACCTCATAACATAACCTATTGATAATGCCATGAAAGCTATAAATGCAACTACTCTAAATGCTAGAACCTTAGGTGTTATAAGAGGGATACCGGCAATACTACTTGCTATTCCTATGGTAAATGGATTTATAGTCGCTGCAGCAAATCCTGTTGCTACCCCAATAAATACCATTCCTCCACCAACTAGCCTATCATAACCTAACGTCATTGCAATTACTATAAATGCTGGAATTAATCCATAAGTTTCCTCATACATACCAAATGTAGATCCTGCTACTCCAAATAATAACATAAATATTGGGATTAACAGATAATCTTTATTTCCTAATTTTCTCAAAATAGTACCAACCATTGCATTCAATGTACCAGTTTTCATAAGCAAGAATACATATGCAGAGGCAAACACTACAAAGAATATAATATCACTGGAATTTACCATACCTTCATATATAGCTAAAAAGAATCTCCAAGGTCCTACCGGTGATGCCTCTACTGATGAATAACTATCTGGAACTACTATTTCTCTATCTAACACAGGATCTATCACTCGTTCAAATTGACCTGCTGGCAAAATCCAAGTAAGTATAGTACAAAATATTATCATCATTAATAATATTACATAAGCATGAGGAATTTGAAACTTTATTTTCTTTTTAATCTTTTCAGTCATTTTCCCGCACTCCTTTATATATTATTTTAAAGATTCCTTATTTAATAATACTTCTCATATTACAAGAGTATATATTTCTGTCACCTTTTTAAGATTTTCAATTGAAATATATTCATCAACTGAATGAGTCATGTCCCCTTCCCCTAGAAAAACAGGTCCAAAAATCTACTGAGTTTGGTAATACCTTTGCATAGCTAGTACCTCCAGTTAAAATAAATTCTGTTTTTTATTGGTAACGGTTTCATAATATTTTGATAATAACTCTATTTTTTCACCTTCTTTCTACCTGCAAACCCTCTCAAACCTAAATATTTGAAACCTATACTCTTCTTCCACGGTCCTCACCTTATAATCCATATTAATAATCTCTGCACTATATTTTGTAGCTTGATATCTCTTTTCTCTGGTTCCATAGAAATACATATTCGTATTCTGTTAGACTAACGGCTTCTATCAGATTTTTCGAAATTTTTTGTTTTCTCGATAAATTATATCATGCCAAAAAAACCAGTTGTGTTTTCCAGGTATTTTTTATGTGTTTTTTATGTAAGTTCTAAAATATTGGGCTAACCGGGAAATCGATTGTTTTCTAGTAACTACCTGAAAAACAATAAGAGACAGATAAATCTGTCTCTTTAATAGTTATATAATCAACTCCAACATTGATATTTTTCATCATTTCTTTAATTGAATCATTCATTTAACCTCTATGATCAATTTAAATTTATTTATCGACTAATTGAAGCGTAAAGTAAAAACATATCTTATCTACTTCCTGCCGTACACCAAAGTCGCTTTGATGCATAAGCAGAATGTACCTTACAATCTCAAGCCCAATTCCTTCACTCGGCAAACGTGCGCTCGTATTCTCTGCCGTCCGATAATAGCGATCCCATATATAGTTCAAATCCTGTTCAGAAATATGTCCATAGTTTGAAATACTCACGGTTACTGTGCCCTTATCCAGTGTGACCTCCACTTCAATCAACTTAATCGCCCCGGAATACTTAACAGCATTTGAGATTAAATTCGTTAGCACCTGTTCGATACGCCGTCCATCCGCCATTACCATCACATCCGGCATACTGACTTCCAGCATAAAGTTTTCCCGCGCAAGTTCTTCTGAAAACTTCGAAAGAGCTACTTCAATGAGATCATTGAGATAGACTGGTGCAGGGCGATATTCCCAATATCCTGCCTGCAGCTTGGTCAGTTGAATTGTTTCATCAATCATCCGGGTCAAGCTTTCAATTTCATGCTCAATAATTCCGAAATAATGAGCCGGTTCCTTTTCATACATTCCTTTTTCAATGACCTCGGTATATAGTGAAATAATCCCCAGCGGTGTTTTAAACTCATGAGCCAAGTCTGCCAGCAGTCGCTTCATGCGTTCTTCATTCATATGGGCAACATCTGCAGATTGCTTCAATTCCGTAATGGCGGCTTGTAGATTATCGGCCATTAAATTAATACTTGCTGAAAGCTTCCCCACCTCATTCAGTAATCCAATGTCGGCACGAACGGAAAAATCCTGAGAAGCCAGCTTACTGGTCACACTTGACAATTTTACGATTGGTGCACTGAGCCTTCGGGATAGTATGTAAACGGCTGCGGTCAGCAGTATGCCAAGGATAGAAAAAACTATATAAAAATATTTAATAAAATAATTTGCTTCGTTCTCGGACAATACAATAGGTCGGATCGTGACAAAGTATGTCATCACGCCGTCAATTTGCCGGCTCTCGGCAATCACACAGTACGTCGTTCCTCTGTTATCGGTAAACGGCTCTTTAGTAATAGCCTCAAGGCGTTTTTCAATATTGGTACGGTTAATCAGGCATTCCTTCATCAGGTCATAGATAATGCGTGCCCTATCACTGGTCAAACTACCGTCAGACTTTGTATACCAGTTTCGGCTTACGGCAAACATTTCGATCCTGTTTTTCAGATCAGTCGGGTTTTCATTCAGATAATCCGAATACGATTGATAAAAATAGGTTTTTTGGGCGGAACGAATTGAGAAAGCCTTATAATATGTACTATCACCCAAGCGGACGGCTTCAATGGTTAATTTTTCAGTAAATGGAATTTTCGACAGTTCATATAAACCGCTTATAGGAATCCTGCATACACCTATATCCGGTGCCTTAACGGTCAGGATACTCAGATAGTTAAAAAGCTCCCAATCTGCTATCCGATAGTCTTCTCTCAAAACAAGCACCGGTGCTTCATGCTCTATGGTGTATGCCCGCAAAACCGAGTTATTGTTTTCCATGTTTCCGCTGGAAAACTTTTCAGCCACATCACTCAGCTCATTATGCATATTTCTTATCAGATTATTGCTGTAAATCGGCGCTAAATACTTTCCAAAAAAAATCATTTGTAAAATGAGTACCAGCAAAAATATAGGAAGAATTGTAAAAAATACTTGTAACGTAATTGAACGATGGAATTTCATATGGCTTTCTCGTATTTATATCCGACAGAAATTACCGTTTTTATGCAGGTTGAATAGGCGCCAAGTTTTTGTCGGATATTTTTAATATGGTTATCAACGATACGGCTCTCATTATAGTAATCATAGCCCCAAACTGCATTGAGCAAATCATCTCGGGTCATGGTACGGCCTTCATTCTGCATCAACAGCTTCAGCAATTGAAACTCCTTAAAGGTCAATGCAATATCTGAACCATCAACAGTGCATCGAAAAGCAGTCCCATCTAGTTCGATACCATGGGCAGTTTTTTGGATCGTTTCTACTTTGGCCTGCCTTTCCAGTACGCGCCGAACCTTAAGGGCAAGTATGGCAGCCTTAAACGGTTTTACAATATAATCATCGGCACCCATGCGGTATCCAAGCATCAAGTAATCATCATCACCGAGAGCGGTGAGAATTAGAATAGGTACGTCAGAATGTTCCCGAATGCGACTGCAGACATCGAACCCACCAATATCTGGCAGCATTACATCCAGCAAAATAAGATCTACTTGATTTTCTGAAAAGATGGTAAGTGCCTCTTCGCCTGTTGCAGCTTCAAGCACCTGCATCCCTTCTACTCGCAAAAAAAGGGAAATTACCTCTCGCAATTTCTGTTCATCTTCCACGATAAGAACTGCTTTATTCATTAGAATACCCCCTCCTAGGCTTGAAGATATCCTTCTAAGAAACTTTCTGTTATCGTCAATGCAAAAATCGATTAATTGCTATCATTGATGAAAATATCACTTTCATTACTGATGACCAGGTGAGGCAGCAGCATTTTATTGTAAACGATCAAATTATTTATACGGACAACGGGGAAATTACACCGGGTGTCCATAAGCATCTTTTGAACCTCGTAAAAACCAGTAATTCGAGTGTTTTTATCCATAGTATTTATGGCATCTTCAACCATCATATTATAGACTTCGCTATCCAGTATATTCACATCGGGGCAAATATACGGAAGTATGCCAGCCGTATCTCCCCAGTTGAATTCATTTAAAGCAGCTTCGTATGTATCTTTTTTTAAGAGGTCGCTCATTGTCGCCAAATCGATACTATGGATGTTCATCTGGATCCCATTTTTCTTGTATTCTGATTGCAGAATTTCTACAAGGCTATTAAGATTTTTGTCTTCAAATACGACTGTGAACTCAAACTTTTTCCCATTTCGATCCAGATATCCGTCTCCATCGCTGTCCTTCCAGCCCTTTTCCGAGAGTAACTGCAATGCCACTTCGGGCTGATTGCAGAAATTGGAAGTAAAATAATTCTCTGCATCTGAGCTGTAATCACTCATACCAGAAACAGAAAAGGCATAGGCAGGGGAATATTGACCTTTGGAATACGCCGAAATTTTTGTACGATCAATTAACAGCATCAATGCCAGTCTAACATCCGGATCCTTGAAGAGTTCGAAATCATTGTTTAAAAGTAGCTGGACAACATTTGGCTCTGCCGCCCACTTGGTTTCGATATTAGGACTCATAAGCAGCTCATACAGTTGGTTCGGCGTTACTCTATCTGTCAGAGCAATTTCTCCTGACAACATCCCCTGCACAAGGGCAAAAGGATCGGAAATAAATCGAACATTAATGGTATCAATCGATGAGGGGCCTTTATTTTTTAAATGGCGATTATAGGTTTTATAATAAGGATTCTTTTTGAGCGTGGCACAGGAACCGGAAAAGTATTCATTGACATAATAAGCCCCATATACCGTGCCGCCCCATAGTATTTCTTCAGGGGACTTGCTGTCAATATCCTCTGATTTAATTACTGGGAAAAAGCTATCGCCGAGATTATAAAGGAATTTTGGAGATGGCCGACTCAAATGAAAAATTACATTGTTGCCATCAGTTTTAACAGACCGAACTGCATTGAAATCGCCAGAAAAAGAGCCTTGTCCTTTGATCCATTCAAGAGAACGTTTGACATCTATCGGCGTTACGGGAGAACCGTCATAGAAACGCAGATCATCGGCCAATTCAACAGTAACCGTTCTACCATCCTCCGTGATTGAATAGGATTTTGCCATATTGGGCGTTAGATTACCATCCGGATCCCTATAAAACAGCGGATCAACAACTAATCTCTGACTTCCCTGTATCGTTCCCAGCAGAACACCGTCCGCCCCAGCCCCTCCCCATTCAGCCACAGCTAAAGTTAGCGTTCGGGGCACTGTATTCTCAGACACCAAAGCATCGGCGGGTTCAGCCTTCTTGCAGCCAGCTAACAAGCAACATGACAGTATCATGATAAAATAAACGCTGATAATGTGTCTCATTTCACCCTCCAGATTTCACTCATTAAATGATTGATAACTCCATCGTCAACAGAACATTCATTATTATTATAGTATCGGTTCTCTATTTATATGTGTATTCTATGTATTTTCGTGTATTGTTTTTGTCGAATAATGTCACTAATACCATGTATAGTCACATTATAAAACTTAACACCATGTTAACCTTAAGTCTTTTCTTATTATAATATTATACATTGCTTAAATACTTTTTGCAATATCGATCAATCAAATATAGAATAACATACCGTAGGTCAGATTTAAGAACGCAAACTTGTCTCCAAAAGCAAACAGCCACATTATTGTGGCTGCTTTAAAACTATCATATTAACCAATCATTGCCTGAAGTAATAACATTACAGCCGATAGAACCGTAAGAGCTCCAAGCAAAGGCATCTGGAATTTTACATACTTGACATATGGAACTTTGACCATTTCGCATGTGATCAGACCCATGCTGGTCGGCGATACTATCCCAATGATCCCTTGCCCATAAACATATGCGGAGATAACAAGCTCTCTTGGAAGTCCAACCGCATCAGCTAGAGGCGCTATAATCGGAATCGTCAATACGGCGAGTGCTGATGCTGAAGTGATAAAGAATCCTAAAACCATGTATATGAACAGCAATACCATCAGAAATATGAAAGGGTTCATTCCGCCGACTCTGCTGATTATTCCTTGAAGAATTGTATCCTGTATTCTACCGTTTTCCAAAAGAATGTTTATACTTCTGGAAAAACCGATAAGCAAACCAACGCCAACCATATCAGATGCTCCGTTGGTAAATCCTTCAAAGAACACTTTTTCTGGAAGCCCAAGAACGATTCCTATAATTATACCGCCGACCAAGAAGACCGCCGTCATTTCACCGAACAACCACTCCAGATTGATCACGCCGTAAACCATGACGACAAAACAAGTTAAAAACACGATGAGTGCGATTGAGAAACGTGGTTTAAGTGGCTGAACTTCATGTTTCTGTTCAAATGCCGTAGCGATTTTATGACGATCCTCATAAACCATTGACTTTGTAGGATCCGCCTTGATTTTTTTAGCATACCTCATTATATAAAAAGTTGTGAAAATAACACCAAGTACAAGTGCTCCAAGTCTCCAGTAGATTCCAGATATAAAGTCAATGCCAGCTGTATTTGATCCAAGAACAGTCGTGAAAGGATTAACCGTCGAGAACATAAAACCAATCGATGAACCTATATAGATTGCAGCTATACAAACTAGCGCATCATACCCTGCAGCAATGAACACCGGTATCAATACTGGGTAAAAAGCTATCGTTTCCTCGCTCAGGCCAAAGGTGGTGCCCCCAAGGGCGCACAGGAATGTAATGAGAACAATCAAAATGTATTCTTTCCCTTGGGTCACTCTGCCCAGTGCACCAACCCCAGCAGCAAAAGCTCCGGAATTGGTTAGAACTCCTAAGCATCCTCCTAAAACAAGAACAAACAACATGATGTCGATGGTCTCATAAACACCATCTACTAGAGACATGACGACATCGTTGAATCTTTGCTGCTTTGGTTCTATCCTTTCATAGCTTCCCGAAACTGCAATCGGTTTCCAGACTGTTCCGTCGACTAACTTGTCAAGGTTGGTCTTGATCCCAAACTTGTCAAGGGTTTCTTGAGTAGCGGGAGCTTCGCTTTCCTCACCGTTAGGCGCAGTGATAGTGAAAGCTTTTGTCTCTTTATTGTAAATTAACGTAGAGTATGCACCTGCCGGAATAATGTAGGTCAAGACTGCTGCAATAATTAATAAAATAAAAGTAATTAACCAAGCTGAAGGAAATGATATTTTGCTTTTTTTCTTTTCTTCAATCATTTTTTCCATTATTTTCTCCCTCCTAAATAATGATGCTTATTCAAGCCTCCTTAATATCTCTGGTTCTAATGTATCTTTATCTAGTGTAATTTTTTGATCATCTATGGATAAACTATTACCATCTTCAGTGATAAAACCCCCTTCTTTTGAAGGTAAAAGCTCAACTTTTTCTCCGTATTCCGGGCTTGTGACATACAGCTTATCCCCCTGCTGAAATACCTCCGTGTCTCTCTCATATTTCCCACACAATGCAGCGTATCCTGAAGAATCAGCATTAGAATCAATCAATTCCTCAAATGTTCTGATTGGTCTCGGCAATTGTCCTTTCGCAATGTCCATAAACCCCTCTATGGTGGTTAAATCACCCCAATACTCTGTTGGATCTGCGTTCTTCAAACAAATTAGAGTGATATCTTTGTCCAGATAGCGAACAAATTTCGTTGAACACCCTATCCATCCACCTGAATGAGCCGCTATTTTTCCCATTTTTGTATCTTGAGTGATAGCCCATCCATAACCGTATGGTGCAATTTTTGAGTGATCATAACGTGTGGGTGTGTACATTTCTTCCTGACTTTTATGAGACAAAATTTTGCCCTCTTTTAAAGCTAGGCTCCATTTTAGCATGTCATGGATAGTTGAATTGACGCAACCGTCTCCTTCTATCCCATCCAAAGGAATAACACAATTGTTTTCTATCAATGTAGATTCATCAGGCAAAACATATTGACCATCCTCCAAGACATAGCCATACGCGTAGTTTTTGATCGTATCACCGTTAAGACGTCTATGATATACGCAGGAGTCATTCATCCCTGCAGGTTCGAATATCTCTTTTTTTAGAAAATCTGCATAAGATTCACCCGATGCTTTTTCAACAATGAGCGCAAGCAGGGCATATGCAGTATTGCAATAGCTCCAGTCTTCATTCGGAGCAAAAAGTGCTGGAATCCCTGATTTTACTAGGAATTCACTCATAACCGCATTCATGGGAATCGTATTGCTTTCACGTCCCTTTTTCTCTACCCATTCCATATAATCAGGAAGTCCACTTGTATGATTCAACAGATTTTTGATCGTTATTCCTTTATAAGGAGTATCAGGGAAATATTTTTCCATATTATCCGAAAGTGACAGCAGACCCCGGTCACGTAACATCAAAATTGACGTGGCAGTAAACTGTTTGCTAACTGACGCAATTTCAAATACACTTTCAGTATTGAGTGCTTTATTCTTTGACAAATCAGCAAACCCTAATGCGTTTTCATAGATTACATGATTTCCCTTTGCCAAAAGTACATTTCCGTTGAAAAATCCGCGTTCATAAGCCTCTTTCAGGTGTTGGTCCATCAATATTCCGGTAATATTTGATTTGTCCACCACAATTATACTTGACTGTTTTGCCTTCACATCGATTTTTCCATTGTTGTAAGTAACGGTAGTAGCTGGAGTGGACTCCTTTAGAAGAGCTTTAGCAATATCGATGGAATCTCTTACAAGAGTACGCTCATCTTTTAATACCGTCATGGACTGTTTTCCATCGAGTATGTATTGTTCGGAAGCTCTTTCAGCATTCTGACCGGTTACAACATAGCTCTTGATTCCTTTATTAGTTGCGAATACGTCGATGATAGCTCTTGCTGTTTCGTCATTTGGCGCAAGGATTGCAACATCATTCTTTATAGATGATGACACAGCAGCCAGATGGGATTTAGCCATTGTCTTGGTTTTGTTAAAATCCCAGTTAGTAGTTACTTGGCCTATGATCTTGCCCATCTCGCCACGAGTCAAAGTAGCTTTATTTTTTAGATTCTCTGCCTCACTGGAATTGGCAATTACAAAAGTTCCGTCGGCAATCTTAGGCTGTAACACAGACCATGCGCCTTCAAAGAGGAGGAATGCGTTATTGTCGGAAGAAGCACCGGCATACAGGTATAACGGTTTTCCTGTACCCTTCGCATGGTTGATCAGATACTGACCCTGTGCTTTGCCGACTGCTATGTAATCGAATGTTACATAGTAATCAACTGCACCTGTGTTTGTGATCAGTTTGTCATAGGAGATAACACTAATTCCTTTGCCCTTTGCCGCTTCAACTACTGCAGCTGCTTTCGCTTCGTCCTGAGGGCAGATAATCAATATTTTGATTCCATTTGCAATTAAAGCATCAACATTTTCCTTTTCCTTAACGGAACAGCCCTGGCTGAATTTGATTTCTACGGAATAGTCTGTGTCCTTCAGGGCATTCTTAAATCTGATATCATCCTGTGCCCATCTTGGTTCATCCTTAGTAGGAAGTACAATACCGATATCTACTGTTTCGGAAACATGTACGTTTTTACCAGTTTCCTTAGCACCGCCGCCGGCTGCAAACATGGTTGCAACAAAGGGCAATGAAAAAACAGAAACTAACAACTTTGAGAATCTTTTCATCTATTATCCTCCTTAACTTACTCAATTATTTTTTAATACCATTGTTTTAAGTTGTGTTGTTTTGAAAGTTCGGTTTAATTATGATGTCTCAAAATTTTTCCTGCACATTTGCCTGTAATCCGATCATTCTTGACAGCAATATGGCCATTTACCAAAACATACTTTACTCCTTGGTTTGGAGCACCCGGACCTGTATAACACTAAGCAATTCCTATGAAAGCGCCAATAACCTCACCTCCATGTTTGTCTTTTTCTTTAACTTCGCCAGCCCTCATTCGACATTGACAACTTAACACTGTGCCACACTTTTCATTTCTACTTTACAGTCCAAATAATTATCTATATAAAGTTCGCGTAGGACTTTATATGACTCATAGTAATCTGTATATTCTGAAAATTAGGTGTGGAAAATTCCTTTACTTACACCCCCCCTACTTATCTACCTCGCATGGACATTGTAACTTTACATCTAGATGACTACCTTGACATCACATAACCATGGATATTTTAATTTTAGCATTTATGAAAACGGTTTGTGTGTAATCGGTGTATTTTTTAAGACACACCTTTATTACAAAGAAAAAAAGTGTCTACGACGTGTTAAAAACCTGTCGCTAATTAAACTTTATTCTAAAAGTTTGTGCTTTTTTATCTTGATTCATTTATTATTTTTTGCTATAAATATCTTGGTGATATTATGAGCAAATCCATTAAAATCTATTTAAGATATCTTAGGAGCGAGTTTAAAGATAAATCTACAGCAAAGGTGGTATCTGTATGGATAAAAAATGCTTACCTCATAACCATGGTCAAAATGTTGAAAAGATCCTTGATAAAATGCCTGATGAAAGATATTTTTCAGATGCATCTGCTGTTTTTCAACAACTTTGCGATGGCACAAGACTTCGAATTTTGTGGCTTTTATGCCATTGTGAAGAATGTGGTATCAATATTGCAGCAGCCATTGGTATGGGTACTGCGGCGGTATCTCATCACTTAAAGTCCTTAAAGCTTAGTGGTCTCATTACCAGCAGGCAATAACTCCGTATATGCTTTATCTAATTTCAGCTAGGCGGCTACCTTTTTCCCCACTGCCTCAACATCAGAGGTTTTGTTTTTCTTTCCATTTGATATCTTCCTTTCTCAATTTGATTTTAGACATAAAAATAGAGATGTGCTTTCACAGATCTCTTAAAATGTATAACCTAATTCTTCATAGATGCTAGATGAAAAACACATCTTTGCTTAGGCCTGAGAACAATGCTTTACCTTATTATTCAACAAACTGGTGTCCCCTTTTACACATAGCTTCTAATACTGGCATAAGGGAGTCTCCCTTATCCGTAAGTCGGTATTCCACCTTAGGTGGTACCTGTGGATATTCTTTCCGAATGATTAGCCCATTAGCATCAAGTTCCTTTAATTGATTGCTGAGCATTTTATGTGTAATATTTTTAAGAACTCTTTTTATCTCACTATACCGCATCACCTTGCAGTGACATAGCCAAAAAAGAATATGCATTTTCCACTTTCCTCCCACCAAAGACAATGTATATTCAAATGGCTTGGAATAGACTTCTTCTTGTTGATCCATTCTAACTCTCCTTTTTTATAGTATCTAACCAAAAAGTGCATACCTGTTAATATAATTATTCTATCATAATATATAAACATAAATTAACTCGTTGTGCTAGTTAAAAATTATAAATATAAAAACTCCAGCAATTATGTTAACCTATCATTAATAACACCCATGAAATTAAGATAGGAGGATAACATATGCTAGAGTTTTCTAATAAATATTCTATCAAAGAAATTGCTGATTTAAAAGACTTTATTACAGTCATTTATATATTAATTGACGATATTTACCAAGAGATTATTCCAACACATATTAAAGAACGCCGTAATATCAAGGATGCTATCCTAAGTGATAGTGAAATAATTACCATTAGCATCGTTGGTGAACTCTTAACCATTGACTCAGAAAAAGCTTGGTTGGAGTTCTGTAGAAAAAATCTAAAAGACTTATTTCCAAAATTCTGCAGTAGAACTAGATTTAACAGAACCCGTAGGGCTTTACACTCAGTCATTGATGAAATCCGTAAACAACTCACCAAAGTTCTAGGATACCGAGATAAATCAGTTAGAATTGTAGATAGCATTCCTATTCCTGTATGTAAGTTTGGTAGAGCACCTTTTCATAAATCTTTTAAGGTTAATGCAGCCTATGGATATTGTGCTTCCAAAAAAGAAACCTATTATGGATTTAAGCTACATGTTCTTACTACAGTTGATGGTTATGTTACAGATTTCG
>NZ_JBEBOY010000040.1:0-30605 GCF_040396155.1 Tissierella praeacuta
ATAATTGCTGGAGTTTTTATATTTGTAATTTTTAACTAGCACAACAGGTTAATTATTGCTGTACTATAAAGAACAAATATATTCAATCCTAATGCTTGAAGAGCATTCATATAGGTGTTTGTAAATGGGCTTACTGAGTTAGCAATTATAAAATATGCCAAAAATAAAGAAACTATTTGATGAGTATTTATATCATCAGTAACAATAGCAGGAAGATAATTTTTAGCTAAAATAAATACTATCCCTAATACTACATAGATTGAAGTAATAATTTTAATGCTTATTTTAGGATATACTTCCAGATCCTTTTTATTTTTTTCTCCATAACTTATTCCAACCAAAGTTAATGTAGCTGATCCATACATATACTTCGATATATTTAAAAATCCCAGTAGTATATTAATTATTATATATCCAGCATATTCAACTGTACCAATTCTTAATATTATTGCATTAACAGCAATGACAAAAATAAATCCATCAAAAATTTCTTGACCTATTAACGGTAGAGATTCTTTTAGCTGTATTACAGCATTTTTAAAATATTTTCTTAAATTTAAAAATTCTATTGATAATTGTTCCCCCAATACTATTGCATAAATCGTTAAATTTATTAACATAGATACCACAGTAGAAATTCCTGCTGCATTTACACCTAACTTTGGCATACCAAACTTTCCTAAGACAAATATATAGTCTAAAAATAAATTAACTATTGCTGAAGTAGTAGAACCGAACAAAATCCATTTTGTATTATTATGTATTTTAAAATATGTACCAAAGGCAAATAGAAACAATTGGATAAGCACATATGTACTCATTGAATTTGAATATATAATTGCTTGGTTATATATTTGACCAGATAAAGCATATACACTACGAAATAACCAAGTTCTACCTATTATAAATAGGATCATAAATGTTACTCCTAATATAAAGCTAAGTAATAAAGAAGAGTAAAATTCATTTTTCAATCCCTCATCATCTTTCGCTCCAAATTTTTTACCTCCACGAATATTAAATATAATAGTTATAGCACCTATAAGTCCAGCTATCATCCCAAGAAATGAAGACACTACTCCAACAGCACCTAAGGCTGGGGTAGAAATCCTTGCAACTATTGCTTGATCTGTAAGTCCAATAAAATAGCTCATTATAGATTGTGCAAGTAAAGGAAAAGCAAAACTATTTAATTTTTTTATTCTTTCATTATTCATTATTTAGCTCTCTTTCACTTAAATTACTAATAAGTATGGGTATCTTTTGATTATTTGATTAGCATTAGTTTCTTTCCCTCTCTATTTCTTCATCCTAAATTTCTTGGTCTTATCTAAAATAATATTCAAGAAGCTTTTCTTTAATTCTCTCAACTTCATTTATGTTATGTTTTTCTATAACATACTTCCTCACTATGCTTTTAGTTAATTTTAATATAGATTTAGTTCTTTTTTCTCTTTAGATTATCAAAACTCAAAGTATTCTATTAGTAATGCATTTTTCATTCCTCTGATAATTCATAAAATAGATTAATAGTTATTTTATCAACTGCACCTTTATTTATCTGTATCAATATTAAGCAAATAAATCTCCTTATAAATATCTATCCATTCTCTATCATTTACTTTTATAAAAGGTTGTTTTGGATAATCATATCTAAATTCCTCCCTTGGAATTTCAGTTATAGTTCCGTCCTCATTAATTAATTCTATTACTCCAGTACCAAATTTATTATCTGGCCAAGGCTCGAGATACTCTTCTTTATACCTCTTCATTTGCTGCACTCTCCCTGTTTCCTCAATTTCTATCATTACTATATCAAACATATTGTAATAATCTATATGCTTCCTTATAATATCAATAACCTTAGAAGTATAATCATAAGATTGTTTAAAAATATCTAAATCACTTTGGCTTAATTGATGTTTTCCATCAGAATTATCATCATATTCCCTCTCACCAAATAAATCATCAATACGATGATAAAATTTAGAATACTCCCAGTTAAATTCATCTCTAATATTAGTAATAAAAAAATTAAATTCATTAAACTTTCTTGATATATCATTAATTTCATCTAGACTTCGTAAATATGCAAAAAATCTACTCTTTAGATATTCTAAATCCTTTTCAAAAATATATTCTTTTTCAATAGCATTTTCAATAGTAGCATTTGCATCTACCATATAATCACAGACTTCATAAAAATTCTTATTAAGTTTTTCATTTGCATATTCTTTATACTTTTTTTGCTCTTGATTATATTTAAAAGCTGTTAATGTGATTACTAATATTATTATAATTACAAATACTGCCATTTTTCTATTTTTCATAATCTCACACTCCAAAATACCTTAAATATACTCTATATATCTAACTCCTATATTTATTGACTATTTCTACAATTGCTTCAACAATCAATTCTGGTTCATCATTTTGAATATAATTCCATATTTCACTGCTATCACCCATCCCAGCTTCAAATAGAACAGTTGGATCACCATTTATATAACTCTTACTAAATATCTTATAGTCATTAATATGTATTTGTTCTTTACTATATTTATCATCGATTAATACATCCATTTTATATCTCCTTTTAATAAACTTATTACTACAACATAAAATAATTTCCAAGCTACTTTGTATCTCCATGATTATATTTAGTTTTATATTAAGAATTAAATCAACCCAAAAGTACCACTCTAATATTACCAAGTGTCATGTCAAATGCTGCTCTTAGCTACTACAACGTGGTTACACTACCATGCCTTCTTTTGTGAAGAAATCTAATACACAATGCCTTAAAATTGTGGTGTAATATACTCTTTAATAAATCTATTATTATAGGATTCTTTAATCCTCGAAACCTTATGTCCCTAAATATTAACAAAGATACTTTGTAAACCATTCTGTAGTTAATTTAACTACTATATTAAAGTGTTCAAGAAAACTATGATTTGCTCCATCAATAACTACCAATTTCGAGTCACTTGTAAGAAATGTCATTGCTACTTTGGACCTTTCATATAGCAACTTTTCTTCTTCGTCATTATTACCATGAATTATTAAAACTGGGCAATTAACATCTTCTAATAATTTATTCTGATCAATCAACTCAAAATCTTTCAAAATCCTTTTATCAATTACAATCTCTTTCCGTATTTCTTGTGGTGTATATTCTGTTAAATATCCTTTTTCCTCCAGCTCTTTCATTTGTTCTTTTGTAAAAATTTCAGACCAGTTATAGTTCATTGAACCAGTTAAGGCACCTGACAAAACCATCATTATTATTTCAGGAGTATAACTTTTTAAACAAATAAGAGTTCCAAGGCTATGGCCATATAGTCCAATTTTTTTATATCCCTTTGACTTTACAAATTCAATTGCATGCTTTAAATCATCTACTTCTTTCTCAACAGTCAGAATATCATTGTCACTTTCTCCACAACCACTAAAATCAAAAAGTAAAGCATTATAACCAGATTTAATAAATGCTGTAGCAAGTTTCTCAAATCTTCCTTTTGAATACTTACTCGACATAAAGCCATGACACATTACAATTATTGATTCAGAATCAACTGAATATAGATTTCCAACTAGAGTTAAATCCCTTGAGTTCTTAAATGTAACTTTTTCTATCATAATCCCTCCTAACAATTGGATTTAAAGCTTACGGATTTATCTAATGACTCAATCTCTTCTATACATTCATTTTGATGATTTATTTATAAGACATTTTTACATTAATTTATTAATCTCCTTTTGGATTGTATTATAAAATTTCAATATCTCTTGGAACATATAAACATCTTCATCATTTAGTAATATATATTCTTTTCCATCTGCTCTTTCAAAAAGCTGTTCATAGTATTCTTTTATATCCTCTCCGTTTATTGGATCAATAGAATTATAATTATCCCATAGTTTTTGAAAGCTGTTACCTAATTCAGAGTTTATAAAACGAGATTTTTTCTTGAATCCAAATATGCTTCTTTCTAAATTACGATGATATATCTTAAAGAATTCTATATCTTTATAATCCATATGTTTTTCCTCACTATTTAAAATTATATTATCCATTTCTACTTTACTCTTTCTAATTGAATTATTTATCTCATCTATAAATTGTTGCTTATCTTCATTTATATATCTTTTTTGCTTAGAATAAATACTAATAGAAAATAAAAGCGATACAATACTAATAAATATTAATATCACTACCCATATCTTCAACTTAGTAACTATAGTCAATTTACTCCCCCCTTTTTATAACATGCTAAAAGTCTATTATCAACTATTCTGCAAATATATCTTTATATACAAACTTTCATTCCCCTTTAATGTTTCCTTTCATAAATATTATTCTATAAAGTTTACTAAATTCCTTCTTTTTTTCAGTGATATTTCTAAGAGCTAAAAAATGAATGAACCAATTAACTATCATATAATGATTACAATGAGAAAATGGTTTATAATATTTAATAAATTTTTTAATATTTCTTAAAGAAGCAGAGTAAATGAAATAACTGCTGACTTAATATTAGTAGATAGGGCTTAGTAACTAATTTAAAACTATGAGAATTAATATGAGCGTTCATGAAAGTTCTTCTAGAAAGGATGTTTCAGTAAAATTTGTTTTTACTAACTGTAACTACTCAGTTTCTTATTCAAAAGCTAGAATAAGATAAACTGTTTAACATTCCGTGATTTCTACAAATCTACTTTCTACTAAATAAAAAAACAGCCTAAATTCAGGCTGAATATTGATTATATAATATCTTATCTATATAAAATAACACCAACCTTTCAATTAATTGGTGTTAAAAAAGTTACTTTAATTGTTTCTACTGTCTACCTATTAGGGATATGTTAGGATTAACTCCTACTTCTATATTTAACTCATTCCATTCAACATTTCATATACTTCCAACACTGGACTGTCTATAGTTGCTATTTGGTCTATAAAGTTTTTTTGTTCTTCTCTTGTAATAGGATTTATGATTCTCATAAATATCTCTGTCATTTTAGTATAATCACAATTAAAAGAAGCTACACTTGCATCTATCATTTCTTCTTGAGAAACATTGTAAAAACTAATATCATATCCTGCTACTTGTACTAAATATTCCATTAGCATTCTTTGTGTTCTTCC
Source organism: Tissierella praeacuta (assembly GCF_040396155.1). GTDB lineage: Bacteria > Bacillota > Clostridia > Tissierellales > Tissierellaceae > Tissierella > Tissierella praeacuta_A. The sequence continues at coordinate 5,153 of NZ_JBEBOY010000040.1, forward strand.
ATTACCTTCTCTAAAGGGATGTATCACATTAATTTCACTTAAATAGTAAGCAAGTCTTTCTGATATCTTTTCTTGTTCTATCCCTATTAAGAAGTTTTCTTGTCTAAGTTTTAAAAATATTTCATTGGAAATATTATTTATATACATATATTTGCAGAATTCATTTCCCTTTGATATATTAACTGTTCTTAGTTCACCAGCCCAATCATAAATATCTTTAAATATATGTATATGTATATCTTGCAAATGCTTTAAATCAAAGTTTCCTTTAACTGGATCCTTACTAATTTCTGCCATACGGAGAGATGTAATTTTTCTTTCAATTACTTCAAGTTCTTCCCTATTGGTGATATTAAGATTATTCCTTAATACAAAGGAAGTTGGATAACAATATTTACCGTCCCATTCATAAATATAATCATAATTTTTTCTCATAATCTTACATGTTTTACTATATAGTTATTGTATATTTATCTATTAATTTTCTAGTCATCTCATCAAAACTAATCTTTTCAGTAAGACATTCTCTAATTCTTCTTTTATCATCCTCATTTAAAGGCATGCCTTCTATAGACATATTCCCATCAACTCTTCTTATAATCTCCTCTATATCTCTCATAGATATCACCTTTTTCTTTTTTCATCTTAATTATATTATAACACAATTAAGGTTATTTTACACCATTTCAAAACTTCTTGAGATATTTATAATGCTATATTTCTATAGCTTTTTACTTTTAAATTTATGTAACTTTTTACTAAAAATACTTTTAACTTTTATTTCTTCCCAATATAAAAATACCATAAGATTCTTTTATAAATAATACGATATTTCAATGAAATTTTAAGTTCCAATAACTATTACTTCTACAAAATCATCTTCGCTACTAATTCACCTTCTTCAATCCTACCTGTTTCTGCAAAACCTAATGATGCATAAAGTGATTTTGCTACAACATTTTCTGGTTCATAAGAAAGATAAACTGCATCAGCTTCTCCATGTGGCAATGTTCTAATTAAATCAATTGCCTTCATCATGCTTTCCTTACCATAACCTTTTCCTTGATATTCTTTGTCAATCATTAATCTCCAAACCCAATAAGCATTTTCACCATCATTTTTATCTGCATCAGTATATGATAACATTATAAAGCCTACCATGATATCATCGCCATAAATAGCATAAGGCATAGGAATGCATTCTCAAAATTATCAAATGTAACTTTTCGTAATTCTATCATAAATAGCCCCCTTATTTAATATAATCTTACCTTTAACTTTTACTTTCGAACTAAGACACCTTTTATATTAGCTAAATTATTATGTATATGATGCTCTTTGCTTTTTCTTACCTAATATAGTCTTTATTATAATATAAACTATTTTACAAAACAATCTAATATACTTAGAAATCCTAAGCTATAACCCATAGGTAATTCTTAGTTATAGTTTTATCTTTATTAAGCCTTGAATCAATTTGATTTTTTCATCATCTCATTATAAATTCGGTCTAAAGTAACTAAAGCTGGACTTAATGCTCCAACAATTAAAAACAGATTTTGATAAAGTTCATTATCAATTATTTCTCCTATGGCAATACCTATATATCCCCCTATTATTGATAGTAAAATTAAAGCCATATTTTTTACACCTCCATAGCAAACAATTAACTAGCCACCCTTAATTTATAAAGTACTATAACCATAATGGAATCATTTTCTATATATTAATTTCTGTATTTTAAACTTGGATAGTCTTCATTTAAATTATTAACTACTTTTTTTCAATACAGATTTATCAATCATTAATTATACTCTCTCCTCCCCTAAATTCTTTTTCATAACTATTGCATCAAATAAATTATCTGTCCATTGTAATCTAATTTTTTCTACTTCCACAAATCCTCTATTTCTCCAAAATCGTAATACTAGTTCATTATAATCATATGCAACATCAATTCTTATACTTTTTAAATTTCTCTCTCTTAAATAGTCCTCTAATGCATCATATATTTCTTTTCCATATCCTCTAGATTTAAATTCATTGTGTACCATAAGTAAAGATAAGTAACATTCTTCTGCAAATAAAATATCTATAAATCCAATTATGGTGTTATCTTTATTTTCTTTTGCTATTAAAGTTCTAAAATTTGTACTCTTCATTTCTTTCTGTTCCTGAATTAGCCAGTCCATACTTACCTCTTGCCTACCAATATGAAACATAAGAAAATCCTGATTTGAGTTATATACTTCTAGTAGTCCCTTAATATCTTCTTCTGTCATATCTTTTATAATTAAATTTTTTGTCTTTACTATCATCCATACTCTCCTATTATTAATTGTTATATTTAGTACTTTCTAAAAATCATATATTCTATTTTGTTGTTCCTCTGGATATTCACCTATTCTTAATATAATAATAACTGAGAAATAATCTCTAGTTACATTCATTTGAAAAAGATATAAATCTGCCAGTCTTTTCTTCAGTTGTAAAATCATCTCTTTATCTTTAGCTTCCACTGGCGCAGATGTATATTGGACTAAGAATACAGTTCTTGCTATGTCGTACAGAAAATCTCCATTTTATAGAATTCTTGATTATATCGGACAAAGATATTTCATATTCTCCATCTACTTTTTCAATAGTAAGTATACATTCATTCCAATCACTATTTACGTTATCCAAAATAATCACCTTCCATAAATATTATGAACACTTGCATTATCTTTCTGTCTAACTTCATTATATATATGATTCAATACATCTTTATAGCCTGCAAATGGATATTCATTATTTTCTTCACTAAGGTTTACACTCCTATCATATTCATTAGCCCATAGATCAAATCCTTTATTATCTAACATTTTTGATTACCTCCTAATAAAATTTTTCTTTATTTAATTCTGTAAATATAAGGTCTTACTAATTTCTAGCCTTTCTGATGCTATTAATTATGAAAAATAAAATTACATTATATCTTTAGTTTTCTATTCTCCTTATTTATTATTTCTTCGTTAAATTTACTAACCTAAATTAAGGACCTTTAATATCTATTCATTAAAATATTATTCTATATTTTCTTTCAAAATCCTTCTTTTTAAGCTAAATGTTTTCAAAAGCATAAAATAAGCAATTTAATTTCCTATCTTTTAACAAGTTCCTAAAACCTTATCATTCTTCTTTCTTATACACCTCCCTATAGTTAATATACATCTCTAATATATCTTGATTATCATAAAAGAAATTATATACAATTTCTATATTTTCAACTGTACTATGTGAAATATAATGTTCTATTAACTCTGTTTGAATTAAAGTATTTTTTTCACATCCTATGAAATACAAAAATCTTTCTATGGTATTATGTCTATCTAATAAAAACTCCCCTACCTTTTTACCATATTCCGTTAATGTTACAATCCTGTATTTTTCATAATTAACTAATCCTAAATCGCCAAGCTTTCTTACCATTTTTGAAGCTGATGAATCCTTTACATTTAAAAGACTTGCCAATGTATTTATGCGAATATAGGATTCTTCTAGACTATTCCTATATATCATTTCAAGATAATCCTCCAGTGCTGGTGTAAGTAAGGTTTTATTATATCCATTTAACTCATACCCTCGGACTGTACGAAATTTACTATCCAATATTATCACTCCTAAAATTTATCTAACAAATTATATCTATTATTATATATACGAGTAACAGATTGAAAGTATTTAACATATTTTAGTGTAGGGAAAGTTTTTTTCCCAAGGCTAAAATATATTTCTTAGAGGAGGTCTTTTATATGAATAATACTTATATTCCACTTAACTCATTATCTATTGGTGAAAAATGTAAAGTTAAACAATTAGTATCTAATGGATTAACAAGAAGGAGAATGTTAGATTTAGGTTTAATTGATGACACTGTAGTAGAACCTTTGCATCAAAGTCCTTCAGGTGACCCCATGGCTTATCTTATTAGAGGCGCAGTAATAGCTCTTCGTTCCGATGTAGCTTCTATGATATTAGTAGAAAAACTTTAATTTAGGAGGGATAATTCATGGGTTTAACTAGTACATCTACTGGAATAGGAATTCTCGAACAGGAGCTTAAGATTGAAAAAGCTTCATTTAATGATAAAATTATAGCTTTAGGCGGTAATCCTAATGTAGGAAAATCCACAGTTTTCAATAATTTGACAGGATTAAATCAACATACTGGTAACTGGCCAGGAAAAACAGTTACTAATGCTCATGGAAATTATTATTATAGGGATAACAATTTCATTTTAGTAGATATTCCAGGTACTTATTCATTAATGGCAAATTCTATTGAGGAAGAAGTTGCTAGAGATTTTATATGTTTTGGAAATCCAGATGCATCAGTAATTGTAGTAGATGCTACATGCTTAGAAAGAAATCTAAATCTCGTCCTACAAACTTTAGAGATTACTTCTAAAGTAGTAGTGTGCGTTAATCTTATGGATGAGGCAAAAAGAAAAAATATAAATATAGATTTGAAAGAATTATCAAATCAACTAGGTGTTCCTGTAATTGGAACTAATGCTCTTAAGGGAAAGGGATTACAAGATTTAATGGACTCGGTTTATGATGTTTCCTTCAATGAAGTTTCATTAAACCCTTTAAATATTCAATATGAGGAATCAATAGAAAAAGCTATATCTCAAGTTGAATTAGTACTTAATCCAATAGTCCAAGACAAATTAAATACTAGATGGGTTGCATTAAAACTTATAGATGGAGACATTACCTTATTAAACTCTATAAATAAATATCTTGGTTTTGATTTAAATGAACAAAAGGAGATAATAGATGAAGTTCATAATTCAAGAATTTTTTTAAATACAAAGGGAATTAATCACGATATCCTCCGTGATAAAATTGTTAGTCATCTAGTAAATATAGCAGAAAATATAAGTAATAAAGTTGTTGCTTTTGAGAATAAAAACTATAATAATTTTGATAGAAAAATAGATAAATATCTTACATCAAAGAAAATCGGAATTCCAATTATGGTATTTCTCTTAGCTGTAGTTTTCTGGATCACTATTACTGGTGCTAATTATCCTTCTGAGATGCTTGCTAAAGGACTATTTTGGATTGAAGATAGACTTACAGAATTTTTCATATGGAGCAATGCTCCAACTTGGTTACATGAAATGTTGGTCTTAGGAGTTTACCGAACCCTTGCTTGGGTAGTATCTGTTATGCTTCCACCTATGGCTATTTTCTTCCCACTATTTACATTACTTGAGGATTTAGGCTATCTTCCTAGAGTTGCATTTAATCTGGACAATTTTTTCAAAAAATCCTGTGCCTGTGGAAAGCAAGCTCTTACTATGTGTATGGGCTTTGGATGCAACGCTGCTGGTATCATTGGATGCCGAATAATTGATTCTCCACGTGAACGGCTAATAGCCATAATCACTAATAACTTTGTACCTTGTAACGGAAGATTTCCTATACTAATAGCAATTATCTCAATGTTTTTTGCTGGAGCCATAGGAGGTCCCTTTGAATCTGTAATATTAACTTTAATTCTCACTAGTGTCATAATCCTTGGTATTATAATGACATTATTAGTATCTAGAATATTATCTAATACAATACTCAAAGGAATACCCTCAAACTTCACCTTAGAACTTCCACCTTATAGAAAGCCACAAGTAGGCAGAATAATAATACATTCAATTTTTGATAGAACCCTATTTGTCTTAGGTCGAGCAATAGTAGTAGCTATACCTGCTGGATTAGTTATATGGATTATGGCAAATATTCATATTGGCAATTCAAGTATCCTAACTCATTCTGCAAATTTCCTTGATCCATTTGGAAAACTAATTGGATTAGATGGCTATATATTAATGGCATTCATTTTAGGATTTCCTGCAAATGAAATAGTTATCCCGATAATAATTATGAGCTATATGGCTACAGGCTCTCTTCTTGAGTTAGATAGTCTATTACATTTGAAAGAACTTCTTGTTTCTAATGGCTGGACTTGGTTAACTGCTGTATGTGTAATGTTGTTTTCATTAATGCATTGGCCTTGTGCTACTACATGTCTTACTATAAAGAAAGAAACCCAAAGTTTTAAATGGACTGTTATTTCTTTTCTAGTACCAACTATTGCTGGAATTATAATTTGCTTCCTAGTTGCAAATACAGTAAGATTAGTTGGTCTAATATAAATAATAACCCAATAAAAAAGGTATTTGTCACAGACTATCAAATACCTTTTTCTTTATCATATATTTACATATCCCTTGTTGCTATTAAATCAATGCCTGTATCTAATATATTAGAAAGAATAATCTCCCCGCTTTTTATTGGTGATTCTACAATAATGGAATTTATTACTTTCATACATTCATTAATTTTATTTTTAGGAATTGCACCATTAGTTCTCACTGGTAATCTTCTCAAATGAGCATTTTTTATTTTAACGGTGGAAGTAACAACCCTAGTTGGATTTGTAATCTCTTTTATTCCATACTCTTCTCCTCGCTTGCATCTATTACCTTCAACTATATAATTTAATGGAGCGTTTTTATCTTCAGTTACTGTTAATCGACAACCCCTAGGACATACTATACAAACCATATTTCTTTTACTCATTTTTTACACCTCCTCCACTGATACGGATATTTCTGATATTTTTCTTTCTTCTAGTACATTCAATTGGATTTGTATATTTTCCATTTCTCCTGGAGCTAAATGAGTTTTCTTTATTTCTTTTATTACTACTCCATCTCCTTTAATTACCAGCTTAATATTTTTATATACATTTCTAGATCTCATAAATAACTGGATATTATCTTCAAGGTTTTCAACTCTAATTCTTTGAGGTACTATATAACTTATACCACTTCCTGGATTTGTAGTTATTTCAACTCCATTATCTTTTAGCCGACTTTTAACAAATTTAGCTGCACTTTTTCCTGCTCTTCTACTTTCTTCTGTAACAAAATCAACTAAATCATGTACATGCAATACATTGCCACAAGCAAAAATTCCTTTGTTAGAGGTTTCCATAGATTCATTAACTACTGGTCCTAATGTAACTTTATCTATTTCTATATTTGCTTTTTCAGATAATTCATTTTCAGGAATTAATCCAACAGATAATAATAATGTATCACAGTCATAATATTTTTCTGTTCCTAGAATAGGTTTTTTACATTCATCTACTTCAGCAATAACTACTCCTTTAACTCTATCTTTCCCTTCAATACGAACTACAGTATGACTTAATAATAACGGTATATTAAAATCATTTAAGCATTGAACTATATTTCTTGTAAGCCCACTTGAAAAAGGCAGCAATTCTGCCACAGCCTGTACTTCAGCACCTTCAAGAGTAAGTCTTCTTGCCATAATAAGTCCTATATCTCCAGACCCTAACATAACTACCTTTTTTCCTACCATATAGCCTTCCATATTTATAAATCTCTGTGCCATACCTGCTGTATATACTCCTGCTGGTCTTGTTCCTGATATATTAATAGCTCCTCTTGTTCTCTCTCTACACCCCATGGCAAGTATTATCGCTTTTCCTTGTATCTTTATAAAACCATCTGTTGAATTTACAGCATCTATTACTCTATCTTCCGTCATATTTATTACCATGGTATCTAGTTTATAGTCTATGCCTTCTTTCTTTAACTCTTCTATAAATCTTCCTGCATATTCAGGACCTGTTAATTCTTCCTTAAATACATGAAGACCAAATCCATTGTGAATACATTGTTGTAATATACCTCCTAATTCTCTATCTCTCTCAATAACTAAAATATTATCTACTCCATTTTTCTTTGCTTCTATGGCAGCAGCAAGTCCAGCTGGTCCTCCTCCTATAACTACTATGTCGTAACTAATCATATAATCACCCCTATTATTCCTTGGTTTCACCTGTTATTATATAAGAACCTTTGTTGCTTTTAACTATTTCCGATATATCTTTTCCTAGCTCTCTTGCTAAAATCTCCATGACCCTTGGACCACAGAATCCACCTTGGCATCTTCCCATTCCAGGCCTTACCCTTCTTTTAACACCATCTACTGTAGTGGCTCCAGCTTTTCTATTAATTGCATCTACTATTTCACCTTCTGTAATATTTTCGCATCTACATATTACTCTTCCATATCTTGAATCCTTTTTTATTACTTCTGCTTTTTCTTCATCATCTAATTCAGCAAACCTTATTACTTCCCTTCTTCTTGGATTAAAGTCTTTCTTTTCTTCTAATTCACCAATTATTCCTTTAACTAATTCTATTACATATTCGGCTATGGCAGGAGCTGCAGATAGTCCAGGGGATTTAATTCCTGCTACATTTATAAATCCTTTAGCTTCTTCTGATTCTTTAACTATAAAATCTCCACCTGTTGCTTCAGCCCTTAACCCTGCAAATGATGTTATTACTTTATTAAATGGTACTTTTTTACATGCCCTACTGGCAGATTCCCTTACATAATCCATTCTATCTGCTGTAGTTTCTGTAAGCTCTTTATCTTCCACAAGTTCTGAATCTGGTCCAACTAAAATATTCCCATGAACTGTAGGCGTAATCAATACACCTTTACTTACTGGAGTAGGACATTGGAAAATAACTCGGTTAACGATATTACCTACTCTTCTATCAAGTAAATAATACTGTCCTCTTCTAGGTTTTATACTAAAACTTGGAGAGGCTACCATATTATTAATCTTATCTGCATATACTCCAGCACAGTTAATAATATATTTTACTCTTACTTCTCCTTCATTAGTATTTATTGTGTACATACCATTATTCTTTTTGATATCTAATACCTCATTATTTAATCTTAGTTCTACCCCATTTTCTACTGCATTTTCTACTAAGGCTATGGCTAGTTCATAGGGACTAACAATACCAGCAGTAGGAGCATATAGTGCACCAATTACTTCCTCACTTAAATTAGGTTCTAATTTTCTTGTATTATCTCCATCTATTATTTCCATATTTGGAATACCTAGTTTAGTCCCATTATTATATAGCCTCTGTAATGTCTTCATATCCTCTTCGTCAAAAGCTACTACTAAAGAACCTATACGTTTAAATGGAACATATAATTCTTCACATACCTTATCAAACATAGGATTTCCTAAAGCATTAAACTTACCTTTATTACTATTCTCCTTTGCATCATATCCCGCATGTATAATTGCACTATTGGCTTTTGTTGTCCCATTTGATACATCATTATCTTTTTCCAACATCACAATATTTAAATTATACCTTGACAACTCTCTTGCTATAAATGAACCAATAATACCCGTACCTATAATTCCTATATCATACATATCCATCCCTCCTAAAGTCTTATAATTTTGTAAATAAAAAGGCATGCTAAATAACCCTATTTTTCATAGATTTTTAGCATGCCTCTCTTTGACTCAAGCATAAAGTATATTATTGTCTATTTTTCTGATAGTATATTATTCGTCTGCCCAATCACGGGATCTGTCCACTGCTTTTTTCCATCCCTTATATATTTTCTCCTTGTGAGCTTCATCCATTTCAGCATTAAATATTCTATCTACATTCCATTTATTTGATATTTCATTTGCATCTTTCCAAAATCCTACTGCCAACCCTGCCAAATAAGCTGCTCCTAATGCTGTAGTTTCTATTACCTTAGGTCTATTAACTGGTACACCTAAAATATCAGACTGAAACTGCATTAAAAAGTTATTAGCTACTGCTCCACCGTCTACTTTTAATTCCTTAAGGTCAATTCCCGAATCTTCTTGCATTGCTTCCAATACATCTCTAGTCTGATATGCAATAGACTCAAGGGCTGCTCTAATAATATGAGTTCTGCTTGAACCTCTTGTAAGTCCTACTATAGTTCCTCTAGCATACATATCCCAGTAAGGTGCTCCAAGCCCTACAAAAGCTGGTACTATGTAAACACCGTTTGTATCATCAACCTTTGTTGCAAAATATTCGCTATCCGAAGCTTCAAAGATAAATCTTAATTCATCTCTTAACCATTGAATTATTGCTCCTGCTATAAATATACTGCCCTCTAAAGCATAATTAACTTTTCCATCAATACCCCAGGCTATAGTTGTAAGTAATCCATTCTTGGAAGGAACCATCTTTTCTCCAGTATTCATAAGCATAAAACAACCTGTTCCATAAGTATTTTTAGCCATTCCTTCTTCATAACAAGCTTGCCCAAATAAGGCTGCCTGCTGATCACCTGCAATTCCAGCTATAGGTATTTTTGCCCCTCCAAAGGTATGTTCATCGGTTACCCCATAGACTTCACTGGAAGGTCTTACTTCTGGAAGCATGGATTTTGGAATATCTAGCTCTTTTAATATTTTTTCATCCCAACATAAATCCTTTATATTGAACAACATAGTCCTCGATGCATTACTGTAGTCCGTTACATGAACTTTTCCTCTTGTTAAATTCCATAATAACCACGTATCAATATTACCAAATAAAAGTTCTCCCTTTTCTGCTTTCTCTCTGGCACCTTCTATATTATCTAAAATCCATTTAATCTTAGTTCCTGAGAAATATGCATCTACAACAAGTCCAGTATTTTGTTTTATATATTCTTCTAATCCTCTTTCTTTTAAATCATCACATATCTGGGCAGTCCTCCTACATTGCCATACTATGGCGTTATATATAGGCTTACCTGTACTTTTTTCCCAAATTACAGTAGTTTCCCTTTGATTTGTAATACCTATGGCTGCAACTTCTTGAGGACTAATTCCCATTGACTCTAATACTTCCCTTGCAACTCCCATTTGAGTTCCCCATATTTCCATAGGGTCATGTTCTACCCAACCTGCTTTAGGATATATTTGTTTAAATTCTTTTTGTGATACTTTAACTATTTCAGCATTATGATTAAAGAGAATAGCTCTTGAGCTAGTAGTCCCTTGATCTAAGGACATTATATATTTCTTTTCCATATACATCCCCCTTATTTTTTTATCCCAGTCTTTTATTCATAATTTTTATATCCATAAACTTGAAAAAAGTTGATATATCAATGCTCCTATTGAACCTCCTACAATTGGTCCAATTACGGGAATAAGGGCATATCCCCAGTCTGAATCTCTTTTTTCTGGTATTGGTAAAATCGCATGTGCTATTCTTGGTCCTAAATCCCTAGCGGGATTTATAGCATATCCAGTAGGTCCTCCTAAACTTAGTCCTATTACCCAAACTAAAATCCCTGCTAATAATGGACTTAAAGCCCCTACATTGTTATTGGCATTATTAATTCCTAATATACCTGCAACTAACATAGCAGTCCCTACAACTTCCGTAATAAAATTAGATAAATTATTTCTAATGGCAGGCGCTGTACAAAATACTCCTAATTTTGTATCAGCATCATCTGTAGCTTTAAAATGATCTTTGAAAGCAAAATAAGTAATACTTGCTCCTACAATAGCACCTAAAAGTTGTGCTATTATATACCCTGGTACTAATCTCCATTCAAGATTCCCGATTACAGCAAAAGCTATAGTTAATGCAGGATTTAAATGAGCTCCGCTTACCCATCCTGTAGTATATGCAGCTATGGCAACAGCGAAACCCCATGCAGCTGTAACAACTATCCATCCGCCTCCTTCCGCTTTCGACTTTTTCAAGGATACATTGGCAACAACTCCACTACCTAGCAATATTAAAATTGCTGTGCCTAGAAATTCTGCTGAATACAATGCAATTCTTGGCATTTTAATTCCCCCTAATTTAATTTTATAAAATTCCGGAAACTACTTCCAGAAAAATATACAATTATTTCTTTGTGCCATTTTGTACCGCAATTTTACTTTGAATGATTTAAAAGCCAAACAAAAAAACACACTATTTAAAACCTATTTTTATATAGGTCTTATAGTGTGGCTCTCTTTTCTCTCGCCTTTTATAATATGTAATTTTCTAAATTTTCTATACATTAAGTTTATCATTAATTTAACTCTTTGTCAACTTATATTTAAAATATTTATAAATACCATATTTCCTTTTTAGTTGTTGAAATTCCAACTGCCCCTGATTTAAGACTTTGTATCACATCATCTTTGTTCATTATTAATCCGCCAGTTATAATAGGAATACTAGTTTCATGGTGTATTTTCTCCACAATTTCAGGCATAATCCCTGGCATAATTTCCACAGCATTTGGCTTAATAGTTTTTATGGACTCAATACCTGAATCTAAAGATAAGGAATCCAGCATAAATAGCCTTTGTATGGTAAATAATCCCATGCTTTTAGCTGGTCTTATAAAGCTATTTTTCGTTGTAATTATTCCGTCTGCATCAGTTTTTTGATTAATATATTTTAAAGTAGTTAAGTTCTTAGAAAATCCATCTATTAAATCTATATGAACATATATGCTTTTTTTATTTTCTTTAACTTTTTTTATTATACTTTCGAGATTAAAAATATCTCCCGTCAAAAGAAAAATTATTTCACAGGGAGAAGCTATCGCCTCATCAAGTCTCGTAACATCATTCACTGCTGCTATAACGGGATTTAATTGTATTTTATCAAAAAATCCACTTCTCAATGCTTTCACCCCTTCAATATATATCCCGTAGTTTAACCTTGTCTACTTATATATAAGATATATATATTTAATATTTATTCATATATATATTTATTATACCTTCTTATAACTTCAATATCTACTGTTTCTGGCTCTAAATTTAATATTTTATAAATTTACCTGTCATTATATCTTTTCAAAGTCTTACTACATTATCTATTTTGAAATTAAATATATAAGGAATTTACTGGTTTTTTATTGAAGTAATTTTTTATATTTATTTTAAGATATATCTTTTATTGTATTGGATTTGAATTATTTAATTTTATAATGCGTATTGCAATTTATTTCTATACTTAAAGGGTGTAGTTCCAACAAACCGTTTAAAAGCCATCGTATAATAATTTTGATTATTATATCCTACAGATAAGGCAATTTCTAATATAGATAGATTTGTATGCTGTAATAGTTTCTTGCTCTTTTCTATTCTAATTTCATTAACATAATGTGAATATGTTATACCAGTTTCTTTTTTAAATAAATTGCAAAAATAGCATTTATTTAGACCTAAAAACTCTGATATTATATCTAAACCTAAAGAATCTCTATAATTCTTTTTAGTAAACTCCATAGCCCTCTGCACATGAAAACTATAGATTTTATTATTGTCAATATTATTTTTACTCATAAAATACCACCCTCTCATTTAAATTATCTAAATATAGTTATAAAAAAGTAAATATAGTTAAGATTTGCAGTTCAATAACTGCTAGAATGTCTCTAATTGATAATGATTATCATTCTTAATTGTGCTGATTATTATATCAAGATTTATCAATATATGTCAATTGATAAAATTACCTAAGGAGGAATTATGAAAAAAAGATATTTATTATTCGTACTAATAATTTTATCTATAGTTTCTATATTTATTGGAGTTAAAGAAATATCTCTTTCTGATATCCTTTATCTGAACCATGATAAAATTCAAATATTATTTTTAAGTAGGTTTCCCCGACTTATTAGTATTATTGTTGCGGGAATGGGAATGAGTATAAGCGGTCTTATAATGCAGCAAATAACTCAAAATAAATTTGTGTCTCCAACTACTGCTGCTACTATAGATTCTGCTAAACTTGGTATCTTAGTTTCTCTTATATTATTTTCTGCTGTAAGTGTATTTACAAAGATGATAATTTCATTCATCTTTGCTCTATGCGGAAGCTTTTTATTTATGATCATTTTAAAAAGAATAAAATATAAAAATGCTGTTATTGTACCTTTATTAGGTATTATGCTAGGAAGTATAATTGACTCCATAGCAACCTTTTTAGCATATAAATATAATCTTGTACAAAATGTTTCTTCTTGGCTACAGGGAGATTTTTCCATGACTATTAAAGGTAGGTATGAACTTTTATATATAAGCATTCCTCTCGTTTTTATTGCTTTTCTATATGCAAATAAATTTACTTTAGCAGGAATGGGTGAAGACTTTTCAATCAATCTAGGCTTAAATTATAATAAGGTTGTAGGTATAGGTATTAGTATTGTAGCCTTAATAACTTCTGTAGTAGTAATCACTGTAGGAAAAATCCCATTTTTAGGTCTTATAATACCTAATATGGTCACTATGTATCAAGGAGATAATTTGAAGAAAAACCTTATTCCAACAGCTTTATTTGGAGCTGTATTCCTCCTTGTCTGTGATATATTAGGTAGAATAATAATCTATCCCTATGAAATTTCCATAGGCCTTACTGCTGGAGTTTTAGGTAGTTTAATTTTTATTTATTTGCTTATTAGGAGGAATACATAATGAACTTTAAAAAGAAAATATACTTTCTTTCTATATTACTTTTAGTTCTAATTACATTATTTCTTGTTACAGGATTAAATAGTAAAAACTGGCAATATGCCCTTTCACGCCGTATACCAAAGATAATTGCCATTATATTAACTGGAAGCTCTATAGCATTTTCCTCTATGATATTTCAAACTATAACAAACAACAATATATTGACTCCTAGTGTATTAGGGTTAGATTCTCTATATATGTTTTTTCAAACATTTATCGTGTTTATCTTTGGATCAAATAATCTTGCGAAAATAGGAAATCATTTTAACTTTATATTATCTGTTGGGTTTATGGTTATTTTTTCTATTGTATTATTTAAAATCCTCTTTAAAAGAGAAGGTACTGATATATTCTTTCTCCTACTTCTTGGACTAGTATGCGGAACTTTCTTTCAAAGTCTGTCTTCATTTATGCAGACGTTGATTGACCCAAGTGAGTTTATGATCATTCAAGATAAAATGTTTGCTAGCTTTAATAATATAAATACAAATATTTTATGGCTATCACTAGTAGGAATCTTTTTAGCAATAGTCTGCACATATAAAAACCTAAATGATTTAGATGTTTTGTCTTTAGGTAGAGATAATGCTATTAATCTTGGAGTAAATTATGATAAAACTGTAAAAAAAATGCTCATAATTATTTCTATATTAGTATCTATATCTACGGCTTTAGTTGGCCCTATAACTTTTCTAGGATTGTTAGTTGTAAATATTACGAGGGAATTTTTTAAGACTTATAAGCACAAATATTTAGTTATAGGTTCTATGCTAATTAGTTCCATTGCCCTTGTAGGAGGACAATTTTTTGCCGAAAGAGTGGCAAATTTCAGCATTCCTATATCAGTAATCATTAATTTCATTGGTGGTACTTACTTTATATTTTTGTTGTTAAAGGAGAGTAAAATATGATAGAAATAAAAAATGTAGTTAAACAATATGGCAGCAAAAATGTTGTGGATAATGTAAGTGTTAAAATAGAAAAAGGTAAGATTACTTCATTTATTGGACCAAATGGAGCAGGAAAAAGTACTTTATTATCCATAGCTAGTAGAATTATAAGCAAAAATGAAGGTGAAGTATTTATTGATGGTAAAGAAATTAATCAATGGAGTAACGATGAACTTTCAAAAAAAATATCCATATTAAAACAAACTAATCATATTAATATAAGACTTACCATTAGAGAATTAGTTAGTTTTGGTCGTTTTCCTTATTCTAAAGGAAAATTGACTGCTGAAGATTGGAAATATGTTGATGATGCTCTAAATTATATGGCTCTTAACGATATTCAGAATAAGTATCTAGATGAGCTTAGTGGAGGTCAAAGACAAAGAGCTTATATTGCCATGGTAATAGCTCAAAATACAGAATACATTCTCCTAGATGAACCTCTTAACAATCTAGATATGAAGCATTCTGTAGATATTATGAAAATACTAAGGCAACTGGTAGATGACCTAGGCAAAACAGTTGTTATAGTTATACATGATATTAATTTTGCATCATGCTATTCTGATTATATTATAGCTTTAAATGATGGCAGAGTAGCTAAAGAGGGGGTGGTTAACGAGATTATAACTAAAAATGTATTAGAAGAAATCTATGACATGAAATTTAATATTCAGAATATAGAGGACTCTAGAATATGTGTTTATTATTAAAAAATATTATGAGGTGAAAAATATGAAAAAAACGAAAAATTTGCTTATTTTAGTATTAGTGATTATTACTGCTTTAGCTCTTACTGCTTGCAGCTCCAAGAATAATTCTGAAAACGCCGTAGTTAATTCTGAACAAGAGGAAAAAGTAGAAACTCAAAATGAAAATGCTGAGAAGCCTTCTAGTATAGCTATTACTCATGAATTAGGAGAAACTGTTGTTAATAAAAACCCTAAAAAAGTAATTGTGTTTGACTATGCTACTTTAGATTCTTTAGATAAACTTGGAATAGAAATCATTGGACTTCCAAAATCTAATATTCCAACTTTTCTTGATAAATTCAATGATGAAAAATATGAAGATGTAGGAACATTGTTCGAGCCTAATTTTGAAAAAATCTTTGAACTTGAACCAGATGTGATTTTTGTATCCGGTAGACAAGCAGAAGTATATGAAGAACTTGCTAAAATAGCTCCTACTGTATATTTAAATATTGATGGTGCCAACTATATGAGCTCATTTACCAATAATGTTAAGACTTTAGGCGAAATCTTTGAAAAAGAAGAATTAGTAGAAAAAGAGCTTACTGCCATTAATGAATCCCTAGAAAAATTAAATAAAGCTGTCACTGAAGATGAAAAAAATGCTCTAATAGTTATGGCTAATGACGGTGCCATAAGTGTTTATGGTGAAGGCTCTAGATTTGGCATCATTCATGATGAATTCGGTTTTGTACCTATAGATAAAGATATAAAGATAAATAATCATGGCGACAAAGTTACTTTTGAATATATATTAGAAAAAGATCCTCAATATATTTTAGTTGTTGATAGGGCTGCTACTACAGGAGGCACTACATCAGCAGAACAAATTTTTGATAATGATATCATTAAACAAACAACAGCTTATAAAGAGGATAAAATAGTATATCTTAGCTCTCAAATTTGGTATGTAGCATCTGGTGGATTAAATGGAACAATGACAATGATAGAGGATGTACAATCTGGATTATAGAACTTAATATATAACAAAAACTCATTTCTGATAAATAACATTTATCTGGAAATGAGTTTTTTTATAGTTAAGCTAATTGATAGCTATCATTTCATATAACCTTACTATCTAAAATAACAAAAATTTACAAGACTCAAATTTATTTTAAATATTTAATATTTTTATTTGTCCTGTACATTTTATCATTGAGAATTTTAACAGCTATTTATATTATGTCTTAAATAATTTATTGAAATATTTGATAAAAACTTGTTCATTTTCTAGTATTATTTACTTATAATTCTTATCTATACTTAATTTATCTTGTATAGATTTTGTCTATAATAACATACTATTTTATAGGAGGTGACTAACATGGAAATGAGATTTTTAACCGGTGAAGAATATATTATTATTAACAGAAATACAGGTGAAGTAAACTACTGAGTTTCTGACGAAAAAGGCTATTTCTCTAAATGAGCCGAAAAGCCATCTGCCGTTGGCAGAAAATAAGTTTATATAATAAATAAAAAATGGGCCATCTCAAAAGTCATTAATAAATTACTTTTGAATGCCCATTTTTATTTTTAATATACTTTTATCCATCTTCTATTTAAAACCTAATTATATATTTAAATAGAAATGTCTATTTATTATATCTTTTTAATATTCCCTCCAATATACGAGCATGACGTCCTTCATCTTTAGCTGATTCATTGAAGTAATCCCTTATAGAATCTAATTCTAATTTTTCGGCTTCATCTGCTGCTTCTTTTTTATTTTTATTTGCGAATATTTCGCCTTCTAGCATTTGTCTTATATTTGCAAATAAATCATCTTGAATCATTCCATTCATTTCAGCAAAATGAGAAGCATGCTCTACCTCTTCCCAAGCTATGACCTTTAAAACTTCTGCAATTTCTCCATATCCTTCTCTTTGTGCTTGACGAGCCATAGCTAAATATATACCTGCTTCACTGGTTTCACCATTAAAATTTTGCTTTATAGTTCTTTCTAGTGGGGTCCCTTTTCCCTCACCTATTTTATGTTCTGTTATTAATTCAATTTTGTCCATAGAAATCCTCCTTTTATTTATAATGAATTAAAGGTATCGTATACTCTTTGGGCAATACCTTTATTTTTAGCTTGTAAATCAGAAAAATATATAAAATTACTTCCCTTATAATCTAAATGCTCTCCTATTAAAGCTACTTCTAAAGCACTTCTAACAATATTTATAATACAATCATCATCATGATACATTTGACAGTTTTTACATTGTTTAAGAACGAAAGCAATAGCTGAAATTATGGATTCTTCATCAAATATCTTCGTATCTTGATAAGGAATATTGTCTACACCATTATCTATAAACTCATCTTGGCTTTTTAAACAAGTTATTAAGCATTGTTCACAATATCCTACAAAACATTCATCCTTACAGCAAGTCCCACAACTATCTTCAGTTAAGCAGCATTTACCCACCTTTTTTATAAGACCATTAAAATCTATTCCTTTACCCATATATTTCACCCTTTCCATATAACAAAATATTTATTTTCCTATATTATAGGCCAAATAATATTCTACCATATTTTGACTTATATTGTTATATCTAACTATAATAATTAATTTATTAACTTACTATTATATATCTATTTTAATTTTATATATTGTCTAAAATTTTTAGAAAGAGATTTTATAATTTATATACTTTTTTACTTACTATAATTCAAGGCTTCATTTTTTAAAGTCAAAATATAAGACACTATCTATTCTTATACCCATATTTTATACAATGAAAAAGAGAAATGCATATTTAAACACTCTATATTGTTTAAAGCTTTCTTTTTTCTAGGAATATAAACTTCACTTGCAATATAAAATGGTCATCTCAAAATAAAAATTTGAGATGACCATTTTTATATTCTCTTTAAAGTTAGTTTTTATATGGCAATTTTGTTACTCCATTTTCCACATCTGTCTCCAAAACAACCAATATCACTATTATTCTCATTAATTGTAACTACTTCGCATCTATTTGCACATCCATTACATTCAAAACTTTTAGAGATAAACTTATTTTCAGCAAGGTCTAGACCTTTAAAATTGGTTCCTCCATATCTTTCAGCAGCTTCTTTTGCTATTATTGCAGCTCCTATGGAGCCCATGACATTATAATGCTCTGGAACAAATATCTCAAAACCTAAAGCATTTTCAAATGCTTTCTTTATACCTATATTAGCAGCAACTCCTCCTTGGAAAAATACTTTAGGCATGATTTCTTTACCCTTTCCAATATTATTGAGATAGTTTCTAACTAAAGCATCACAAAGGCCTCTTATTATATCAGATTTATTATATCCCAATTGCTGCTTATGTATCATATCTGACTCAGCAAAAACAGCACATCTTCCAGCAATTCTAACTGCTGTATTTGATTTCAGAGCATAATCTCCAAACTCTTCAATTGGAATATCTAATCTTTCTGCCTGTCTATCAATAAATGAACCTGTACCAGCTGCACAAACTGTATTCATTCCAAAATCATATACTACTCCATTTCTTAAAATAATAATTTTGGAATCCTGTCCTCCAATTTCAATTATTGTTCTTACATCTCTATCTATTTCAAGCGCTGCAACAGCATGGGTTGTTATTTCATTTTTTATCGCATCAGCACCTATTAATGTGGCAGCTATATGCCTGCCACTTCCTGTTGTTCCAGCTGCACCGATTTCAATATCACTATATCTATCTTTTAAAATCTTTAACCCATCTTGCACAGCCTTTATTGGACTCCCCTTAGTTCTTAAATAGATCTTTTCTACTACATTCATCTTATTATCTAAAAGTACAAGATTTGTACTTACTGAACCTACATCAACTCCAAGATAGTGCATATTTCTTTCTCCTTTCAAGCAAATCTACAAATGCCTCAATCCTAGTAACTAAACCAGCTTCACCAGTCATCTCATCAACTACAAGGGACATTATGGGAAAATCTCTCTCCCTTGATATAGTAGGCAAAATTGCTTTTGAAACTATTTCTGGCATGCATCCCATTGGAAATATTTGAATAGCCCCATCAAATCCTTCCTCATGAGCCAGAACTGCTTCACCAACACATTCCCTTGCATGACCTCCTATTCCAAGATTAAGATAATCTTTTGCCCCTTTTTTTATATCGAGTGAATTTAATTTAGTAGGTACCAGTGCCATATCTTTAACCCACCAACTAGGTGTTAACCTTCTCGATGTTGTAATTCCATAGTCCATGAGTTTATCTTCAATATACAAATTTGAAAATGGTTCAATTATAGTATATATTTCACCTATTATGGCTATTTTTACAGGATTTTTATCTTTATCTATTTCAATATTATTTATTTTATCTTTATAATCCTTTAGTAAACTAATCATTTCTTTAGGTTCCCTACATTTTAAAGCATCTCTCTTACAGCTATTTAATATTTTCTTACATTGCCCATTTACCTTTTCGTACCCCGCCAAATAATGAGCTTTTGATTCTATTTCGTCAATTAAATTCATCACCTTCACAGCATCTCTTAAGGCTTTTACTTTTTCACCCTTTCCTTTATTACTTTTTGATGATATTTTATTGATCCTATTAAACAATTCTTTAATCCCAATATCCTTAGGCAAATCCAGCAATATAAAATCTAAATTATATCCAAGTTTATTCAATAGATTCATTTGCATTTCTCCATATTCACCAAATCTACACGGACCACAACTTCCTGGAAGTATGACTGTATCTGCTCCCTTTTCAATTGCTTGTATATAATTTCCTATCATTATCTTAAAAGGTAAACACATTTCTTCCGGAGAATGTAAAGAACCAATTTCTAATGCTTCTTTATTACTTAATGGAGGCATTATATACTCTATTTCAAGTCCATCAAATAATGTTTTTGCTGCTAAATATACATTTCCCAAATGCGGAGCTGTTATTTTCATATTAAGAACTCCTTTCTAACATATCAACGAATGCCTCAACTCGCGTATCAAGACCTGCTTCGCCAGTGTGTTCGTCTACTTTCAATATCATAAAAGGAAAATCTTCTATTCTATCTTTAATAAGCTCAATTACTACAGAATCTATTCCACAGGCAAAGGAAGATATATATATAATTCCATCTACTATGCTTTTCTTAGATGCATTTGCTGTAAATCCGTAGGAATTTCTCGCAAATGTCCAGAAAGGTCTTTTGTATAGATTTTTAACTTCCATATCTATTGACTCTTCATCAGTATATTCTTCTGTTATAACACCTACACCTAATTCGTTAAGTTTTTGTATTATATTCATATTAATAAAATTATCATAAATATTGTATGGGTGTCCTGCTAAGGCAACTCTTAACTTGTAATTTTCATCCTTTATACCTGATTTATAATTTTTCTGCTCCTCCAAAGCTCTATTAAATGATTTTCTTATTTTAAAACTATCCTTTGTTATTTTACGTCCTGCTTCCTCAGCCCAACTGTATAGTTTTCTCTTTGACACAGCATAAATAGGCTCAATAATAGTCTCGGGAATATCCGGTATGCTATTTACTATCATTTCTGGAAGTCCACAAAACTTTGGACATATATATTCTTTTTTTCTTACCTGCATTATTCTAGGAATTACAATAATATCGCATTTATCTTTTAATGAATAAACATGTCCATGAAATATCTTAACTGGAAGGCAGGCTTCATCTACTGAATATTTAATACCTTCATTTAATATTTCTGTATTTGTATCAGGAGAATTAATTACTTCTGCCCCTAACTCAGAGAAAAATGTTTGTAAAAAAGGATGATATTTACAATATAATAACCCTTTAGGAATTCCTACTTTCATATTTACCTCCTTATAAATTAAGATTACATCCGTATATTATTGGCAGAATTCTAAAAAGTATACAATTATACAAGTAAATTTCATAATATTAAATAAAAAAACTATGGATGTTTTTAATCAGTCCATAGTTTTTCATAATATTACCCTTCAAGATAAGCTTTTTTAACCCTATCATCAGCAACTAGTTTCTTCGCATTCCCTTCTATTTCAATTTCTCCATTTCGAATTATATAAGCCCTGTCTGCAGTATTAAGTGCCATATTTGCATTTTGTTCTACTAATAATACTGTAGTTCCACTTTTATTTATATTTTTTATAATAGAAAATATCTCATTTACTATTATGGGAGCAAGCCCCATAGAAGGTTCATCTAACAAAAGTAATTTTGGTCTTGACATTAATGCACGACCGATTGCAAGCATTTGCTGTTCTCCACCAGACAATGTTCCTGCCATCTGCTCTCTTCTTTCTAGAAGTCTTGGAAATAAGGAAAATATTTTATCAAAATCTCTCTTAATTTCCTCTTTATCATTTCTTATATATGCTCCCATTTCCAAATTCTCCATTACACTCATTTTAGAAAATATTCTTCTGCCCTCTGGAACATGAGATATACCTAATTTAACAATATCTGGAGCATTTAAGGAATTAATCTTTTCTCCATTTAATTTTATTTCTCCATTTTTAGGTTTTTCCATTCCAGAAATAGCTTTTAAAGTTGTACTTTTCCCCGCTCCATTTGAACCAATGAGAGTGACTATTTCTCCTTCTTCAATTTTAATACTTATATTTTTAAGTGCATGAATAGCTCCGTAATATACATCTACTTTTGACAGTTCTAACATTTAGCTACCTCCTCACCTAAATAAACCTTAATTACCTTCTCATTTTTTTGTATCTCCTTTGGCGTTCCACTGGCAACTAAATAACCATAATCAAATACAAATATTCTTTCACAAATATTCATAACCAAGGACATATCATGTTCTATAAGAATTATTGTAAGGTCAAAGGTTTCTCTTATCCATTTAATCAAAAATTTAAGCTCCTTTGTTTCCTTAGGATTCATCCCTGCCGCTGGCTCATCTAATAATAGCAATTTAGGCTTTGCTGCTAATGCCCTTGCTATTTCCAACCTTCTTTGGTCTCCATAAGAAAGATTCTTTGCAAACTCATCTTTTTTATCTAATAAATTAAACTTTCCTAAAAGTTCTATTGCTTCATCATAAGTAGTCTTTTCAGATTTATAATATGATAGTAATCTAAAAAATGCTGAAACTAAGCCATATTTTAAACCATTATGAAATCCTATAAGTACATTATCAAGAACTGTCATATTCTGAAAAAGTCTTATGTTTTGGAATGTCCTAGAGATTCCATAATAAGTTGTTTTATGAGGCTTCAAATCTTTAGTTGATACTTTTCTCTCTAAATCATAGACTATTTCTCCTGATGTAGGATTATATATTCCCGTCAATAGATTAAAAAATGTTGTCTTTCCTGCTCCATTTGGTCCAATTAAACCTATGATTTCTCCTTTTTCTATATTCAAACTAACATCCGTAATTGCTTTAATACCACCAAAGTTCTTTGATAGATTACTTACTTTCAATACTGACATTTCTCTTTATCCCCTTTCTTAAAACTTTAAATTCCTCTTTACCTAGAAGCCCTGTTGGTCTATAAACCATTATTCCAAATAAAACTAGTGAATAAATTACCATTCTAAGTTCGGGTATGTTTTGAAGAAATAAAGAAATCACCACTAAAGCAATTGCTCCAACTATTGAACCTAAAATACTGCCCATTCCACCAAAGACAACGACTACTAGTATGTCAATTGATTTCATAAATCCAAAAGAATCAGGTTTTATAAAGTAAAAATAATTAGCATAAAGTGAACCTGCAATTCCTGCAAAGAAAGCACCTATGGCAAAGGCTAGAACTTTATAAAAAGTAGTGTTGATACCCATTGCCTCAGCTGCTATTTCATCTTCTCTTATGGCTATACAAGCTCTTCCATGATAAGAGTTAATAAAATGCTTTATTATAAATACTGTAACCACTGTCATGACAAAGATCCAAGTCCAATTTGTATATTGAGGAATATCATTGAAACCAATGGCTCCCCCTATATAATCATTATTTAATGCCAAAATCCTTATAATTTCACCAAAGCCTAAAGTGGCTATAGCTAGATAGTCACCCTTTAACCTCAGTGTTGGAATTCCAATAAAAACACCTATTATGGCAGCTACAATTCCAGATACTAGTATAGCCAATATAAAAGGCTGACCTAGTTTAGCTGTAAGTACTGCAGATGTATAAGCTCCTATTGACATAAAAGCTGCATGTCCTAAAGAAAATTGGCCTGTAAATCCAGTAATTAAATTTAAGCCCAGAGCCAATATAATATTAATTCCAATAAGAAAAATATTTAGCTGCAAATATGAATCTACAATACCTACATCCATTAAAATCTTTATTAACAAATAGATTACAACCAATAAACTAAAACCTATAATATCTTTTTTATTTAACTTTTTCATTGCTCTTCCTCCTATACCTTTTCCTTTACAGTCTTTCCTAAAAGTCCATTAGGCTTAAATAATAAGACCATAATAAGTATTGAAAAGGCAACAGCATCCTTAAACACTGATCCTCCATAGGCAGAAACAATGGTTTCTGTCATACCAAGAAAAAAACCTCCAAATACAGCTCCAGGAATAATGCCTATTCCCCCTAATACTGCTGCAACAAATGCCTTTAATCCAGGCACTGTTCCCATTAAAGGATTTATAGTATTATAATAAACCCCAACAAGTACACCAGCTGCCCCTGCTAAGGCAGAGCCAATAGCAAAAGTAGTTGATATGGTCTTATTTACATCTATGCCCATAAGTTCAGCAGCATCTTTGTCAAGAGAAACTGCCCTCATGGCTTTACCTACTTTTGTCCTATGGACTATATATTGAAGTCCAATCATCAATGCAATAGTGATTAAAATAATATATATATTTTTTATATCCACTATAATTTTTCCATTAAATAAAGTGAATATTTTACTCTTTAGTACTTCTGGAAATGTTCTTGTATCTGGTTTTACGAAATACACCATTATATATTCTAAAAACAAGGATACAGATATTGCAGTAATAAGAGCTGCAATTCTTGTGGAATTTCTTATAGGCTTATATGCAACCTTTTCTATTATCATTCCAAGAATACTGCAAACTAACATTGAAATCAGCAATGCAGGAAGAAAGCCTAGACCTAGAAAGGTTGTTAAGGCAAAGCCTACATATGCCCCCATCATATAAATATCTCCATGGGCAAAATTAATTAAGTTTATTATTCCATATACCATGGTATAACCCAATGCTATTAGAGCATATATACTGCCAAGAGATATACCATTTATTAATTGCTGTAATAATTGTTCCATTTTTAACTTCCTTGTATAATGTATTTAGGTTATTAAATAGGAAAACCTATAAACCTTCTT
>NZ_JBEBOY010000041.1:0-30378 GCF_040396155.1 Tissierella praeacuta
CATTCTATTAAATAATTTAAAATCTTTTATTGACAATTCTTAGCTGGACTTATATTGTTATAATGTAAATTATACTATATAAATTAGGATAAATACTAAATTTTGTAAAAAATATTAGATTATATCCATGTTTGGTTTACATAATCAATGATATTGACAAAATATATTTAATATTATAGAATTATGATATTAAAATCTATAATAAAAAAAGTTTAATAATATTAATTAATAATTGATATGAAAATTAACTTTTGTTGAGAGGCAAAATGCTATAATAGACAGCACATCATAGTTGCTGTCTATTTTCAAATAAAATTAAAAAGGAGGGTTATTTATGGGGTTCAAATTTGATATGGAGAAAAATAAAGAGAAAATTGAAGAATTTAAGGGTTTTATTAAAGAAAATGAAGACAAGCAGGGAGCCTTAATGCCTGTACTGCAAAAAGCACAAGGATTATTTGGTTATTTACCTGTGGAAGTTCTAGAAATGATATCTAAGGGATTAAATATTCCGTTATCAGAAATATATGGGGTTGTTACTTTTTACTCTCAGTTCTCATTAATACCTAAAGGAGAATTTAAAATTGGTGTATGTTTAGGTACTGCATGTTATGTAAAAGGCTCTAAAGATTTGCTTAATAAGGTTATGGAAGAATTGGGCATTGAATCAGGTCAAACTACACCAGATATGAAATTCTCTTTAACAGCAACTAGATGTATAGGAGCATGTGGACTAGCACCAGTTTTGTCAGTAAATGATGATGTATATGGTAGATTAAAACCTGAAGATGTAAAAGGCATATTGGATAAGTATAGATAATATGGAGGTGTAAGATATGACCACAATTAATGAACTAAACAAAATTAAGGAAGAAGCTTTAAATAGAATAAAACTTCGTCAATCAGAACTAGGTAAGGAATTTATTGAAGAAACAGAGGGACTCAAAAAACACCATGTCTTAGTCTGTGGTGGAACAGGCTGCCATTCAGGTGGTGGAGATAAGATAAAAAAATTAATAGAAGATAAGGTAAATGAAAAGGGATTAGGAGAAGAAATTCAAGTAGTACTTACAGGATGTTTTGGACTTTGTGAATCAGGACCAAATATAGTTATATATCCTGAGGGAGTGTTCTATAGTCATGTAACATTAGATGATGTTGAAGAGATTGTTGAAGAGCATTTAGTAAAAGGTCATATAGTAAAAAGAAGATTATTTAAGGAATCATTTGTAGAAGATAAAGTTAAACCTGTTAGTGAAGTAAATTTCTATAAAAAACAAACTAGGATTGCACTTAGAAACTGCGGGGTAATCGCACCAGAAGATATAGAAGAATACATAGCACTTGATGGGTATTCAGCATTAGCAAAAATAATTACCGAGATGACTCAAGAAGAAGTAATAAATATTATGAAAGATTCTAACCTTCGTGGAAGGGGAGGAGCAGGTTTCCCAGCAGGTAGGAAATGGGAAGAGGCGTATAAATATGACGCAGACCAAAAATATATAATATGTAATGCAGATGAGGGAGACCCTGGTGCATTTATGGATAGATCAATATTAGAAGGAGATCCTCATTCAGTATTGGAAGCCATGGCTATAGCAGGTTATGCTGTAGGAGCCAGTCAAGGATTTGTATATGTTAGAGCAGAATATCCAATAGCAGTACAGAGATTAGAAGTAGCCATAAAACAGGCTAGAAAATATGGATTATTAGGAAAAGGAATATTAGGTACAGATTTTGATTTTGATATTGAACTTAGACTTGGAGCAGGAGCTTTTGTATGCGGAGAAGGTACAGCTCTTATGGAATCAATTGAAGGAAGAAGAGGAATGCCAAGAACTAAGATTCATAGGACAGCTCATAAAGGTCTATGGCAAAAACCAACTATTATAAATAATGTTGAAACCCTTGCAAATGTACCAATAATATTCCAAAAAGGAGTAGAGTGGTTTAGAAATATTGGAACTGAAAAATCTCCAGGAACTAAAGTTTTTGCATTAGGCGGCAAAATTGAAAATACAGGATTAGTCGAAATTCCAATGGGTATGACCCTTAGAGAAATCGTATACGATATAGGCGGTGGAATACCTAATGGTAAAAAATTTAAGGCTGTACAAACAGGAGGACCTTCAGGCGGATGTATACCTGCTGAATATCTAGATACCTCAGTAGACTTTGAGTCTTTAGGAAAATTAGGTTCCATTATGGGTTCAGGTGGAATGGTTGTAATGGATGAAGACAATTGTATGGTAGATATTGCTAGATTCTTCCTTGACTTTACTGTTGAAGAGTCCTGTGGAAAATGTGTGCCTTGCAGAGAAGGTACTAAGAGAATGCTTGAGATATTGGAGAGAATTACTGAAGGCAAGGGAGAAGAAGGGGATATAGAAAGACTAGAGAGTCTGTCTGAGACTATTAATTCTGCATCATTATGTGGACTTGGTCAGACAGCGGCTAACCCAGTAATTACAACGTTAAAATATTTTAGAGATGAATATGAGGCTCATATAAGAGATAAGAAATGTCCTGCTGGTGCATGTCAAGCTCTTTTAGAATATTATATTACAGATAAATGTATAGGCTGTACTAAATGTGCTAGAAATTGTCCGGTTTCTTGTATTGATGGAAAAGTAAAGGAAAGACATGTAATAGATACTAGCAAATGTATTAAATGTGGCAACTGTATGTCAGTATGTCCTATAGGAGCAGTAGCTAAGAGATAGAAAGGAGGTAAAACTGTGAAAAGTGTAAATCTTACAATAGATGGGCAAGAAATAACAGTACCTGAAGATTATTCTATAATCCAAGCTGCAAAAGAACTTGGTATAGAAATTCCAGCTCTTTGTTATGACCCAAATTTAGAAGTAGTATCAGCCTGTAGACTATGCTTAGTTGAAATAGAAGGAAGAAAAAAACTTGAAACCTCCTGTTCTGTTAAGGTTAGGGAAGGGATGGTTGTAAATACTGAAACGGAAAGAGTAGTAAATGCAAGAAAAAACATTTTACAACTTTTATTAGATAGCCATCCAAATGATTGTTTAACTTGTCAAAAAGCAGGAGAATGTTTATTACAAAGATATTCATATAGATATAATGTTAAGTTTAGGAAACATGATGGTGCTACTAGACCAAAACTTATGGATACATCAAGCCCATATATATTAAAGGATAATAGTAAATGTATTTTATGCGGAAAATGTGTTAGAACTTGTAATCAAATGGATGATAGAAAAGTTTTATCATTTGCAGAAAGAGGATATGATACTAAAATAGTTTTAGATGCAGATCAAACATTTGAAACATCAAAATGCATATCCTGTAATAGATGTGTAACTGTCTGCCCTGTAGGAGCTTTAGTAGACAAAAGACTAATGGGAAAAGTAAGAGTATGGGAGACAGAAGTTAAGACTGTAAATTGCAAGGTATGCCAATATGGCTGCGAATTTGAAGTATTATCTAAAAATAAAAAGAAAATTGCAGTAAGAGCAAAATCACCTGCTAATGGTAGACCTTTATGTTTAAAGGGAAGATTGACTACGGAGTTAATGCAATTAGAAAACCCAGATAAACCTTATAGAAAGTTAGGAAATAAATTTGTAGAATCTAGTTGGTCAAAGACCTTAGGATTAGCTGATATAATGGAGAAGATAGAAAAGGTTGAGAGGTGAGAAAATGGTTACACTTACTATGAATGGAAGAGAGATTACAGTAAATGATGGAATCTCAATATTAGAAGCTGCTAGAGAAAATGGAATAGATATACCTACTCTATGTTATGATAAGGAACTTTCTCCATTTGGAGGATGTAGACTATGTGTTGTAGAAGTAGAAGGATCTAACAAGCTTGTAGCATCATGCTCAGCTAAGGTAAGAGAAGGAATGGTCGTAAATACAGAGTCTGAAAGAGTGGTTAAAACACGTAGAGAAATTTTAGACTTACTATATTCAAATCATCCCCAAGACTGCTTAACTTGCGAAAAATCTGGAGAGTGCGGACTTCAAGATTTATGCTATAGGTATGGAATAAAGGAAGGTTCTTATAAAGGAGAAGTAAAGAAGTATGCAATAGATAGCTTAAACCCTGTTATGGAAAGAGATCAAAGTAAATGTATCTTATGCGGAAAATGTGTAAGGGTGTGTAAGGAAATTCAAGTTACATCCGCCATTGATTTTACTGGGAGAGGTTTTAAATCTAAGATAACAACTGGTTTTGATAACCCTATTGACTATAAGAATTGTAGATTATGCGGTCAATGTATAACTGCATGTCCTACAGGGGCGCTTGTAAATAAGCAATTGAAAGGTATAAGGCCTTGGGAAGTTAAGAAAGTTCGTACTACATGTCCATTTTGTGGTACAGGTTGCAACTTTGACTTAAATGTTAAAGACGGAAAAGTAGTAGGAGTAACTCCAAATCCTGACTCACCAGTAAATGGAAAATCCCTTTGTGTAAAGGGAAGATATCATATAGATTTTATAAATAGTCCAGATAGATTAACTAAGCCTTTAATAAAGAAAAATGGAGAATTTGTAGAGTCTAGTTGGGAAGAAGCAATGGACTTAGTAGTGAACAATCTTAGAAAAGCAAAAGAAGAATATGGTCCAGATTCAGTGGCTGGATTAAGTTCTGCACGCTGCGTAAATGAGGATAATTTCGTATTCCAAAAGATGATGAGAGTTGCCATAGGAACTAATAATGTGGATCACTGTGCCAGAACCTGACACGCCCCTACAGTTGCAGGTCTTGCAACAACATTAGGAAGTGGAGCCATGACAAATGCCATATCGGAAATAGAAGGCAATGAAGTATTATTTATAATAGGTTCTAATGCTACAGAAGCTCATCCAATAATCGGAAATAAGATGAAAAAGGCAGTTAGAAATGGTTCAAAACTTATAGTAATAGACCCACGACGTACTGAATTAGCAGAGATGGCTAAGATATGGCTGCCTTTAAACTCTGGAACAGATGCGGCTTTGATAAATGGGTTAATGCATATTATAGTTAAAGAAAATTGGCATGATAAGGAATTTATAGAGAGTCGTTGTACAGGTTTTGATCAAGTGAAAGATATAATAGAAAAATATCCCCCAGAAGTAGTATCTAGAATAACAGGGATATCTGAGGAAATGTTATATGAAACTGCTAAACTATATACAAGTACTAAAAAGGCAGGTATATTCTATACATTGGGAATAACAGAGCATACTACAGGAACTGCAAATGTTATGAACCTTGCAAACCTTGCTATGATTACAGGCCATCTTGGTATAGAAAATTCAGGAATAAATCCATTGCGTGGACAAAACAATGTTCAAGGGGCATGTGATATGGGAGCTCTTCCTAATACCTATCCAGGATATCAAAATGTAATAGATGAGAAAAATAGAAAATTCTTTGAGGAAGTTTGGAATATAGAATTAAATCCTAATAATGGACTTAGAATACCAGAGATGTTAGATGAAGCTTTGGTGGGAAATGTTAAGGCAATGTATATCATGGGAGAAGATCCAGTTTTAACAGACCCAGATGCAAATCATGTTAAGAAATCTTTGTCTAATTTAGATTTCCTTGTAGTACAGGATTTATTCCTAACTGAAACAGCTAAATTTGCCGATGTTATACTTCCAGCTACCTCTTATGCAGAGAAAGATGGCACATTTACAAATACAGAAAGAAGGGTACAGAGAGTTAGAAAGGCTGTAGAGGCACCAGGAGAATGTAGATTGGATTGGAAAATCTTATCTGATGTAGCAAAGGGATTGGGTGCTAGTGGATTTGATTATAAAGATGCCGAAGAAATATTCAATGAAATAAGAAAAACAACACCTAGTTATAGGGGTATAACTTATAGAAGGATAGACAAAGTAGGATTGCAATGGCCATGTCCAACAGAAGATCATCCAGGAACACAATATCTTCATAAAGGAGCATTCCCAAGAGGAAAGGGATGGATGATTCCAGTTGAGTATGAGGCGCCGGCAGAGCTTGTATGTGAAGAATATCCAATACTTCTTTCAACAGGTAGAATGTTATATCATTATAATATAATGACTAGACATTCTAAGAAATTAGATGATATAAGGCCTCATGAACTTGCGGAGGTAAATCCTATAGATGCAGAAAAAATAGGAGTAAAAGAGGAAGAGTTTGTAAGAGTAACTTCTAAACGTGGTTCTATATTAACAAGAGTGACAATAACTGATAAGGTTAAACCGGGAATGATGTTTATGACATTCCATTATAAGGAGTCACCTGTAAATGAACTAACAAATTCAGCTTTTGACCCTATTACAAAAACAGCAGAATATAAGATTTCAGCTGTAAAAGTTGAGAAGGTTTAAAGACTAATTAGGAGTGATTGTTGTGTTTAAAGTTGGAATAATAACAGCAAGTGATAAAAGCTCCATAGGAGAAAGAGAAGATAAATCTGGGGAAATAATATCTGAAATGGTGGGAAGTAAGGGTTATACTGTAGTAAATAAGATTATAATTCCCGATGAAGAAGATACTATATATAATGAAATAGTTAATATGGCAGATAATCTAAAGGTGGATTTAATATTAACTACTGGGGGAACAGGATTTAGTAAAAGAGATGTAACCCCTGAGGCTACAATTAGAGCTTGTGATAGAATGGCAAATGGAATAGCTGAGGCCATAAGATATTATAGTCTTAGTATTACACCAAGGGCAATGTTATCTAGGGCAGTTTCAGGAATAAGAAATAAAACTTTGATAATAAATTTGCCTGGCAGTCCAAAGGCAGTAAAGGAATCTTTAGATTATATATTAGATAGTGTTCATCATGGTCTTGAAATCCTAACAGGAAAAGCCTCTGAATGTGCTAGAAAATAGGGTTAGGATTATGAAGAAATTTGGAACAGCTATAATATTAGCAGGCGGAAAAAGCTCAAGAATGGGATTTGATAAGCAATTTTTAAAGATAAATGAAAAGAGACTTATGAATTTAGTAATAAAAAAGTTAGAAGAGGAATTTGATGAAGTCATTATTGTAACTAATAAGCCTGAGGAATATAGTGGATTTAGCCAGAAAATACGAACAGATATATTTAAGGAAATGGGTCCACTAGGAGGTATACATTCAGGTCTTATGGAAGCATCATCAGAATATTCATTTGTAATTGCTTGCGATATGCCCAATATCAATATGGAATATATAAGATATATGAGAGAAATAATTAATGATAAAGAGATTGATGCTTGTGTAACGCTAAACAAAAACAATATAGAGCCATTACATGGATTCTATTCTAAAGGAATAATAAAAGATATTGAAAAACATTTATTATCTAATAGAAGGTCTATAAATTCTTTAATTACTAAATTAAACACTCATTATGTAAGGGAATCTGAATTCATAAAATTTAGTTCAAATAAGGAAATATTTAAAAATCTAAATACTAAAGAAGATTTAGAAGATTTTCTTCTATATTATAATGAGTAAAAATGTTGGAATAATTTCCAACATTTTTATTTTAGTATAATAATAAAAGTCTTTCTATATTAAAATTCACATAAATTGATTTACCAATATATAAATCATTTTTATGAAAATCTTCTTCCAAAACCTTCATATATATTGGAGATTTAGAAATTCCATTATTACTTAATACTATAGTAGAAGAATGCAGGTTTGGAATGATATCTGCTATATCTAATTTAAAGGTATTTGTAAATTCATCATTAGGATGAAGATTAATATATTGAGTGTGTATACCAATATATTTAATATTATCCTTAATGATCCTATTACATACTAATTCCAAATCCCAATCCAAGGCATAGACCGTATTTTTAGAGACTTTCTTGGCTCTTGAAATATTTCTGCAGCCTATTAATGTTGCAGTATTAAGAGTCCCAGGATTATTAAACAGTTCTTCCCTATTATTAATCTCTTCTATTTTCCCATTGTTAAATACTGCTATTTTATCACATATTCTATAGACTTCATCCTTATTGTGAGAAACATATAGTGTACTGCCATTATGTTTTTTTAAGATATCAATAAGTTCCTTTTCCATTTGCCATCTTAAATGTTCATCTAAAGCGGAAAATGGTTCATCTAACATTAGAATCTTAGGTTCATTTACTAGCATTCTTGCTAAGGCCACTCTTTGCTGCTGTCCGCCAGATAGTTGATGGGGATAATTATTTTCCAATCCTTCTAAGGAAAAAGAGTTAATTATATCTTTTATGATTTCAGATTTATTCTGGCGATTTTTAGGAACTGCAATAGCTATATTTTTCTCTAAAGTCATATTAGGGAAAAGAGCATAGTTTTGAAATAACAAACCTACTTTTCTATCTCGAGGTAATAAATTTATTTTCTTCTTGCTATCAAAGAGTATTTTATCATTTAATATGATTTGTCCTTCATCTGGTGTTTCAATTCCAGCTATACATTTCAATGTCATGCTTTTTCCACAACCGGAGGCTCCTAATAGGGCCAAAGTTTCTTTTTTTGTTTCAAATTCTATATTGAGTACAAAATCTCCAAATTTCTTTTTTATATTGGCATAAAGAATAATTAATTACCTCCCTTCCCTACTTTACTAAATTGTAAGCCTTCAAACTTATTCATTATTAATATGGTTATAAATGATATTGTAACCATGACGGCAACCCATTTATAGGCAAGAGTTCTATTTCCTGCTTGAACAGCACTGTAAACTGCAACAGCCATGGTTTGAGTTTTTCCAGGAATATTTCCTGCTAGCATAATAGTAGCACCAAATTCACCTAAGGCTCTTGCAAATGCTAAAATAGTTCCAGCAATTATGCTAGGAAGGCTATTAGGTAACATTATTCTTAAAAATATTTTATGCTCAGATAAACCTAAGGTTTTAGCAACATAAATCATATTTCTATCTAACTGCTCAAATGCACCTCTTGCTGTTCTATACATTAAAGGGAAAGATACTACAGTGGAAGCTATAATAGTTGCAGTGCTAGAGAATACAATTGAAATATCGTATACTGCTAATAACTTTCCAATAAGGCTATTTTTCCCCAAAAGAACAAGTAAGAAAAAACCCACAACAGTAGGTGGCAATACTAGTGGAAGGGTTAAAAACCCATCCACTAACCCTTTAAATTTTTTTAGTTTAGTAGTTAAATATGCAATATAGATTCCAGAAATAAAGGTCATAATAGTTGCAATAATTGCTGCTTTTAATGATATCAATAAAGGGGAATAATTCATATATCCTCAGTCCATTTCTATTTCATTGAGAAACCATATTTTTCAAATAATTCAGTAGCTTTATCTGTAGATAAGAAATCTAAAAATTCCTTAGCTCTGTCAGGGTTTTTACTATCTTTAACTACTGCTACAGGGTAGCTAACTTCTTTGTGGCTTCCTTCAGGAGCTTCTGTAATTATATTAATACTATCTGATGTAAATGCATCTGTTGCATAAACTATACCGCAGTCAACTTCTCCGCTTTCTACCCAAGTAAGTACTGTTCTAACATCATTGCCTAATACAAGTTTTGAGTTAAGCTTGTCCGAAATATTTAGACTGTTAAATATTTCCTCACTATATTGACCTACAGGAACATTTGCAGGATCACCTATGGCAATTTTCTTGATTTCGTCTTTAGTTAAATCTTCAAAGGATTTAATTTCAATTTCTCCATCCTTTGGAGTAATAAGTACTACTTTATTTAATAATAAAGTCTTAATTGTTCCATCTAATATATGTCCGCCTTCGTCTAAGGCTTTCATTTGTTTTTGAGCCGCTGACATAAATATATCAACAGGTGCCCCTTCTTCTATTTGAGCTTGTAAAGCTCCAGAACTTCCAAATGTGAAGTTAAGTGTTGTTTCAGGTTCTACTGTCTTATATACCTCTGATAATTCATTTAACACATCAGTTAAACTTGCAGCAGCTGAAATAAGTAACTCGACTTCTTCTTTTGATTCTTCTTGTTCATTTTCATTTTCCTTATTCGCATCTACAATAGCATTGTCATTTGGCGTATCAGCCTTATCTTTACTACATCCAATCATTGGAGTAGTAGCTAAGATACATACAAGAAATAAAACTAAAAACTTTTTGATTTTCATTTGAATTTCCTCCTTGATTATATTTATAATAACAGGATTTCCTGTTTTATTTGATGATTAAATTGCAAAGCTAATATCTCAATTGAGAGTAACGGAAGGCTTTTTTAATCGTCCCGAAGGACGACTAAATTTAGAACAACTTTGAAGAAAAATATTTGTGAAAAAGCTTTTCTGCTTCTATATTCAATTCATTAACAAAAGATTCATATCTAAATAATAAATCTTCTCCTTCTGCTGTAAGCTCAGATTTTCCTCCACCTTTGCCACCGACTACAGAAACAAATAAAGGGAAGCCTAATTCTTCCTCCACCCGTTTAATGATTTTCCAGCCCTTACTAGGGGAAAGTCCCATGACTTTATAAGCTTCTGATAATTTATTTGTTTCTTTTACAAGACTCATGATTCTTGCAATTCCAGGTCCAAATGCGGAGTTGTTAAATACTATCTTAACTTTGGCATTATAACTTAAATCTTCATAAGAGTTAAAGTTCATATAATCAACTTCCAATCCTTCAAACTATAATTAAACTAATTATAATACAGATATACTATGATTGCAACTATAAAAACTGTCTAAATAAGTGGGTATGCCAGCTAATCAAATTTATATAAAACCTACGATTATATAAATTAATTAATACAATTTTCAAATAGAGGGACCTAGTTACCACAATTTTGCGAAAAGCCCATTAAATCATATATACAATTGACTGAAAATAGGGTGTTTGATATAATTTGATATAAAATGAAAAAATTCGACATTCATATTATATAATATTTTAATCCTTTCTTATTTAATCCTTATATAATTTATTCACTAACCAAGACTCATAATGTTCATAATAATTAAAAAAGATGTTATCGTAGAGGAGGATAGCTATGTCAAAAAAAACAGATCTCGAAATTAATGATACAGAAATTATTGAATTGAAAAATATTTTATCAACTAGACAATGGTTATATGATTTTTTAGGGAAATCTTTTTATATGGAACCTGATATAGATAGATTTAGAGAAGCATCAAAGACTAAGATATTTGAACAATTAGGAGAAGGTATGGAGGATCATAATCAGGGAATATATTTATTGTCACAATTTATAGGAAATGTAGATAACCTAACTAAAAAGCAAATTGATAAATTGAATTCAGAATATAATAGACTCTTTATAGGACCAGGACATGTACATGTACCACCATGGGAATCCGTATATTTAAGTAAAGAAAAAATCATATTTGATGAACATACTTTAGCAGTAAGAGAGTTTTATAAAAGATGGAAAGTAGTTACAACAAAAATAAATAAAGAACCAGATGATCATATTGGATTTGAGTTAGAATTCATGTCTATTTTAATAAATAAGAGTATTAGATCATTGGGA
Source organism: Tissierella praeacuta (assembly GCF_040396155.1). Taxonomy (GTDB): domain Bacteria; phylum Bacillota; class Clostridia; order Tissierellales; family Tissierellaceae; genus Tissierella; species Tissierella praeacuta_A. Next base: position 11,477 of record NZ_JBEBOY010000041.1, read on the forward strand.
GAAGGTAGTATAGATGAGTTTAAAAATATTACTATAGGACAGAAAGAATTTTTAGATAGACATCCTTTAGTTTGGATTGATGAATTTTCTAATAAATTAACTGATAATACAGAGGAACCTTTTTATAAGGGTATAGGATTGTTTCTTGTAGAGTATGTAAAGATGGATAGAGAATTATTAGAAGATATAATATCCAGTTTTGATACTTTGTTATAAATCAATGATTAGTAATGTTTTATTATATTTAATTAAAGATATTATATAATACTACCTTGAGAAATAAGGGGGAATTAAGATGTCAAGTTTAGCAGAAAAATTAAGTTTATCACGTAGGGCTTTTTTAAAGATTAGTGCTCTAGCAGGCGGTGCTTTAGCTTTAACAGGATGTACCCCTAAGGCGTTAAAGGAAGAAGAAGCAGGATTAAGTGATGACGCAGAACCAGAAATAAAAATTGAAGAAGGAGTCTCTGTAATACCTACAGCAGGAACTAATAATTGTGGAGGTAGATGTGTAATAAAGGCACATGTCAAAGATGGTGTGGTAATAAGACTTAGTACCGATGAGGAATCAGATGATCCTAAGACACCACAAATAAGAGCTTGTGTTAGAGGAAGAGCTTATCGTCAAACCTACTTTCATCCAGATAGATTAAAATACCCAATGAAAAGAGTAGGAAAAAGAGGAGAAGGTAAATTTGAAAGGATTTCCTGGGAAGAAGCAATAGATACTATTGCAAGTGAAGCTAAGAGAATTAAAGAGAAATATGGACCTGCATCTAGATATGTAAATTATGCTTGGGGCTATAATGCTTGTATACAGGCAATGAACTTAGGTAAAAGGCTATTAGCACTAGATGTTGGTTTTTTAGATTTTTATAATACTTACAGTACAGCAGCTACTGCTACGGCTACTCCTTATACTTATGGAACAGGAAGCACTGGAAATACTCCTGATGATTGGGTAAATTCTAAACTCATTATACTATGGGGACATAATCCAGCAGAGACTGTTTTTGGTACTACAATGTATCATTTAAGGAGAGCAAAGGAAGCTGGAGCTAAGATAATTGTTGTAGACCCAAGATATAGTGATACAGCAGTTTCATTAGCTGACGAATGGATTCCATTACTTCCAGGAACTGATAGTGCTGTAATGGATGCCATGGCTTATGTAATGATTACAGAAAATTTGCATGATCAAAAATTCCTAGATAAATATGCTATAGGATTTGATGCAGAACATATGCCAAAAGGTATTGATGGTAAAGAATCCTATAAGTCTTATGTTTTAGGAGAAAAAGATGGAATGCCTAAGACACCAGACTGGGCAGAAAAGATTTCAAAGGTTCCAGCAGATACTATTGTAAAGTTAGCAAAAAAATATGCTACTACGAAGCCAGCGGCCTTAATTCAAGGATGGGGACCTCAAAGACATGCTTATGGGGAACAAACAGTTAGATCAGGAACATTATTAGCTGCTATGACAGGTAATGTAGGTATAAATGGTGGCTGGGCATCAGGTTCTGGATATGCAGGAAGACAAAGTATCCCAAGTGTTTCGGTACCTGAAAATCCATTTGCCGGAAAGATATCTGTATTTATGTGGACAGATGCAATTGTTAGAGGAACTAAAATGACCTCCAAAGATGGTGTAAGAGGAGTTGATAAACTTCCTAGCAATATAAAAATGATACTTAACTTAGCAGGTAATGCTTTAATAAATCAACATTCTGACTGTAATAAAACTGCCGAGATATTGTCAGATGAAAGCAAAGTAGAATTCATTGTAGTTAGTGATATATTTATGACTCCTAGTGCTAAGTTTGCAGATATTTTACTTCCTGGAGATACTTTCTTTGAAAGAAATAATATTTCTACACCTTGGGCTAATGGTGATTTTGTTGTTTATGCTAACAAAGTTGTAGAACCTCCATTTGAATGTAGATCTGAATATGATTGGTTAGTTGAAGTAGCAGATAAATTAGGAATAAAGGATGAATTCACTGAAGGTAAAGAAACAATGGAAGATTGGTGTAAATGGGTAGTAGAAGGAATTCAAGAAAAATATCCTGAATTTCCAAGCTATGAGGAATTCAAGAAGAGAGGAATATACAAATGGTCTTATGATGAACCATATGTAGCATTTAAAGAACAAATAGATGATCCAGAAAACAATCCATTCCCAACTCCATCAGGAAAAATAGAAATATTTTCTCAGAGATTATATGATATGAAGGATCCAAAAGAAATTCCTGCAATACCAAAGTATATTTCATCTTGGGAAGGACCAGAGGATCCACTTACTAAAAAATATCCGTTGCAATGTATAGGACATCATATTAAGAGACGCTGTCACTCTATCCATGATAATAATCCATGGGGTGAAGAAGTAGAACCACAGTCAATTTGGATTAATCCTATTGATGCGGATAAAAGAAATATTAAAGATGGAGATATGGTTAAAGCATTTAATGATCGTGGAATAGTTCAATTACCAGCTAAGGTTACAAATAGAATCATACCTGGAGTCACAAGTATTCCCCAAGGAGCTTGGTGGACACCTAACGAAGAGGGAGTGGATATTAGAGGCAGTATAAATACTCTAACAACCCATAGACCTACTCCTCTTGCAAAAGGTAATCCACAGCATACAAATTTAATTCAAGTAGAAAAAGCTTAAATAAAGTTTTTGAGATAGGGGGAGTTATTATGGTTAAACAGTTAGGATTTTGTATAGAACAAAATATATGTATGGGATGTAAGGCATGTCAAGTTGCATGTAAAGATAAAAATGATTTGGATTTAGGACAATTGTTTCGAAAAGTTACTGAGGTTAATGGAGGAGACTATAAAAAAGAAGGAAATGGAATAAGTCATGATGTATTTTCGTATTTTACTTCTATGGCTTGTAATCATTGTGAAAATGCGGCATGTGTTGAAGCCTGTCCAACAGGAGCTATGTATAAAAGAAAAGATGACGGTATTGTCTTAGTTAATAAGGAAGTATGTATAGGGTGTCGTGCTTGTGAACAGGCATGTCCATATGGTGCTCCAACATTTAATCCAGATGAAAAGAAAATGGGAAAATGTGATTTTTGTGTAGATTTAATAATACAAGGTAAAGATCCAGCATGTGTAGGTTCATGTCCAGTGAGAGCTTTACATTATGATAATATTGAAGAATTAAGGAAAAAGTATGGAAATATTAATACTACAGTTGGTATACCAGAACCTACAACAAAGCCTTCTATTGTAATCGTTCCTCATAGAGATGCTAATAAAGGCTAAAAATTATAATAACATAAGAACAAGGTACTAATATTAGTGCCTTGTTCTTTAACTATTTAATTATTAAATTGATTAGTTTGTTGACAAAGTAAAATACATACAATACTATCATAGATAAAGACATTTTGTAAATTATTGTAGAATTATTCAACTAATATGGAGAGATAAAAATGCTAAAAATTGAAAGAATAGTAGATGCTGTTACATCTAGGATGGGACCAATATTTATAAATGAGCAACGTTGTTCAAAAGTACGTTCTCCTTTAAGTAAATGTAGTAAATGCATTGATTCCTGTCCAACAGATGGAATAAATATTGAAAACTCGGAGATTAATTTTAAGGATAACTGTATTCAATGTGGTCTTTGTGCATCAGCTTGCCCCAATGGAGCTATATCTATTCAGGAACCAACAGAATTAAATCTATATAATCATATAAAACAAAGTGGAAAAATAAATAGTAAGGTAGCATTAACTTGTAGAAAAAACAATAATATATCAAATAATATTTTCATAGTGCCTTGTTTGGGAAGTTTGACCTTGGAGTTTATATTAGGTATAGATATTTTACCTTTTGAAACAAATATGGTTTTTTCCCAAGATATATGTCAAAAATGTGTAGTAGAAAATGGTGTTAAACTTTATTTAGACAATATGGAGAAAGTGAGAAAAATTGAGAAAGCTTTAAATCTATTAGGTAACTCTATAAAACATGTTGAGACTATACCAGAGATCAAGAAAAATAAAATATCGAATGATATAACCATTGATGATGAGAGAAGAGAATTTTTAGTTTCAGCTTTTAAATCAGCTAGAAAATTACCTAATTCCATAATTAAATACATATTAGGATCTAATGATGAAGAAAAAAAGTCAAGAAAAGTAGTTCAAAATCCAACGGCTTCAAAATATCCAATATTAATTACAATTTTTAATGAAGAAAAAAACAAAGGATTAGATGATATTGAAATGATGGATTATTCCAAACCATATTTAGAGGGAGTATGTAATTTTTGCAAGGCTTGTGTACTCCTTTGTCCCATGGGAGCATTAAAATATAAAGAAGAAGGAAATGATATAGAGATATTTTTAATAAAGGAAGCTTGTACTGGCTGTGGACTATGTACTGAAGTTTGCTATTATAAATCATTAAAATTGAAATCTAAGAGTTTAAATGATTTTATATCAATAGAACCGGAGATGCTTACTAAAGGTACTAAGCGAAAATGTATTGGATGTAATCAGATAATTACATCCAGTGAAACTACTAAGTTCTGTTTATCCTGTATAAAATCTGGCAAAAGCAATAAGAAAAAAATATGAAAAATTGGTAAGTAGTTTAAAGAGACAATAGATATTTTATTGTGATATAATTAAAATATTTAAGATATTATTAAATTTTCAAATGATAAAAAAATTAATATAAACTTATCCAAGAGGTGACTAAGATGAAGGTAGTAAAGGTAGAAGAAGCTGTTGGTATGGTATTAGGTCATGATATAACGGAAATAGTGCCAGGTGAGTTTAAGGGAGTAGCATTTAAGAAAGGGCATATTATACAGGAATCAGATATAGAGAGGCTTCTTAGAATAGGAAAAGAGCATATATATATTTTTGAAATGGATGAAAATATGCTCCATGAAGATGATGCAGCCATAGCTGTGGGAAAATTAATTTGTGGTGATGGGATTTATTTTACTGAACCAAAAGAAGGCAAAGTTAATGTAATGCCAAAACATAAGGGATTATTAAAAATAAATAGAGAAGTACTAGATGAAATAAATGATTTGGGAGATATGATTTTAGCTACTATACATGGAAATAGACTAATTGAAGAAGGACATTTAATAGGTGGATTTAGAGTAATTCCTCTAACTATTGAAAAGGAAAAAATTAATATGGCAGAAAAGATCCTTAGGGAGAAAGGACCAATATTTGAGGTTAAACCCTTTAAAAAGTTAAAAACTGCATTAATTATTACTGGTTCCGAAGTATATAAAGGTAGAATTGAAGATAAATTTGGACCAGTTATAGAGAGTAAAATTAATTCCTTTGATTCAGAGATCTTCTATAAAACCATAGTTCCAGATGAATTAGAGATAATTAAAGATGAGATAATTAAATCCAAAGATATGGGAGCAGAATTCATAGTAGTTACAGGTGGAATGTCAGTGGACCCAGATGATAAAACTCCCGGTGCAATTAAGTCAACAGGAGCTAATATAGTATCATATGGTACTCCAGTACTGCCTGGAGCTATGTTGCTTTTATCTTATTTAGATAATATTCCTTTAATGGGACTTCCGGGATGTGTAATGTTTGCGCATACTACAGCATTTGATTTATTGCTGCCAAGGGTATTTGCAGGAGAGGATATTTCACGTAAAGACATTACAAGATTAGGTTATGGAGGTCAATGTTTAAGCTGCAATGTCTGTACTTTCCCAGATTGTCATTTTGGAAAGAATTAAGGAGGAAGAAAATTGCTAACTAATATATCTATAGAGAAGGCAAATGAAATACTTTTGAGTCAAGATATAAAGACAAGTATAATAGATATTAAAATATTAGAGAGTTTAGGATATGTTCTAGGAGAGGATATAATATCTGATATTAATATGCCTCCATTTGATAGGTCGCCTCTTGATGGATATGCTCTAAAATCTGAAGACATAAAAGATGCAAGTAAAGAAAATCCTGTAGTTCTTGAGGTAATAGACTTTATTCCAGCGGGATATGTAAGTTCTAAGAAAATAGAAAACGGCCAAGCTATAAGGATTATGACAGGAGCTAAGATACCTGAAGGTGCAAATATTATAATTAAGTATGAGGATACTGAATTTACAGATAAAGAAGTTAAAATATTTAACTATATTAAGCCCAATTCAAATATTGTAAAAATGGGAGAAGATATAGAAGTTGGAGATATGGTTCTTAAGAAGGGGCATATTATTGGTGCAGCTGATATAGGAATATTGGCAACATTAGGACGAACTATGGTGAAAATTTATTCGAAGCCTAAAATAGCTATTTTAGCCACTGGAGATGAATTAGTAGATATTGACCAGATACCTAAAGAGGGAAAAATCAGAAATAGTAACTCCTATACTATAGCAGCACAAGTTAAGAAACTAGGCGGAGAGCCTATAATATTGGGAATGTGTAATGACAAAATCAAAGATATAAAAGATAAATTAAAGTCTAGTTTAGAATTAGCAGATATGGTCATAACAACTGGTGGGGTTTCTGTAGGGGATGCAGATTTAGTTAAAGAGGCTTTTCAAGAAATAGGAGGAGAAATTCTATTTTGGAAAGTAAGTATGAAGCCAGGAACACCTATTGCAGTGGCAAAATATGAAGATAAATTAATATTTGGATTATCTGGTAATCCTGCAGCAGCAAGTATAACATTTGAAAAGTTTGTAAGACCAACTATACTTAGATTTATGGGAAAAAATAAATACAATTTAATGAAAGTAAAATCAACATTGGAAAGCCAGTTTACTAAAGTAAGCAATCAAAATAGATATGTTAGGGCTATAACTTATTATAGAGATGGAGAATTTTTTACTAAACTTCCTAGCAAGCATAGTTCGGGAATTTTATCATCCTTATCAGGTACTAACTCATTATTTTATATAAAGGCTGGTACTGGTCCTTATAAAAATGGAGATAAGATAGAAGTTGAGATATTAAATTATCCGGAGGTAGAATAAAATGATACCTGTATTTTCGATTGTTGGAAGTAAGTCCAATACAGGGAAAACTACTATTATTTGTAAGATAATAGAAGAACTGAAAAACAGAGGATATAAAGTGGCAACAATAAAGCATCATATGGGTGATTTTGAAATAGACCAGCCAGGAAAGGATACATGGAAACATGGACAAGCAGGAGCAGATATTGTTATTATATCCTCTCCAGTTAAAATGGCTAAAGTAGAGAAGCTAGAGAAAGAAATAGAATTAGATAATATAATTGGCCAAATTCAAGATGTAGATATTATTATAACTGAAGGATATAAAAAAGAGAATAAGCTTAAGTTAGAAGTAGTTAGAAAGGCTATTTCAGAAAATCTTATTTCAAAAGAGGATGAATTATTTGGAATAGTTACAGATTTTCCATTAAAGAATAATATACCGCAATTTAATTTTGATCAGACATTGGATATAGTAAATCTTATAGAAGAAAAATTTTTAAGGAAATAGTATTAGTAAGGAGGATAGATATGTTTGGTAAAATAGGGGCAACAGAATTAGTATTAATTCTTGGAATTGCTTTAGTAGTTTTTGGACCATCAAAATTGCCTAAAATAGGAAAGGCTTTTGGTAGTGTAATAGGAGAAGTTCAAAAATCACGCTAATAAAATATCTGAAGGTGAAAAGGTTGATGTAGATAATAAGGATAAGGAATAGATAGAGACAATCGACTTTAGGAGGGTATTTTATGGAAGATAAACAGCTTACTCTTGTAGAGCATTTGAGTGAGTTAAGAAAAAGAATTATTATAATTTTTATAGCTATAATATTAGGCTCTTTTTTAGGTTATAAATATATTGATATAATGGTTGAATATATAGTTAAGCCTGCAAAAAAATTGGAATTTATTTATCTAAGTCCACCAGAACTCTTTGTAGCCTATATTAAAATTGCTGTAATAGTTGGAATAATAATTTCTTCACCAATAAGTTTAATGCAAATATGGTTATTTGTAAAACCAGGACTTAAAAGAAATGAACGTAGGTATTTGCTCTTTTCTTTATATATGGGTATAATGTTTTTCTTAATAGGTGTGACATTTGCATATTTAGTAATAATTCCACTAACTATAGATTTTTTTACTCAAGTTTCTATGAAGCAGATAACTCCATTATTTTCTTTTGATAGCTATTTAAGTTTTGTTTCTTCAATGTTATTTTCATTTGGATTAGTGTTTGAATTACCATTATTGATAATATTATTAACACAATTGAATCTTATTACTGCAAAAACATTGAAGAAATATAGAAAAGTAGTAATTTTATTAATATTTATTTTAGCGGCTATACTAACACCACCAGATGTTGTATCACAAATATTATTGGCTTTACCAATGGTGTTTTTATATGAGTTTAGTATATGGGTTTCTGCTGGCATTGGAAAACGAAAAAATAAAAAAGGTGATTAGATGAAAGATTCTTTTGGAAGAGAAATAAACTATCTTAGAATTTCCCTGACAGATAGGTGTAATTTAAGGTGTAAATATTGTATGCCAGAAAAGGGAGTTTCTAAATTTTCTCATGAAGAAATGTTGACATTAGAAGAAGTATACGAAATAACAAAAAGTTTTGTAGAATTAGGTGTAAATAAAATAAGATTTACTGGGGGGGAACCCCTTGTAAGGAAAGGTATAATAGATTTAATATCTAAAGTATCCAAACTTGATGGAGTTAAAGATTTAGCTATGACTACAAATGGATTGCTTCTTAAAGAATATGCTAAGGAATTAAAGGAAGCTGGTCTAAAAAGAGTAAATATAAGTTTAGATACTATGGACGAAAAGAAATATGGGCTAATTACTAGAGGTGGGAAACTTAAAAATGTTTTAGAAGGTATAGAAGAGGCAAAAAATGTAGGCTTAACCCCAATAAAAATAAATACTGTACTCATAGGTGGATTTAATGATAATGAGATAGATTCTTTTGTGGAACTAACTGAAAAAGAGGAGATTGATTTAAGATTTATAGAATTAATGCCAATAGGAGAAGCGGCAGGATGGGCTAAAGAAAAATTTATTTCTAACGATATTATATTAGAGAAGGTCAAGGAGTTGATACCTATCCCAAGGGAAGATAAGTCTTCACCAGCAGTATATTATAAGCTGCTTAAAGGAAAAGGAAAGATAGGTATAATAAATCCCATATCATGTAAATTTTGTGCTAACTGCAATAGGGTAAGATTAACATCTAAGGGACAACTGAAATTATGCCTTCACTCTAATAGAGAGATAGATATAAGGGAAGCACTAAAAAATGGGCAAGATATAAAGAAATTAATAATTGACTCTATAAGCCAGAAAGAAGAATCTCACCATCTAGAAGATGGAAAATATATAAGTAGAAATATGAATCAAATAGGGGGATAAACAATGGAATTTACACATTTTAATGAATATGGAAGAGCCCATATGGTTGAAGTTGGAGAAAAAGAAGATACTAGGAGAAAGGCAATAGCAAGAGGAAGAATTAGGATGAAAAGAGAAACCATCCAAAAAATTAAGGAGGGGCTTATAAAAAAAGGTGATGTCTTATCTGTAGCCCAAATAGGCGGAATAATGGGAGCTAAGAAAACCAGTGATTTAATTCCAATGTGTCATAATATATCTCTCACAGGTGCAGATATTAGATTTAATGTATTAGATGATGCTATTGAGGTTGAATCTGAGGTAAAGACTGTAGGTAAAACTGGAGTTGAGATGGAGGCATTGACCGCTGTATCTCTTGCTTGTTTAACTATATATGATATGAGTAAGGCTGTTGATAAGGATATGGTAATTGAAGGTGTAAGGCTTATTAAGAAAACAGGTGGAAAAACAGGTGATTATGTGAGTAAAGAAGTAAAAGGCAGAGTGGTATCCATAAATATTTCAGATAAAAAAGGAGTAGTTAAGGAGCCAATAAAGGAAGGACTATTTATTGAAGATTTTGGATTAGAAAATGATGCTCATGCAGGAAATTGGCATAGACAAGTAAGCCTTTTAGGCGTTGAAAGCTTTGAAAAAATGGAAGAACAAGGTGTGGATGGCTTAGTATCAGGAGATTTTGCAGAAAACATAACTACTGAGGGGATAACTCTTTATGAGCTTCCAGTAGGTACAAAGTTAATCATAGGAGAAACAATACAAGAGGTTACTCAAATAGGTAAGGAATGTCATACAGGATGTGCAATAGCTCAAAAGGTTGGTAAATGCGTGATGCCCAAGGAAGGAATTTTTACTAAGGTTCTAAAAGGCGGACTTATTAAAGAAGGAGATATTATAAAGGTAATATAGAAAAATAAGTATCAAAAATGGTTACCATTTTTGATACTTATTTTTAGATATTTAAATATAGATATTTTTTATCCAATGGTTCTATGGACTCTATAATGCAAGAGCCAAGACACACTTCATCTTTATATAATACTGCTGCTTGACCGGGGGTTACTGCCTTTACAGGGTTATCGTATTTTATATGAAGTTTTCCATTTTCCAATATATTGACAGTTACAGGTATATCAGACTGTCTATATCTAAATTTTGCTGTACATTTTAAGGGCATATCTGGAGTTTTTTCTAATATCCAAGAAGGTGATTCTCCAATTAGTGAAGTGGAATAAAGTGCAGGATTGTTATCTCCTTGGGCTACATAAAGTATGTTTTCCTTTATATTCTTTCCAACGACAAACCAAGGTTCTCCTGTTCCAACTCCTCCAATACCTATTCCTTTCCTTTGTCCCAATGTATAATGAATAAGTCCGCTATGTCTGCCTATTCTACTTCCCTCTACATCTATAATATCTCCCTCTTTTGCCAAAAGATATTTATCTAAGAACTCATCAAAATCCCTTTCACCTATAAAGCAAATTCCAGTAGAATCTTTCTTTTTAGCAGTATATAAATTGTGTTTTTCTGCAAGATGTCTAACTTCCTTTTTTTCTAAATGACCTATAGGGAATATTGTCTTAGAAAGAGCTTTTTGTCCTATTCTCGATAAAAAGTAGGATTGGTCTTTATTATTATCTTTTCCTCTAATAAGATAATAGCCATCGGATCTTTTTTCCACTTGTGCATAATGACCCATAGCTATATAATCTCCCTCTAAATTTAAAGCATAATCTAAAAATGCATTAAACTTTATCTCTTGATTACACATAATATCTGGGTTTGGAGTTCTTCCTTTTTTGTATTCATCTAAGAAATAAGTAAATACTCTATCCCAATATTCTTTTTCAAAATTTATAGTGTAAAATGGAATATCTAATTGGTTAGCTACTTCCCTAGCATCATCAGCATCAGCTGTGGCTGTACATACACCGCTTTCATCTTTCTCATTCCAGTTTTTCATAAAGAGTCCAATAACATCATAACCTGCTTCTTTAAGTAATAAAGCAGAAACCGATGAATCAACTCCTCCACTCATACCTAATATTACTTTTTCTGCCATGATTTTCTCCTTTTTACTACTTATATTTTCATATCAATATTATATCATAGTATTTTCTCTTTTTAATATATTTATTAGAGAGGAATTAGAAGAAATGAATTCGATATTTTACTATAGTGTTGACAATATATACAATTATTGACAAACATATGGCATTATAATATTATATAATCCACTGGTGTTTTCAAGATATCAAGTAGGGTATTTTATTAGGATATAAAGTGGGTGTGAAAATTGACAGAGAAAAAAGAATTCTTATATATACAGTTATATAATAAGTTTAAGGAAAATATTGAAAATAATATATGGCTAGAAGGAATTCAATTACCATCAGAGTATGAGCTTATGGAGGAGTATAATGTAAGTAGAGATACCATTAGAAAATCATTGCAGAAATTAGCACAAGAGGGATATGTCCATAGGCAGGCAGGAAAAGGTACATTTGTAAATAATCCTAAGTCTAGATATAAACTTACTTCTTTAGAAAGTTTTTCAGAGCAGATGATATATATGGGGTTAGTACCATCTAGCAAAATATTAAATCTTAGTCTTGAAACACCTAATGGCAAGGTAAAAGACTATCTTGAAATAATAGATGATGAAAAGGTTTATAGGGTTGAACGATTAAGATTGGCTAATAATGAGCCTATGTGCTATGAAATATCTTATGTGTCTGAAAGGTTATGTCCTGATTTAGATAAACTAGTTTATAGTGATACTTCTTTATATAAAATTTATGAAGAACATTATAATTTGAAATTGGATTATGGAAATCTATATTTGGAAGCTGAAGGATGCCCTAAAGAATATAGCCATCATTTAAAAATAAAAAAAGATTCACCAATGTTGAAAATGAAATGTGTTGTATACACCGATAATAAGAAACCATTATATTTTGTTGAAAGCTATTACATAGGGGCAAAATATGTGTTTTTTGCAAGTATGCCGAGAGTATAAAAGGATTTTATGGAAGTATTCTAAAATAGTATTTTGGAATCTATATAAAAAAGACTGTGAACTAGCATCTATTTATATGCTAGTTCACAGTCTTTTTTATTTACTATTAGATAAATCTTTTAACTACATCTTGTACAGCCATTCTTGCTGCATCATCAATGGCAGTACCCACTACTAGAATATTAACTCCTGTATTTGAAAATGCTTTAAAATTACTTAGATTTATACCACCTTCTGCCAATGTAGGAACCTTTACTGATTCTACTAAAGCGTGGAGTCTTTCTTTAACAACTGGATGAATTTCCCCAGCATCCGCTCCTTCGTAGCTCATTCCAGTCATAAGCCCTATAAAGTCAACCCCTATACTTTCCATATCCTTAGCAACTTTAGCGACTTCTTCAGGAGTTCTAGCGGGTAATCCAAAAGTATGCAGGTCATCAGGATGTCCAATATATGCGTCTATAAGCAGTCCATATTTATGAGCTTTATTTACTACTTCTTCTAAATCCTTTAAACTAGATTTATGGATGTGAAGTCCATCAGCACCTGCTTTAGATAAGTCAATAAAGACTTCATCTGATATTTCTACTGGTACTAATTCATGGAAACCACCTGGTATTCCTACAGTTATAAATACATCTTGACCCACTACATTTCTTACACCTTCAGTAACTTTTATCATTTCAATAATTGGTAACTCATGACGTATTTGTTCTGCATCATGCATATTTGTAACACCTTTAAATCCTCTTGCCAAAGCTACTGCTGGATGATTAGGTTCTATTAATTTTACTCCTGAGTCAACTACTGCTTTTGCAAGTCTTGCATCATCTCCAGTTATTCCTGTACTTAATATTGTAGTTCCTCCATGTAATTTTATTGCATTTAAAACTTTGTTTAAACCTCTTTTTCTTTTACTTTCCATATCTGATGTAAACATATTATGCCTCCTTATTGATTTTTGATTTATTAATTTTATTAGCTATTACTGTAATTATAAAAGATGAAATTAATCCTACTAACATACTAACTAAGAATCCAAATGGGTTATTTGATAGTGCCGGCGCAGTAATGGAAGGTACATAGGCAGTACCATGAAGATTAAATAATCCTACTGATATACCTGATAATGCAGCTGATATTATTGCACCTACAAATACTAATTTATCTGAAAACATAAAAGGATATGCTGCTTCAACAAATGTACCAAATGCTATATTAATGAAAAATCCTGGTGCTGCAATAGCCGCTTCAGATTTTTGCTTTGGAAATAGAATATTGGCTAAAGTAATGCCTGCTGAAACCATTACTAATCCTGTCATATCAATAGCTCCTAAGAAACTTGCTCCAGTTGTTTCCATTTCTAATAAAACAATTGGCAGTATTGCTGCATGATATACTCCTCCTATTATTGCAGGCCAAATCAATAATCCAGCTACTCCACCAGCTAGAATTGGACTAAAGTTAACTGTGGCTTCAATTATTGATCGTATACCATTACCTAGCATTAGAGTAATTGGTGATATTAAGAAATAAACTATTAATCCAGCAATTAGCCCAGATAACCCTCCAGAAACTATATTAGCTGTTGTTCCTGGAAAATTCCAACTTAAAGCAAGTCTAATTAAATAGATAGCTAGGATACCCGCTAAGATACCACCTATTAGTCCTCCAATTAATCCGCCTTTAGAGGAAAGCATACCTGTAATTACACCGGCAACTATTCCAACTTCATCAAGCCCAGATACTTGTTTTGCTGCGATTGCAGCTACTATAACAGGTAGACCTTGGATTAAGATATTAAATATATCGCCTAGACTACTAAATGCCGGAATTTTGCTTAATGCAAGAACTAATGCCATTGCAATAAATCCAGGCAGTGCAGACATCATTATTCCCCTAAAACTAATTCTTTGGAATACATTATCATCTGTAGAATCTATACTACTTGAGGAACCTCCTATAGTTGGCTTGTATTTAATTCCCCAATATTTACTTAAAGATTGTACAGAAGCTACAGCTCTAGTTCTATTTGTTGTACCAGTAGTACCAGAAGTGGCGATAACATTGCCTCCTAAGGATTGGATAGTAGCCATAGATGTACCGCCAGTACCTACTATAGGAATTTTCTTATTTATTGCTGCTTTAATTGAATGTTTATTTGTATTCTGTGGATCAGAACTCATTAAAATTAGACCATCTATTTTTTCATCATTAATCTTTTTTGCTATGGCCATATCCTTTTCTTCTGACATAGTGTTAATTTCTGAAAGAGATTTTTCTTCAGAGGAAGCTATTTTATTTTGGGCAGAATCCCAAGTATATAGCCTAGTAGGTGTATCCTTATTTACATTGTCCATTGAAGCTTTAGCTCCAATAAATTGAATTTCTTTAATTTCAATACCTGCCGATTTACATTGTGTTTCAATTTCTCCAAGTAGTTTAAGAGGTTCCTTTCCTCCTAAATTATAAAGATTTCCTCCACTACTACCTAGAATGGCAATTTTTTTCATAATATTACCTCCTCTATAATTGTACGTACATTTATATTAATATAAATGTACGTACAATTCAATAGCTTTTTTGATAATTACAGAATATATTAGAAATTTAATACTTATATTATGAATAATCTCATAGTTCAATTAAACTTTCCAGATTTCCTTAAATGCTTAATAAAAATCCACTGGTATTTTAAAATACCAGTGGATTTTTATTAAGCATTTATAAGTATATTGTTAAGAGTTTCTACATTTTTGTTTATAATTTTAAGTAATTTAATCTGTTGGTCTTGGAGAGATAATATTTTCTCAAATGATTTTATTGCACCTTTAAAGTTTTTATTCTTTACTAATACTATATAATTTTTAGTTTCCTTAGCTATTTCACCTATAATATAATCGTTTTCCTTGATTTCCTTCTTTAAGGTATCAGTAGTTTTTCGTATTTCAGTATAGGTTTGCGCATCAATTTTTCTATCTTTATCTTTAATAATATCTGTCATTTCTAATCTAGTACTTGTTAAATTTTTCTGTAATTCAGCAGATAATTCATAAACTTCCTTTGTATTTAGAACAAGTTGTTTTTTACCATTATATTGTCTTTCTACGATATCTGCTATGTTTTTTACTATCTTGGAACTCCTTTCATAGAATGCATCTATTTTTTCTAGGGTTGAAGGAGTATCCTCTTGAAGTTCTAAGACCTCTTCAATGGCGTTCTCTAGTTCAGGATTATTGATGTCTTCTTTAATATTTGTTAGACTATCTGGTATTTTCTCCAATTCTTTGAGAACTTCGTTGACATCCTTGGGGATAATATCAGTTTCAGCATAGACAAACCCAGTGCTAAAACCTATTAATAATAAAGATAATGTTAATGCAGTAAAAATTTTTTTCATAACCTCCACCATCCTTTTATAATATTGTTTGTAACTAAAATAGGTTGTCTCATTTCTTATATACCCATTAATTTATAATTTAACAATATTTTTGATATTTATATAATTATTTCCAGGTGGTTATTATGAATAATATATTTTTTTAATTAATGAAAGCTCTTATATTGCTAAAGGTCTTGAGAGTTTCAATATAACTAGGTATTAGGTGTAAAAAAATACACAATAGATGATTTAACAGAGGAGATATTGTCTAATAACCAATCTAAGATTAAAAAACACTGAAAAGTAGTGAGGTAGACATTAATACAAAGGATAGTGAAGATATATTCTCTTGAAAAGACTTTTGTATATAACAACTATGATGGCAAAAATAATGCTGTAACAAAATAAAGAATTGTTACAGCATTATTATTCTTAATTAACTAAAGCCTCAACTACTTCTTCCATTGCTAAAGGTCTTGAGGCCTTTACTAAAACCAAGGCATTAGGTTTTACGACTTCCTTAACCTTTTTAATTAAGTCAGATTTACTATTAAAGGACAAGACTTTATTTTTATCAAATCTAGGTTTAGCAGTATCAGCAATATATTCTGCTAAGTCGCCAAAAGTAAATATATAATCAATTTCTTTAGGATTGATTTTTAAACCAATATCTTTATGCATATTTACTTCATTATCTCCTATACCTAACATATCACCGAGAACAGCAATCTTTTGACTGTATCCTGACATAGAATACATAGTATCTAATGCTGCTAAAACAGAAGATGGGTTGGATTTATAAGAATCGTTTAAAATAGTAAATCCATTTCCTTTTACTAATTCATTTCTCATTCCAGTCTTTTCCACATTTAAAAGACCTTCTTTAATATTTTCGAAAGAAATACCGAAATATTGAGCTACTGCTATGGCTGCTGTGGCATTAAGTACTTGATGCTCTCCTAACATAGGTAAAAAGAATTCAGGTGAAACTGGTTCCTTTAAAAAGAAAGAATCTCCAGTTTCATTTATAAAGATTACCTTAGGCTGATAATCATTAGATTTCTCAGTACCAAAGGTTTTAACTTCATAATCAGCAGCAACATTGTCCACTTCTTTTTTTAACATAGAATCGTCTCCATAATAAAGGAAGAGATTATGAGGTTTTAATCCTTTTAATATTTCTAGTTTCGCTTTTGCAATATTTTCCCTAGTTTTTAAACCCTCTAAATGTGCCTCGCCTATATTAGTAATTACAGCGGCATCAGGTTTAGCAATAGAAGTTAATAATTCAATTTGTCCAAAATTATCCATTCCCATTTCAAGAACTGCCATCTCTGTATCTTCATCCATAGACAAAATAGTAAGAGGCAATCCAATATAATTATTAAAATTACCTATGGTTTTATGGGTTTTATACTGGGTTTTTAAAAGACTTGCTAGGATGTCTTTAGTAGAAGTTTTTCCATTACTTCCTGTAATACCTATTACTTTTGTATTTAATTCTTCACGATAGGATTTTGCCAGTTGTTGAAGAGCTGCCGTTGTGTCATCAACGAATATAAAAGGGAAGTCACTATTTGGTATAGGCTCACTTTTATTCCATAAGCTTGCTACAGCACCTTTTCCCATGGCCATAGTAATAAAATCGTGTCCATTAAAATTTTCTCCTACTAGGGGTATAAACAATTGACCAGAACTTATACTTCTTGAATCTGTAGAAACACCTTTAATCATAATATCTTCATATTGGTTTTGTAATCCAGATCCACCACACATTTTTTGGACTTCTCTTAGACTTCTTGTTATCAAAATTTTCACCTCATATTTACTATAGCTTTTTTTTGTTCATATCTCTCTAGAGATAATTCAATTAACCTTTCAATTAACTGCTCATAAGTAGTGCCATCAGTAGCTCCCCATAAAACTGGAGTCATACTTACAGCTGTAAAACCAGGCATAGTATTTACTTCATTAACAAATATTTCATTTTCATCTGTAACAAATATATCTACTCTAGCAAGACCATGACAGCTTAATATCTTAAAAGCATTGATTGCAGTTTCTCTTACTTTGTCACTAATCTCTGGTTCTAATCTAGCTGGTATTACAGGTATCAATTTACCATCTATATATTTAGCATTATAGTCAAAAAAAGCTCTCTCCATAATAAATTCACCAGGTACAGAAACTTTTGGATAATCATTGCCTACTACAGAAATTTGCATTTCTCGAGCAACTAGCTCTTTTTCAATGATTATTTTATTATCAAAAACAAAAGCTTCTTTAAAAGATTTCTTTAGTTGTTCTCGGGTTTCAGCCTTGCTAATACCTACACTAGAGCCGCCATTAGATGGTTTTACATAACATGGGTAGCCAATTTCTTTTTCAACTGTTTCATAAGATTTTTCTTCATCTTCTTTCCAAGTATGTAGTTTAACAGCAATATAATCTACTTGAGGAATACCATATTTGGAAAATAAGTCTTTAGTAACGGATTTGTCCATTGCTATGGCAGAAGATAGAACTTCATTTCCTACATAGGGGATATCTAATAGTTCTAGAAATCCTTGTATAGTACCGTCTTCACCATTAGGACCATGAAGAGCTGGAAAAACTAGATTTTTTTCATTGTTTTTAAGGGTATTAGTTAGAAATTCTCCTATTGAAAGCGCTACTTCAGAAGAACTATTGCGTCTTAATTCATCTGGATTATTAACTTTTCCTTCTAATAGACCTAAACTGCACCAAGAACCTTCATTAGTGATATAAATTGGATAAACGTTATATTTCTCTCTATCTATAGCATTAATTATCGCTGAAGCACTTCTAAGTGATATATCATGTTCTACTGATTTTCCACCACACAATACGTAAATATTTGTTTTCATATCTTACCTCCTATTTTTAAACATCACTTTATTAATAGATTATATCACAATCTGCTTTTAAATAACTTAAAATTATCTTACAATTCTATTACAATAAATGTTAAACTATTAATTAATAAAGCAGTTAAGTTTACTATAATTGATATTAACTTTGGTGTTAGTATATAAGTATGGACACAAAAAGTTTAACACGATACAATAATTA